>CAUAAZ010000026.1 GCA_958427145.1 uncultured Collinsella sp.
CGCCAGGAGGAAGAGCTCGACCTTCTCCCTGCTGTACATGCGAACCTCCAGTCCGAACCGCTTCACGGTCCAACTTTCTGTCCGCACCCCCAACCACGTTAGCTGGGGATTCGAACCCTCAAAAAAAGGAGGCATCCTTTCGGACGTCTCCTTTCAGTGAGCGTATTGTTCTTCGAACCTACACCTCAGGTGCCTTGGCTACGGTTTCGCTTTCTGCCGCAAGCGGACGGTTTTCGATGCGACGGCTCAGGCGGTCGAGCTTCACAAGAAGCCATTCAATGGGATTCGGCCCCGAGCCTTCCTCGTCGGCAACCAAATCCGTGACAACGACCTTGATGCCGTCTTGCTTGAGCGCGAGGCTACCCACTTTGTCGCCCACATGTACCGTGCCCGAAAGGTCATCGTAGGTAACCTTTTCGGTTACTTCTCCGGCAAGCGAAAAGATGGTCGCCTGAGCTGCGGGATCGGCGAGTGTGGCGTCGATTGTCTTGTCCGTCCAGTCGGTCTGGCTTATGCGCGCGATGAGCGGATTGCCGTTGGCGGTCTTTTTCTGCGTGTTGGCGATCGCAACCGTCACCTTGTGGCCGTAGTACCAGTTGGCAAGGGTGGCCGTGTCGGCAAAGCGCTGGTCGTTGGTGCTGGAGTTCAAAACGACGGTATAGGTCTCGTCGCCATCGCGGTCGTAGGCTGCCGTAAAGCAGTAGCCGGCATCGTCGGTAGTTCCGGTCTTGCCGCCGATATTGCCGTCCTGCCCCAGCAGCTCGTTGTGCGTATCCATGGAATGTGAGTGGTCGGAGCCGTCGGCGCCTGTAACCTCAATCCAGGAATCATCGCTCGCCACGATCTCGCGGAACGTATCGCTCTTCATTGCTTCCTGCATCATCAGGGCCGCATCGTGCGCGGTCGAGTGCATGTTGCCGGCCCACTCATCAAAGTCCAGACCGTGCGGATTCTCAAAAAGCGTTCCCGTGCAGCCGAGCTCTTTAGCGCGCTCGTTCATGGCCTTGACAAACGTGGCCTCGGCATCTTTGGTCTTGGGGTCGATCTTTTTGCCCACATGCTCGGCAAGCACGATGGCGGCGTCATTGCCCGAGGGAATCATCAGGCCGCGCAGGGCCTGTTCCACTGTGAGCTCGTCGCCTTTGAGCAAGCCGGCGGTCGAATTGTCTACGGTTGCCGCGGCGTTGCTCACCGTGACCTTCTCATCCATCTTGCAGTTCTCGATGGTCAAGATTGCGGTCATGACCTTGGTGATTGAGGCGATCTTGACCTGCTCGTCGGCACTGCGGGCGTAATAGACGGAACCGTTCTTGCTCATGACGATGGCGTTGGTCGCATCGATATCGGGCAGATTATCAGCCGTGATGCCGCGGGCGTCGGCGGTCTTACCGCAAACGATATCGGTCGTAAGCACCTGGGCATTGGCGATAGACGGCACGCCGGCAGCAAGGGCGACAGCGCAGGCAATGCCGGCGGTCAGTTGCGCGGAGCGCTTTACAAGAGAACTAAGAGTCTTCACAGATTTCGCTTTCGACGGGATGGTCTCTTTAGAGTTCAAAGTATATCGTTTACCGGTGCGGACAATCAGCACGCGGGCGTGCGCGGCCCATGTCTGCGCCCGAACGGACACATAGGTGCTTAAGGTCGACTTAATCGCCCACGCTTGTTGTGTGTGGCGCGCGCTGCCTCGGGCATAATGGAGCGCGAGAGGAGCACGCATGAACGAGCGCATTTTGGTAGTCGATGACGAGAAGGCCATCGCCGACCTGGTTGGTATCTACCTTACAAAAGAGGGCTTTGATGTTCAGATTGCCTATAGCGGAGCAGATGCTGCCAAGGCGATTTTGGAGCAGGAGCTCGATCTGGCGCTGCTGGACGTCATGCTGCCCGATATCGACGGCTTTGAGCTGCTGCGTACCATCCGCGCTAGCCATACCTATCCCGTTATTATGCTGACGGCGCGCGATGCCCAACATGACAAGATCGAGGGCCTCTCGTTGGGTGCAGACGATTACGTGGTCAAGCCGTTCCGTCCTCTGGAGCTCATTGCGCGCGTTCATGCTCAGCTCCGTCGTTACACTAGCTACGGTAGCCGCGCACAGGCGGTGGAGTCGCCGACCATCCAGCTCGACGGCCTCGAGATCAACCGCGATGCTCGTTGTGTGACGGTGGACGGTGCACCGGTGCGTCTCACGCCCATCGAGTATTCCATCTTGCTGTATCTGGTCGAGCATCGTGGCAGCGTGGTGGCCGTGGGGGACCTGTTCCGCGCGGTGTGGAACGAGGACTTTATGCCCGGCTCCAACAATACGGTGATGGTGCACATCCGCCATCTGCGCGAAAAGATCGGCGACGATGCTCAAAAGCCGCGCTTTATCAAAAACGTCTGGGGCGTCGGCTACATAATCGAATAACGCCTTTGATGGTGGGGAAGTGGATATGACAAAAGACGATAGGCGGGTATTCGAGGTGCCCGATCGACTCTTTGAATACATAAGGGCGGTCGTCGACAACCGCGCACTTGCGACGGTGCTGCTCTTTTTGCTGAGTCTGCTACTCATTGGCATTGACAATATCGTTGGCGTCCTGGCAGTTCTGCTCATTGGCTTCTTGCTGATCGATCGATTCGAAATCGTCCGCCGCTGCGTGGTAATCGGCGGTGCCGCGTGGACAATTACGCTGGCGATCGGGGCCATGGCGCTTGGCGGTATTGGCGAGCCTGTGTTCTTTGATGCCGTCTTTGTGTTCAACATGCTCGGCTTTGTGCTGGCGCTCGCCGTGTGTGTCCTGTTCTTTTGCGGGCGTGCCCTGTATTACCAGGGTTATGAGGAAGGCGAGCAGCATGCCGACCGCGTGATCGCCGCTCGTATTCAGGACCGTCTGATCGACAACCCCGACACGTGGGATACCATCGACGGCGATTTTCTCGAGGTCGAGGGCGCGCTCAATCGGGCGCGCGATTGTGAGCGCAAGGTTCAACAAGCCCTGCGCGACGAATCGCATCGCAAAGATGACCTGGTTACGTACCTGGCGCACGACCTGCGCACGCCGCTCGCCAGCGTGGTGGGCTATCTTTCGCTCTTGCAGGAGGCTCCCGATTTGCCGCTTGAGCAGCGTGCGCGCTTTACGGGCGTGGCGCTCGACAAGGCCCATCGGCTCGACGCGCTCATCGAGGAGTTCTTTGACATCACGCGTTTCGATTTCCACGATATCGTGCTTACCCGCGCCTACGTCGATTTGGGGCTATTGCTGGCGCAGGTGGCCGACGAGTTCTATCCCATTCTCAACGAACAGCACAAGGAAGCCAAGGTTGATATCTGCGAGGACCTGACGGTGCTCGTGGACGGCGACAAGATGGCTCGCGTATTCAACAACATCATGAAAAACGCCGTTGCCTATAGCTATGAAGGCTCGACTATCACGATCGAGGCCAGGCGTTTGGGTGACGGTGGCGTACGCGTACGATTTGTGAACCAGGGCGATCCGATCCCTGAGCCAAAGCTCAAGGTGATCTTTGAGAAGTTCTATCGCCTGGATGCAGCGCGTGCGACCAATCGCGGCGGTGCTGGGCTGGGGCTTGCCATCGCCAAGGAGATTGTTGGGGCACATGGCGGTGCCATCGCGTGCGAATCGACGCCCGAGCATACCGTCTTTACCATCAAGCTGCCCGCCGCGTAGCGTAGGCGCCTTTACAAACACCTGACAATGCGCTCACGTGCGTATGAGTCGCGATTTCTACTATCGATACAGCTGGATTGATATCGATGTGGAGGTATGCGGTATGACGGCTGCTGCGGCTATGGAGCCCACGGAGCTCGAGGAGCTAATGGAGGCGCAAGCCGAGGCTGCGCACGAGCGCGAAGTCGGGGATGCGACTCGCCCCACGGCGCAGGATCTTGCCGCCTCGCCGACACGCATCGACGTCGAGGGCCTCGACCTGTTCTATGGCGACCATCACGCGCTCAAGGACGTGTCCATCAAGATCCGCGACAAGCAGATTACCTCGTTTATCGGTCCTTCGGGCTGCGGCAAGTCAACGCTGCTGCGTTGCTTTAACCGCATGAACGACGGCATCAAGGACTGCCGCATCGAGGGCAAGATCGCGCTCGACGGCCAGGATATCCTGGGCGACTACGACATCTGCCGCCTGCGTCAGCGTGTGGGCATGGTGTTCCAGCGCCCTAACCCGTTTCCCATGAGCATCTACGACAACGTCGCGTATGGCCCGCGCGGCATGGGTGTGCGCGACCGCGCCGTGCTGGATGAGCTGGTCGAGGACTCTCTTCGTCGCGCTGCGCTATGGGACGAGGTCAAGGACAAACTCAAGGAGTCGGGGCTGGGCCTTTCGGGCGGGCAGCAGCAGCGCCTGTGCATCGCCCGCGCGCTTGCCGTGCAACCCGATATTCTTCTGATGGACGAGCCCACGAGCGCTCTCGATCCCGTGTCGACGCTGGTGGTTGAGCGGCTGGCCTGCGAGCTCAAAGAGACCTGCGCGCTCGTGGTCGTTACGCACAATATGCAGCAGGCGGCGCGTATCTCCGACTCGGTCGCGTTTTTCTTGCTGGGTGAGTTGGTGGAGCACGCGCCCACCGCTCAGCTCTTCAAAAATCCCACCGATCCGCGCACGGCGGACTATTTGACGGGACGTTTTGGCTGATACCATCTAGTAAAGGTACCTTTAGGGTTAAGATGTGGTCATCTCGGCCGCAAAGGGGTTCAACATGATCTATTACGTCGAGGACGACGACATCATCAGGGATTTGACGGTCTATGCACTGCGCAAGCAGGGAATCGAGGCCGAGGGCTTTCCGTGCGATGGCGAGTTTAAGGCTGCCGTGGCGCGACGGGTGCCTGATGCCGTTCTGCTCGACATCATGCTGCCCGATGCCGACGGTCTGGCAATTATGCGTCGCCTGCGCGCCGATCGTCTGACGGCGACGGTGCCCATCATGATGCTCACTGCCAAGGATACCGAGCTCGATAAGGTGATGGCGCTCGATGGCGGTGCCGACGATTATCTGACCAAGCCGTTTTCGCTCATGGAGCTTGCCAGCCGTTGCCGTGCGCTGCTGCGCCGCGGCGGTATGGTCAAGCAGACGAGCGATGTGCTCAGCGTGGGCGATATCGTGCTTTCGCCCAGCCATCGCGAGGTGACCGTTGCCGGTGAGCCGCTCAAGCTCACCTTGCGCGAGTTCGATTTGCTCGAATATCTTATGCGCAAGCCCGGCGTGGTCTTTACCCGCGAGTCGCTGCTGCAGAGCGTGTGGGGCTGGGACTTCGACGGTGGCTCGCGTACCGTCGACGTTCACGTACAGACGCTTCGCCAAAAGCTCGGCGAGCGTGCCGGCGCTATCGAGACGGTGCGTGGCGTGGGTTATCGTCTGGCCGAACCTTCCGCCGGTGGCGATGTCGAAGATGCCGGCATTGCGGACGCCGCATCGGAGGAGTAATCCGTGGTCTTTGCCCCTCAGGGAAAACACACGCTCTCGCATCGCGTGTTTGCGACGATATTTGTCTGCGCTATGTCCGTCATTTTGGCGTTTACGGTGTTGGGCGCGTTCTTTGTGCAAAATACCTTGGCAGATGCCACGAGTGCCAATCTTTCGCAAGAAACCGAGCTTATTGCCGCCGCCTTAAACGAGCAGAAGGAACCCATCGCATTCTTGCGAAGCCTCGATCGCGAGGACCTTCGTATCACGCTGATCAACAGGGATGGATCGGTCGCCTATGACAACGAGGCGTCTCCTTCCACGTTGCCCAACCATGGCGATCGCCCCGAGGTCATTGAAGCCCTTGAGAGCGGTTCGGGCTCCGCGGAGCGCACGAGCACCACGCTCGACGAGATTATGCTATATCGCGCCGTCGCCCTTGATAACGGTCAGGTTGTTCGTTTGGCGCAGGCCCAGCCTGGCGTCGCGGCGATTTTGCTTTCGCTGGTGGCGCCGATGCTGCTTATCGCAGCAGCGGGCGCGGTGCTCTCGTTTTTCCTTGCGCGCCGCGAATCCCGTGCCATCATTGCGCCGCTGCAGGAGGTCGATTTGGACCACCCGCGCCGTAGCTATGAACACGCCTACACCGAGATGGTTCCCATGCTCGAGCGCATTGAGTCGCAGCGCCAGGAGCTTAAACGCCAGATGGCGGTGCTGGCCGATAACGACCGCATGCGTCGCGAGTTTACGGCCAATATCACTCATGAGCTCAAGACCCCGCTTACCGCGATTTCGGGCTATGCCGAGCTTATTGCAAACGGCATGGTTGAGCGCGAGGACGACCTGCGCAACTTTGGCGGCCGCATCTACCGCGAGGCGGGCCGCCTGGCGGCGCTCGTTAACGACATCCTCACGCTTTCCAACTTGGATGAGGCGGAGCGAGCATCCGAGGGCGAGGCGGTGCCTATTGGGTCCACGGAGCCCATCGAGCTATCTCGCGCCATGTTGACGGTGGAACAGCGTCTTGAGCAGGTTGCCCGGCAGTCGAATGTGACCATTGGGCACGAGACGAAGCCCGTGGTGATCGAAGGCGTATCGCGTCTGATCGACGAGCTGATCTATAACCTGGCAAGTAACGCCATTCGCTACAACCGACCTGGCGGTATGGTCATGCTGCGTTGTGGAACCCACGACGACGGGCGCCCGTATCTGTCGGTTGCCGATACGGGTATTGGCATTGCGCCCGAGGAGCAGGGTAAAGTGTTCGAACGTTTTTACCGCGTGGACAAGAGTCGTTCTAGGGCGCGTGGCGGAACCGGCCTGGGCTTGGCGATCGTCAAGCACGCCGCTCTGTACCATCACGCCGCGATTGACCTGTCGAGTGAACCGGGCGTGGGGACCACCGTTACGGTAACGTTTCCCGTGCAACAAGAGGGACCGTTCGCGTAGCGATATGGCAAAAACCGAGGATTAGACGATTTACCCGCGCCTCCGCTGCCGCGTTAGTCGTTGCGCAACTTACACACGGACGCTGTATCTTATGTATAGAGTTCGGACATGGCAGAAAGATACGATATTATACGAGCAGTTTTGTCGATACGAACTAGGGAAATGAAAGGCAAACTGCATGACCCTTCTTGAACTGTTCCAGCTGCTTAAAAAGCACCTCAAGCTGGTCATTGCCCTTCCGGTGGTCTGCGCGATCGCCATGGGCGTCGTCTCCTTCACCATGATGGACAACACCTACACCGCCACGACGAGCGTGTACATTCTCGCCAAGACCGATGGCGGCCAGACGAGCTACTACAACGATCTGTCTGCAAGCCAGATGCTCTCCAACGACATCGCCACGCTGCTCGATAGCGATAGCGTCAAGAGCGGTGCCGCCAAGGAGCTGGGCCTTTCCAGCCTGGCCGACTATAAGGTAAGCGTTACGAGCGAAACCACGACCCGTGTTATCTCGCTGTCTGTGACCGGTGCCAGCCCCGATGGCGCCGCCGCTGTCGCCAACGCCATGGCCAACTCGGTTTCTACCGTCGCCCAGGACGTCGACGCCGCCCAGGCCGTAAACGTCATCGACAAGGCAAAGGTTCCCGCCCAGCCCAGCGGCCCCAACCGCAAGCTCTACATTGTAGTTGCCGCCCTGGCCGGCCTGTTTGTCGCTGTCGCGATTGTTGTGCTGCTCGACATGCTCAACACGCGTGTCCGTTCTGTCGATGACGCCGTCGAACTGCTCGGCGTGCCCGTCATCGGCCGTTTCCCCGTTGTGAAGGGCGGTAAGTAATCCATGGCCCGTAAAAAGAAAACCGACGACACCCTTGCCTTTGACAATGCAGCCAAGACGCTGCTCGCCAACATTCGCTTTGCGAGTGTCGATACGCCCATCAAGTCCATTACGGTGACCTCCTCCATTCCCAACGAGGGTAAGTCCACCATCGCGCTCAACCTGGCCCAGGCCATCGCAACCAGCGGCAAGAGCGTTCTGCTCGTTGAATGCGACATGCGCCACCGTACGCTTGCCAACATGCTGGGCGTCCGTCATGCCGGCGGCTTGTACGCTGTGCTTTCCGATCAGATGTCGATCGATGAGGCCGTTATCGACACCGGCCAGCCCAACCTCTTCTTCCTCGACGCCGAGCCGCGCATTCCCAATCCGGCAGACATCATTGCCTCGCGCCGCTTTGCCAAGCTTGTTGCCGCGCTGGAGGAAAAGTACCAGTACGTCATCTTTGATACGCCGCCCGTGGGCACGTTTGTCGACGCTGCCGAAGTCGCTGCGATCACCGACGGCACCATCTATGTCATCCGTCAGGACTTTGCCAAGCGCAATGAGATCCTCGCTGCCTTCGATCAGCTCAACAAGGCCGAGGTCAACGTGATCGGTACGGTCATGAACTGCTGCGAGACTTCGAGTCACGACTACTATTACTCGTATTATGTCGGGGATAAGGGGCAGAACGACGCTGCAGCTGGGGTCAATCCCGCTGTCGGCGGCGCGGCTGCAACGGGCACCCCTGCGAAGGCGAAACGCTTTAAGAAATAAGCAACGACTCAGATAAGAGGGCGATATGCGAGACATCCATTGCCATATCCTGCCCGGAGTCGATGACGGCGCGGCAAACCTCGAGCAAAGCTTGGCGATGCTCGAGGCGGCTCGCGCCGTCGGCGTAACGCACATGGTGTGCACGCCGCACTGCCGGGACCCATACTTTGACTACGCCAACATGTGGGAGGCGTATCGGTTGCTGTGTGCCCATGCGGGCGATATGCAGCTCCAGATGGGCTTTGAGGTCAACCACGCCAAGCTTATGGATTTGGGCATCGAATGGTCCGATCGCCTGCACTTTGATGGGTCGAACGAGTTTTTGCTTGAGCTCTCGACACGTGCCGATTCGTATGACTTTGAGGAATACGAGAACACGATTTACGACTTGCAGTGCCGCGGTTACCAGGTGATTATTGCCCATCCCGAGCGTTATCGCGCCATTCAAAAGGACGTAGGCATTGCCGAGCGTCTGGTCGATATGGGTTGTAAGCTGCAGGCTTCGGCTGATTTTATTGCCGGCGGGCGCTTTGGTCGCGAGAAAAAGCCGGCGCAGCGCCTGTTTGACAAGGGCCTGTACAGCTTTATCGCAAGCGACGCCCACAATGTTCGTCACTACGATTACCTAGCAAAGGCGCGGGCCAAGTTTAGCGTGCGAGGCGCTCATTTTCGCTAAAATCTGTCCCTAACGTTTGCTTTGAACGGAGGGGCGACCATGGATATTCAAATCAAGGCGGGATGCTTTGAGGATGCAGCGCTGGTGCGCCGCGCCGTCTTTGTGGACGAACAGGGTTACGAAATCGAGTTCGACCAGATCGATGAGGCTTCTGACTGCATTCATGTGACGCTGTACGTGGATGGTCAACTCACCGGCTGCTCGCGCGTGTTTCCCGAGGAACTGGAGCGCGCGGCAGATGCAGAGGCTCCGGTTTCGCCGGCGTGCGACTTGGACGAAGGCGTTGCGGCGGGGGAGACCTATATTATGGGGCGCGTCGCCGTGCTGTCCACCATGCGCCGTCGCGGTCTGGCAAGCAAGATTGTCGAAGCCAGCGAAGCTGCTGCGCGCGATGCCGGCGCCAAGCTCATAAAGTTGCATGCGCAGGAATACGTGCTGCCGCTCTATGCAAAGGCGGGCTACACGCAGATCGCGCCGGTGGACTACGAAGACGAAGGCCAGCCTCATGCCTGGATGGCCAAGCGCATGGGCGACAGATAGGGACGTTCCTTTTCTGCTGGCAGTTGGGGACACTCCTTGGCAATCGACGCATGGGTGTTCCAACATACAGTTTTTCGATTCCGTATGTATATATGCGCGCTAATGGGTTATAAAATCTAAGTCTGAACATAGCAGGTCTGCAATGCGGCTCGGGCAACCGGGCCGTTTTTGCGGGCAGGGGTAGCGCGAAAGGACTGCACATGCGTCAATTTAAGACCGAGAGCAAAAAACTGCTCGACCTTATGATCAATTCCATCTACACCAATAAGGAAATCTTCCTGCGCGAGCTTATCTCCAACGCGAGCGATGCTGTCGACAAGCTCAACTTTAAGAGCCTGCAGGACCCGAGCGTCAAGCTCGACCAGGGCGACCTGGCTATTCGCGTCTCCTTTGATAAAGACGCCCGCACCATTACCATCTCAGATAACGGCATTGGCATGACCGCCGAGGAGCTCGAGCGCAATCTGGGCACCATCGCCCATTCCGGCTCTGAGGAGTTTAAGACCGAGAACGCCGAGCAGCAGGGTTCGGATGTCGACATCATCGGCCAGTTTGGCGTGGGCTTCTACTCGGCCTTTATGGTCGCCAGCCATGTGAAGGTCGTGAGCCGCGCCTACGGCGAGGATGTCGCCCATGTGTGGGAGTCGGACGGTCTTGAGGGCTACACCATCGAGGACGGCGAGCGCGCCGAGCACGGTACCGATGTTATCCTGACGCTGCGCGAGAACGAGAAGCTCGACGCCGACGGCGAGGCCGAGACCTACGATCGCTTCCTGACCGAGTGGGGCCTCAAGAGCCTGATTCAGCAGTACAGCAACTATGTGCGCTACCCGATTCAGATGATGGTGAGCAAGAGCCGTCAAAAGCCCAAGCCCGAGGACGCGCCGGAGGATTACAAGCCCGAGTACGAGGACTACCAGGAGCTCGAGACCATCAACTCTATGACGCCGATCTGGAAAAAGCGCAGCTCCGACGTTGAACAGAAGGATTACAACGAGTTCTATAAGTCCACGTTCCACGACTTTGACGATCCGGCGCGCACCATCAGTTTCCATGCTGAGGGCACGCTCGAGTATGACGCCCTGCTGTTTGTGCCGGGCCGCGCGCCGTTCGATCTGTACAGCAAGGACTACGAGAAGGGCCTGGCGCTCTATAGCTCCAACGTGCTGATTATGGAGAAGTGCGACGACCTGCTGCCCGACTACTACAACTTTGTCCGCGGCGTCGTGGATTCCGCCGACGTGTCGCTCAACATCTCGCGCGAGACGCTGCAGCAGAACCGTCAGCTCAAGGCCATCGCCAAGCGTGTGGAAAAGAAGATCACCGCCGACCTTGAGGATATGCGTGACAACGACCGCGAGGCCTACGAGAAGTTCTTTGAGAACTTTGGCCGCGGTCTTAAGTACGGCATCTACTCGAGCTATGGCATGAAGGCCGATGAGCTCGCCGACCTGCTGCTGTTCTGGTCTGCCAAGGAGCAGAAGATGATTACCCTGGCCGAGTATGCCAAGGGCATGCCCGAGGATCAGAAGGCCATCTACTACGCCGCCGGCGACTCGCGTGAGCGCTTGGCCAAGATGCCCGTGGTAAAGGGCGTGCTCGACCGCGGCTATGACGTGCTGCTGCTGACGCAGGATGTGGATGAGTTCACGTTCCAGGCCATGCGTGAGTATGTTGCCGCCGATATGCCCAAGATCTATGAGGACGATGCTGCCCGCGAGGCTGCCGAGAAGGCCGTTGCCGACGGTGCTGAGCCCGAGGTCGAGGATCGTCACCTGGAGCTCAAGAACGTCGCGACCGGTGATCTTGACCTGGCGACCGAGGACGAGAAGAAGGAGGCCGAGGACGCCACCAAGGAGAACGAGGACCTCTTTAGCGCCATGAAGGAGGCGCTCGGCGACAAGGTCGAGAAGGTCGCCGTCTCTGCGCGCCTGACCGATGCTCCCGCGTGCATCACCACCGAGGGCCCGCTTTCGCTCGAGATGGAGAAGGTGCTCCAGAAGGGTCCCGAGGGCGCGCCCGACGGTATGCCCAAGAGCCAGCGCGTGCTCGAGCTCAACGCCAAGCACCCGGTCTTTGCCAAGCTCGTCGCTGCTCAGAAGGCGGGCGACGCCGACAAGATCAAGCAGTACTCCGGTCTGCTCTATGACCAGGCTCTGCTGGTCGAGGGTGTTCTGCCCGAGGACCCCGTGGCCTTCGCGGCGGCTGTCTGCAACTTGATGTAGTTCGGGGATACGGCACCGTAACTAGATTAGAACGAGAGTGGATAATCTCCCACTTTTGGCTCGAATGCGGGCTTGAAGTGGGAGATTTTCCACTCTCGTTTCCTTTTGAATGATCCCTTGGGGACGGATGAAAACGGATCACCGAGGGGGTCGGTCTGATCCGGTGATCCGTTTTCCTCCGTCCCCAAGGGATCAATTATTTGTCGGGGTTGTGGTTTTGTGAGCTGCTGGAATTAAAGATACTGTACATCTGTACGTTAACTTATCTTCGTAGTATATTGCTACCCGCAAAACTCAGCACCATTGTGCCGCTAGGCACTAAAGAGCCTACGTACAATGGTTGTCGATAGTACGATTCGATTCAATGACAGGATGGATGGTCCAAGCGTGAGTCTCGGCAGCAAACTATCCGATGCAAAGGTCTCCTTTGCGATATTCAAGCGCGACATTAAGCGACTACTTGTGAACCCCGTCGCCTTGGTGGTTACCCTCGGCGTGTGCGTTATTCCCTCGCTGTATGCCTGGTACAACATCGTGGCAAACTGGGATCCGTACGGAAGCACTCAGGGTATCAAGATTGCCATCGCCAACAACGATCAGGGCACCCAAAACGACCTGGTGGGTGAGCTCAACGCGGGTGATAAGGTCGTCGATCAGCTCAAGGAGAACGATCAGTTGGGCTGGACCTTCGTCGATTCGGCGGCCGACGCCAAGGAGGGCGTCGAGAGCGGTGAGTACTATGCGGCCATCGTAATCCCCAAGAACTTCTCGGATAACCTGGTCTCGATGCTCGACGGCAACTACCATCAGCCCAAGCTTACGTACTACGTCAATGAGAAAAAGAGCGCTATTGCACCCAAGGTTACCGACACCGGTGCAAACACCATCGAGCAGCAGATTAACTCGGAGTTCGTCTCCACGGTGGGTGAGACCGTTGCCAGTATTGCCAAGGATGCCGGAGTCGATTTAAAGGACAAGGCAATCCAGGCTCAGGATTCGTTGGCCGGTTCGGTATCAGAGGCTTCTGATACGTTGGGCGAAGTGCGCGATTCGATTGGCGACATGAATGCCGCCATCGATAAGACGAGTGGTTCCATTGCCTCGGCAGATGCAGCACTTGCCGGTCTGCAGGGTCAGGCGCCGTCACTGACGCAGGCGATCTCCCAGGGCAATGACCTGCTGGGCGAGGCCCGCACTACGGCGGGTAACTCCATCACCTCGCTCTCCAAGGCGCTCTCGGAAGGCAGCCTTGCGCTCACCAAGACGTCAGCCTCCGCGAACGCTGCGATTGGCAAGCTGACGGGCGCGGTCACATCTACGACCACCCGTATCGACAACTCGCTTGAGTCTCTCCAAGCGACGATCGACCACAATAAGGCCGTTATCGGCCACTTGGAAATTCTCGTCAATGACACGTCGACAGGTTCCAAGGAAATTGACGCGCGCATTGTATCGACCATCAATTTGCTCCGCGAGCAGAATGAAAAGCTTCAGAGCATCAAGGACGGTCTGTCTGCGCAGTCGAGCGCCATGGCGAATGACGCCGCGGCTGTCTCGGGTGCCAGCGACGCTATCAATAACGCAATTCAGACCGGTGCGACTAACCTTGGCCAGGCCCAGACGGACCTGGGTCAAAACGCGCTGCCGAAGGCCTCGAGCGCGCTTGATTCCTTTGCCGCCGTCTCGGGTGATCTGACGGGAATCGTGTCTGGCCTCACGCCTACTATTGCAAGTGCGCGCGGTACACTTTCGCAACTCAACGCTACACTCGGTCAGGCCAAGACCACGCTGTCCCAGACCGATGCCTCGCTTGCCAAGGTCCAGGACAAGCTCGCAACCGCCGCCAACGACATCGCGGCGCTACAGACCTCCGAGTCCATGGGCGAGCTGGCCGACCTGATGGGCGTCGACGTCGATGACGTTGCAGACTTCATGGCATCTCCGGTTGAGCTCGCGTCCAAGTCGATCTATCCGGTTAAGAGCTTCGGCTCGGGCATTGCCCCGTTCTATACCAATCTGGCGCTGTGGGTGGGCGGTTATGTACTCATCGCCATCTACAAGCTCGAGGTCGACCGCGAAGGCATCGGCAGCTTTACCGCGCGTCAGGGCTACTTTGGCCGCTGGCTGCTCCTGGTGATCCTGGGCGCGCTCCAGGCCATCATCGTTACGGTGGGCGATCTGGTGATTGGCGTGCAGTGCGTCAGCCCGCTGCTGTTCGTGCTGGGCGGCATCGCCATTTCGTTCACCTACGTCAATATCATCTATGCGCTGTCCACCACGTTTAAGCATATCGGCAAGGCAATCGGTGTCATTCTCGTCATCGTGCAGATTCCGGGTTCGTCGGGCATGTACCCCATCGAGATGATGCCTGGCTT
This sequence comes from uncultured Collinsella sp., assembly GCA_958427145.1. Taxonomy (GTDB): domain Bacteria; phylum Actinomycetota; class Coriobacteriia; order Coriobacteriales; family Coriobacteriaceae; genus Collinsella. The sequence goes on from CAUAAZ010000026.1 coordinate 14,289, forward strand.
CTTCCAGTGGCTGCACCCACTGCTGCCCTTTACCTACGGCATCAATCTGCTGCGCGAGACGGTCGGCGGCATGTACTCGTTTAACTACCTGTTTAACCTGTGCATCCTGGGCGTGTTCTTGATCGTGGCGCTCTTTATCGGCCTGCAGCTGCGCCCGTTACTGCTCAACCTCAACCTTCTCTTTGATAAACAGCTTTCCACGACCGGTATGATGATTTGCGAGTCCAACGACCTGCCGCGCCAGCGCTACTCGCTGCGCACGGCCATGCGTGTCATGCTCGATTCCGATTCGTACCGTCGCGAACTGCTCGATCATGCGGTCGCCTTTGAACATCGCTACCCGTACTACATCAAGGGCGGTTTTGCCGCCGTGGTGGGCGTTCAGGTCCTGCTCTTTGTCCTGTCGACGGTTCTCGATATTGACAATAACGGCAAGATCATCCTGCTTGTTATTTGGATCATCTCGGTTATTGCCATCTGCGGCTGGCTTATCAATATCGAATATATCCGCGCGAGCCTCAATACCCAGATGCACATCTCGGCGCTTTCGGATGAGGACCTGCGTCGCGAGATGCGCGAGCACACGGCCGCCATTCCCGCCGCCCGCCACATGTTTGGCCTCAACGCCAGCGAGCGTGGTGCCAAGGGCGGCGATCAGTCCACGGGCCGCTTGCCGCATATGGGCTCGCACCATAAATCTCAGGGCAGCGATAGCTCAGCCACAAATGATGGAGATACCACCGCGCTTGGCAAGCACTCCAAAGGAGGTGAGGCATAAATGAAGAACATCCTGCATCTGTTTAAGCGCGATGTCCAAAACGTGTCTCGCTCCGTGATCGGCTTGGTTGTCGTGATGGGCCTCGTTATCGTACCGTGCCTGTACGCGTGGTTTAACATCGCCGGCAGCTGGGATCCGTACGGCAACACCGGCAATCTTAAGATCGCCGTGGTCAACACCGATGAGGGTTACGAAAGCGATCTGATTCCCGTCGAGGTTAACGTGGGCGAAAACGTGGCCGGTGCCCTACGCGGCAACGAGAACTTCGACTGGGTCGTGCTCAACGATCGCGATAAAGCTATCGAGGGCGTAAAATCAGGCGCGTACTATGCTGCCGTCGTTATCCCCAAAACGTTTAGCTCCGACATGATGACGCTTTTCTCGACCGACGTGAAGCACGCCGATATCGAGTTCTACGAGAACCAGAAGGCCAACGCCATTGCACAGATCGTGACCGAGAAGGGCTCGAGTGCCGTTCAGAGCCAGGTTAACGAGACCTTTACCAAGACCATCACGACCATCGGTCTTAAGACGGTGTCCAGCCTGCTCGATTACATGAGCACCGACCAGGTCAGCAACTTTATCGCCAACCTGTCCTCGACGCTCGGCGATTCGGTCCAGGACCTGCAGGACGTTCAGGCTAGCGCAACGTCGCTTGCGGGCATTTTGAGCTCCACGTCCGATTCGCTGACGTCGGCGAGCGGCATGCTCAAGCAGACCGGTGCCGTCGATGAGTCGACAAAGCAGCTCATGGAACATGCCAAAAGCGGCATCGATGATTCCAAAGAAGCGCTTAAGGCGGCAAACGATGCCATCGATGCCGCGATCGATGGAAGTGCGGGTTCGTTCGACAACGTGTCTGCCGAGCTTGCGAAGGCATTCAACACCGCAAACCAGCATGTCGACCTAACGGTGTCCCAACTCAACGATGCCGCTGCGGCCCTCAATGCGCGCGCCAAGGATATCGATGCGATGGCCGATCAGCTCCGCAGCCTTGCCGACCAGGTGAGCGATGAGAATTTGAAGGACGGTCTCAAGTCTGCCGCGACGTCGCTGGGCAGAATCGCCGTCGAGTACCGCAACAATGCCACGGATCTGGCGGCCACCGCGAAGTCTCTCTCCGATAGCATGGCCGAGGTCAACAACTCGCGTGCCGAGGTCGATCAGGCCATCGCCGATGCCAAGGCCGGCATCGCGGGCGCCAAATCCGATTACGATTCCACGTTCTCGGTTAAGGCCAAGGAGCTCAAGAAGACGGTTTCGGGCATTCTAGACTCGCTCGATGGTATCTCGGGCGATCTGGATAGCGCCGTAGACGGCCTGACCGACGCATCCGGTTCGCTGGCAAAGGGCCTCTCCAAGGCTGCAAAGCTGGTCAACAAAGCTTCCGATCAGCTGGGCGAGGCGTCGGACAAGATCAGTGCGTTTAAGGACGAGCTCGACGGCGCCTTGATGTCGGATGACCTCGCTACGATCAAGACGATGATCGGCAATGATCCCGAGGGTCTGGCCGTGTCGCTTTCCGGCCCCGTCGCGCTCGACCGCAAGCCGGTCTATCCGATCCGCAACTACGGTTCGGCCATGGCGCCGTTCTACACGATTTTGTCGCTCTGGGTCGGCTCGATCGTACTGGCGGCCATGATGAAGGTCTCGGTTGACGATGAGCTTATCAACGAGCTCATCCCCGTGCGCCTGCACGAGATCTACCTGGGTCGTTACCTGTTCTTTGGCGGTCTGGCTCTACTGCAGGCAACGCTCGTGTGTGCGGGCGACATCCTGTTCTTTGGCATTCAGTGCGACAACCCGCTGCAGTTTGTGCTGGCGGGCTGGGTCGCGAGTCTCGTGTTCTCCAATATCGTCTACACGCTTACGGTGTCGTTTGGCGATATCGGCAAGGCTTTGGCCGTAGTGTTGCTGGTCATGCAGGTCGGCGGTTCGGGCGGCACGTTCCCCATCGAGATGACCGGCCCCGTGTTCCAGGCGATCTATCCGTTCCTGCCGTTCACCCACGGCATCAACGCCATGCATGCCGCCATGGCCGGCGCCTACCATATGGAGTACTGGGTTGAGCTGGGCATTCTGGCGAGCTATCTGATTCCGTCGCTGGCCCTGGGCGTCGTCTTCCGCCGTCCGGTCATCAAAGCCAACGACTGGATTATCGAAAAGCTGGAGAGTACTAAATTAATCTAGCGCAACAATGTGAACGCTGATGCTGCGGCAATGCCAGCGAGCGAGCCGCATTTGCGCCAAGGTGACGTGAAATGAGAGGGCGCTGACCTTCTGGTCGCGCCCTTGAAATTGAACGTCAGATTGGCGTGAATGCGGCTCGCGCAGCGTCGGCCGGTCCGCCGTTCGGTAGAACGGCGGAACAAAACTATTTCACGTCACCTTGCTCGCTTGGGGCCGTTTTCGCTGACGTTGGCGGGACATCGAGGTTATTCAAGTCGGTACTTTAGTGGGCTGGATTGCGGTGCAACGCTGGTTGTTGCTACAGTAGCGGGGCGTGCCGGGGGTCCGGTGCGCCCCGTTTTTATTTGACTATGAGGCGGCACGCAGCCATACGCGTGCGGACACCACGCCCAGATTGAGTGTGAGGATGTTCCATGGCCCAACATTCCGTTGATGAAATCGAGAATATGCCCGACAGCCCTGTGGCCCGCGAAGACCTGGGTGCCGGCGGTGCCTCTCGCGGTGCCGGCGCACGCTCGCCGCTGTTTTGGAAGGTCTTGCTGCTTTCGATAGCGGTTATCTGGGGCTATTCCTTCACCACCATGAAGGATGCGCTCGATACCGTTCCGGTGTTCGAGCTGCTCTACATTCGTTTTCTTCCGGCGTCGTTGGTCATGCTTGCCATCTTTCACAAGCGCATCATTGCCCATTTCAACGCTCGAAACCTGATTGTTGGGCTGGGCATGGGCGCGCTCATGTGGGGCGCATACGGACTGCAGACGATCGGCCTGGCGCAGACCACGGCAGGCAAGAGCGCATTTTTGACGGGTACCTATTGCATCCTCGTGCCGTTTGCGAGCTACGTCCTAAGCGGCGAAAAGCTTACCCGTTACAACTTGGGCGCCGCGTTGCTGTGCCTGGCGGGCATTGGCTTGGTGGCACTCGATAGCGTCGAGTTCAATGTCGGCGATGTCATCACACTGGGCGGCGCGGTCTTCTTTGCCATCCAGATGGCGGTGACCGCCAAGTATGGCCGCAAGATGGACATCAACGTCATCACGTTTTGGATGTTTGTGGGCAACGGCGTGCTGAGCCTGATCTCGTCGCTGCTATTCGAGGCCCAGGCGCCTCTGTCCGTGTGGACGCCGAGCTTTATCGGTGTGATGGCGTTTCTATCGGTGGGCTGTACGTGCGTGGCCCTGCTCATCCAAAACGTCGGCTTGGCGCACGTCCCGGCCTCGACGGGCTCATTGCTCCTATCGATGGAGTCCCCCTCGGGCGTGTTGTTTTCGGTGCTGCTGATGGGGGAGGCGCTCACTTCGCGTCTGCTCGCCGGCTTTGCGCTCATCTTCCTGTCGATTATCTTGAGCGAGACTCACTTCGATTTTTTGCGCAAAAAGCCGCGCCAGCAATTGTAAACAACTTGTTGCGCCGCCCTCCCGGGGCGGCATTTTTTATGCGCCGCCCTTAAAGTTATACCTTGCACTTTACGCTATCAAAGTGCTTGCTGCAAAAACGTTACTGGGGGGCACCTATGGCACCAGCTCTGTCCGATTTTCAACCGCAATCAGCGCCCAAGGCCACCGTGGCGGCGCAGGCCGCTATCGGTGACGGTCTTGTTGCAGAGGCTCAGGCTTTTGCAGGCGAGCTCGCTGCGTGGCGACACGATTTACACCAGATGCCCGAGTTAGGTAATAGCCTCCCGCAGACCTCTGCGTATATCCAAGCGCGCCTGACCGAGATGGACATTCCATTTGCCACGCTCGTCGATGGTTCCTGTGTTGTGGGCCTTGTCGGCGCCGGTGCCGCCGCGGCCCAGGGCAATGGCGTCTGCGCGGACGAACAGGCCGGTACGGTCGTTATGCTGCGCGGCGACATGGATGCGCTGCCCGTTGCCGAGGAATCGGGCGAGCCTTTCGCTTCCACCAACGGTTGCATGCATGCCTGCGGCCACGATATGCACGCGACGGCCCTGCTCGGTGCGGCCCGTTTGCTCAAGGCCCGCGAGGCCGAGCTTGTGGAGGCCAACGCCACGGTGAAGTTGCTGTTTCAGCCGGGCGAGGAGACCTTCGAGGGCGCCCGCGCCGCCATCGCCGACGGTCTGCTGCAGAACCCGCGCCCTCAGGCGGCCTTTGCCATGCATGTCAACAGCCAGTCGCCGCTTGGCCTGGTGCTCTACGGCAGCCCGGCGCTCTCGGGCGTGTACGGTTTTCACATCACGCTTCAGGGCAAGGGCGGCCATGGCTCGAGCCCCGAGATTTGCATCGACCCCATCACGGCGGGCGTGCATGTGCATCTGGCGCTTCAGGAGCTCATCGCTCGCGAAGTGCCGGCGGCCAAGGAGGTCGCACTGACCGTGGGTAAGTTTGCCGGTGGCCAAGCGGCCAACGTCATCCCCGACACCTGCGTGCTCGAGGGAACGCTGCGCGGCTTTGATGTTGAGCTCATGGCTCACCTCAAGACCCGCATCGCCGAGGTCGTTAACGGCGTTGCCACAACATATCGTACGCCGGCGACCATCGAGACGCTTTCGGATGTTCCGCCGCTCGTACTCGACAGCGATATGACCCAGGCGTCGCTTGGCTACGTGGGCGCAGTGCTGCCCAAGGCGGCTTTCTTGCCGCTTTTCCATGCCATGGCGAGTGAAGACTTCGCGCTTATCTCGAGCGAGATTCCGAGTGCGTACTTTACCGTGGGCGCGGCCGTAACCGACACGGACGAACACTTTGCCCAGCACCATCCCAAGGCACGTTTTAACGATGCCGAGCTTCCCCTCGGTGCCGCGGCTTATACCGCCGTCGCTTTGGGCTATATCGCCGACCACAAGGAGTAACCAATGCCCCAGCAGCGTAAGTTCTTCCCTGGTTGGCTCGTCGTGGCCTCCGGCTTTGTCATCATGGCCACGTGCTACACGATTTTCGTTAACTGCATGAGTCTGTTCCAGCCGCTCATCGTCAGCGACTTGGGCATTTCTCTTGCGCAGTACAACATCTCCAACGCCATCTCCACCGTGGTGAGCGTTATCGGCTCACTTGTGATCGGTCATGTGGCCGATAAAGTGAGCGGTCGCGTTTTGGGCTCCCTCACTGTTATCGCCACCTCTGCCGTTCTTGCCGGCATGAGCTTTGTCGGTGAGCTGTGGCAGGTCTACGTGCTCTTTGCCGTCTCGGGCTGCTTTGCCGTCGCCTCGACCCGACTGCTCATTAGCCTTGTGACCGCCAACTGGTTTACTGCTAAGCGAGGCCTTGCCATCTCCATCGCACTTTCTGGCTCGGGCTTTGGCGGCGCTATTCTGTCTCCCATCGGGAGCTCGCTTATCGTGAGCGTTGGCTGGCGTTCTGCCTTCCTGGTGCTCGCGGCTATCTGCATGGTGGCGGCGCTGCCCATCACGGCCTATTCCTTCCGCACCAAACCTTCCGAGATGGGCCTTAAGCCGCTCGGCGAGAACCCGGGCGATCCGTCTGTTTCCACCGCGGGCGATAAGGACGAGCATACGGCCCCCGAGGTCAGCGTCGGTTGGTCACGCATTAAGAAGAGCCCGGCATTCTGGCTGCTCGTTGTGGCATTCCTCTTTATGGGCCTTGTCAATGGCGCCATCCTGCCCAACCAGGTTACGAATATGACGAGCGTCACCGTCAACGGTGCCAAGATCGTCACGGGCGGCCACGACCCCATGTGGGCAGGCACCGTGCTTTCGGCCTACATGGTTACCGTCGTTATCGCTAAGATCTCCCTTGGCGCCATCTATGATCGATTTGGCCTGCGTTTTGGCAATGTGTTGGGGTCCGTTGCGTGCATCGTCGCCTGCGTCGCCCTGTGCTTCCCCGCAACCGACCTTGGCCCCATCGTGGCTGCCATTAGCTTTGGTATCGGAACGTGCATGGGCACCATTACGCCCACTATCGCCGCGTCTAAGCAGTTTGGCATGGCCGACCTGGGTAAGGTCACGGGCACCATTACCTCGCTCGAGATGGTCGGTGGCACCGTGGGCGCCATCGTCTCGGGCGTGCTGTTCGACGCTACGGGCTCCTTTGCGAGCACCTGGATTGTGTGCCTGGCATGCTCCGTGGTCATGCTCGTGTTCCTGCTGGCATCCGAGCCCATCGCCGCCAAGCTGCGCGCGAGCGTGGCGGGGGAATAGACGTCCGTCGCTCTTTTCTGTTTGTCCCGTTCTGTCCGTGGTCGCCCTGGAAGCCGAATGGATGCTCGTACCGTCATTCGGTTTCCAAGGCGGCCACGGGCCTACGAATGATCCGTTTTCCTCCGTCCCCAGCAGATCATGTGACCCGAAGGGGACGGAGGAAAAGGGATCACAAACAGCGGCGGCGCGTCTGGCCGAACGAGTCCCCATACCCTCGTTCGGTCAGACGCGCCGCCGCGTTGCTGCTTTGTGCCGTATAATGTCCACTACCTATGACGCGATACAAAAGAAAGGTGTTTGCCCATGCAGGCACAGAAGGCGGAGGGAACCCGCGACCTTATCGGCGCCGAGATGCGCGCTTGGCAAAAGATGCAGCAGATTGCGGCTGGCGTATTCGAGCCGTTTGGCTTTAAGCCCATCGAAACGCCCGCGATCGAGCAGGTGGACGTCTTTGTCCACGGCATCGGCCAGTCGACCGACGTCGTGCGTAAGGAGATGTTCCGCGTCTTTAGCGGCGCCAACCTGGAGCGCGTTTTTACCGAGGGCACCGACACCAAGCTCAAGCCCAAGCAGCGCCTGGCACTTCGTCCCGAGGGCACGGCCGGTGTGGTGCGCGCCGTCGTGGAGAACAACCTGGTGCCCCAGGGCTCCACGCCGTTTAAGGCTTACTACGCCGAGGCTATGTTCCGCGGCGAGCGTCCCCAGAAGGGCCGCCTGCGCCAGTTCCACCAGGTGGGCATCGAGTGGCTCGGCGCTCCCGATCCGGCGGCAGACGCCGAGTGCATCATCATGCTCATGGAGTTCTACAAGCGCCTTGGTTTCGATCTTTCCAAGCTTCGTCTGCTCATTAACTCGATGGGCGATGCCCAGTGCCGTCCGGCATACCGCGAGCAGGTTAAACAGTTCATCCTCGATCACGCCGACGAGATGTGCGATGAGTGCCGCGAGCGCGCCGAGCTCAACCCGCTGCGTGCCTTCGACTGCAAGAACGACCACTGCCGCGAGATCATGGCCGAGGCTCCGCTGATGGGTGACAACCTGTGCGATGAGTGCCGCGAGCACTACGAGCAGGTCAAGCGCTATCTGGATGCCGCCGGTATCGAGTATGTCGAGGATCCCACCTTGGTGCGCGGCCTGGACTACTACACCCGTACTGTCTTTGAGGTCGAGGCCCCTGGCGCCGGCGTCGGCTCCATCGGCGGCGGCGGCCGCTACGATGGCCTGGTCGAGCTCGAGGGTGGCAAGCCCACGGCGGGCGTCGGCTTTGCTGTCGGTTTTGAGCGCGCCCTGCTGGCCCTGCAGGCCTTTGGCAGCGATTTGGGTGCCGATGAGGCCCCGTGCGTCTATGTCGCCAACGCCGGCAAGGAGCTGCGTCAGAACGTCTTTGCCATTACGCAGGAGCTTCGCGCCGCAGGTATCGTGACCGAGGCCGACTATCAGGGTCGTTCGCTCAAGGCCCAGTTTAAGCAAGCCGATAAGGTAGGTGCCAAGCTCATCTTGGTCCTGGGTGGCGACGAGCTTGCCGCCGGCAAGGTCAAAGTGCGCGACATGCAGAGCCATGACGAGGTGCTCGCCGATCTGGACAACGTCGTCGAGGCGGTTCGCGAGCGCCTGTAGCGCATCTTTTTGAGCTTCGGGCCTGCTAACGTGCCCTGCTCATGGAGAGCGATTGTTACGGGGGTGTTTCGCTTTTATGCGGAATGCCCCCGTTTACGTATGCCGCCCACCGAGAAATACGACCATTTAGGGCAAAAACCTTTGCAATGCAGAAAATACTTTTGTGTGGTAAAGCGCAATCAGTGTCGAAAGTATTTCTCAAGCGCCTATAATGAATACCGCATGTTACGTGCATAGAAGGAGGAATGGGAGGAAACGTGGCTGAGAACCTAAGCAACCAGTCTGTACCCGAAGCCGCGGCGCGCGTCGCTGCCGTGGTCAACCGCCTCGTTAACCGAATCGGCTCGAATGCCGAGTCCAGGGAGCGTCTCGCCGAGATCGAGATCCCCGAGGAGCTGCGCGACAATCTGGCGCTGTTCTTGCGCCTGGAGCGCCGTGTGCTTAGCGAGTATGATCCCGAGATCGCGGACCTGTTCGACAAGATTTTGACAGCCGAGATTGTGGTCAATGCCGGCAACCCCGGTACCTGCGCTGCCGACGAAGCCGTCGACGAGCAGGGCGTGCCCACCGCCGACGAGCCCACTGCCGTGGCATTTCGTGAGGTCGTCGATTTGATCGACAGCCTGCCGCTCGATAAGCAGCAGGTCATTGTCCGCGCCTTTACGAGCTTTTTCCATCTGGCAAACCTGTCGGAGGAGAACTACCGTGTGGCGCAGCTGCGCGAGCGCGAGGCCGGTGCGTCGACCGATACCGAGGTCGATCCCGCCAACGAGCTTACCGTTGCCTATCACCAGCTGGTGAATGAGCTGGGTGTCGAGGGTGCCAACGAGCTGCTCGACAAGCTCGAGTTCCACCCTGTCTTTACCGCACATCCCACCGAGGCCCGTCGTAAGGCCGTCGAGGGCAAGATCCGCCGTATCTCCAACCTGCTGGAGGAGCGTCCGCGTCTGGGCGGCTCCGACCTGGTGGAGAACGAGCGCCATATGCTGCAGGAGATCGACGCCCTGGTGCGTACGAGCCCCATCGCGCTCAAGAAGCCCACGCCGGTCGAGGAAGCCGATACCATCATCGACATCTTCGATAACACGCTGTTCGACGTTATCCCCGTTATCTATCGTCGTTTTGACGATTGGGTGCTGGGCGACAAGGCCGGTACTGTGCCGCCGCTGTGCCCGGCGTTCTTCCATCCCGGCAGCTGGATCGGTTCCGACCGCGACGGTAACCCCAACGTCACCGCCAAGGTGAGCCGTGAGGTCGCCGCCAAGTACTTTACGCACATGGTGCTCAAGCTCGAGGACAAGTGCCGCCACATCGGCCGCAACCTCACGCTCGAGGCCACCTACAGCAAGCCGTCGGCCGAGCTCATTAACCTGTGGAACCATCAGGTCGAGATGAGCCCTCGGTACACGGCCCGCGCCGAGCTGATCTCCGAGCACGAGCCGCATCGCGCCGTCATGCTCGTCATGGCCGACCGTCTGAACGCCACCGTGCGTCGTATCACCGACACGATGTATCACAGCGCCGATGAGTTCCTGGATGACCTGCGTGTCGTCCAGCGTTCGCTGGCTGCCTGCGGTGCCGTCCGTGCCGCCTACGGTCCGGTGCAGACCATCATCTGGCAGGTCGAGTCCTTCGGCTTCCACATGGTCGAGATGGAGTTCCGTCAGCACTCCGTGGTGCATGCCCGCGCCCTCAAGGATATCCACGAGAACGGTATCCATGGCGACCTGCAGCCCATGACGCGCGAGGTCATCGATACCTTCCGCGCTATCGGCTCCATCCAAAAGCGCTACGGCAAGAAGATGGCGCACCGCTATATCATCTCGTTCACCAAGAGCGCCCAGCATGTGGCCGACGTCTTTGAGCTTGCCCACCTGTCCTTTGCACACGAGGAGGATGTCCCCGAGCTCGACGTGATCCCGCTGTTCGAGCAGCTCGAGGACCTCGAGGGCTGCGTCGACGTGCTCGACCAGATGCTCACGCTGCCCGTGGTGCAGAAGCGCCTTGCCCAGACCAACCGCCGCATGGAGGTTATGCTGGGCTACTCCGACTCCTCCAAGGATGCCGGTCCTACCACGGCCATGCTCGCGCTGCACTCCGCGCAGGAGCGCATCGCCAAGTGGGCCGAGAAGAACGATATCGATCTGGTGCTCATGCACGGTCGCGGCGGTGCCGTGGGCCGTGGTGGCGGCCCGGCCAACAAGGCCGTGCTGGCTCAGCCCAAGGGTTCGGTCAACTGCTTCTTTAAGCTCACCGAGCAGGGCGAGGTCATCTTTGCCCGTTACGGCAACCGCACGCTGGCTCAGCGCCATGTTGAGTCCGTTGCCGCCGCAACGCTTTTGCAGTCGGCCCCGAGTGTCGAGAAGACCAACACCGAGACCACTCAGAAGTTCTGGGATATGGCCGAGAAGCTCAACACCGCAAGCCACGAGCGCTATCTGGACCTGCTGAACACCGAGGACTTTACACCGTGGTTCTCGACCGTGACGCCGCTGACCGAGGTCGGACTGCTGCCGATCGGCTCGCGTCCCGCCAAGCGCGGCTTAGGCGCCAAGTCGCTCGACGACCTGCGTACCATTCCGTGGATTTTCAGCTGGAGCCAGGCGCGCATTAACCTGGCCGCTTGGTACGGCCTGGGCACCGCCTGCGAGCAGCTTGGCGATCTTGACCAGCTCAAGGCTGCCTACCAGGAGTGGCCGTTCTTCCGCACGTTCATCGACAACATCGAGATGTCGATCGCTAAGACCGATCAGCGCATCGCCAAGATGTATCTGCACCTGGGCGATCGTGATGATCTGTCCAAGAAGGTCTTTACCGAGATGCAGCTCACTCGTAAGTGGGTCCTTGCCATCGTCGGTGACGAGTGGCCGTTGCAGCGCCGTCGCGTGCTCGGCTGTGCTGTTCGCGTGCGTAACCCCTACGTCGATGCCCTGTCCATCGCCCAGGTCCGCGCCCTTCGCGAGGTGCGTATGAACCAGGACGAGATGGCCGAGGAGAAGAAGGCCGAGTACATGAGCCTGATTCTTTCGACTGTGACCGGCGTCTCGGCAGGATTGCAGAACACGGGGTAATCGATAGCCCTGTAGTCGTTGTCCGGGGCCGCCGTATGTTTTCTTTCCGGCGCGTCCTCGGACATGCAAGAAGCCCTCGCTGCGCACTTCGTGCGGCGAGGGCTTCTTGCGTCCTGCGGAATGCGCCGGAAAGAAAACATACGGCCGCCCCTACGATGTCCGGTCTTCGGTGGATTACTTGCTGGGGAAATAATGGCGCGCTTCGCGCGCTTGGAAAGGGCTTCGTGCTGCGGAATGCATTCAGAGGGAAACCCATCGGGTCCCTTCGTCCTCGGTCTTCGGGGATTAAAGCTGATGAAAATAAAGTGCGCTTCGCGCCTAATGTGGAGTGCGGAGAGGGCTTCTTGCGTCCTATGGAGTGTGCCTAAAAGTAAACTAATGGCGGGCCCTGCGATGTCCGACCTTTGGCGGATCAGCCGCTGGGTGATGGTGGTGCTTGGGGCGACGTGCAAAAAACGGAGTTTTCAGCAGCCAAAGATTGATGCATAAGGCCATAGCCGGCTTTCGCTGCCTTTGTTGATGCTTTTGCACGACAATTGGGCCTTGGCGATGCCCGTATACGGCTGGTTTCTCGCCGTATGCTATCCAGATGGGACGAGTCATGAGGACTATCTACCTTTTGAAAGACTTTTGACACCAAAATCTTATCCCGCGATGCTGAATACTCGCAAAAATGCACGCTCCGGAGGGTACTACCCTGTTACGGTTTGAAATCCATGCACCACTTTATGCAATATATTAACGCATTTATGCAAAATGGCTTACATGCGTACATCTCGGGGTAGATGTTTGCCTCGAGGCTGCGTAAGTCATCCTGTCTATTGTGTCTTTTACAGGCGGCTGCGGTCCCGTTTGGGATCGCGGCCGTTTTGTTGTGGGTCAAATATGAACGTTGTGTTAATGACTCGGTGGACGGTGGTGTTTTTCGGTGAGCGGCGTATCCTTCCAACGGTTTATCTAGTGTGTCAGTTGAAAGGAAGAGGGCGCTCGTCATTGTTTGACTGTGAACTGCCGTTTGACCACAAGACGTTGCATCTGGAGCTCGAGGATAAGAACTTTGCAGGTGTGATGGAAGGTCATCAAAACGAGTTTAAGACCACGAAATCGCAGGAAGAGCTGGTGGAGGAGTCACTTGCCAACCCTTACGGCTCGCCTTCGCTCGAGGAGCTCTGTGCTGGCAAGAAGGATATCGTCATCATTAGCTCCGACCATACGCGTCCCGTTCCCTCGCGTGTGACGATGCCTATTCTGCTGCATCACATCCACTCTGCTGCGCCTGAAGCGCGCGTTCGCATTCTGGTTGCTACGGGTATGCATCGTCCGTCGACGCACGAGGAGCTCGTCAACAAGTACGGCGAGGAGATCGTTGCCAACGAGGAAATCGTTATGCACGTCGCGACTGACGACAGCATGATGAAAAAGATCGGCACCCTGCCTTCTGGTGGCGAGTGCATCATCAACAAGATTGCCGTCGATTGCGATCTGCTGCTTGCCGAGGGCTTCATTGAGCCGCACTTCTTTGCCGGTTTCTCTGGTAGCCGCAAGTCCGTCCTGCCTGGCATCGCCAGCTACAAGACCATCATGTACAACCACAACGGTCAGTTTGTGAACGATTCTCATTCGCGTGCCGGCAACCTGTGCCACAACCACGTGAGCGAGGACATGTTTGCCGCTGCCGAGATGGCTCACCTTGCCTTTGTGCTTAACGTTGTGCTCAACGGCAAGCACGAGGTCATCGGCTCCTTTGCCGGCGACATTCACAAGGCACACGAGGCTGGCTGCGAGTTCGTGAAGAGCCTTGCCGGCGTTGAGCCCGTCGAGTGCGAGATCGCCATCACCACCAACGGCGGCTACCCGCTCGATCAGAACATCTACCAGGCCGTGAAGGGCATGTGCGCTGCCGAGGCCACACTTCCCGAGGGCGGCGTGATTATCGATGTCGCCGGTTGTGCCGACGGTCACGGCGGCGAGGGCTTCTATCACAACATCGCCGACAACGACCCGGCGGAGTTTGAGCGCGCCTGCATCGATCGTCCTAAGGACGAGACCCTGCCCGACCAGTGGACGAGCCAGATTTTCGCTCGCATCCTGGCACATCATCCCGTGATTATGGTCACCGACCTGTGCGATCACCAGATGCTCAAGGATATGCACATGACGCCGGTCAACACTATCGAGGAGGCGCTCAAGCTCGCCTTTGAGATGAAGGGTGCTGACGCCAAGGTGGCCGTCATTCCCGATGGCCTGGGCGTTGTCGTCGCGCAGCACTAGCGTGCGGCCTAAACGAATCGTTTATAACCGACAAGAAAGATAAGGTTTTATGCTTACCAAACTCCTTTGCGAATTCGGCGCAACGGCCCTCATGATCATCTTTGGCGTGGGTGTACACTGCGATACCGTGCTCAAGGGCACCAAGTATCAGGGCTCTGGTCATATGTTTGCCATCACCACTTGGTCTTTCGGCATCTCGGTCGCCCTGTTTATCTTTGGCGGCGCCGTGTGCATGAACCCCGCCATGGTGCTTGCCCAGTGCATCGTCGGCCTGGTGCCGTGGAGCAGCTGCATCCCCTTCATGGTTGCCGATATGCTCGGCGGCTTTGTGGGCGCCGTAATCGCGTGGTTGATGTATGCCGATGAGTTCAAGGCTTCCGATGGTGTCATCGACCCCGTTGCCCAGCGCAACATCTTCTCGACCAACCCCACCACCGAGGGCACGAACTATGCGCGCAACTTCTTCTGCGAGGCTATCTGCACCTTTGTGTTCATCAGCGCCATTCTTGCTGCCGCTAGCCGCGCTGGCGAGAACGTTCTGATGCTCGCTATCTGCGTCGGCCTGATCGTTTGGGCCGTTGGCATGGGCATGGGCGGCATCACCGGCTTCGCCATGAACCAGGCTCGTGACCTTGGTCCTCGCATGGCCTATCAGGTGCTGCCGATCAAGAACAAGGCTGACAACAACTGGAAGTATGGCCTGCTTGTTCCTGGCATCGCGCCGTTTGTCGGCGCCGCTCTGGCCGCGCTGTTTGTGCACGGTTTCTTGGGCATGTTCTAGTCCAAGGCTACATAGTTGTCCGCTGGCCGCATGGGGTAACTTCCCAGCGCGTCCTCGGACATGCAAAAAGGCTCGCTGCGCACTTCGTGCGGCGAGCCTTTTTGCGTCCTGACGCTCCTATTTGGCAAGGTGTTTTTTCGAATCCATTTTGCGCTCGGCCTCGAACGCCTGCCTGTCCCAATCGAGCGGAAGTCCGGCCTCGACCCATGCCTCGTAGGCCCTCCTTATGGGCTTGAGCTCCCTTTGGCCCCTCTCCAGCATCGAGATGTACTTCTCGCTGGTTCCCAGTATGGACGCCGCCCTCACCTGGCTGACCCTCGCCGCGCGCCTGGCCGCCACGAGCCCCGAGGCGTCCTCGGGCCTCCTGACCTCGTGCGGGCGCATCAGCGCCCGGTACGCCTCCCTGGCCACGTAGCGCTTGAGGCACCTCATGACCTCCCTGTCGCTCTTCCCCCGCGCCCTGGCCCTCTCGGCGTACTCGGCGGTCTCGGGGTCGCGCATGACCCTCTGCCTCGCGATCTCGTGCAGCGCGCTGTTCGCCTGCCGGTCGCCGCCCCTGTTGAGCCTGTGCCTCACGGTCTTGCCGCTCGAGGCGGGGACGGGGCAGGCCCCGCATATCGCCGCGAACGACGCCTCGGAGCGCAGCCTGCCCGGGTTGTCCCCGGCCGCGACCGCGAGCTTGGCCGCGCTCACGGGCCCGCACCCGTACATCGCCAGCAGCGCGGGGCAGTTCTCCTCCAGGGACGCCTCGATCGCGAGCTCCATGTCGAGCGCCGCGTCGCGCGCCGCCGCCCACAGGTCCGCCAGCGCGCCGAGCGCGGCGCCCAGCGCGCCCTCGGCGCGCACGGAGGGGAGCTCCTCCATCAGCCTCGGCCCTCCCATGCCGCGGAACCTCGACCTGAGCCCCTCCGGCGCGGTGGTGAGCAGCGACCTCGCGGTGTTGATCGCCGAGGTCCGCGCCTTCACCGCCCCGGAGCGCGCCGCGAGCATGCAGCGCACCCCGTCGACCCACCCGTCCTGGTGTTAGCGCTACTGTAAAAACAACCAATTTCGCCATCGCACTTTAGCCGA
>CAUAAZ010000027.1 GCA_958427145.1 uncultured Collinsella sp.
CGCAGGAAGCTTGGATACGCCTAGGCGCGGTCCAAGAAATCGTCCGCACCCCCGTCCTACAGCTGGCTGCGTGCGGTCCAGTTTTGTACCCGCTTGACTGGTTCGCACGCAGCCAGTTGGAGACGCGGTCATTTTGCGATACACGTCCGTGTCTCTAGCAACTGCATATGTACATACCGTTCACGGTGGGGCAGAGCCACGTGCTTGTCTGACTGGGCTCAGGGTTTGAATATGGAGCGCCTTCGCGCACAAGCGCCCTGGCGAAGCCATACCCAAACCCTGTGAGCCACACGTAAGACAGCAAGGGGGTGGTGCTCGTGTGGTATGTGATTCAGGTCATAAACGGTCGCGAAGATGTAATGCGCGAGCGCATCGAGCACGTGGTGCCAGTGGGTGCCACGCAAGAGCTCTTTTATCCCCAATTTCAAACCGAGATCAAAGTACACGGCGAATGGGTCAAGACGACCAAGCCGCTGTTCCCTGGTTATCTCATCTGCGATACGGCAGACCCCCGCACCGTGCAACAGTGTTTGCTGCGTATGGACGACTTTGCCCGGGTGCTTACCCAGGACGGTCAGTTTGTGCCGCTGGCAAAAGAAGAGGTCCAGCTTATTGGCGGCTTTACGCATAGGGGAGACCGCGTAGTGCCCATGAGCGAGGCCCTTAAAGACGGTGACCAGGTCGTAGTGACGGCAGGTCCGCTGCTGGGCCACGAAGGCCTGATCAAAACCATTAACAGACGTAAGAGCACTGCTTATTTGGAGCTCGACCTGTGCGGCCGACGCGTAACTACGCGCGTTGGCCTTGCCGTGCTTTCGGCTGAGCAGCGCGTAATGCGAAACCTTAAAAAGGCGATTGCCTAGCTGCTGGCGGCTGTTTAAAGGAGCAAAGGGGATCCCCGAGGCGGGGATAACGGGATCAATAGGGAAGAGAAGAACTTATTTTGAACACCGAATCCAAGAGTGCAAAGCAAAAGGGGAAGCTAAGCGCATTTGAGCCGTATGCGTTGATGGCATATGACATTGCTGCAACTTTTATTGCTGTGTTTGTTGCATCGTGGGGAACACAGCATTGGGCGACGCTCAGCGGAGCAGCCGGCGCATGCCCGGCTATTCTTGTGCTTGCGCTTGTTAACGTTGTTGTTTTTTGGTTCTTTCATATGTATAGCAGCTAGTGGCGCTATGCGAGCATTTCTGAGGCTGGACGTATTGTTGCTGCTGTAACGGTAGGCTCGGTAATTGGCGACGTTATCTTTAACGTGTTATTCGGCAAGGGCATGTCGCTCCGCGAGGATGTTATGGCATGGGCCGTTGTGCTCATCATTTGCGGTGGCGGACGCTTTGCCATTCGCGCAATTTATGGTAGCCAGCTCTGGCGCTTTAAAAGCAATTCCGATGCGCATCTCCCGCGTACGCTCATCGTAGGAGCAGGTGAGACCGGCTCTCTTTCCATCAAACGCATGCTCAACGGAGACCCCGATATGATCGGAGATCCGGTTGCCGTTGTTGATGATGATCCCAATAAGCAAAATCAGCGTATTCATGACGTTAAGGTCTGCGGTACTTGCGCCGATATCCCTACTATTGCGCATGATTGTGAGGCAGAACAGATTGTCGTGGCAATTCCGAGTGCCACGCATGAAGAGCGTCAGCGTATCTACGACCTGTGCATGAAGACAGGTCTTAGGGTCCTCACGCTCCCCAATGTCCGCGATATTCCGCAGGATGGTGTAGGCAGGGTTGCCCTTCGTGAGGTCGAAATCAGCGACTTGCTTTCTCGTGAGGAAAAATCGCTTGATCTTAACCAGATGGGCTACGTTTCCGGTAAGCGCATTTTGGTCACGGGCGGCGGCGGATCTATTGGCTCAGAGCTTGTACGTCAGTTGCTTCCGGCAAAACCTGCGCAAATCGTGTTGTTCGACATTTACGAGAACACTACCTACGAGCTATATCACGACATCATCAAGACCGCTCATGATCAAGGCACTGATATTCAAGTCTATATCGGCTCCATTACGCATCTCCCAGCGATTACCAAGGTCTTTGAGAAGTATCATCCTCAAGTTGTTTTCCACGCTGCAGCCCACAAACACGTTCCTCTTATGGAACACAACGCCCGCGAGGCAATCGAGAATAACGTTTTTGGCACGCTCAACGTCGTACGCCTTGCCGACAAGTTCCAGTGCAGCCACTATGTGCAGATTTCTACCGATAAGGCCGTTAATCCCACGAACGTAATGGGCGCCACCAAGCGTATGGACGAGATGATCGTTCAGTATTACGCGGCAAACAGTAAGACCATCTTTACGGCTGTTCGCTTTGGCAATGTTCTGGGTAGTCACGGATCGGTCATCCCGCTGTTTAAGCGCCAGCTTCGTGAGGGTGGCCCTATCACCATTACGCACAAGGACATCACGCGTTACTTCATGACCATCCCGGAGGCCAGCAAGCTTGTCATTACTGCCGGCGCCCTGGCGCATGGTGGCGAGATTTTTGTACTGGACATGGGTGAGCCGGTCAAGATCTACGACCTTGCCATCAACCTTATTACGCTGAGCGGTCTTAAGCCTGGCAAAGATATCCAGATTAAAGAAGTCGGCTTGCGTCCTGGCGAAAAGATGTACGAGGAGCTCCTTATGGACAACGAGCAGCTCCTGCCTACCGAGCATTCCGAGATTCGCATTTCCACAGCCGAGGCCGACAAGATGGAAGAGATCAAAGACAAGCTCGAGAAGCTTCATGACTGCCTCGACAAGGAAAACGACACGGTTAAGTCCGTTCTCGCCGAGGTTGTGCCTACGTATCATCCGCAGTTTAACGATTAGGGATAAGGAGTCACGATGGATATCAAGCCCTTTGAGAATAAGGTTTGGCTAAGCTCGCCGACCATGCACGGCGATGAGCTCAAATACATTACCGAGGCATATGAGACCAACTGGATGTCGACGGTAGGGGAGAATATCAACGAGGTCGAACGCCAAATGGCCGAAAAGATAGGTTGCGGCTATGCCGTTGCCCTTTCTTGCGGCACTTCCGCGCTGCATCTTGCCATGAAGCTCGCTGGAATTAAGCCCGGTGATGAGGTCCTTTGCAGCGATATGACGTTCGACGCTACGGTTAACCCAGTTGTTTATGAGGGCGGTGTTCCTGTATTTATCGATACCGAGCGTGACACTTGGAATATGGATCCCGTCGCTCTTGAAAAGGCCTTCGAACTGCATCCGACTGCAAAGGTCGTTGTGGCGGCGCATCTTTACGGAACGCCTGGCAAAGTCGAAGAGCTTCGTTCAATTTGCGATGCGCACGGGGCTGTCCTTGTTGAGGATGCTGCTGAGTCACTTGGCGCCACGTATAAGGGTCATCAGACTGGTACGTTTGGTGACATCAGCGCCATTAGCTTTAACGGCAATAAGATCATTACCGGTTCCGCTGGTGGCATGCTTTTAACTGATAGCAAAGAGGCAGCCGATAAAACGCGCAAATGGTCGACCCAGTCGCGCGAAGCTGCTCCGTGGTACCAGCACGAGGAGCTGGGTTACAACTATCGCATGAGTAATGTGATTGCAGGCGTGGTGCGTGGTCAGATTCCCTATCTGGAGGAACATATTGCCCAAAAGAAGGCTATCTATATGCGCTACAAGGAGGGCTTGAAGGGTCTTCCTGTTAGTATGAACCCCTATGATCCCAGCGTATGCGAGCCGAACTTCTGGCTTTCTTGCTTGCTGATTGATGCCAACGCGATGTGCAAGCAGGTTCGTGGCGAGAGTGAGGCTCTTTACGTAAGCGAGCCTGGAAAAAGCTGCCCCACCGAAATCCTTGAGGCTATTGCTGCCATTAACGCCGAGGGTCGTCCCATCTGGAAGCCTATGCACATGCAGCCTATTTATCGCATGAATGCTTTCGTAACGCGTGAGGGCAATGGTCGAGCTAAGACCAATGCATATATTTCCGGCGGTTCAACGGGTGCAGATGGCTTTCCTTTGGATGTAGGCGCCGATATCTTCCATCGTGGTCTCTGCCTGCCCTCCGACAACAAGATGACTCCCGAGCAGCAGGACGTAATCATCGAAGTGATTAGGCGTTGTTTTGAGTAGGCTTGGTAACGAGACGTTCTATCAGCGATATGGTAAGCGAGCAATAGATCTTTGCCTTTCACTCATACTTTTGATTTTATTCTGGTGGGTACTGGCTATTGTCGCTCTGCTGGTGCGATTCAAGCTCGGTAGTCCAGTGCTGTTCAGGCAACCACGTCCGGGTAAGGACGAGAAAATCTTTAACCTTTATAAGTTTCGTTCGATGACCGACGAGCGTGATGAAAACGGCAATCTTTTGCCTGACGAGATGCGTCTGACAAAGTTTGGCAAGGCATTGCGTGCGACAAGTCTAGACGAGCTGCCAGAGGTGTTCAATATCGTACTTGGAGAGATGGCCATCATCGGACCGAGGCCTCAGCTGGTTCGCGATATGGTATTTATGACACCAGAACAGCGCCGGCGCCATTGTGTGCGCCCCGGCCTTTCTGGTCTTGCTCAGGTGAACGGGCGCAATGCAATTGCCTGGGATGACAAGCTAGCCTACGACCTGGACTATATCGAGCACATCACGTTCGCGGGTGATGTCGCCATTTTCTTCAAGACCCTTGCCAAAGCCTTCGTGAAACAGGAGGGCATTACCGAGGACGGAATGGCTACCGCCGCCGATTACGGCGATTACTTGCTCGCTATGAAGCGCGTGACGCGTGAGAAGTACGACGACCTGCAAGCGCAGGCAAAGAAATTATTGGACGAAACGGTCGTGATCCTGTGAGCGAAGGCGTCAATGCGTTCGGCCTTGTATCCATCGTGATGCCATCGTACAACTCTGAACGCTTTATCGCGGAGAGTATAAAAAGCGTGCAGTTGCAGACATATGGCGATTGGGAGTTGCTAGTCGTTGACGACTGCTCTAAGGACGGTACCGTCGCCATCGCCGAGGCTATAGCCAAGGATGACCCGCGAATCCACGTTTTCTCAAATGAGCTCAATTCGGGCGCAGCGTGCTCGCGTAACCGCGCGCTTCGAGAGGCTAAGGGCGATTGGATTGCCTTTCTGGACAGCGATGACCTTTGGAAGCCGGAGAAGCTCAAGAAGCAACTGGCGTTCATGAGCAAAAACGGCTGCAGCTTCTCGTACACGGAGTATGAGACGATTGACGAGGGCGGAAGATCTCTGGGGCGTCGCTACTCGGGTCCGAAGCGCATAACGCGCGCTGGCATGCGCCGCTTCTGCTGGCCGGGTTGCCTGACCGTGATGTACGACAGGCGGAAGATTGGCGTGGTGCAGATTGCGGACCTGAAGAAGCACAACGACTACGCCATGTGGCTGAAGGTTTCTGCCAATGCGGACTGTCTGCTGCTGCCCGAGGTTCTCGGGCGATATCGGGTGAGAACCTCATCCGTTTCGCACGGCGTTGGATTTAGGGGCCAGGTCGCTCATCTCTACGTACTTTGGCACGAGGGCGAGGGCATGTGCGCTTCGCTCGCTTGCTGGAGAACATTCATAAATCTGGTTTTTGGTGCGTACAAGAAGATGAAGTACGTTAACAACTGTGACTGAACATGCGAGGCAAGGCTTTCTATAGATGGAAATGATTAGACACATAAAAAGGGTGGGCATTATCGGTCACTTCGCCGAGGGGCTTGACATGGCGGACGGCCAGATCGTGAAGACTCGTACGGTCCGTGAGCTGCTACGCGATGTCTGCGGGAATGAGAATGTCCGCTTTGTCGACACACGTGGATGGCAGAAGCATCCCTTTGCCCTTCTGCGCGAATGTATCGAGCTCGCGAAGTTCGCGGACGTCCTCGTTATGCTCCCGGCGCACAACGGGGTGAAGGTCTTCGCACCGTTGCTCGTTTTCCTGCGAAATCGATATGGCTGCAAAGCCGTGTACTCGGTTGTCGGTGGGTGGCTCGCCGAGTTTATCGCTGGACAGTCTTTCCTCACTAAGAACCTCAAATCATTCGATGCGATACTCGTTGAGTCCGACCGAGTTAAAGATCTGCTCATCGAGCAAGGCTTCGACAACGTGCTTGTTGTATATAACTACAAGCGTCTGCCTTTGCTGGAGTCCTCCGAGCTTGAGCGGCCGTCCAGTGAGCCATGGCCTTTAGCAATTTTCTCCCGTATCTATGAGGACAAGGGTATCGATGATGTCGTGTGGGCCGTTCGCGAGGCGAACGGCCGTCTTGGTCGTATCGCCTTCAAACTCGATATTTACGGAAATGTGCTGCCCGAGTACAAGGAGCACTTCGATTCACTGATGGCCGGCTGTGACATCTCTGAAGTTGCCTACAAGGGCGTAGCGCCTGCAGGAGAGAGCACGTCTGTCCTTAACGGGTACCTCGCATTGGCCTTTCCAACGAGGTACCCGGGCGAAGGCGTCCCAGGCACCGTGGTCGATGCTTACTGTGCCGGTATCCCCGTAATTGCGTCGCAATGGCCAAGTTATGCCGAGATGGTCAAAGAAGGCGAAACGGGCTTGACGTATGAATTCTGCAATCGTGAGGCGTTGCTGGATATCCTACTTAATCCCAGGCTGCCCAAGCAGCTGCTTGAAATGAAAAAATCTTGCCTTCACAAGGGGCACGACTACTCGTACGAAACGGGCTTGAGGACATTCAAGCTTCTTGTTGAAAGCAATTTCGATGTGCACAAACAATAAACCTCAGCGACTGCTCTGCATTGTGTCGAATATGGACACAGGTGGTGCTGAAACATTCTTAATGAAGATGTATCGACAGCTAGATCGAACGCGTTATCAGATGGACTTTGTTGTTTCCGGCGATAAGCGAGGCTATTACGAAGACGAAATCGAACGCCTTGGAGGCAGAGTTTTTAGAATCACTCGTAAAACGAAAGATTTTTCTGCCTACCGACGCGAGCTCACACTTGCAGTTCGTGATGATGGATGCCCCAACGTGCTTCGTATTGGATCGGATGCACTTTCAGCAATAGATCTCTGGGTTGCCAAGAAAGCGGGTGCATCTCGACTTTTTATGCGTTCAAGTAACGCCAGTGACGGCAAGGGCGTTATTGGTCAGTTTATTCAGAAAGCTATTCGCCGACCTTTGACCTCAATTGCAGATGTAAAGATTGCACCTTCTGAACTTGCTGCCGAATATGCTTTTGGTCCTAAAGCCATTAGGCGAGGTGAAGTTCGATATCTTCACAATGCTCTTGATCTTAATCAATATCAGTTTTCTCTTGAAATGCGTAGGTCAATTCGCAATGAACTCGGTTTAAACGACAATTCTCTTGTTGTTGGACATGTTGGGCGCTTTACTGCTCAGAAGAACCATGAATTCCTCCTTAAAGTATTTGCTGAATTACTAAAACAAAGATCTGACGCCCGTCTCGTGTTGGTGGGCATGGGTGAGCTTGAGCACAATATTCGTGAGAAAGCAAAAGTTTTGGGAGTACTTTCTAATATCATTTTTACTGGCCTGCGCTCTGATATCCCGGCTTTATTGTCTGCATTCGATGTTTTCGTTCTGCCATCATTATATGAGGGCATGCCAAATGTCGTAATTGAAGCTCAGGCCGCAGGCCTTCATTGCGTCGTTTCTGACACGGTAACGAGAGAAGTAAATGTCACAGGCGATGTTGCGTTCCTGCCCTTTACTGATACTGATCTTTGGGTTAATTCGGTGTTGTGTGCTGGCGAAGCAGCAAGGGTTGATAAACGAAATCAGATGGCAGATGCCGGTTATGACATCAATGAAGAAGTCAAGCGATTCGTTACCCTGGTCTATGAAGCCGACGATAACGCTCGGGAGTTACAGTAAATGATTCCATATTTAACCTTTATCATCATTGCTGGAATCGTTGCCCTTATCTATAGGGGGGGTTTGCGAGGGCGGAGATATCCGAAAGAGCGATGGGCTAAAGGATGTTAACTGGACGCCGTACGCCGTCTGCCTTTGCGTCGCCCTTATCTGTTTCGTGGCTGTCCGCGATATTACAGTCGGAGCGGATAATCCAAATTACCTCGGATCCTTACATTACTATGCGGGCATCTCGTGGGGTGAGGTGTTTACCGCTAAGCTCGTATGGCCATACGATTATGAACCGCTTTACTTCCTGCTTACGAAAATTTGCGCTCATTTCTATTTATCTGACCATGCATTCTTTTTTATTATCGGTATTTTGATTTATCCACTGGTATTTGATTTTTTTATACGCTATAGCGAATCTCCCTATGTCAGCTTTCTCATCTACTGCGCTTTAAGCCTCTTTGCATATAGCCTAGGCGTTTACCGCCAGATGATTGCTCTTTCGATTTGTTTATTTTCAACTCGTTGGATCGACTCTAATAAACCAATTCCATTTGTTCTCACCATAGTTCTTGCCATGGCCTTCCATTCATCATCGATATGCTTCGCTCTTCTCTGGTTTTACAAAAAAATAGATGTAATGCACTTACTTAAGATTGCGATTCCTGTCTCCTTTCTCTTCCTTGCTCTTGGGCGCGCTTTGGCAATGGTGGCTGTAAAGATTTTTCCGCAGTATGCTCATTTTGTTGGTTCAAAATATGATGTTGAAGGCGGAAGCTTTAGCATGCTTGTCATTCTCTTATTTGTGGCGGTTGTTGTTCTTTTCGCGCTTCGGGATACGAATGATTTCGAAAAAAGTCCTCAAATGGTGAAAGTCTCTATTTTTGCGCTGAGTCTAGCGCTGTGTCTCCAGGCTGCATCATATTCAATGGTCATCATGGGACGAGTTCTCTCTTATTATTCTATTTTCTTAGCCATTCTTATTCCTTATTTGATGATGCATTGTTTTGGCAGACATGGACGAGTGCTGAGTTTTTATTTCGTAGTACCTATCTCAATCGCTTTATTTGCCAACAGTATGGCAACTTTAATTTAGTCATCCACTGTAATTCAGGAGTTTCAAGTGAACAAGCTTTCAAAGTTTATTAATAACCCTTGGATAGCATACGTTTTTGCTGCTGGATATGGGCTCACCAATTGGGTCCCCGATGAGCCCCATCTAAAGGCAATGTTTAGGGGGACGGTTGGTGAAAAGCTCGATCTTAAAAATCCAAAGACATTCAATGAAAAGCTTCAGTGGCTTAAATTGCATGATAAGAACCCCCTTTACAACACTCTAGTGGATAAGTATCGAGTGAAACCTTGGGTCGCGGAGCGTATCGGCGTGGAGCATGTCACCAAGACCTACGCGATGTGGGAGGAAGTTGAGGATATCGATATCACGGATCTTCCTGACCGGTTCGTCCTCAAGACAAATCACGATTGCGGAGGCGTTGCCATCTGCAGCGACCGAAGCACATTTGATCTCGATGCTGCGAAGAAGAAATTGGCGAAGCACCTTAAGACCAATTACTTCTGGCGTACCCGAGAGTGGCCGTATAAGGATGTCAAACCATGTGTTTTCGCCGAGGAGTATCTTGATCCTTCTGAGGGCAAAAGCGATCTGACTGATTACAAGATTATGTGTTTTGATGGAAAGGCCTGCTGCGAGTTCACTTGCACCGATCGATCCGAGGGCGACTTGCGCGTTGATTTCTTCGACCCCGAATGGAACCATCTGCCGTTTACCAGGCATTATCCCAACGCGGACATTCCTCCGAAAGCACCTGCAAGCTTGAAACAAATGGTTTCTGACGCTGAGCTGCTATCAAAGGAGATTCCGTTCGTTCGGGCCGACTTTTATGAGGTTGCCGGTCAGTATTACTTTGGAGAACTGACATTCTTCCCAGGCGGTGGTTTTGAGGAGTTCGACCCTTCCTTGTGGGATGAAAAGCTCGGCTCCTGGATACAACTCCCCGATAGTATCGGGGGGGGGTTCTTCCAAAATGAAACAACGATATTGTGGGTCCATGGCATTGTGAAACGTGATAACTCTCCGGCAGACTATAAGGTCAGCTGTTTTAATGGCGTACCAAAGCTCATCGAAGTTCATCGCGGGCGTTTTTCCAACCATACGTGCGACTATTTCACTCCAAGTTGGGATTCCCTGCCTGATCTCGAATGGGGCGACATACCCAAGTCCAATTATAAGATCCCTGCTCCTTCGAGACTCAACGAGATGCTCAATTACAGCTCAGTTCTTACCGAAGGGTTCCCAGAAATGCGCGCTGATTGGTATTTAGCGGGGGATAGGCTCATCTTCGGCGAGCTTACGCTTTTCAACGATGGCGGGTTCGGCGCTATAGATGATGCGGACGACTCTCTTCTTGGTTCCTTTATTGATCTTGACTTAGCTTTTGGGAAAAAATGATTGAAGGAAGATGACTGACGAATTAACTCAAAAGGCTTCTTCGGCTACCAAATGGTCCCTTGTGACCGAGGTGGTCGTTAAGCTAATATCACCGCTTACCCAGATCGCCCTTGCGCATATTCTTGCACCAGAGGCTTTCGGTGTTGTGGCTACCGTTACCATGGTAACGAGCTTCGCGGACATGCTTTCGGATGCGGGTTTTCAGAAGTACCTCATCCAGCACGAGTTCAGGGACAAGTCTCATCTCTTCCGAAGTGCTAACGTCGCCTTTGTGACGAACTTGTTCGTCTCCTTAGCACTCTGGTCTCTCGTAGCTTTATTCAACGAGCCTCTTGCTGCCCTTGTGGGCAACGATGGCCTTGGAATCGTCCTCATCGTCGCTTGTGCTTCTCTTCCCCTTACCGCCTTGAGCAGCATCCAGCTTGCGCTGTTTCACAGGGCCTTCTCCTTTAAGGAGTTATTTGTCGTCAGGGTCGCAGTGGCCCTCGTCCCTTTGTTTGTTACTGTACCCTTAGCGCTTCTCGGTTTCGACTTCTGGTCGCTTGTGATCGGCACTATTATCGGCAACTTGGTGAATTCTCTAGTCTTGACCCTTAAGTCGGATTGGAAGCCTTCCTTTTTTTACTCATTTGCCGAATTGAAGGAGATGCTGTCATTCAGTTCATGGACGCTTCTCGAGCAGTTTTCCATTTGGCTTACGTCTTGGATGGGAACTTTCATCGTAGGCTCCCTGTTAACTCCGTACTACCTTGGTCTTTACAAGACATCAATCTCGATGGTCAATACCGGCATGGGCATCATCACGAGTGCGACTACTCCCGTGCTATTTGCCGAACTTTCTCGAAGGCAGAGTGACGATGAATCATTTCAGCTCGCCTTTTTCCATATGCAGGAAAAGGTCGCCTTGTTCGTCGTGCCCCTGGGTTTCGGGATTTTTCTTTACCGTAACTTCGTGACTACCTTCGTGCTTGGACCGCAGTGGTCTGAGGGCTCTTTGATGTTTGGTCTATGGGCCTTAAGCAGTGCCGTAGTGATTCCGGTCGGCTATTATGCAAGCGAGGTCTTCAGAGCTAAGGGCAGACCAAAGCTATCCTTTGCCTCGCAGGTCTCCTATCTCCTAGTCATGGTTCCAGTAACTTACTATGCCGCATCCCTCGACTTTAATGAGTTTGCGCTCTATAGCTCACTTTTACGTCTGGTAGCCATCGGAATCGACGTCTTCATCCTCAAAGTCTTTATCAAATTCCCTGTTGGCAAAATGATTGCTCGCTTGCTTCCGATTTTTGCTTGCTCCGTCGTGATGTTCACCTCTGGCTGGGTTCTTGATAGCATCTGTCTCCCGACCATCGCTGGGATAATCATGTGTGTGATTGTTTACGCACTGTGCTGCGAGATTTTCCCGTCGACTCGCAAACAACTTAATTCGCTTTATTCGAGATTTCTCTAATAGATTGGCTATGTAACTTATGTTTGGTAAACAAAAACGGGGGGGGTGCCCCGATTGGCAGCGTTATGGAGAAGACACTTCACTTATGACTGACCACGCCCTCAGATTTCTATGGGTGCTCCGAAAGACCCAGCGCTCCTCCAATCCTATCTGGAGGTTGATGCTGCAGCATATGCGCGAAAGGTATGGACTCGAGATATCCCGCTCAAGTGATATCGGACCAGGCCTTTATCTGGGCCACGCATACAATATCACGGTGAACCCGGCTGCCATCATCGGCTCGAATTGCAACCTGCATAAGGGTGTGACCATCGGCCAGGAGAACCGCGGGAAACGCAAGGGCGCCCCGGTAATTGGGGATTGCGTCTGGATAGGCGTCAATGCGACCTTGGTCGGCAGAATCTCGGTGGGAAACGATGTCCTTATTGCCCCTGGGGCGTACGTGAACTGCGACGTTCCTAGCCACTCGATTGTGCTAGGTAATCCTTGTCGCGTGATTTCTCGAGATAACGCAACGGGTGGATATATTAACCGCAAGGTGCAAATTTAGATTTCTAACCTACCTAATGAAAGAGATTATATGAAAACTAGAAAAGTGCTCGTTACCGGAGCCGCCGGTTTTATCGGCGCGTTCCTTGTCAAGAGATTGCTCGATGAATCTGACGACGTGATCATCGGCCTCGACAACCTCAACAGCTACTACGACCCCGGTATCAAGGACGCGCGCCTGAACATGCTGGCCGAGGCCGACACAGACGGCCGCTTCACCTTCGTGCGCGGCGACCTGTGCGACGCCGCCCTCATCGAGCGCCTGTTCACGGAGAACTGCTTCGACGTCGTGGTGAACCTTGCCGCCCAGGCGGGCGTCCGCTACTCCATCGAGAACCCGCGCGCCTACCTCGAGAGCAACCTCGTTGGCTTCTTCAACATCCTCGAGACCTGCCGCCACCACCCGGTCAGGCACCTGGTCTACGCTAGCTCAAGCTCCGTTTACGGCGGCAACAAGAAAGTTCCGTTCTCCGAGGAGGACCGCGTCGACTCGCCGGTATCCCTCTACGCCGCCACCAAGAAGTCCAACGAGCTCATGGCCGCGGCTTACTCCAAGCTCTACTCCATCCCGGCCACCGGCCTGCGCTTCTTCACCGTGTACGGCCCCATGGGCAGGCCCGATATGGCCTATTTCGGGTTCACCGAGAAGCTGCGCCGCGGCGACACCATCAAGATCTTCAACATGGGCGACTGCCGCCGCGACTTCACCTACGTCGACGACATCGTAGAGGGCGTGAGGCGCGTAATGGACGCCGCGCCCGAGGTGAAGATGGGCGAGGACGGGCTGCCCCTCGCCGCGCACCGCGTCTACAACATCGGCAACTCTCATCCCGAGAACCTACTCGACTTCGTCGACACGCTGCAACGCGTGCTGGTGGAGGAGGGCGTGCTGCCTGCGGACTACGACTTCGAGGCCCACAAGCAGCTCGTGCCCATGCAGCCGGGCGACGTGCCCGTCACCTACGCCGATACCACGGCGCTCCAGCGCGACCTGGGCTACAAGCCCGCGACGCCACTCGAGGACGGCCTGAGGGCCTTTGCCAAGTGGTATAAGCGCTACTACAACATTTAGGAAATCATGGCCCTGTAACAGGGGCCATTTTTCATGCGAATTATTGTTCTTTGACAATTGGAGAATGACATGAAGATCGCTGTCGCCGGTACCGGCTACGTCGGCCTGTCCCTCGCCGTCCTGCTCTCGCAGCACAACGAAGTTCACGCGCTGGACATCGTGCCTGAGAAGGTCGCGAAGATCAACAACTACGAGTCGCCCATCCAGGACGACGAGATTGAGCGATTCCTGGCGGAAGCAAAGGCGGGGGAGCGCGAGCTCGACCTGCACGCCACCGTCGACGTGGCCGAGGCCTACACGGGTGCCGACTACGCCGTCATCGCCACGCCCACCAACTACGACTCCGATAGGAACTTCTTCGACACTTCCTCCGTCGAGGCAGCCATCGCCGCCGTGCGCTCGGTGAACCCGGACGCCTGGATCGTCATCAAGTCCACGATCCCCGTCGGCTACACTGCGGGCCTACGCGAGAGGCTGGGCGACAGCAAGATCTTCTTCAGCCCTGAGTTCCTGCGCGAGAGCAAGGCGCTCTATGACAACCTGCATCCGTCTCGCATCGTGGTGGGCGCGCCGAAAGAGGACGCTGACGCCGTCGCGGCTGCCGAGCGCTTCGCACGCCTGCTTGCCCAAGGGGCGGACCCCGCGGAGCTGGAGCGCGTGAACTCCGACGGAACTATCGGTATCCCGGAACTCGTGCTGGGCACCACCGAGGCCGAGGCCGTGAAGCTCTTCGCCAACACCTACCTGGCGCTTCGCGTTGCCTACTTCAACGAGCTCGACACCTACTGCGAGGTGCGCGGCCTCAACACACGCGACGTCATCGACGGCGTGTGCCTGGAGCCGCGCATCGGGTCGCACTACAACAACCCCAGCTTCGGCTACGGCGGCTACTGCCTGCCCAAGGACACCAAGCAGCTGCTGGCCAACTACAAGGACGTGCCGCAGAACCTGATCGAGGCCATCGTGGACGCCAACCGCACCCGCAAGGACTTCGTCGCCGACGAGGTGCTGCAGATGGTGTGGGACCGCGTGTACGAGGGCAAGCCGAAGCCGGTCGTGGGCGTGTACCGCCTGACGATGAAGTCCAATTCCGACAACTTCCGCGCGAGCTCCATCCAGGGCGTTATGAAGCGCGTGAAGGCCAAGGGCGTGCCCGTGGTGGTCTACGAGCCCACGCTCGACGCGCCGGAGTTCTTCGGCTCCGAGGTGACCCACGACCTGGAGGCCTTCAAGGCCGGCTGCGACGTGATCGTCGCCAACCGCTGGAGCGACGAGCTTGCGGACGTGGCGGACAAGGTGTACACGCGCGACCTTTTCAAGCGCGACTAGCGAACTTCCTTAGAGCGATAAGAGGCCCCAGCCACCACGCGGTGGCTGGGGCCTCTCTTGTTTAGGGCAGGCCATGGAGGCGCTGTGCATGCCATTCGTTCGTTGCGACGCCATTTTTCATGACCGCGGGCGCCTTGCGGTGGTGTCCCGATTGTTGGTGTAATCGCCTAGAATCTAATCGTCATTCTACTCCAATATCATGCTGCCTTCCTTCCTATCGGATGGTCGATCCCGAGGATTCGATCGCGAAGGCATACGGGAAGAACGCGGCCGCTCCCTCGGCTTCCTGCACGAGGAACGCTAAGGAGCACGCCAAGCGCATCATCGAGCACATGGTGGCTGACCTCATATGCAAATCAAAGAGGCCCCGGAGATACGCGTCGGAATTCAGATAATTCGTGCGAAGCACTTCTAATCGCCTATTTCCCGATAACGTTCTTGGGAAATATCAAAGTTCGTAGCGTCTTCTTGTCGAGCGAGCCACATATACTAAGCATCTCTCTGCTTCGTTTGAGCCTCGGGTCATCATCACTGTCGAGGAAGATTTCCACGCATAAGTCTTCGATGTATCTATTTCGAATGTCATCAGTTGGCTCACCGCCTTTCTCGAAGTATTTGCACTCTCCCAGTATGATGCGGTCTAGATACTCCATGAATTTATCGTTCTCTTTTGCGAACTCAAATACATGGTCGAAGCGTTTTCCGGTTTTGACCAGCTCCCATTGTTCGAGCTCATATTCCGCCATTGTTAGGAAGGTCGGCAAAAGTGCATTCTTTGAGAACGAGATTGACCAGTCTCCTTCCCTGTCGAAGGCGGTCAGTATGTAGATGACACCTTGGTTGAGCTTGTCGATGAACCGGTTGAAATCGCGAAGGCTTCCGTTGTTTTGCTCAATAAACCGTTGGCATATTTCCGTGAAAAAGTATCCGCTATGGATGTTGGCCTGTTTCGCTTCGAGGTACGTATTTGGATTGATTCGGGGCAAATCGAATCGGTAGTCGTAGAAGCGTTGAAGGTATCGCCGGCAGTCGTAATTCTGGCCATAGACTCCTTGGAGTGAGTAGGCAAGTTGCGTTCTGTCCGTTGAATAAACGACCACGATGTTATCCTGAAGGAAAAGAGACTTTGTTTGCTCGAGTAGCTGCATAGCGAATTCCGGCCGACACCTGTCGAGCTCGTCTATGAAGAGCACGGCCCTTTTGGTGACTTCCGGCAGAAGCGCTGACACGAGTTCCTCGGTTTTCGCCCTCAGCTCCTGCCTCTTTCTGAACGCGTTAAGGAAATCGTTACCGCTAATTGCCTCGAGGAGCTTTCCTGCATTCAGCCCCGTTAAAGACAAAGCGCAGTCTATTGCCCCTGCTGCGATATCGGAAACGCTTCTCTCCTGATTGACCTTTTTCTTGTCGGCCATGGTTGCTATGGTTGCCAATAGTGGGGCAATCGGGTCGTTGAAATGGTCGTTTTCCCAGGCATTGAAGTATATTGGCAGAAAAGGATCTTCACTCATCTTGGTCATGAGATTGCTGTCGAAGATCGATGTGTCCGATGGGGCATTTGCGTCGATGTGCGGGTTTCCGAAGCGCAAGGTTTCGATGATTTGTTTGACGAAGAAGGTTTTGCCTGTTCCCCAAGGGGCGTCTATGAAAATAGAATAGGGCCCCTTCACGCTGTAAAGTAGATGGATAAATTGGGCGACAATTTCGCGGCGACCGAGTTGGTCGTGTTTTAGTGATTCCCTGGCGATCTCGCATGTGGGCTCTTCGTCTAATCGTTTCATGTGTGCTCTCTTTT
This sequence comes from uncultured Collinsella sp., assembly GCA_958427145.1. Taxonomy (GTDB): domain Bacteria; phylum Actinomycetota; class Coriobacteriia; order Coriobacteriales; family Coriobacteriaceae; genus Collinsella. Next base: position 16,472 of record CAUAAZ010000027.1, read on the forward strand.
CCTTGGTGTTGCTGGAGGAGGTGCTCATTTCATTGCTAGTATAATCGCACAAGCGTTCGTTACGATTGTAAGCTGCTATATTGATAAACGAGGCGGCGATGGCTCTTGACCTTGGTTTGCATTGGCGAGGACCGTGGGGGTGTCCTGGGCGGTAGAGCAGCGTGTGTGGGGCGTATGAGTTCGTGACCAGAGATGCGAATGCAAATGTATGATAATGAATTGGCTGCGAGAGCTAAAAGCCTCAACTAGCTGCGCGAGAAACGGCTATCATACGTTCTATATTTAAGTGCTTTCATGGAAGATGTGGTTTGCTAAAACAAATTGCTTATATAGCTACTTGGTCGCTTGTGAAAAAGTCCGCCAAATGGTCGATGGCAATCATCGGTGCAATTTCGACGATTATGGCGGTTGTGGGCGTGTCTCTCATTGATCTGCTGCCGAAGGGTTCGGGGTGTCTGTTTAGACTCTTCGTTTTCGTTGTTCTTTTTATTCTGATAGCCATTCTTGCGGCGGTCGTCACATATCGTCGCAGCAGGAGCGGGGTCCATTTGGCGATTAACGGTATGGACATCGACATCGTGGTTGGCGACCTTTATGCTACGGACGGAGTGAAGGTCATCCCGTTCGATGAGTATTTCGACATCCAGGTCGATGACAAGGTTATTTCAAGGAATTCTCTCAACGGCATTTTTATCAAGAGGTACGCTGATTGGAATACCCTCAAGCGTACAGTCGAAAAATTGGGGCCGAGCTTGTTGGAGCCTTGCAAAGCTGGGGATGGTAGGATTCGCTATCCTCTCGGCACCATCAAGGACTACAACGAGTACGCACTGCTCGCCTTCACGCATATGGACAAACTAAACCGAGCACGCCTTCGCCGTGGCGAATATGAGGAATGCCTGCTCAACATGTGGGATGAGCTAGATAGGATGTATGCCGGCAGACCTGTCGTTCTTCCGCTGCTGGGGTCGGGGATAACCAGGTTCGACGGCGGGAAGCCCTCGGAGGACGACCTTCTTCGCTGCATGCTTTGTACCCTGAGGGCTTCGAAGCGACATTTCAAAGAAGGCGTCGTGGTCGTCTTGACGGAGAAGAACGCTGCACGAATGAGGCTATACGAAGTCAACGGATATATTGAGGCTTGGGAAAATAGGATTGGAGAGAAAGATGGTTTATAGGACGAGGACCTACATCGCTGCTGACTGGGATGGCGACCGAGATGCTGTGGACCAGCTGCACAAATGGAACGACAGCGACTATTGGGGGCTTTCATTTACGGATGCCCACAATTTACAGCAGTCGCGCGATTCCAGCCTGCCCTGCAGCATAAAGAGCTCGCTGAAAGAGAGAATGGATCATTCCAAACGTTTCGTGCTTATCGTGGGGGATTCGACGGACACCGTGACTAAGGGAAGCTGTCGGTGTTGCGGAAGCTATAACGCGTGGACTTCTAGCTGTGCCCGCATGCATAGCGTTGATTATCGCAGCTACATCAAGTACGAGTGCGATAAGGCCATGGAGGCCGATATCGATATCGTGGTGCTGTATAACAACACGCGGGTCGACAGGTCGAAGTGTCCTGAGGCTGTTAGGTACCACGGAAACCATGTCGCCATGATGTATTATAGGGACGGTAAATACTATTGGGATTATCCGGCGGTCAAAAAATCGCTTCAGTAAAGACTTCCCACGCACAGTGTCGAAGCCGGCATGGTCATACCTGTACGCTATCGGATGAAGCTATCCTTTTTCAACTCCAGTTGCTTTAATATGAGCAGGACTTTGTAAATAGACAAAAATTGGCCTGACCTCGGTTCGAATGAGTCGAGGCCAGGCCTTTTATCTATCCCAACTCTCCTGCGGCGACCTCGGCGTGTCAAAGTGCAAAATAGGGTCTTTTTCAAAAACTTGGCTTGCAGATTGGAGGGGGACTGGTCCTGCAGGTGCGCCATCGCCACTATGGGACTCCTGGACGAGACGGATGGCGAGGCGGCGGCCGAGCCGCCGATCAGCCCCGTGGAGGCCGTTCGCGCCGAAAGGTCGGTGCTCCTGGAATTCGTCGTGTTGCCCGCGAAGGCGGCGTAGCGGTGGTAAGATGCAGGCGTTTTAGGCGGCGATTCGGGCAATCCGGACCGAATTTGCTGCCCGACAGGATGGCCTTCGGCCACCATTCGTTAGGATGGTTTGCACTAATATTCAGCGCACCACTGCTTCTTGGGTTTCCTGCTCGATATAAACGGTGCAAAGGTATTGCTTGCAGGAGGGGCAATGGGAGAGCATATTCCCAGATTTAAAACGCTTTCCGCGTATTATGAGCAAGACGGTCTCGCTCTGGGCGGACCGCATGAGATCTGCGTCAACATGAGATGCGGGGACATTGCATACGATGTTGTCGTCAAGCAATGTCGAACCAGGGAGATAACCACTGTTGCTGCCGAACCGATTCCGTGGACGAACATTCAAACGCCGTTGTTTATAATTGAAAGACTTCTGATGCTGTTCGATGGGGCTTTTGTTCCATTGGTCAGGGCAGAGTTCGACGGCTCGCCGGATGGCGATGACGGCGAGGCGGAGGTCAGACAGGTTCTAGCTCGGCGATTAAGCTATTTCGATTCCGACTTACGTTCGTCGAATATTCCCAACGACAAACTCGTTGACTATTGCGATGTTTTGACTGACGACTTGGTTGGGAAATGGCTTTACTTGGTGGAGCAGCTCGACATTACAAATCAGATGTACCTGTATGCTATGTCGAGGTCTGGGATGCCGATTGACATTCGATGCGCTTTTCTAATCGAGCTCGCTGAGCCGTTGATTGAGATGTGCAACAAAGAAAGGGGACTGTTCCTTGATTTGGCCGCAAAGAATAAGCCTACATTAAAAGAGTGCCTCGATGCAGTCATTGGGGAATTTGGTAAGGTAGCTTTTGCTTATGAAATGCAGATGGGAAAGAAAGCCTATGATGCGTTCTTATCTAAGCTGAAGTGCAGTCGAGTCAGGATTATGCATATTAAGGCCAATCAGCCCAAGGATGAATATCTCAATGGCCTCGAAAGTGCTTTCTATCTCAAAAAGCTCTCATTGATGTACAGGGCTATTCTTCTTGATCTGCTCGGGGTACCCGCAAATCTGTATGAGAAGCGCTTAAGGCATCGTGTGGAAACCTTGGATAACTGGTTTGCTGAGAACCATCGCAAGCTCTGAATTGTGCGGTTTGAGAAGATTGCTTCTCCATCTTGAGAGATTGGCCGGGAGGGGTTGATGCGAATGACGCTCGCGCGTGACAACATCGAGGGGATTCGTACAGCGGAGGATGATACCTCTTTTGTCGGTGCGCCCTTCAAACTGACCTTTGGGAACGTGGCCCGCGAGACTCTTCGCTTGGCGAAAGTCGAGAGACTTCCCTTTGTCCACGACGAGCTCGCCGAGGGCTTTGCGGTCGAAGCGGGGGTCCCAGATTTGCGCGTGGTTCTCGGTCGAATTCAGGATCTTTGCTCTGGGCTTGGGCTTCCCCGCCTTCCAGCTGTCATCGTGCGCTCCGACGATGATATGTCTGAAATAGGGTTTTACGAGCTCTATCGCGTGCTCATTTACCCCGGGCTTCACGAGATGCCTGCGGTCAGAATGCGAGATGTGCGACGGAAGCAGCGAGCCGTTCGCCAGGTGGGGCCCGACGACTGGAAGCCTCTCCTTGAGGCGGCGGCGGTGGTGGACGGGATGATCAAATGATTCCGGATGGCGTTGTAATTAGTTTCAACGGTCAAATCGATTTCGGCACGGTTGTTGCTCTCCTAGCTCTGGCGCTCACTCTCGTCCAGTGGATTGTCTCGCTGATACGGGGCCGCCGGACGGCCGCGCGGAGCCAGGCATCAGCCATCTGTGCCCGTGTGGTCAGGATGCCTGAGAGGGAGACGACCACGATTGGCAGGATTAGGATTGATTTCGGGACACAGGTCGGCCTAGAAGTGATGAACAATAGCAACGACATCGTTTACCAAGTTATCCTCACTGCCGTACTTGTCCAAGGCGCCGGGCCTCAAGACGGGAGGGACGTCGAGGGATGCAACAGCAGAGTTCTACTCTCGTCCGTTGCTCCGGGCAAAACCGTGAGGTGCGTCGGGCATCTCGATTGTTCGATGCATAAGGCCCTCGGCTGCGAGGTGGCTTTCACCGATCGCTACGGACGCAGTTGGGTGCGGAAGAGCGACGGTCATTTGGGCAGGATTCGATTCAAAACGCCCGTCGATTATTACGGTCTAATGCAGCCTGTAGAGTGGATGGACTTCGATGAGCCGTAATCGACATGCTCTAATTTTGAACGAAAAACCCCGGAGACGATCGATAACGATTCTTCTTTGATGATGCAAGCGGCGCTACTAATAGTAGCGCCGCTTGTTTTATATTCCGCTTGCAGATCCATCTGGACATCGCGTTCCAAAACTGGCAGAAACGTTCCTCGTTGCCGAATACGAGATTGTTTTCAGCACACAGAGCGGAACACATCCAAATTGCTCCAAATGGTTTGAATGTAACTTCGACCGTTTTCGGTTAGCGGAGTTTTATGGAGTATGAAAAAATCTGGTTGGAAGTTGTTAAATCTCTGGTTTAGAGCGATTTGGCCACCGATCCAAACCAGAGATTTAACGTTAGATAGCTGTTGAATCCCAGCCAGTAATTTGACGTAGTGTCACAGCGGCTGGGCACGCTGCTTTCGGCATGGCTTTGCAGAGTGATTTCGAGCACTGCTTTTAATTGCTTTAGCTGCAGATAGTCTAGAACCGGCTGCATCTGAGCTGGGACCATATTGATCAGCGCTTCCATCGGGGGCTCCTTTCCTCCTGGTTCGATGGAAACAATTCTGAAGCGTAGGCCTACGTCCCGGTAAATGATTATTTGGTGGCTTAACTCATCTCCGCGCCTAAGACAAGCGCCCTCGCTTGTTCAGCGATCCTAAATTGATCATCACTTCCGAACGATATGGCTTTATACATTTGAGATACAAGATCGAAATCGTAGTTATGCCCTGGCACCGTGACAATGACGCGCTCGAAAGAGACCGAATATGCACTCAATGAAAGAAAGGCAGCAAGCGCCTCTTCGAGCATTACCGTATCGGCCAGCACATCCGACCTTATGAATAGGTGATTGTGCGCAAATGGCCTATACCCGCCGCCGTTTAGCTTACCAAGTTTTTCCTTGTAAGCTTCTATAACCAGGCCAAAAGAATCTTTGCCGCTGGGACCGAAGAGGCCCCAATCAAACACCTCAGCACCAACCTGCTCGATTCGTTCCGTCAGCCGTTCCTTAAGCTTTGCGTCATCCGTTTCGCGGAGCTTCGCATACAAAGCGTCCGCCTCCTGGGTTTCTTGAGATATTGCTTGGGTTACCTCGACTCCCAGGTCATGGAGTTCATCCCAAAGGTCGGGTTTGTCCCTATGCGACAGGTTTCTATACGTTGCTTCATCAAGGAATTGAAGCACGAGACGGGCGTATACCTCCCAGATATCGAATGGCATATGGGAGGGCAGCACGCCTTCGCAACTTGTCGTTGTTCCCTTATTGTCCATGTTCAAATTGTACAACCTCGTCAATCGCGATTTTCCCCGCTCATTAGCATCGACAGGAGAGCGTCTCTAAGCGAGGAAAGTGCTTGCATTTCAATCCTGTTGTCGAGAATGGTATCGAACAGAGGCATCAAGTTCTCGCAAAGTGCCGAAATGGCACCGGAATTATGGGGTATCTCCAACTGTAGTTTTTCAAGGCGCTCAGGTTAGACTGGGCAGTTCCCTGTGCAATGCCAATCATATGTTCCTTAAAGGCAGTTTGCCAGAACCAGAAAAAAATCCTGTCAGCGTGTCTTTCCTGACAGAAACGAGCACGGCAACTCGATGATTAAGTAAACAGTCAGGTTCCGCAACAATTCCGACCCTACCAACACTGCCCATGAGCGAAGGCACGATATCTCCTAGCATGAGTCTGCAATACGATTTTATGCGGCCAGGAATGTTCACGATACGATTGGCGTCAGAACAGTCAACGTTGCCGTCCCGCACGTTCTTGATTGTCTGAACTTTATAGTTGCCGTCATCTGAATAAGTGCCGCTATTGAAAGCGTAACCGTTCCCAAAGTCGACCAGTTTATGCAGTGATATAGCAGCGTCGCATTCCGATAGATACCTATCGAGTAACCGTCTTTCTCCGTACCGCCTGTAGCGGGCGGTACGGAGAAAGACGGTTACTCACGATCTGCCCACATGTTCCTGCGTTCTATGTTTGCCTGCGTCACCGCAGCCCATGCTGAATAAAGTGTTGCGACGATTTTGCCCAAAGCTTATCAGGCTGTTAAGACGCGGTTGTTTTGGTGCTTACACTAAAATCATAAAAATCGTATCATTTCATTAGCTTATTCATCTTTAGGAGGAAGAATGCCAACCAACAGCCAGATTCTGATAGACGGATTCATTTCGGACGAATTCTCTAAGCAGACTGAATATAGTTCTAAAGGGGACTACTTTGAACTGTTGGCTTCTTCTCGATACATGGCTCCATACGACCTTGACGACGATGAGATAGCGGAAGGGCTCATTGGAGGGTCGCGAGACGGGGGCTGCGATGCTATTTACATCTTCGCCAACAATTATTTCTTGAGTGAGGATGTCCAGATTCAAAACTACATCAATCGTGGATCAAGGGTTGAAATTGTTATTCTTCAGACTAAGGTTTCAAAATCATTCAAAGAAGACGCGTTCTTGAAGTGGAAGGACACCTGCAATGACCTTCTGACATTCGATAAAAACTTAAATGATTTCGACGATAAATATTCTGATCGCGTTATCGATACATTTGGAAGAATAAGAGAAGCGATTCAAGCGGCGGCGATGGCCGGAAACGAAATCCGAATGAAGTTCGTGTACATCGCGAATGCGGATTCACCATCGGACGGCGTTAAGATTCAGAAAGAGCAGCTTCCCGCTGCCATTGACGAAATCGTCGGCGTAAGCCGATTTAGTTCTTCGTGTGTTTTAGTTGGAGCAGACGAATTGATGCGCATCTGGTCGCCTCCCGCAGAGAGTGGGCTTGTTATGCGTTTTTCGGGGTCCTATGCATCAGTTCCTCAGAGAACGGATGTCTTTGGCCTGGTGTCTTTGTCGGATTACTACCGCTTCCTCACTGACGACCAAGGACAGCTCCGTAGCTATCTTTTTGAGGCGAACGTCAGAGATTACGAGGGAAATGTTTCAGTCAACAAAGGAATCAGGGAAACGTTGGAGCATCCTAGCGAAGACGATTTCTGGTGGCTCAACAACGGGGTAACGATACTGGCTTCTGAGGCCTACCAAATAGCAGGAGCAGAAGTGAAAATGGAAGAGCCTCGCATCGTTAATGGACTTCAAACGTCGTATGAAATATATAAATTTATGGAGTCTCGCACAGAAGACGCCGAAGATTCCAGAAATGTGATGGTAAAAATCCTTGTGCCGGGAAGCGATGAGACCAGAAACAGAGTGATACTGGCGACGAACAACCAAACTCAGGTGAAAAAGACATCGCTTCGCGCTACTGACCAAATCCATATCCAGATAGAACTCTACATGAAAAGAAATGGACTGTATTACGAAAGGCGGAAGAACTATTACAAAAACCAGGGGAGGAAGAGAGAAGAGATCGTAACCCTCTCCTTTCTTGCGCAATGCATGATGTCGATACTTCTCGGCAGGCCGGATCAGGCAAGGGCAAGACCGTCGACACTTTTGTCTGACGAAGTTCAATATAAGAAAATATTTGGGCAGGATGGCAACCTTGAGGCTTACTACAGAGCCGCTAGTCTCGGAAAACAGGTTTGCCTGAAGTTTCCACAAATTAAGAGAGACTTAGAGGGTTCCCAAATAAGCGACATAAGATTTTACGTGATAATGGGCGTTGCTTCCATGTTGTCCAATAAAGATAGCCTGACATTTGGTGACATAGAGAATCTCGACCTTGACAAGCTTTCAGATGAAATTATTCAAACTGTTGCGGACATGGTGATGGATGTTTATCTGGCCCTTGGCGGAACATCCAAAGCTGCTAAGTCTTACGCCATGGCAAGTAAGGTCAAGGAAAAGATTTCACTACTGTTGCCTTAGGGCAATCCAGGGCTGTTCTCTAGAATGCCATCAGCAGAGAGGTCCTTTTTGCAAAGGGCCTCTCTATTTTCGTTCGGTTCCGAACAGTTTGACGATCACTAATCAGCTCGCGTCGTCAACCGCTTCGCTTTCAGCCCCTACCTTGATGCAGGCGTAGGCGACGAGCGTGCACAGCCCCATACCCATTCCAATCAGGTGCAACAGGAAGGCCATTTTCTCGCCTTACTTTTCGCCTTCGTACGGCTTTTCGGGGGCGAGCCCGTCTGGACGGCGTGCCATGAGCACGGCGCCACCCTGACGGCGGCCGGCGCCCACGAGATAACCGAGGCTATGTACAGGGCGCAGGGGCAGTAGACCACTGTATGCGGATGAAGTGCGCTGCACAGCGCCGGCACTTGGCCCCAGAGAACATCTCGGCGAGCGAGCCGACCATGCCGACGGCCTTGTCGCCGGTGAACATGCACACGCCGCGAAGCCCTCGTAGCTCGCAATCGAGCTGGCATATGCAGTCCGCTGGTAGTATTTGCAAACTGGCTGATCAGGTAATTCTCACAATGCGCGTTTTATGCTGGCGGCGGGTTGCGGATATCCCAGTCATTGCAAAAACAATTTCCAAAACATGTGTTCTATTTGAAACTACATGAAGGAAGATCACTATAGAATGCAAGCTACAATAGCAAACGAGTATTGGACTCGAGTCTAGCGGAGGATTATGGGGTTCCAAGATATCCTTGCTGCGATTGATATCATCACGGGGCCTGACCCGGCCCTTTCTATCCTGGCGGTTTCGATTGTCGTCGCGCCGGCGTTGCTGTGGTTGTGTAAGCAGGCTTTGGCGCGGTTTTACAAGGCTGATATCTTTGTTGTGGCACTGGCGTTCGTCGCATTGTTTGCATCGGTTAGGCTTAGCCTTTTATGGTTGACGGGTGTGGCATCGGTCTTTCTCGCGGTGTGTCTGCTCGCTCTTCCCGCCAACTATTTTTGGTGTGCGCAGCGGCTAGATGACATAGTGGGCAAGGCTGATCCCTCTCTTCCCGATTGCGACTACGTAGCTGCCTTCAGGCTGATGAACTCGGTTGACCGTGATCGACTGTCCAGAAGGCAGCTCGCCTGCCTCGACAAGGACAGGATTTTCTGCAACATCTACTTGGGAAACAACGGCGTTGCAAAAAGGATGCTTGAGGACGAAAACTTAGAACCGGCTTTCATGCATTTCGCCCTCCATATTATCGCGGACTCCGCTTGCGATCGTGCTGGGTCGCAAGCGGAACTCGAAAGCGCCTTGGCCGAGATATCCGACAAGACAGACCCTTTCATCAAAGTCCAGCTTTGGCACAACCGCGCGGTTGGCTATATCGTGAACGGTCAGTTCAAAGTCGCCGACGACGAGTTCAAGAAGACGTATCGTGAAGCCAAGCGTCTGGGCGTTCGGAATAAGTCGTTCCTCTTGCTACTGTTTGAGAATGCAACATTGAATAAAACGAAAATCGGCTTGCCTGATGGCGGCATTGAAGAAGGGTGGGGGTTGATTGAGGAATGCGAAAAGGCGCTTGCGCCGATTGGCCCCAACGATTTTGGGCAGCTCTTCAATCTGCGGCTTCTTTTCATGAGGCAGATAGGGGCAAGCATCGAGGACAGGAACAAGTTGTATTTGGCCGAGGTCGAAAGCACCCTCAGCAATGCCTCCCTTTCCGAGCAACAGCGCGTCGTCGCTATGGCGAGCTTGGGAAGAATCGCGTGGGCCGACGGGCTCGACCCCGCCCCCGTGCTCAATTTCTTCGAAGGATGCGATCGGTTTTTGTGCGTGAGCGACCCCGATGCACGTTACTATGCCCATATGAACCTGAGGGCGATGCTTTCGGGCTTGGCGGTGGATGACCGCTCCCTAAATACTTTGGCTGAGAGCGTAATGCGGTATTTCAAGGATGGGGACGCGGAGCATGATTTGGATGTGATGGAGGATGGCCTTCCTCCCGAGGCGATTCTGCGGCGCTCCCAAGTGCTGCGAGAACGCGCTGCCCTAGCCTTAATGGTGGGAGAGAACGTTGAGCGCGCCGTGTCGTACACTGATGAGGCTATAGGCCTCCTTGAGGGAAGCTTGCAGGTTATGGCGGCGCTCGAGTGTCGATGGCAGCTTGCCCGGCTGACACTGTACGACAAACCCGAGGTGGCAAAAATGCAGCTCTCGATTGCCGAAGAGCGCCTCGCTACGCTCAACAAGCAACCGTCCCTCGGATATCCCTATCTCGAGATGAGCCTGTGCTACGCCTTGCTTGGTATGCGTGCCGAGTGCAGAGGCGCGTATGAAAGGGCCGCCGGCTTCGAGACTCCGATGAGCCATTACGCGCCCGGCATTCGGATTAACATTACCGCCGCCGCCTTCTGTGCCAGGTTCTACATGCTTACGGAAATGCTTGGAAATCCCGAAGAGGTTTGCCCCTTGCTTAAAACTCGAGAGGGCAGGGCGTGGCTGTCTCGCTATCCGAAGGTTTCTTCCCTGTCGAAAACGCTTCTTTGCGGGAAGTTTCTTGGGTATGGGGATGTCGTGCCCGCCATGACGAGGCTATTCTTGGACGAGGCAGGGAAGCTATATGCCGAAACGTGGCTCGTCGTCCAAGAGATCGGGCTCGCGTTCGATCTTGATTCCAGAAAGCCCGGCGAAGAGTATGGGCTGGTTGTCGAGATCCAAAGGCACCCGCTGGTTGCCGATGACGATGCCCTTGCGAGGGTCGCTGTGCAGCACGGGTATACTGTGCTTGGTGCGAGGTTGGACCTGTGCAACGAAGACCTCCTCGGGGTCGATGACGCAGCCGCCGTATTCGATGTGCTGGATGCCTTGGGCATATTGGCCGAAGGACGCGTGCCCACATTGGAAGACATCATGAAGAGTTACCTCGAAAGCTGTGTCGACGTTCCTGCCGGCGGTTGGGGTACCTTTGCCGAGAGGTAGCTTCGTCCTGCCACGCTTCACAAAACGTTTCACAAACTTCTCGTTGCTGGCCAAGTTCTCAACACGTAGCGCTGCAATGGCCCTGCCTGATTTATCCTTCTAGCCCCCTGGGACTGCGGTGGAAATCCTGGGCCAAAAGAGAACCGGTAGGATCATTCGGATGTACAGCGCAGGGCAAAGGGCGAAGACCATCGAAACGTTCGCCGGGTTGGGTGTCAGCACGGCTGACACCATAGCAGAGCTCAGCTACCCCAGCCGCGTCACGCTCCACAACTTCGCAGTGCTGAGACAAGCCCTTCTGGGAAATCGGCACATTCTAACCATGGTGGTTAGAATGGTTAGAAATGAATCGAATCGAGGGGAGTGGTCGCGGCTCTCTTTTGCTATGCCTGCCTGGACGGAAGGCGTAGTGGGCAATTACCTCAGAGACACATCGTTACGCCAATTCGTATCGCAAGGTGCGACCTCCGCCGTGCCTTGCGATTTGCCCCTTATCCACCATCTCTTTCAATATGCGGCCGGCCGTGGACTGGCCGATCCCGAGCAACGTCTGCGCTTCCCTTCGGGTGATTGAGGGGTGCTCTGCCAAGAACTGCAGGATCTCGTCCTCTCGGGAATGGGAAGCAGCGGGTGCCTCCTTGCTGTTTGCCGCAGGCGTTTCCGCTGCCGTTGCTGCGAAGTTCATGTTGGGCAGGACGATTTTAAATGCGTTGTTCGTGGCCATGATTTGCGGCTGAGAGGCCGCACCCGCGTAGGCCCCCATGATCTTCCTCATCCCCGTGCCGTATGCCTCGATGAGCTGCAGGCGGTAGAAGACGTTGGCGAGATGCGGGTTCCGGCAGGCAGAGACGCCCATCATCAAATCCTCCAGCTCCAAGCCGGGCAGAAGGCCGCCGACTGACACGAACTCGATCCTGTCGTCGTAGACGCTGATCAGCGTGCTGGCGTGGAAGGAGTAGTCCCTGTGCACGAGCGAGTTCAGCAAGGCCTCGCGCACGGCGACCTCCGGGTAGTCCCGGGTGTCGACGCGCAGCAGCTTTTGGAAAGTGGCATGGGTCTGATTGTGGAAGTCGATGTAGTCGTAGACCTCGTCGAGCTGCTGCATGAGGGACCCGGAGAACTCCCGGCGATCCTTGAACACACTCTGGTCCGTCCCCTCGAAAACGGCCGCTTTTACGGTATGCGGGCACTGGTCGGACAGGAGCAGGCCGAGGTTTGTGTAGAGACCGTCCGATGAGGCTATCTTCAGGGTCTGCATCTGCGGCGCGCCGAAGGGGATCTTTCGTGTCTCGAATTCCCCTTTCGTCGACTCGAAGGTGAGCGCTTGGTCGAGGGAGCGCATGTCCTCGAAGCTGTCGCCGTCGGTCTCCTTGATCATCTGCCGGATGGCAGCATCGGTCGCCGGGACGGAGGAGTAACCCTGCCGCACGTAGACACCCTCGGGGCGCAGGCCCTTCTTCGCTAGGTAGTAGGGGCGGTTCGTGCCGCGCTGGACCTTGACGGCCACAACCGCCTTCCCGTCGCAGTCGAGCGTTTTATAGCTGACGAACATGGTGACGTCCGGCTTCACGGCGTCTCGCACCATGTTGGAGACCTGCAGGGCGCACGCATCCGCGTCCTCGACGCCCGGCACGGCGCCGTCGTCGGCGACGCCAACGTAGACCGTGCCGCCGCCGCAATTCGCAAAGGCGACGATCTCCTTCTTGATGTCGTCCTGCGCAACGGCCTTCAGCTCGACTGTCTCTGTTTCCTGGAATTTCATGCTGTCCGCCTTCCGATTCTATTCTACCCATATTCTAACCATTTTGCTAACCATGATGGTTAGCAAAATGGTTAGAAATGACGACTTTACCGTGTCGCTCGTTGGGATTGTGCCAAGGACGTTCGCCATGCCGGACGAAAGCGCGTCCAGTTCTCTAGTCGAACGAGACGAGCTCAAGGAGAACCTGCTTCTTGCAAAGTAGATTTTGAGCGTTGCGCCCTGTTGCATGGCGTTATAAGGCACCTGGATCGCTGCCAGAATGCCCATATTTCGAAAGTGCGGGGAAAAATAAGCAACCCCCGACCACAACCCGATTTTTGCGAACAAAACTGCAGGTCGCTGAAGCGTAAAACCAGGGTCTGGTCGCCAGATCTCGGTTTTCCCCGCACTTCCGGAATCGCAAAACGGAAGTCCGCGGCAAATTCCCAAACCCCCGAGCACACCGCCCTTTTCAAGCAAAGAAATCGCAAGTAGAGGCTTTGCCGACTTCTCTCGTGCATGGCATGCTCTGATTTTGCCGCATACTACCGGATACAGCCCCTCTCTAGGGCCTGTGGAACGGGTTGATTTCCGATCTCAGCCGAACACATTGAGCTGATGGCTCGCTCCCGCAGTT
>CAUAAZ010000028.1 GCA_958427145.1 uncultured Collinsella sp.
ATCGAAACACATCTCCACCGTTCCTTCAACTGGGAAAACGGCGCCCCCGGACCCCGTGAGGGGCCGCGGGGGCGTTCGGCTAACTGCGGGAGCGAGCCATCAGCTCAAAGTGTTCGGCTGAGATCGGAAATCAACCGCTAGGCTTCGAGCAGGCCGAGCTGCGGGACGATGTCGTCGCCGGCGGCAGTGCGACCAAGCGAACGCGGGGCCAGATCGTCCAGAACCGCGGCAAGATCCCACGGCAGCTCATCACGGCACTCAATGCGCTCCCCCGTCACGGGATGGTCGAATGCAACGCGCCAGGAATGAAGGAATTGCCTGGTCAGACCCTGATCGGCGCGCGCATCGCACTTGCCGTAGAGTGGATCGCCCACGCAGGCGTGGTTGATATGGCGCATATGCACACGAATCTGATGTGTGCGGCCCGTAAACAGGTGGCACTCGACAAGCGTATAACCGTCGTCAAATCGCGTGGAATCGAAGCGCTCGAGGACCTTAAAGGTCGTAATGGCCTGGCGCGCGAAAGGATCGTCCGAAACCGCCATCTTGACACGGTCGCGCGTCGATCGGGCAATGCCGGTGTTGATGGTGCCCTCGTCCATGGCGATGTGCCCGTGAACAAGTGTGATATAGCGACGGTCGAGCGTACGCGTGCGGATGAGATTTTGGAGCGCGCGCTGGGTGTCGTCGTCCTTTGCCGCAAGCATGAGACCCGAGGTATCGCGATCCAGGCGATGCACAATACCGGGGCGGTCCTCGCCCTGCACGGTGCCCAGATGGTCGCTACCGCAGTGATAGACCAGGGCATTCGCGAGCGTACCGCTCTCATGACCATGCGCAGGATGGCACACCAGGCCGCGCTGCTTGGAGAGCACGATAAGGTAGTCGTCCTCATAGCGAATGTCGAGCGGGATGGCCTCGGGAATCACATCGGTGGGATCGTGCGGCTCGGGCAAATCGACCGAAATACGATCGCCGGCTCGAACGGCGTACTTTTTGGACAGGCAGGTCTCGCCATTGACACATACGGCACCGCCCTCAATCAGATGCGCGCAGGCAGAACGTGTAGGGCAGCCGTCATTGGCGCCCAGATAAGCGTCAAGACGCTGACCAGCGGCATCGTCGGCAACAAGAATATGGACGTCGGCCATTAGCGCTCGTTCCTTTCGCGAATTTTGCGGGCACGCTCCCCGCGTTGCTGGGCCTTGCGCTTAGCGCGGGCCTCGTCACGGGCGTTAAGCTCGGCGGTCGCATCGACCTCACGGGACGCAGGGCTCAAGAACATGTAGCCGAAGAGGGCGAGCACGACGCCCAAGGTAATGCCGATATCGGCCACGTTAAAGACAGGAAAGTCGATGAACGTGGTGGCTATAAAATCGGTCACGAAGCCAAAGGCCAAACGATCGATAGCGTTGCCGATAGCACCGCCCGCAACCATCGCCATGCCCACAACCTCAAGATGGGCGAGCTGGGGTGCACGAACGAGGTACACGGCAATAGCGATAATGACCGCCAACGCCAGCACGGCAAACGCGATGCCATGCCCCTCGCCCATACTAAAGGCAGCACCGATATTGCGGACAAACATAAAGTCGATGACACCGGGGATAAAAGTCACATGCAGAGCATCGCCCACGGCACGAACCGCAAGCTTGGTCAGCTGGTCAACAAGCAGCACAACGAGCGCAACCCCACCAGCAACACCCAACCGCCAACGCAAAGGCGGCGTCATATCCCCAGTACGACCCAAATCAATCCCCTACCCTCAAGAACATCGAATTACGTTTAACGCAGTAGATAATCATACATTGACGCAAGCAAGAAGCGACAAATCTCCCAAGAACGGAAACACCGCAGGTAGAGCATAAATGAGCGAGCGGGTCGCATTTGAGACAAGGTGACGGGAAACGAAAGGGCGCTGACCTTTCGGTCGCGCCCTTGAAATTGAACGTCAGATTGTCCAAATGCGGCCCGCGCAGCGTCGGCAGGTCCGCCGTTCGGCAGAACGGCGGAACCCCCAATTGCCGCTCTGGGCGGGTTTGCAGCGTCAACCTGTTACGCGGTTTGGTAAAACCGCGTAACTACAAGGCATTCGCGCAGCGCTTGCAGATATGCGCGTGGCCGTTGTACTCGCCGACGGTGGTGCGATAGTTCCAGCAACGATCGCAGCACTCGCCCTCGGCAGCCTCGATGGCAACGGAGAGCTCCTCGCCCTGGGTCAGCTCAACATCGGAGACGATGTAGAACTCGGCCAGGTCGACGACCTTGTCGCCGGTCAGCAGCGCGTACATCTCGGCGGGAACGACCGCCTTGACGCGAACCTGCTGGCTCTTGGTGAAGGTGCCGGCAGAGCGGGCATCCTCAAGGGCCTTGGTCACGGCGCTACGAAGCTCGAGCGAAGCCTCGAGCACGCCCTCAAACTCATTGGCCTCGTCAACCGTGATGGGCGACTTGTACCAATCGAGCAGCGCGGCGTACTTCTGGTGATCGACGCAGCCGGCGGGCGCATATGCCATGGCCTCGTCGACCGTATAGGACAGGATCGGCTGCAGGTCGCGCATGAGCATCGAGAAGAGCTCGGCCAGCACGGTCTGGGCGCTGCGACGCTCGAGCGAGCCGGGCTTGTCGCAGTACAGACGGTCCTTCAGAGCGTCGAGATACACGTTGGAAAGCTCGGTAACCACAAAGTCGTAGAGCGCACGGTAGGCGCGCGGGAACTCATAGCTGGCGTAGGCGTCGTCGACCTCGGCCTGGACCTGGGTCAGGCGGGCAACCATGAGCTTGTCGAGCGGCAGCAGGTCGGCAAAGGCGACGCCGTCGGTCTCGGGCTCAAACTGGCCTTCGAGCTCGGAGAGCAGGAAGCGCAGCGTGTTACGGAAACGACGGTAGGCATCGGACGTACGAGCGAGAATCTCGTGGTCGATGGACACATCGGAGCTGGTATCGACGGAGGCAACCCACAGACGGATGATGTCGGCACCCATCTCGTCGCAGACCTTATTGGGGTCGATGACGTTGCCAAGCGACTTGGACATTTTGCGGCCCTGGCCGTCGAGCGTGAAGCCCTGCGAGACGACGGCCTTGTACGGAGCATGGCCGTTGGCGCCCACCGAGGTGAGCAGCGAGCTCTGGAACCAACCGCGGTGCTGATCGGAGCCCTCGAGATACACGTCCGCCGGGTACTCAAGCTCGGGACGGTACTCGCAGACGGCCTTCCAGGAAACGCCGGAATCCCACCACACGTCGAGGATGTCCTTATCGGCCTTGAGGTGATGGCCGCCGCACTTGGGGCAAACGCAAGCCTCGCCCAGGTAGCTCTCGGGTGCGTCGTTGAACCAGGCGTCGGAGCCCTTCTCGTGGAAGAGCTTGATGACGGCATCGAGCGTGGCGTCGTTCATGACCTTCTCGCCGCAGTCGGCGCAAGTGTAGCTGGGGATAGGCACGCCCCAGTTGCGCTGACGGCTGATGCACCAGTCGGGACGCTGCTCGACCATGGCACCGATGCGGTTGGCCGCGTGGGCCGGATACCACTTGACGTTCTCGCGGACCTCTTTGCCAGCCTGCTCGCGCAAACCGGTCTTATCCATCGAGACAAACCACTGGTCGGTAGCACGGAAGAGCACCGGGTGCTTGCAGCGCCAGCAGTGCGGATAGCTGTGCGTGATCTTCTTCTCGAGGACCAGGGTGCCGCGCTCGCGCAGGAACTCGATGATGTGCGGGTTGGCCTCGTCGGTATCCATGCCGCTGAAGGGGCCGCCGGTGCCAAACTCCTCACCGGTGTAGAACTTGCCGTCGTCATCGACCGGCATGCAGATGTCGGTGATGCCCTCCTTGAGGCAGGCAAAGTAGTCGTCGACACCGTGGCCGGGCGAGTTGTGGACGATACCGGTACCGTCATCGACACCGACGTAATCGGCCAGCAGCGCCACGCCCTCGACACCGTCAAAGATCGGCTGCTTGTAGTGGATGTGGTGGAAAGTCTCGGCGGGAACCACGTAGGGCTTGCCGTCGACCATGACCGGGGTGTACTCCCAGCCAAACTCTTCGCAGCACTTGGGAGCCAGGTCCTCGAGCATGACCTCGGCGCGGCCGTCGTGCTCAACGGCGACGTAGGCGGCGCCGGGTTTGAGGGAAACTGCCTGGTCAGAGGGGATGGTCCACGGCGTGGTCGTCCAGATGATGAAGTCAACCGGGCCGTCGAAGTTCTCGAGGCCGGCGGGCTTGGAGGTCATCTCGAAGCGCACGAAGATGGACGGGCTCGTCTCGTCGGAGTACTCAATCTCGGCCTCGGCAAGTGCGGTGTGGCAGTGCTTGCACCAGTGGACGGGCTTATGACCGCGATAGATCATGCCCTTATCGAACATGGCCTTGAAGACCTCGATGTCGGCGGCATCGTGCTGGTGATAGAGCGTCAGGTAGGGGTTGTCCCAGTCGCCGAGCACGCCCAGACGACGGAAGCCGGCCTTCTGCAGCTCGATGTTCTCGACAGCGAACTCGTTGCAGAGCTCACGGATCTTGGCCGTGGGGGTCTGGTTGAACTTCTCGGTGCCGAGCTTCTCCTCGACCTTGTGCTCGATCGGCTGGCCGTGGCAGTCCCAACCGGGGACATAGGGAACCTCATAGCCCTGCATCATCCAGTAGCGGTTGATCATGTCCTTGGAGATCTTGTTCATGGCATGGCCGATGTGGATCGGACCGTTGGCGTACGGAGGGCCGTCGTGCAGCACGAACTTCTTGTGACCCTCGTTCTTCTTCAGAACCTGCTCGTAGACCTTGTTGTCCTGCCAGTCCTTGAGTCGCTTGGGCTCGGACTTGGAAAGACCGGCACGCATGGGAAAACCGGTCTTGGGCAGATTCATCGTCTGCTTGTACTCGTTTGCCACGGTACCCCTTTCATGTCGTGGGCGCGCACGCCCATTGGGCACCAAAAAAGCGCCCGTCCCTACAAGCTGGGACGAAGCGCCAAAAAACGAGCTGTACGCCCGCAAAAGCTCTTCGCTTAACCACCCAGCTTAGATGCCCTCGCCCGCGTAATCGCGCGCTCGCATCCGTTACTCGGCTGGCCTGTATCGACGACCATCTCGGCGATATCTACTAAGATGTGCCTGTGCGGCACATCCGTTTGGACCGCAGCTCCGGGGTGATTTTCATCGGTCGCATGCACGGGTTCTCAGCGCTCCCCGCTCTCTGTAGCATGCGTACGGCCGACTACTCGTCCCCATCAACGCTCATGCGGTGTATGCTAGCACGTTCCGCGCCGGCGAAAAACCCTCAACATTGGTTTCATATTTTCGAAATTTCTTGCGGCCGCGGGCCGTCTCCTGGAGCAAAATACCTGTAAGCACTTTATCGAGCGAAAGAAGGTTGCTATGCGCACGATCGGAATGAGCGACTATACCGTCGGCGAGGATTGCTTTACCGAGCTGCCCTCCGCACTGGCAGAGTACGGAGCGACCAAGGTAGCCATCATTGGCGGCAAACGAGCCCTGGCTGCGGCGCTGCCGGGCATCGAGGCGGCGCTTGAAGGTACCGATGTCGAGATTCTTGAGACGCGCGTCTATGGCACCAACAGTACGCGTGCCAATATCGCCAAAGTCGTGAACTCCCCTGCCTGCCAGGAAGCTGACGTGCTTATCGCATGCGGTGGCGGCAAGGCGCTCGACACCGTGAAGACCGCAGCCATCGAGCTCAAGAAGATCGTCTTTACCGTGCCGACGATCTGCTCCAACTGCTCCGCCGCGACCGCCATTGCCGTCGTGTACAACGACGACGGATCACTCGAGGGCTATTCGTACCCCAACCGACCGGCGCACATCTTCATCAATCCCAAGATCATCGCCGAGGCTCCGGCGGAGTACTTCTGGGCTGGCGTGGGCGATGCCCTGTCCAAGCAGCCCGAGGTCGAGTACGCCACAAGCGCCGGTAATTTGGAGCACACCGCCGGACTTGGCCTGGCACTCGCCCACACCTGCTCCGAGCCGCTGTTTACCTACGGCGTCCAGGGTCTTGAGGATGTGCGCCAGGACCTGTCGAGCGAGGCCGTAAAGCAGATCGCGCTCGATATCGTGGTCAACACGGGCTATGTCTCGAACCTGACCAACCAAAACGATTACTACTACAACTCGAGCGTGGCGCATGCGTTCTACAACGCCACGTGCAGCATTCCGCGCGAGGGCTCCTACCTACACGGCGAGGTCGTGAGCCTGGGCGTGCTGGTGCTGTTTGCCTATACGGGCGACACCGAGAACCTTGAGCGCTACGCCGCCTTTAACAAGCAAATGGGGCTGCCCGTGACGCTTGAGCAGGTCGGGCTTTCCGAGGCCGACATCCCTGCCCTGTGCGAGCACGCGCACGCCACCAACGAGTGGAAGCAAGGCAACCCGGAGCCCTTCACCGACGAGAAATTCGCCGCCGCCATCAAAGCCGCCAACGCCTACGGCCACACGCTCTAGACCCAGGCCAAAACCACCACAAAGGTGACAGGCACCTTTGTGGTGGTTTTTTATTGCTCCAGCATGCTGGGGTCGAACTCGCTAACCGGGATCACGCGATAACCGTGGCGGAGCAGTAAATCAACGAAGACGCCGTTGCCCGCCGTGAGGGTGCCACTGAATGTTCCGTCGTAGATGAGGCTCGCGCCGCACGAGGGACTACGGTCCCGCAGGATGCACGCGGCGATCTTTTCCGGCCCACCCGCCTGCTCGCACATGTCGAGCGCACGTTGGGCGCCTAGGCGAAATTTCAGGTCAACGGATACGCCCTCGCAGGTACGGACCTCGCCGTCCACGATCTCGGACGGCTTGCGCGGTGTGGGCAGGCCGCCAAAGACCTCAGGGCACACCAAGAGGACCTCGGTCCCCGTACGTTCGCAGGCCTCGACCAACGCGCGGTGGTAGTTGTCGAGCCCGTTATACTTGCAGCTCTCGCCCATCAAGCAGGCACTTACCACGATCTTCATATACAACTCTCCCCACGCAAAACGCCCCATTTGAGATAAACACTCAAATGGGGCAATTGACACTGCGCAACCAGTATTACTGCTGCTTTGGCATCAGCGGATTCTCGCACGTGAGGAGATTCATGAACTCCTCGCCCGTGATCGTCTCCTTCTTGTACAGATAACGAGCCAGCTCGTGGAGCTTGAACTTGTTCTCCTTCAGGATCTGCAGGGCGCGGTCGTGCGCATCCTCGATCAGCTTGGCGACAATCGCGTCCACGCGCTCGGCCGTACCGGGGGCGCAGGTGAGCGACGTGTCCTGGTTAAGGTACGCATTCTGAACGGTACCGAGTGCCATCATGCCAAACTCATCGGACATACCAAAGCGCGTCACCATGTTACGGGCGAGCTTGGTGGCCTGCTCGATATCGTTGGCGGCGCCGGTCGTCATCTCACCAAAGATGAGCTCCTCGGCTGCACGGCCACCGCAATAGACGGCGAGCTTGTCCAGGACCTCCTGGCGCGTGGTCAGGAAGCGCTCATCCTCCTCGACCTGCATGGTGTAGCCCAGAGCACCGCTCGTGCGCGGCACGATGGTGATCTTCGTGACCGGTGCAGAGCCCTTCTGGCGGGCGGCAACGATGGCATGGCCAATCTCGTGATAAGAAACGACCTGCTTCTCGTGGTCGGACAGCACCGTGGACTTGCGCTGCTGGCCGGCGATGACGACCTCCACCGACTCCTCAAAATCGTCCTGCGTGGCGCGCTTGCGACCCTCGCGGACGGCACGCAGGGCGCCCTCGTTGATGATGTTGGCCAGGTCGGCGCCCGAGGCACCGGGCGTGGCGCGGGCAATCGCGGTCAGGTCGATCGGCGGCTGCGTCTTCACGCTCTTGGCATGCAGCTCGAGGATGTTTTTACGGCCGGTCAGGTCGGGCAGCTCAACGGGAATGCGGCGGTCAAAACGACCGGGGCGCAGCAGGGCCGGGTCAAGGCTGTCAGGGCGGTTGGTAGCAGCGAGAACGACGATACCCTTGTGGTTATCGAAGCCGTCCATCTCGGTCAGTAGCTGGTTGAGCGTCTGCTCGCGCTCGTCGTTGCCACTAAAGCCACCGCCATCGCGCTTCTTGCCGATGGTATCGATCTCATCGATAAACACGATGCACGGGGCCTTTTCCTTGGCCTGCTTAAACAGGTCGCGCACCTTGGCGGCGCCGCGGCCGACAAACATCTCGACGAACTCAGAACCAGAAATACTAAAGAACGGCACGCCCGCCTCGCCGGCAACAGCCTTGGCTAGCAGGGTCTTACCGGTACCCGGAGGGCCGACAAGGAGAGCACCGCGCGGCAGCTTGGCGCCAATCTCCTCGTAGCGCTGCGGCTTCTCCAGAAAGTCGACGACCTCCTTGAGAGACTCCTTGGCCTCTTCCTGGCCGGCGACATCCTTAAAGGTAACGCCCACGTCCTTGGAGGCGATCACGCGCGCGCCGGACTTGCCCAGTCCACCGCCGCCAAAGCCACCGCCGCCAAAGTTCATCGAAGGACCGTCATCACCCATGGCCTTCTTCATGCGGCGGTTGAGCCACCAGCCGATCAGGAAGAAAATCGCCATGGGAAGGATGAGCGTAAGCAGGTAGTAGGTCATCAAACCCGAGTTTTTATCGGGAACGACCGACTCCAGCGAAGCGCCAGACTCAAGCACGCGATCGGTAAAGCCCGCATCGTTCGGCACACCGGTCGTCTTATAGGCGATGTTCTCGTCCTCGCCCTTCTTGGTGTAATAAATCGAGTAATCGTCCGTGTTGTACTCGACCTTGTCGACACTCTTCTTATCGAGCGCTTTGACAAACGTCGAGTAATCGGTCTTCGTAATCTGCTGCGTGTGACCGATGTTGGGGAACAGAACGGTCGAGAGCACGAGGTAGACGACGAAGGCGATGAGCACGTAGAGGATCATATTCCGTCTACGCTTGTTGTCATCCATCTCCATCTGCTTGAACTCCATCTACTGGGGTTAATAATGCTTTCTAGAATACCCAACCCGGACGGCGATAAACCGACGCCGGGCACGAAAAGACAGAGATGGCATCACTGGAAGTCGGCAAGGTTCAAATCTATACGGGCGACGGCAAGGGCAAGACGACGGCTGCGTTGGGGCGCGAGAGGATGTCGAGGAACTGATTGCGATAAAGCCCGCCACCACGGAGCTCGTGCTCACCGGCCGCGGGCTGCTGCCGTTGGCCGACCTTGCGGACTTAGTCACCGAAATGCGCCCCATCAAACACTACTTCGACGAAGGACTCCTAGCCCGCCAAGGCATCAAATACTAGCCATTGGGGACGTCCCGAATGGCTAGGCGGTGGCGCGGCCGAGCCAGTTGCCGCTGTGGTGGTAGATGGTGAACATTATGGCGGTGATGAGCCAGGTTACGGGGTAGACCAGCAGCAGGTGCTCAAGCGACGGATCGAACGGCATAATCGCAAACACCCAGATCACCCTGAGCACGACGGTGCCAAAAATCGTGAGCAGCATGGGCTGCAAGCTCACGCCGGCGCCGCGGATGGAACCCGAGGCGTTCTCGATAATCGAGAAGATCGCGTAGAACGGCGCGATGAAATGAAGGATCGTCGTGGTGTACGCCGAAATCGAAGCATCGTCGACAAACAGACGCGACAGAGGACCCGAGAACACCAGCAGCACGGCAGACAGGCCACCAATGAGCATAAACGACAGCACGAGCGACGTATGGTAGCCCTTGCGCATGCGCTCGTAGTTGCGCGCTCCAAAGTTCTGTGCCGAGAACGTGGTGATCGACACGCCGAGCGCCTCGGTAACCATCCAGACAATGCCATCTAAGCGGCCCGAAAGGCCCCACGCCGTGGTGACATCGGCACCAAACGAATTGACCGACACCTGAATCAAAACGTTGGAAATCGAATACGCAGCAGACTGAAAGCCAAGCGGCAGACCACATGAGATCATGCTCTTACAAATGCCCGGATCAATGCCGAGTTTGGACAGCGAAAGCCGCCACGCACCCGGTGCGTGCATCATGCGAATCACGATCATCGTGGCGTTGGAGCAAATGGTCAACGCCACCGCGATGCCGCAGCCCAGAGCCTCCATATGAAGCACGGCAACGAAGATCACATCCAGCACCGCATTAACAAGGCAGCCGGAAGCGATGATCACAGCAGGCCCGCGCGTGTCGCCCACGGCGCGCAGCAGTGCCGTTCCCATATTGAGCAGCAGCGCCGCAACCATGGCGGCAAAATAGCAACGAGCATAGGCCACGCCCTCGGCCAAAAGTTCATGCGGAGTGTTCATAAGTACCAGCATGGGCTCAACGAACACTATGCCAAGAATCGAGAAAAAGATACCGCCCACCAGCGCGAGCGTCATGGCCGTATGGACCGAACGGCTCAGTCGCTCATCATCGTGCTGACCAAAATACTGACCGGTAATGACCGCGCAGCCGGCGCCGACGCCAACGCAAAAGCCAATGCAGAGCTCGGTGAGCACCATCGTGGCTTGAATGCCACCTAGCGCGAGCTTGCCGCCAAACTGGCCGACGATATAGGTACCGATAAGCGTGTAGGCCTGCTGAAAAAACGAACTAAAAAAGATGGGAACGCACAGCGAAAGCAGCTGCTGCCAAATAACACCCTGCGTTACATCGATAGCCGTAGATTTCTTAGCCACACGCCCTCCCCAAAAGCGTACGTCAACCGACAAAACAGTAATTAAAGACCTAAGCTAATAGCAGCTTAGCACCGACCGACGTCGACCGAAACACCCCGAGTCAGAGCCCGGTGCAAACTATCTGCCTAGTGATACAGCCCCGGCTGGTAGTGATACTCGTTGCTCACATGCGGGCACAGCTGCCAAAAGGCGACGGCACTTGCCGCGGCCACGTTGAGCGAATCGACCCCATGCGCCATTGGAATACGCACGGCGCGGTCGCAGCCCGCAATGGTCTTGGCGCCCAAGCCAGCACCCTCGGTGCCCATAAAGATTGCCAGGCGGTCAATCTCCTGCAGCGCAGGATCGTCCAACGACACCGAATCATCCGTCAACGCCATAGCGGCACACGAAAAGCCGGCATCGTGTAACGCCGCCAGCCCATCATGCGGCCATACGCGCGCCTCGCTGCCAATGCGCGTCCAGGGCACCTGGAACACCGTGCCCATGCTCACGCGGGCCGAGCGACGGTACAGCGGGTCACAGCACGTGGGGCTCACCAAAATGCCATCGACGTTCAGCGCAGCCGCCGAGCGGAAAATCGCGCCGACGTTGGTGTGGTCGACAATGCCCTCAAGCACGCACACGCGCACCGGGCGCTCCCCCGCCGCCTCGACGACGCCACCCAAGAACTCGGCTACCGGAATCTGACGTGGACGGCGGAATGCCGCGAGCGCACCGCGTGTCACGTTAAAGCCCGTCAGCTGCTCCATAAGCTCCATCGAGGCCACGAACACGGGAACCGGGCCCGCGCCCTCGCGCACAACCAGGCGCTCAAACAGCGGCATCATCTGGTCAAGCCAGCGTTCGCCCAAAAGAAAGCTCACCGGCTCGTATCCGGCGCGAACCGCGCGCTCGATAACCTTGGCACTCTCGGCGATAAAGATGCCCTTTTGCGGCTCCAGCACGCAGCGCAGCTCGCGCTCGGTCAGTCGCACGTAGGCATCGAGCCGCTCGTCCTCGAGCGAATCGATTCGCAGCACCTCAACGACATCAGTCATAGCAGCCAGCCCGCACCTTTCTTTACAGCACATCTATACCAAACGAGGCGACGCTAAGCGCCGCCCCATGCATTCAAATAATCCGATGATACCGTTCACGCCAGACGATTTACGCCTCAACGCGACGATACGTCACGAACTCATAATCGAGACCCTCGTCACCCTCGCCCGCGGCAATCGTGGCAACACCGCCACGCCGCGTAATCTCCCACGCGGGATCGGCATCCAGATCGGGAAAGTACGTATCCACGTCATGCACGCAATGGTTATGCGTAACCTCGGCCTCAACGCAATACGGCAAAAACTGCCGATAGACATCGCCGCCACCGATCACCCATGCGACAGGCTCATCGGCAACCGCGGCGAGAGCTTCGTCGACGCCATGCACCACGTCGACGCCCTCGGCAGCAAAGTTCTCGTCGCGGGTGAGCACAATGTTGCGGCGATTCTTGAGCGGACGCCCACCGGGAAAACTCAGCAGCGTCTTGCGTCCCATAATGACCGGACAGCCTTTGGTGCACGCCACAAAATGACGCATGTCGGCACGGTTGGACACCACCATGTCGCCCTCGCACCCAATACCCCAGTCATCGCACACGGCGACAATGGCAGAAAGCTTACACGTCATACGCGTCACCTACACCGCAATGGGGATGTTCTTGACCTGCGGGCCGTGCTCATAGCCCTCGACAATCAGGTCATCGGTCGTAAACGCATAGAAGTCATGCACATCGGGGTTGAGCGTTACCTTGGGAGCCGCAAACTGCGGGCGCTCGATAAGCTCGCGGACGATATCGACATGACGGTCGTAAATATGGGCATCGGCGATCACGTGCAGCAACTCGCCGGGAATCATATCGACCGACTGCGCAACCATCATGAGCAGAATGGCATACTGGCACACATTCCAGTTGTTCGCGGCCAAAATGTCCTGGCTACGCTGGTTGAGAATCATGTTGAGCGTCGGTTTGTCATCCTGCGGGCGCTGCGTCACGTTATACGTCACGCTGTAGGCGCACGGATACAGGTGCATCTCGGACAGATCGCTAAACACATAGGTGTTCGTCATAATGCGGCGGCTGTACGGCGTGTTCTTAAGGTCGTACAGCACGCGGTCCATCTGGTCAAAGTCACCCTCGGCATAATGGCTCTTCTGGCCAATCTGATACCCGTAGGCCTTGCCGATGGAACCGGTCTCGTCGGCCCACTCATCCCAGATATGGCTGTTGAGGTCATGCACGTTATTGGACTTCTTCTGATAGATCCATAGGATCTCGTCCATGGCAGATTTGAGGGCCGTACGACGCAGGGTAAGAGCCGGAAACTCCTCACGCAGGTCGTAGCGGGCCGTGACACCAAAGTTTTTAATGGTATAGGCAGGGGTGCCATCCTCCCACACCGGGCGGACCTTTTGGCCCTCGGTGGTGGTGCCATGGTCCAGAATATCGCGGCACATGGTTACAAACTGTTGATCAGCTTTGCTCATTGACCCTCCTGTCAGTCGCCTACAAGCGAGATTCATTGTAGCCCAGGCGCACGCAGCCCCACAGCCCAAACATAAGCCCTCATTTTCTGACATATGCCAGAAATTCCTTGCGCAAATCTGCGCGTTCGCTATTCTATTGTTGACATATGTCAGATAAGGAGTGCACATGGCAGGAAGACGCGAGAAAATACGCCGCGTCGGGATTATCCCCGAATACCGCGGCTTTATCCCTGACGGCCTGGCGAGCGGCGATGCCATCGACATGACGGTCGACGAACTCGAGGCGCTGCGCCTGTGCGACCTGGAAGGCCTTAACCAAGAGGCAGTCGCACAGCAGATGGGCATCGCGCGCGCCACGGTGGCGGCAATTTGCAGTCGAGCGCATCGCAAGGTGGCAAACGCGCTGGTCAATGGACGGGCAATCGTCATCGAAGGCGGCAATATCGCGTACTCCCCCATCACCACAACGACGGCCGTATGGCCAGCAAAGGAGGTCGACACCATGAGGGTGGCAACCACGTACGACAACGGCAACATCTTTATGCACTTTGGCCGCAGCGAGCAATTCAAGATCTACGACATTCAGAACGGCAAGGTGCTCAACGAGCAGGTTATGGGCACCGGCGGCACCGGCCACGGTGCCCTGGCGGGCCTGCTCGCCAACGGCGGCGTGGACACGCTCATCTGCGGCGGCATCGGCGGTGGCGCTATCAACGCGCTTGCCCAAGCCGGCATCACGGTATACGCAGGCGCCCAGGGCAGCTGCGACGCTTGCGTCGAGGCCCTTATCGCCGGCACGCTCGCGCAGAACGGCGAGGCCACGTGCGGCTGCCACGGCCACGACCACGCCCACAAACATGGCGAGTCCTGCAGCTGCCACGGCCATCACGAGCACGAGGGTCACGAGGGCTGCAGCTGCCACTAACGGCACGGCACTGCGAGCTCGAGGCGCGACGCTAAGCGCAGCCCAACAATCAAAGCCAACAACAAAGGCCACCCGATAGCTTCAGAGTGGCCTTTGCCATTTCAAGCTGGAATTACAGCTCTATTTCTTATTGCGCATCTGCGCTTCCATCTGGCGCAGCAGCTCCATATCGGACTTGGGACCGCCCGTACCCAGGCCGCCCATGCCGCCCAGACCCATGGCGTCCAGGCCAGGGATATTGGGCATGCGCATCTTCTTGCCCTTCTTACCCTTTTTGCCCTTCTTGCCGCCGGCCTGTGCCTGATTGGCCATCGTGCGCATGCGGCCCATCATCTTATTCATCTCGCCCCACTGCTTCATAAGGCTGTTGACCTCGGTGGGAGTTACGCCGGCTCCCTTGGCAATGCGGGCGCGGCGCTGGCCGTTGATGATAGAGGGACGCAGGCGCTCCTCCTTGGTCATCGACATGATGATGGCCTCGTTCTTATCGAAGATACCCTCGTCCAGGTTGCCGCCCATCTGGTTGAGTGCACGCTGACCACCGGGGAGCATGCCCAGGATACCCTTCATGCCGCCCATCTTTTTGACGGCTTTCATCTGGTCGAGCATATTGTTCATGGTGAAGCCCTCACGCAGCATACGCTCGGCAGCCTCAAGCTGCTCTGCATCAGCCGCCTCCTGGGCCTTCTCGATGATGCCGACAACATCGCCCATACCCAGAATGCGCCTGGCCATGCGATCGGGATAGAACGGCTCAAGCGAATCGGGCTTCTCGCCCATGCTCACGAACTTGATGGGCTTGCCGGTCACCTGACGCACCGAAAGCGCGCCACCGCCACGGGCGTCGCCGTCGAGCTTGGAGATAATCACGCCATCAAAGTCGGTGCGCTCGGCAAACGTCGAGACCACGTTGACGATATCCTGGCCGGTCATGGCATCGACGACCATCAGCACCTGGTCGGGCTTGACGGCCTTCTTGATGTCGACGGCCTCCTGCATCATCTGCTCGTCGATCTGAAGACGACCAGCGGTATCGACGATGACCACGTCACGCAGATGGTCGACGGCCTCCTGGATGGCGCCCTTGGCGATGTCGACCGGGTGCGCGCCGTCACCGCGGAAAACCGGCACGCCGATCTCACCACCGAGCGTGGCGAGCTGGTCGGCAGCGGCGGGACGGTAGACGTCGCACGCGGCGAGCAGCGGCGAGCGGCCCTGCTTCTTGAGCAGGTAGGCCAGCTTTACGGCCGCCGTGGTCTTACCGGAGCCCTGCAGGCCCACGAGCATGATGACATTGGGAATACGGTTGCTAAAGACGAGCTTGCTCTCGGTTGAGCCGAGCATCTCGGTGAGCTCGTCGAGCACGATCTTGACGACGTTTTGCGCCGGCGACAGCGACTCCATGACCTCGGCGGTCATGCAGCGCTCCTTGGTCTTGGCAACGAACTCCTTGACGACCTTAAAGTTAACGTCGGCCTCGAGCAGCGCCATGCGAATATCGCGCATGGCCGAAGTAATATCGGCCTCGGTCAGCTTACCCTTGCCGCGCAGGCGGTCAAATGTGTCGTTGAGGCGATCGCTCAGGGAATCAAACACTGGTTACTCCTTAGTTGGACTCGCCCACCAGGGCGTGGCAGAAATCTTTGGCGTTAAACTCCTGCAGGTCATCGACCTGCTCGCCCACGCCGATACGCAGGATCGGGAGCTTGAGCTTCTCGGCCACGGCCATGGCGATACCGCCCTTAGCCGTGCCGTCGAGCTTAGTCATGATAATACCGTCCAGGCCAAGCGCCTCGTTAAACTCGAGCGCCTGGTTCAGACCGTTCTGACCAGTGGCGGCATCAATCACAAGCACGACCGAGACCGGCATGGGACCGGCGGCCATATTGGCGGCGCGCTTACGGGTCACATTGACCACCTTGGCGAGCTCGCGCATGAGCTCGGGGCTCGTGTGCAGACGACCGGCGGTATCGATGAGCACCAGGTCGCTGCCGCGCTTATCGGCCTCGTCGAGCACGTCATAGCACACGCTCGCCGGATCGGAGCCGCGGTCACGCTTGATAACCGGTACGCCGGCACGCTGGCCCCACACATCGAGCTGCTCGATAGCGGCGGCGCGGAAGGTGTCGGCCGAACCGATCACCACGTTCTTGCCGCGGGCGGCCATGGCGCTCGCAATCTTGCCGACCGTGGTGGTCTTGCCGGCACCGTTGATGCCGACAAACAGCACGCAGCTCGGCGTATCGGAAAACGGATCGTGCTCGACGGGCACAAAATGGCCCTCGAGTTGCTCGGCCAGGGCGCGGCGAAGCTGCGGGGCGGTCTTGAGGTTCTTCTTGGCAGCGGCGTCGCGCAGATCATCGGAGACCTGAATGGCGACCTCAGCACCCATGTCACCCATGACGAGAGTGTCCTCAAGGTCCTCCCAAAAATCTTCGTCAACCTCGCCGCCAAAGTAGAAGACCTCGTTGAGGGCCTCGCGGCTGCGCTCGAGTCCGCGCGAGAGAGCGTCAAAGAATCCCATTATGCATTCACGACCTTTCCGGTTTCGCGATCGAGTTTTTGCGAGACGACGCGACTGACGCCGTCGGCTTGCATCGAGACGCCGTAGAGAACGTCAGCATCCTCCATAGTACGGCGCTGATGCGAGATTACCAAGAGCTGCGTATCGGAACGCAGCACATCGAGGGCGCCGATGAGCTTGGACAGGTTGGCGTCGTCGAGCGCCGCCTCGACCTCGTCCAGCACATAGAACGGCACCGTGCGCGTACGGTACACGGCAAAGAGCAGGGCGAGCGCCGTCAGGCTCTTCTCGCCACCCGACATGAGCATCATCTTGGTGATGCGCTTGCCGCGAGGCTGCGCCACGACCTCAATGCCCGTCTCGGCCGGATGCTCGGGGTCGGTCATCTCCAGATGCGCCTGACCACCCGGGAACAGCATGGCAAAGATCTCGCGGAAGTTCGCATCGACCTTCTCAAACGTCACTAGGAACGCCTTGCGCATCTTGCGGTCGATCGCCACGGTGATCTTGGTGAGCGCCTTGCGCGCGCTCTCCAGATCGGCCAGCTGCTCCTCGATGTAATCGGCACGGCGCTTGAGCTGCTCGTACTCCTCCATGGCGACTTGGTTCACAGGGCCCAAGTTGTTGATCTGGCGCACGAGTTGGTTAAGCTCGCGCTCGGCGGCGTCGCGATCGGTGGGCGCCGGCAGCATGAGCGCTTCCTCGAGCACCGTGGTACCGTCAGCGGTGATGGCCTTGATGGCAGCCTCGACCTGCACCTCGAGCTTGCCGCGCGCCACCTTGAACTCATTTTGCGTCGTGGCGGCAGCATCGACCCTCTCTTTGGCGCGGGCGACCTCGGTCTTGGCGTCCTCGATGGTCTTCTTGAGCGAGGCCGAGTCCGCTTCCTCGAGCGAAGCCTGATCGCGCAGGCGCGCAGCCCAGTCCGAGGCGCGCTCCAACAGGGCAGAATAGCGCTCGTGCATGGGATCGACGCGAAGGCGCAGCAGCTCAAGCGAGCGCGAGGCCTGGCGTGTTCCGCGGATACGGCGGTCGATGCCCTCCAGGCGATGCTCCAGGTCGGGCACGCGGCCCCTCAGAGAACGAAGACGCTCGCTCGTCTGGGCCAGGCGCACCTTGGCGTCGGCGAGCTTACCGGCTGCCTCGGAATCGTCACGGCGCACGCGATCGAGCTCGTCGTTGGCCTCGGCAATCTGCAAGCCTAAGTCGCTCGCCTGCGCACGGGACTCGTCACGCGAACGAGTGAGCTCGTCCACGCGCGGACGTGCGGCACGAACGGCCTCTGCGGCCTGCTCGCGGCGCTTGGAAATGCGCACGCGCTCGACCTCGGCATTGTTGGCACTCTGCTCCAGGCGGCCGATCTCGGACAGCAGGGAGCGACGCTCGCCCTCAAGGCGGGCAATCTCGCCGGCAGCATCGCCCTCGGCAGCACGGGCCTCTTCAACGGCCGCATTGGCCTCGACGACCTGATCAGAAACATGCTCAAACGCGGCAGCAAGATCGGGCTCCAGGCCCTCCAGCTCGCGGATACGACGCTTGCGCTCCAGAGCGCCCGAAGCCTCGCCGGCATCAAGCCCCACGCGAACCAGGCCGCCGCAGGCAACGCGTGCGCCATCGGGAGTCACATAGGTCACGCCATCAACGACCGGCGCGGACAGCGCGGCAGCCAAGTCATCGACCACGTAATAGCCGCCGAGCAATGCCTCGACGACCGGACCGTAGCCCGCACGCACGGACAGACGATCAACAAGACGGGTACCGGCGGCACCCTCAGCAGCCGCAGAGCCACTCACGCTGCGCGCCACCAGCAGCGCCTCGCCCGAGGCCTTCTTCTGGTCCAGGGCGGCGCGACCGGCGCGCTCAAGTGCGGCAGCGTTATCGAACAACAGGGCATCGATATCGCCGGCGAGCAGCTGCTCAGCCAGGCCCTCAAGCTCACGAGGTGCCTCGAGCACATCGCCCAGACGACCCGCAACATCGTCGCCCAGCGCGCCAACTAGACGGCTTACGAGCGGCGAGCTGTCGGCCATGCGAGCATCGAGCTTCTTTTGGCTCGCGAGCTCCGAGCGCACCTCGGACAACTTGTTGCGCGCCTCGCTCTCGCGATTACGCAAGTCCTTCAGGGCCGCACGGGCGACCTCGGTAGCCTCGCGCGCATCGACCTGGGCTTGACGAGCCTGATCGAGCGCGCCTTCGAGCTCCTCAGCACGGTTGCGGCGGCTCTCAAGCGATGCCGTGACCTCCTCGAGCTGCTCATCGATCTGCTCCAGGCGCGAGGCATACATGTTGCCCTCGACCTCGGCATTGGAAAGCGAATCCTTTACCTTGGCGAGCTCGAGCGCAGCATTATCGGCAACGCGCTGCACATCGCGCTGATCGCGCGTAAGCTGCGAAATCTGCGCATCAAGCGCCACGCGGCGCTCGCGAAGCTCGGCGGCGGCAGGACCAGCAGCGTCAACGTCCTCCTGGGCCTGCATATGCGCGCCGGTCACTTCCTCGAGCTGCGCGCGTGCATCCTCGAGCTCCTCGACCACGCGACGGCGCTGATGCTCGGAGCTCGAGATCTGGCCGCGCATGTCGGACAGGCGCGACACCATGTTGTGGCCCTTTTCCTCGAGCAGGCGCATGTCGGAGTTAATGCGGCCGACCACATCTTGCATATGGCGGCGCTGCTCGCCCAAGTCGCCCACAAACAGGCCCTTTTCTTCGAGCATGACCTGGAGCTTCTCGAGCTCGCGCTCTTTCTCACCCAGGCGGTACTGCGCGAGCTCAAGCTCGGCAGCGCCCTCCTTAGAGCGGCTCTCCAAGTCGTTCCACTGCGATTGCAGCGAACGCAGCTCGTCGACGGCCAGCATCTGCGTAAGCTCGTTCGCGCGCGAGGACAGTTCTTTGTACTTGCGCGCGCGATCGACCTGACGCTCCAGCGGCCGCAGCTGACGGGCGATCTCCTTATTGATGTCGCGGGCACGGGTCAGGTGCTCGTCCATCGACTTAATCTTTTTGAGCGCACGCTCCTTGCGGCGCTTGTGCTTGGAGATGCCGGCGGCCTCCTCAATGAGGGCACGGCGCTCCTCGGGGCGGCTCTGCAAAATGGCGTCGAGCTTACCCTGGCTGATGATGGAATGCGTATCCTTACCCAAGCCCGAATCGTGCAGGATGTCCTGAATGTCCATCAGACGGCACGGGCTCGAGTTGATGAGGTACTCACTCTCGCCCGAGCGGTACATGCGGCGGGTGATGGCGACCTCGTCAAAGTCGACGGGCAGCATATGGTCCGAGTTATCGAGCACCAGCGTGACCTCGGCGACACCCACCGGCTTGCGCGCCGACGAACCCGAGAAGATGACGTCCTCCATGGCCTGGCCGCGCAGCTGCTTGGCACTCTGCTCGCCCAGGACCCACAGAATCGAGTCGGAGATGTTCGATTTTCCCGAGCCGTTGGGACCGACGATGACGGTTAGGCCCGGCTCAAACGTCATGTGGGCGCGGTCGGCAAACGACTTGAACCCTTTGAGCGTGAGGGACTTGAGATACACGGCTCCTCGCTTAAACAGGCTTCTTGTTCAGAATCACGCCGTTGGTGGTGTAGCCCATGCGGTCGAGCGCCTCGAGTGCAGCGGCTCCCTCGGCTTCCTTCTTGGAGGAACCGGTGCCGCGGCCCTGGCGGATACCGTCGATGAGCACCACGGCGGTAAAGGTGGGCGCATGCGCGGGGCCCTCGGAGCCGACCAGCTTATACGCGGGAGGCTCGTGGCCGTCGGCCTGCACGCACTCCTGCAAAAACGACTTGGGGTTCGCGGGGTGCTCGGCACGCTCGGAGGCCAGGTGCGGCTTAAGCGTGCGGTGGATGAACTCCGCCGCAGCGTCCCAGCCGGCATCCAGGTACAGGGCGCCCACGAGTGACTCGTAGACGTTCTCGAGCGCCGAATGCAGGCCGCGCGCGCCCGTGCCGGTCTCGGAGGCACCAAAGATGATTATATCGTCGATGCCCAGCTCATGGGACACCTCGGACAGCGTGGCACCAGAGACGAGCGACACCTTCAGTCGCGTAAGCTTGCCCTCGTCAAACTCCGGATAGGACTCAAAGAGCGAACGGGCAACCACGGCGCCCAAAATCGAATCGCCCAAAAACTCAAGGCGCTCATAGCTCGCCGAGACGGGCTGACCTTCCACGGCAGAAGGGTGCGTGAGCGCCGCGCGCAGCAGCACCTTGTTATTGAACTCGTGGCCCAGGATTTCCTGGGCGCGCGCGAGTCGTTGAGATAAAGCCAAGACTTAGGCCTCCTTGGCGGTTTCAATAGCGTCGACAGCGTCGGCGACAGAGTTGAGCGACAGCAGGGTCTCGTCATCGATCTCGAGGTCGAACTCGTCCTCGATGGCCGTCACCAGCTGCAGACGCTCGAGCGAGTTGGCATCGAGGTCGTCAAAGGTGGTCTCCTCGCTAATTTCGGCAACATCGACGCCCAGAACGTCAGCAGCGACCTCGGCGATCTTGTCGAAGATTTCGGAGCGGTCCATAGCGCTTCCTCTCATAGTGCATGAATACCAAAAGAATGGTACCGCCCGGGCGGTACCAAGACACGGTTCTGATTCTACCCCACGGCGTGCACCGCGAAGCACATAACAGCGCTCTAACTCGCTCTTATAAAACGATACCATCCATAGAGTTGGCGACATTCTCGACCAGCCCGGCGCGCACGGCTTCGGCCGCCGCGAGCGTACCGTTTTTGACAGCCTCGACTGAGGTGGCACCATGGCCGATCAGGACCACGCCGCGCAGGCCCAGAAGAATCGCGCCGCCCTTGGCGTCGCCAGAGAGCTTGGCCTTAATCTCGCGCATCTGCTTTTTAATGAGCAGCGCGGCGATCTTGGTGCCGAGCGAGGCCATAAAGGCGCCCTTGAGCTCCTGCAGCAAAAACTTGGCAGCGCCCTCAGTGGCCTTGAGCGCAATATTGCCCGACATGCCATCGGCAACGATGACATCGAAGTTACCTGAGGTGAGGTCGGTGCCCTCGCAGTTACCAACAAAGCCGGGAACGGCGGCCTTCATAGCAGGGAAACAGGCCTTGGTAAAGTTGGAGCCCTTCTCGTCCTCGGTGCCGTTGGCGAGCAGGCCCACGCGAGGATGCTCGATGCCCAGGACGACGCGGGCATAGGCGCTGCCCATCTGGGCAAAACGCACCATATCGTCAACCTCGACATCGGGGTTGGCACCCATGTCGCACAGCACCGTCAGACCGCCGGCGCGATTGGGCAGTGCATTGGTCAGACAGGGGCGCACCGGCTGCTTCTTGCCTTCGGCCTGATACCTAAACGGCGTCACGTAGGCGGTGGCAGCGGCGGTCATGGCACCGGTCGAGCCGGCGGAGAAGAACGCATCCGCGTTGCCCTTCTTAATGGCGCGGCAAGAAAGCACGATCGACGACTTACGCTTGGTCATCACGGCGCGAATGGGATCGTCATCCATGGCGATAACGTCAGGTGCCTCAAGGGCCTCAACACGTGCATGGGAAGCTGCAAAGGGATTGACGATTTCGGCGGGGCCAGCTGCCAAGACCTCGATATCGGGATCGGCGGCAAGCGCAGCCTCGATACCATCGAGAACAACCTGAGGTTTCTCGTCTCCGCCCACAACGTCTACACAAACGCGAACGTTACTCATATACATGCTCCTTATACAAAAATGGCCGACTCACTGAGCCGGCCATTGTGGTTCCATTTGGAACGGCATCGCATCCAGAGTATACCGTTACTCGGTAACGATAACCTCGCGGTCCTTGTAGAAACCGCAGCTGGGGCACACGTGGTGCGGAAGCTTGACAGCGCCGCAACGGGGGCACGTGGACTGAGCCGCAGCCGAGATCTTCATGTTGGCGGAACGACGGGTGTGAGTGCGGATACGACCCTGCTTTTGTTTAGGTACGGGCATAGTGACCTTCCTTATGAACTATCCAGTGTGGCGATTACGCGCAAGTAGCGATACTACCACAGTTTTACTCATCGAGCTTGAGATTCTTCAATGCTGCAAATGGATTTTCCGTGGCAGCGGCCCATTCTGCCTCTGCCTGGGCGGCGCAATCGCATTGCTCGACGTTGAGATTGCAACCGCAGGTGGGGCACAGACCACGGCAATCGGGCTTGCACAGGACAACGAACGGCGTGTCCATGACGACCGCGTCGTTGATGGGCTCTCCCAGATCGACGATGCGATCCTCGCCCAGGAGCTCGTAGCCGTCTTCGTAGGCCTCGGGATCCTCGGGCTCCTCAAAGAGGTAGAACTCCTCGATCTCGCCGGCGATATCAAACGAGGCAGGTTCCAGGCAACGGTCGCACTCGCCGGTGGCGTGCGCGCGGACCATGCCCGTGAGCAAGACACCGGTACCGGCATTGGTAAAGACAACGTCGTAGTCGATGCCGTCCTGAAGCTGGTACTCCTTCTCGCCTACCGTGTAGGTGGCGACATCGACCTTACCGGTCAGCGGATACGAATCTCCAGGAAACTCGAGCTGCTCGGAAAGATCGACGGTAACGCTCGGGAACTCAGCCATTACCACTGACCATTCTGTTGGGCGGCACCCTCGTTGAGCTGCTGACGGCAACGGGTAACGGTGCCGGTCAGGCTCTTGAGGTTCTCCTCCAGGTGCGTAAAGACCTGCTCTGCGTAGTCCTCGGCAGCATAACGCGTCTCGCGCTCGTACTGCTGGGCACGATCGCGGATGTCGTCGGCCTGCTGCTGCGCAAGACGGACGATCTCCTGCTCACCGGCAATGGTGAGGGCCTGCTGCTGAGCGTCGGCGATGATGGAATCGGCCTGAGCGGCGGCGGAAGCCATAAGCTCCTCGCGCTCCTTAAGGATACGGCGGGACTTCTGCCACTCCTCGGGATAGCTCATGCGGATCTCGTCGAGGATGTTGAAGAACACGTCGGCGTCGATGACCTTGAACTGAGCGTTCTTGCCGAAAGGCGGCTTGGCTTCCTCGATCAGCCCTTCGAGCTCATCGACCAAGCTGACGATCCTATCGCCAGGAAAATTCTCGCCCGGCATCCGGTCTCCTTTCATAGGTAACATATCATCGTGCTAGTTTACCACATGCCACCAGGCAATAAAAAACGTCACGAAAAGCGATGTCTGAGCGCTTCAACCACGTTGGACGGGACAAACGTCGATACATCGCTGCCGAGCGAGGCGATCTGGCGAACGACCGAGCTCGAGATATAGCCGTACTGCGGCGCACTCATGACAAAGATGGACTCCAGCTCGTTATCCAAGCGGTAGTTGAGGTCGGCCTGCTGCAGCTCGTACTCAAAGTCAGTCATGGCGCGCAGACCCTTGACCACGGCCCCCGCCCCCTGATCACGAGCGAAGTCGACCAAGAGGCCAGTAAAGGGCAGGACCTCGACGCCATCGATATCACCGAGTGCCTCACGGGCCAGCGCCACGCGTTCATCGAGCGTAAACGTGGTGCCCACACCGTTTTTGCCCTGCGACTCGGCAACGGCCACGATCACACTGGGAAAAATGCGGCGGGCGCGGCGGATGACGTCGATATGGCCAAACGTGATGGGATCGAAGGTACCCGGAACGATGACGCGGTTAATGGTGTCACTCATGGGCATCCCCCTGAAACGTCGTGCCGTCGCTGTCATCGGCATCGGTGGCGGTATCGTCATCCTCGCCCTCGCCGACCCAACGGAGCAGGTCGACCGAGGTGATGCCATAGCGTTTCTCACGCACGGTTACAAAGCCGGCAGGATGTGCACCTGCGTCGGCGGCAGCATGCTCAAACAGAGCATAGGCACCCGGGGTGAGCAGACCCTGCTGGGCCAGGTTCTGCAGCAGCTCGTCGACCGGCTTGGCACCAAAAGCATAGGGCGGGTCGAGCAAGACCAGATCGAAGGGGCCGCCCGGCACGCGGCCGCGCGAAGCGCTCGCAAGGACATCGCCCGTGACCACGCGCCAACGCGCACGGTCACGGCAGAGCGACTCGATATTCTTGGTAATGAGCCGCGCGGCGTTGCGATCGATCTCAAACGTCGTGAGCAAGCGAGCCCCACGAGAGAGCATCTCTAACCCTAAGGCACCGGAGCCGCCAAAGGCGTCCAGCACACGGACCTCGTCCAGATCGAAGTCGAATGCCGACATGACCATAGATGCGCACGCCTCGCGTACGCGATCAGTCGTGGGGCGGGTGACATCGCGACCACGGGGCTCCTCGATCTTACGACCGCGCCATTCGCCGCCGATGATTCTCATCCTCCGCTGACCTCCTTAAAAATGTGTCGATATCGCATGGCGACCGCATCGCGCAGGGGGCGCGTCGCCACGGAGTCAAGGGTGCAAGCATACCGCAAGAGCTCGACCGCGTCCAAATGGGCCCACTCGATCAGTTCCTCGTCGGCATCCAGGTCGACAAAGCGCAGGGTCACACCACCATGCTGGCGATAACCCAGGATCTCGCCTTCATGGCGCAGGCGCAGGTCCATCTGGGCGAGCGTAAAGCCATCCGAGGTTTTTTCGAGCGATTGCAGACGATCTTGCGCCGCCGACGCGCCGCCGTTGCCCTTGGAGTGCGTCATGACCAGGCACGTGCCCGACACGCTGCCCCGGCCCACGCGACCGCGCAGCTGGTGCAGGGCAGCCAACCCAAAGCGCTCGCCGTTCTCGATGACCATGACGGTGGCGTTAGGCACGTCGACGCCCACCTCGACCACCGTAGTCGAGACGAGCACGTCGATCTCGCCACGCTTGAAGGCGTCGATCACACGATCCTTCTCCCCCGCCGGCATGCGGCCGTGAAGGCGCTCGATGACAAAACCCGGCAACGCCAGACGCAGGCGGTCGAGCTCGGTCGCCGTATCATGCAGCGGCACGGAGACCGTCACGCGGCCCTCCTCGTCGCGGGCGATACCGGGCACGTCCTCCAACTCATCGGCCGAGTCACTCGGCTCCACGAGCGGGCAAATCACGTAGGCCTGCTGACCTTTTTCATGCGCTTCGCGGATGGCGCCATAGGCGAGGTCGCGGCTCGACTCGGTGAGCACGCGTGTCGCCACGCCAGCGCCAGGGACGGGCCGATGGCGGATGATGCTCGTATCCAGATCGCCGTAGACCGAAAGTGCCAGCGTACGCGGGATGGGCGTTGCGGTCATAACGAGCAAATCGGCACCGGGGCCCTTCGCGCGTAGGGCGTTGCGCTGGCCAACGCCAAAGCGGTGCTGCTCGTCGATGACAACAAGCGACAGATGCTTGAACGCAACGGTATCCGAAAGAACCGCATGGGTGCCAAAGAGCACGTCAAGCTCGCCCGATTCCAGCTGGGCATGGATGCGCTCGCGCTCTGCGGCCGGCGTGGCGCCCGTCAGAAGCGCCCAGGACATGCCGGCCTGCGAGAGCAGAGGGCCGGTCTTATCGGCATATTGACGCGCCAGCACGCCCGTGGGCGCCATGACACAGGCCTGGGTGCCGCTATCGGCCGCAACCGCCAGCGCGCAGGCGGCAACGGCGGTCTTACCGGTACCGACATCGCCCAGCAGCAGCCGGTTCATCACGCGCCCGCCATCGCACATATCATGCAGGATGTCTTGGAACGCGGCCTCCTGCTCGTCGCTCAGCGAAAACGGCAGGGCTTGCTTGAGCGCGGCCAGGTGCTCGCCCGCGGTGTGGGCATAGGGAACCACATCGACCAGGCCGCCGTCGTTGCGCAGGCGCAGCGCCAGCTGCAGGTAAAGGCACTCCTCGTAGGCCAGGCGACGACGCGCGATGTCGCGCTCTGCCATACTCGATGGAAAATGGATCGAACGCAACGCGCGGGCATTGCTCATGAGCTTCCGCTTTGCGCGCAGCGGCGCGGGAATCGGATCGAACGGATTGCCGACGACCTCGAGCGCGCCGCATACGATGCGGCGCATCCACGCCTGGCTCACGCCATCGCTCACGTAATGGACCGGCAGAATGGTGCCTGCGGCGCGCCCGTCCTCGAGCTTTTCAAAGTGGGGCGAGGCCATCTGCTTAAAACCGTAGGCAAACTCGACCTTGCCCATCACGGCCAAGCGGTCGCCCTGCTTAAGCTGCTGGGCAATCCAGGGCTGGCGGAAAAAGGCGACCTGCAGCACGCCCGCCTCGTCAACAAGTGAGACCTCAGTCACCTGCATGCGCGGACGCGGCTGCTTTTGGACGATACGGTCGACCGTGGCGATGATGGTGCACACGGTACCGATGGGCGCCATCTCGATGGACCACGAACGGGTAAAGTCGAGGTATCGATGAGGAATATGGAGAAGGAGGTCCCCCACCGTCCGAATTCCCAGACGGCGAAGGGCCTCCTCACGTTTACCCGAAACATATTTGAGTCGCGCGATATCCTCGTCGAGCGCATTGCTCTGGGCAAAGCGCTCCGAGACGCGCGGCACGGAGCACAGCTCGGACATAGGCAGTTGCCTACTCGATCGAGAAGATCACGGGATAGAGCGGCTGCTCGCCACGATGGGCGTCGATCTCCAAGTCGGGCTGAGCCTCCTCGATAGCGTCGACGATCTCCTGGAAGACCTCATCGGACAGCTCCTCGCCGGCCAGAATCGTCAGCGCGTCACCCTCCTCTTCCTCCTGCATGCGGTTGATGCAATCGAGCGTGACCTGCTTCACGTCGGAGCCGACCACGTCGATGGAGCCGGCGATGATACCCATGACGTCACCGGAGTGAATCGGAGAGCCGTCAGAGGCGCTGGAATCGCGCACGGCGCGGGTGACCTCGCCATCGCGGACCTCGCTGATGGCGTCGACCATGGCGGCGACGGCGTCCTCGAGCTCGGAATCGGGCAGGACCGCGAACAGCGCGGAGAACGCCTGCGGAACGGTCTTGGTGGGAACAACGGCAACCTTCTTGTCCGTGCAGGCAGAAGCGGCAGCCTCGGCAGCCATGCGGATGTTGCCGTTATTGGGCAGGATGATGACCGAGGTCGCGTTGACCTGGTCAACGGCGCCCAACAGGTCTGCAGTCGAGGGGTTCATGGTCTGGCCACCCGACACGATCACGTCGACGCCGAGAGACTTGAGGATGTCGGCCTCGCCGGAACCGGCGGCAACGGCGACAAAGCCCAGGGCCTTGGCGGGCTCGGCGGCCTTCTCCTGGTCCTCGTGAATCTTGGCGGTACGGTCGTGGGCCTCCATCTCCATGTTGTGGATAAAGACCTCATAGATCTGACCGAGCTGCAGCATGTGCTCGAGCACCAGGTTGGGGGTGTTGGAGTGCACATGGATCTTGTAGTCGGGATAGGCGCCCACGAGCAGCTCACAGTCGCCCATGGAGCCTAGGAACTTAAGGCACTCGTCCTCGTCAAACGGGGCATCGGCCTTAAAGAGGAACTCGTTGCAGTAGCGGAACTCCGAGCCCTCCCAGTCGTCGTTAGCCTCGATCTCAACACGGCCAAGAGCGGCATCGCGGGCAGAGCCGGCGGAGTCAAACGTAGCGGAGAAATCCTCGACCACGGTGCTGCGGCCAAGGGCGGCAGCCACAAAGTTCTCGAGGAAGATGGCAAAGCCAAAGGCGCCGGAGTCGACCACGCCGTTCTCCTTCAGAACGGGCAACAGGTCGGGTGTGCGGGCGACGGACTGGTACGCCTCAACGACGATGGCATCGAGCGCGTCCTCGGCCGAGAACTTCTTCTTCTCGCACTCATCGGCCTTGGTCGAGACATCGCGCAGGACCGTGAGGATCGTGCCCTCGATGGGCTTGCGGACAGCCTGGAAGGCGACCTTGACGGCGCGACGGAAGGCGAAGGCAATGTTGGCGGATGTAATGGGCTCATCGGCAGAGACAAGGCCCTCGGCCACGCCGCGCAGAATCTGCGAGGTGATGACGCCGGAGTTACCGCGGGCGCCCATAAGGGAGCCGTGGGTGATGGCGCCTGCGATGGCCTCCATGTCGGCATCGGCGGGAAGGGCGGAAAGCTCCTTGGTCACCGAGGCGAGCGTGAGCGACATATTGGTGCCGGTATCGCCATCGGGTACGGGGAAGACGTTGAGCTTATTGATCTCCTCGGCCTTGTCGGAAACGGCAGCCGCAGCGATCGGAAAACAGGTGCGAATGGTCTTTGCAATCATGGGTATTTGAATCTCCGTTTTCGGATGCTAGTTCAGACGGCTCTTGAGCGCGTCGATATGGATGCCGATCTTAAGGCTGGCGGGATCGATCTGGGCGATCTCCTGCAGAGTGAAGGCAACGGAGCTCGAAAGATTGTGGCAGACGGACTTCATGTTGACGCCGTTCTCGAGCACGACGTGAAGATCGACCGTAAGGCCGTTCTCGTCGGCGGAGACAAGCACGCCCTTGCGGAGGCGCTGACCGGCAAGCAGGCGCACGCTCTCGGCGCCCTGGAGCTGCTCAGCCATACCGACAACGCCATAGCACGTCATCGCGGCATAACCGGCAATATCGGCAATAACGTCGTTCGAGACGCTCAGGCTGCCGTTAATGGTCTCAGACAC
Source organism: uncultured Collinsella sp. (assembly GCA_958427145.1). GTDB lineage: Bacteria > Actinomycetota > Coriobacteriia > Coriobacteriales > Coriobacteriaceae > Collinsella. The sequence goes on from CAUAAZ010000028.1 coordinate 29,099, forward strand.
AAGAATCTCCTTTTCTTGGTGCTCGCGGCACCATGTCGTGGGAGCAATCATTGCAATATTCTACAACGACCGCGGCATGTTGAGGTGGCGGGCCTCGGGATTACATCCTCGACACGAAATGTTGATACGGTAACGTTCGCGAACGGCGATCGCGGCATGAAAAAACCCGCCGCATAAGCGACGGGTTTTACAACCTGGCTCCCCGGGTAGGACTCGAACCTACAACAGCGCGGTTAACAGCCGCGTGCTCTACCATTGAGCTACCGAGGAATTTAAAGCCCAACGGAAAGGGCTGGAAAATTCTGGCTCCCCGGGTAGGACTCGAACCTACAACAGCGCGGTTAACAGCCGCGTGCTCTACCATTGAGCTACCGAGGAATAGGTGCGTGCTCTCAAGCAACGAAGTTTATTATACGGACGAATCAGCTCAGGGCAAGAACTTTTTTAAGAAATTTTCCGACCCAGTCATTGGCCTTGATTATCGACTTTATCCGAACACCTCCCACATTCATCCGCACATGTGCGG
>CAUAAZ010000029.1 GCA_958427145.1 uncultured Collinsella sp.
TCCAAGGGTTATACCCTAAGAGCAAACCACCCCTTTTAGGGGTGGTTTTGATTTCGACTTTGTAAACTAGAACCTCCAATCTCTTTACGTTCCCTTTACGATTGCCTCCAGCGCAGCAGGTATCCTTTTAGAGAAGTATGACAGCCGTATAAACGCGGGCTGTAGCGGCGATGCCGCGGTACTTGTGTTATTAGGAGGCTTTAGTATGGCAGCACGTGCGGACAAAGTTTCGCGTGTCGACCATGATGGAGTTACGTTGGTGGAGGGCGCGACATCCGATGTTCGCTTTGCCTTCACCGAGCGCGCCGGTGGCGTTTCCGAAGATGCGTACTCCTCACTCAACTTGGGCTCGCATGTTGGCGATGACCCCTTTGCTGTTCAAGAAAATCGTTGTCGTGCGCTCGAGGCTATGGGTGCCGCCGAGTGCGAGCACAACCTGCTCGTTCCCAATCAGGTCCATGGTGATCATATCGTTGCGGTGACCTCGAACGGCGCCGATGACCTTGAGGACGTTCGCGAGCAGATTGCCGAGGGCTGTGATGCCATCGTCTGCACGGCGCATAACGTGCCCGTGCTGCTCTGCTTTGCCGACTGCGTTCCCGTGGTGCTGGTGGCCCCCGGCGGATTTGCCGTGGTGCACTCCGGTTGGAAGGGCACGATTGCACGTATTTCCGCCAAGGCGTGCCAGGCGCTTTGCGATGCTGCCGGTTGCGATGCGAGCGACGTTTCCGCCTATATCGGCCCCCATATCTTGGGTGACGAATATGAGGTATCCCAGGAACTCATGGATCGCTTTGCCGCCGAGTTCTCTTGCATCGATGCGAATACCTCTCGCATGCTCGATCTTTCCGCTGCCATTCGCGAGGCGCTGGTAGATGTCGGTGTCGACGCGGATAATATCGTGGATACCCAGCTTTCGACCGTGCGTCAGAACGACCGCTTTTATTCCTACCGTAACGAGGACGGCACCTGTGGGCGCCATGCTGCGATCGGCGTGATGCTATGAGAAAGATCGTATCGGTCCTGAGCGCCGCTGTGCTTACGCTTACGCTGTGCGCCTGTTCTTCGGGATCTTCTAGCTCTTCCATTACCGTGGCCGGCTCCACGACCTGCCTTCCTATCGCCGAGATTGCGGCCGAGGGCTTTAAGGAGGAGACCGGCATCGACGTGCTCGTTTCCGGTTTGGGTTCTTCCGCTGGCATCGAGGCCGTCAGCGCCGGCACGGCCGATATCGCCAGCTCCTCCCGTGGACTCAATGCCGACGAACAGGATCTGGGCCTGACTCCCATCGTCATTGCCCACGACGGTATTGCGGTCATCGTGAACGACGACAACCCCGTCGATAACCTCTCGACCGAGCAGCTCCGCGATATCTACGCCGGCAAGATTACCAATTGGAAAGAGGTCGGTGGCGAGGACCTGAGGATTCAGGTCATCAACCGAGACGAGGCGTCCGGTACGCGCGAGGCCTTCCGTACCATCGTGATGGATGGCACGCCGTTCGATCGCCGCTCGGCTGTTCTTTCGGGTACGGGCCAGGTGCGCGACGTGGTATCTCGTTCGCGTGGGGCCATCGGCTACATTTCGCTGGGCTTCGTCGATAGCCTCAACGCCAAGACCTCGGTCAAGGCTGTTTCGGTCAATCATGTTGAGGCGTCCGAGAAGACGGTCGCGAGTGGCGGCTATCCCATCTCGCGCGACCTTTACTTCTTTGTGAAGGGTGCGCCTTCGCAGCAGGCGCAGGATTACATCGACTACGTGACGTCCGAAAAGATGGACAAGCAGATTCGCGAGGCGGGCTTTATTCCCGTCACCAACGACGAGAAGGGGAGTGAGTAGCATGGAAGCACAGGAAAACTCCCAGACTGAGCAGAATGCTCAGGCACCCAAGAAGCGCGAGCTGGCGCTCGTATCGCGCAGTACCTATATCAAGGAGAAGGCGCTGCAGTGGATCTTCTTTGCCTGCGCGTTTTTGGCGGTCGTTACCGTCATCCTGATTTTTGTCTTTACCACGTACTCGGCGCTGCCCGTCTTTACCGACATCGGTCTGGCGGACTTCTTTAGCTTTACGTGGGCGCCCTCTGAGGGCCACTACGGCATCATGTCGCTGCTTGCCGGCTCAGGTCTGGTGACCGTCGGTGCGCTCGCCATGGGCGTGCCGCTAGGTGTGGGCACGGCCGTGTACCTGGTCGAGATCGCCGGCAAGCGCGTGCGCAAGCTCATCAGCCCTGCCGTCGACCTGCTGGCCGGCATCCCTTCTATCATCTACGGCTTTTTCGGCATGATCATCATCCGCCCGTTTATCGCACAACTGACCGGCGGCCTTGGTTTTGGTGCGCTGACGGCGTGGTTTGTGCTCGCCATCATGATCGTCCCTACCATCACCACGCTCACCATCGATGCCCTCAATTCCATTCCCATGGGCATTCGCGAGGCATCGTATGCCATGGGTGCTACTAAGTGGCAGACCATCTATAAGGTCGTGCTACCTGCCGCTAAGCTGGGTATCGTGGATGCCATCGTGCTGGGTATGGGCCGTGCCATCGGAGAGACCATGGCCGTGCTCATGGTCGTGGGTAACGCCCCGGTTATTCCCGACAGCATTGCGAGCCCTATCTCGACGCTCACGAGCCAGATCGCGCTCGACATGAGCTATTCCTCGGGTCTGCATCGCTCGGCGCTGTTCGGCATGGGCGTGGTCCTGTTTATCATCTCCGCCACGCTGGTGGGCATCGTCCGTCTGATTTCCAAGAAGAAGAGGGGGTAGGCTATGTCCGATTCCGTTGACACGACGGTCGATACGACCTCGTCGCGCGAGCGCATCAAGCGTGCCCTTTCCCACGGCAAGAAGGGCCGCATCAACAAGGACCTGTCCAACAAGATCATGCTTGGCGTGTTTCGTGCCGCTGCCTACATCACCACGCTGGTGCTGGTCGCTATCATCGCCTACGTGGTCATCAACGGCCTGCCACACATCTCGCTCGACTTTATCTTCGGTTGGCCCCAGGGCGTCAACGCCGAGGGCGGCATTTGGCCTACGATCGTCTCGACCGTCTACGTGACGGCGCTCGCCATGCTTATCTGCACGCCGATCGCTGTGCTGGCAGCCGTCTATCTGGCCGAGTACGCCAAGCAGGGCAAGGTCGTCGATCTCATTCGCTACGCTGCTGACGCTTTGGCCTCGGTGCCCTCCATCGTTATGGGCCTGTTTGGCTACGCCTTGTTTGTCGAGGCCATGGGCCTGGGCCTTTCGATGGTCTCGGCCGCCCTGGCACTCGCGCTCTTGATGCTTCCCATCGTCATGCGTACCACCGAAGAGGCCATTCGCGCCGTTCCGCGCTATATCCGCTGGGGCGCATATGGCCTGGGCGCCACCAAGTGGCAGGTTGTCTCCAAGATCGTGCTTCCTTCTGCCTTTGGCCGTATTGCCACGGGCATCGTTCTCGCCATCGGCCGTGCCATTGGCGAGACCGCGGTGGTGCTCTATACCATGGGGCAGGCCATCAATCTACCTATTTCGCCGCTCGATTCCGGCCGCCCCATGACGGTTCACCTGTATCTGCTTGCCAACGACGGCATCAACATGAACGCAGCCTACGGCACCGCGCTCTTGCTGATGGTGATCATTCTGGCCTTCAACCTGTTTGCGCGCTTCCTGTCGCGCAAGCGTCGCTAGTTAAGGAGTCCCATGTCCGTTTATCAGTCCGCTCCCACGTTGGAGCAAGCGGCCATTACGGCCAAGGATTTCAACTTTTGGTACGGTGACTTTCATGCGCTGACGGGGCTTGACCTCAACATCGCCAAAAACGCCATCACCTCCTTCATTGGCCCTTCGGGCTGCGGCAAGTCGACGTTTTTGCGCTGCATCAACCGCATGAATGACCTGATCGAGGGCACGCGCGTCGAGGGCACCATGACGCTCGACGGCAACGATATCTATGCCGAGGGTGTCGACCCGGTCGATCTCCGTCGTCGCGTGGGCATGATCTTTCAGCAGCCCAACCCGTTTCCTAAATCCATCTACGAGAATGTCGCCTTTGGCCCTCGTCTGCAGGGCGTGACTAGCAAAAGTGACCTCGATGACATCGTGGAAGAATCGCTCAAGCGCGCCAACCTCTGGAAAGAGGTATCCAATCAGCTCAACAAGGATGGTTTGGCGCTCTCGGGCGGTCAGCAGCAGCGTCTGTGCATCGCGCGCGTGCTTGCGGTGCAACCCGATGTCCTTCTGATGGACGAGCCCTGCTCCGCCATCGACCCCACGTCCGTCTCTAAGGTCGAGGATCTGATGGCCGAGCTGGCGCCCGAGATGACGATCATCATCGTCACGCATTCAATGCAGCAGGCAGCTCGCATTAGCGACTACACCGCATTCTTCTTGCAGGAAGTTGCCGGCGAGCCCGCTACGCTCATCGAGTATGGTCAAACCGACGCGATCTTCACCAGCCCGGTGGACTCGCGGACGGAAGACTATATCACCGGCCGCTTTGGCTGATCGGTGCGACTAGTCCCAAGCCGATCGGATCTGGTCCGGTGCGTATTCACTGTGCGGGCGGCATGACCGCACCCAACTGATTGGAGTGAACCATGCGCAAACTGTTTTCCCGTCAGCTCATCGAGGCCCGTCACGAGATGCTGAGCATCTACGAGGCCGTCGATCTGGCCCTCCACGATGCCGTGAAGGCCTATGTGACCGACGACCGCAAGCTCGCCACCAAGACCAAGAAGCGCACGCTTTCGATTGACGCACGCTGCGCCAACCTGGAGGCCGTCTGCTACAACCTGATTGCCACGCAGTCACCGGTCGCCTCCGACTTCCGCTTGCTGCAGACGATCATCTACGTCGACTTTAACCTGCAGCGCATGACCGATAAGGTTCGCCAGATTTGCCGCGCCACGCGTCATATGATCAAGGCCGACATCTCGCTGCCCAAGGAGCTTGTCGGCACGGTCGAGGCCGAGGCTGAGGCCGTCTACCAGGTGCTGGGCTCTTCGCTTTCTGCGCTCGTCACCAACGACATGTCCATCATCTGCAACTTGGCCGTCGAGGACGAGCCAGTGCACGCCGCCTACGAGAAGTTCTTCCGCACCTTTAACCGCATGGACACGGGCGATTTTATGGACGACGACAGCAACTATGACGACCTGCGCCGCGCCATCATGGTATCGCGCTATCTCGATCGCATCGCCTCGATTTCCATCGATGCCGCCTGCCGTCTGACCTTCCTGTTGACCGGACAGCGTATGACTGCCGGTGATATCGCCTGCACTGATGAGGATGAGCTCGAGAGCATGCGCGTGCCTTCGGGCGAGGGTGTTATCATGAGGCCCGCCGTCGATGCACGCTACGTTGCCAAGGTGCCCGTTAACGAGGTCAGCGAGGGTCTTCGCTACCTGCTCGATCATCTTGAGGATGAGGACGATGGCGAGGACGACGAGGAGTAAGTAACCCCGTTCGTCGAAAGATTGTAAATACCTAAGTGAGCGCGGCCTTGCACATGCGGGGCCGCGCTCTTGCGTTAGCATGGGACTACTTGTTTGGCTGTCAGCGGAGGCGATTGGCAATGGATAACTATTTGGACTTGATGCGCGCTCGCCGCGAGCAGATTCTGGAACGTTTTTATGCGGCGCTCGATCGCGCGGGCCGTCCCCACGACGCCGCGAGCCTCATTGCCGTGTCCAAGACCGTTGGTGTCGATGAGACCGTTGCCGCCATCCAGGCGGGGTATCGCCATTTTGCCGAGAACCGCCCGCAGGAGCTGGTTCGCAAGCTCACGGGTCTGGCGGAGCATCCGGAGCTGCCCGAGGTGCGCTTCGATATGATCGGCAACCTGCAGACCAATAAGATCAATGCGGTGCTGGGCTCAGCCGAGCTGATTCACTCGGTGGGTTCGCTGCATCTGGCGCAGGCGATCTCGAGCCGTGCTGTTCGCAAGATTGAGGCAGGCGAGCTCGTCGGCCCCCAGCGTGTGCTCATTGAGGTCAATGTGAGTGGTGAGGAGTCGAAGGGAGGCTTTTCACCCGATGAGATTCGCGCCGCCGCGGGTGAGCTTGCAGAACTTGAGGGAATTTGCGTACAGGGGCTTATGACTATGGCGCCCCGGGGGAATAAGGATGTGGCACGCCGCACCTTTGCGGGGCTTCGTGAGCTGAGGGATGAGCTGGAGGCGGCGCATCCCGATTTGAACCTGCCTGAGCTTTCCTGCGGTATGAGCGAGGACTTTGAGTCTGCCCTTGAGGAGGGCTCTACGCTCGTTCGCCTGGGCAGGGTAGTATTTAGCCCGGAGTTTGCAGTAAAATAAGGCTCTGAAGTGCGCACTGATTATCGGGGCGCCTGCACTAAACCGCGAGAGGACACAACCATGGGCTTCCTTGACGAGATTAAAAATAAGATGCACCTGGGCGGCCAGCAGGGTTACGACCAGGGTTATGGCCAGGACGACGACTACGGCTACGATGACGGCTACGACGATGGCTATCAGAACAACGGCTACAGTGGTGCTTCGGGCGAGGGCTTCTACACCCAAGACGAGCCGAGCAACGGCCTGCTTGGCCAGACGCGCCGCGGTGAAGCTGAGTCGGTTGCCGTGTATACGCGCTCCGGTCAGCTGGTCGGCGATGACTCCCGCCATGCCACGACGTATAACCCGCCTTCGCGCTCGCAGGACAGTGTTGCGAGCGGTTATCGTCCTGGTGCCTATGACACGCCGTCGAGCTACGCCGAGAATACCCGCGCCCGTGCCGCCGCTGCACCCGCGCCTGCACCGAGCGATGCCTCGGCCTATGCGAGCAATATCATCAACGCCACGCCGCAGCTGCCGGCCTATGTCCTGCGCCCCGAGAGCTATGACGACGTGGAGACCGTGGTGCGCCGCGTTCGCACCAAGCAGCCTGTCGCACTGATTTTTGTGGGCGTACGCACCGAAGTTGCCAAGCGCGTCTTGGACTTCTCTTACGGCTTTGCCTGCGGTCTGGGTGCCACGGTCAAGGAGGTGGGCGACCGCGTGTTCATGGTGCTGCCCGCCGGTTGCGAGGTCAAAGATTCCGATCTCAAGAAGCTTCGTGCCGACGGCTACCTTAAGTAAAGACAAGACGAGGAGATTCCCATCAACATCTACACTATCGTCCAGCTGGTCAACACGCTGTTCAACTTCTATTCCACGCTCATTGTCGTCTACTGCTTTATGACGTGGATTCCCATGAAGCAGGGTGGTTTGCTTCAGGATATTGCCGCGGTGCTTGATAGCGTGTGCGGTCCGTGGCTCAACCTGTTCCGTCGTTTCATCCCGCCGATGGGCGGTATCGATTTTTCGCCGGTCGTTGCGATTATTGCGTTGCAGTTGGTGCAGAGGCTGGTTCTGCAGCTTCTTATAGGTATACTCGTGTAGAACTGACTTAGTAACTTACGTCGGGCGTGTAGCGCCGAGGCGATGAAAAAGGAGACTTGTTATGGCTATTACCCCTGCAGACATCCAGGCTCAGACTTTCTCTGAGGCCAAGCGTGGCTACGATCCTGCTGAGGTCGACGTCTTCTTGGAGACGCTGTCCTCCGAGGTTGACGCTATGCTCGCTAAGATCGTCGACCTTAAGGGTCGTCTGACTGCTACCGAGCAGCAGCTTGCCGATGCGCAGGCTCAGCTTGCCCAAGCTCAGGATGCCACCGCCCAGGCCGTTCCTGCCGCCCCCGTGGCTGCTCCCGCCCCTGACTTCTCCGCTCAGGAGCGCCAGATTTCCGCTGCCCTGATCGCTGCCCAGCAGACCGCTGAGACCATCGTCAACGATGCCAACGAGAACGCTGAGCGTATCCGCAACGAGGCTGACGCCAAGGCCCGCGAGGTTATCCGCCAGGCTCTGACCGAGAAGCAGGCCGAGCTCGAGGAGATCGATCGTCTCAAGGCTTCCCGTGAGGAGTTCAAGGCAGAGTATCTCAAGCTCATCCAGCACTTCATGGACGATGCCCAGAATTCCTTCCCGGCCGATCTGATGGCCTCCACGCCGGTCGGTTCTGCCGCTTCTCCTGCAGTGACTGTTCCCGCCGAGCCGCTGCCCGTCGCTGACCCGGTTGTCCCCGTGGCCGATCCCTTCGCCCCGATCGACAACTTTGCTGCCGACGACCTGGACTAACATTCGGCCTACAATTTAGTGCCTAGAAAGGACCCGCAGCTTGCGGGTCCTTTTTTATGACTGTGCAGGGGCGCGCAACATAAAAAACCGAGCCCTGCACATTGTGGCGCAGAACTCGGCGAACGGGTGAGCGGTCAAGGGTAGGTTTTAAGGCATGTCCCAAAAATCTACTTGAGGAGGAAGTCGGAGAGGGGAATGGTGCGGGCCTCGCGATGCTCGGGATCGGCGATGTGGTCGGCGGGATAGCCACAGACGAGCATGTGATAGGGATAGACGCCCTTGGACAGATTGAACTGCTCTTGTGCCACCTCAGGCTTAAAATGGCATACCCAGCACGTTCCCAGGCCCTGCTCGGTGGCCTCCATCATCATCTGATCACATACGATGGACGTATCGATTTCACTGGAATTCATCTGGTCATACGGGCGCACCCAGGCATCATCGGTAACGCTGCAAATAAGGAAAACAAGCGGAGCCCCAAAGATAGACCCATCACGAGCAAACCGAGGCTGACAAGCAGCAGCCTTCTCCAGAAGCTCAGGCGTATCCAACACCATCACACGGGTTGGATGATTATTACAAGCAGAAGGAGCAATACGCCCAGCCTCAACAATGGCATCCACCACAGCCTGCTCAACAGAACGATTCTCAAACTCGCGACAAGAATATCGACCCCGAGCCAGATCCAAATACCCCATAACCAAACCCTCCAAAGTCAGCAAATCAATCCAAAGTAAACCAAAGGGTACCCAAAGCCCCATCCACCCAAACGTTTAAGGCGGTCCCAAAGTTCCCCATCGGGCTCAAAGGCCCTGCCAACAAAAGCCCCATCGCTTTCAAAGTATCAGCCAAAGTTCCCAATGGTGGTACGTAAGGCGAAGGGCCGGCCGCGGTTTACTTTCGAACGACTCTGCAAAGCAGCCGGAGTGAGAAAGCAAACCGCGGCCGGCCCTTCGCCGCCAGGACACGTACCCCCCAATTAACTGTTCTTCATGACAATCGAATCCACAACATCGGCCACATTCTCACAGCAGTCAGCGCAGTACTCCAGGAAGGCGTATACGTCACGCCAGGCGATGACCTCGAGCGGGTCCTTGCCGTTAACGTGCAGGTTGCGCATGGCGTTGATGTAGAGCTCGTCGGCCTCGGACTCGATGGTGTTGATCTGGATGACAAGCTCGCGCAGGGTCTTGGACTTGCGGTAGTTGGGAAGCTCGACCATTAGGTCCTTCATGGCGCGGCAGGCGTCAGTCACTTTGTGAGCGATGACGATGGCGTCGGGATGGATGCTCTGGATGTTGGTGAAGTAGACGCGCTGCACGACGCCCTCGATGCGGTCGAGCACGGTGTCGAGTGAGCAGCTCATCAGATCCAGATCCTCGCGCTCGAGCGGGGTGATAAAGGCGGTGAGCAAGGCGTCTTCGAGCTCGTGGTGCTTCTTGTCTGCCGCATGCTCAATCGCATGCATCTTATCGAGCATGTCGTGGATCTGCGCGGGGTCAAAGTTCTCAAAAATCTTGGTGAGCAGCTCTGCGGCCTGGACGGCGAGGTCGGCGCAGGCAACGTAGTTATCAAAGTAGAACGAATCGGGTTTCTTTGCCATGGGTGGGTCCTTTCGAGGCGAAGACGGGTGGGCGAAGTAATGCGGTCCGGATGGACGTTCGGTTTGACTAGAGGAACATCATGAACAGCTTGGCCATGACAAAGCTGATGAGTCCGCAGGCGGGGAAGGTGAAGAACCAGGTGAACATCATGTCTTTGACGACGCCGAAGTTGATGGCTGAGAGGCGCTTGACGGCACCGACGCCCATGATGGCGCAGGTCTTGATGTGTGTGGAGGACACGGGGATGCCGGTAAGGGTGGCAAGCAGCAGGTTTGCGGCGCCCGCCAGGTCGGCGGAGAAGCCCTGATACTTTTCGAGCTTGACCATGCTCTGGCCGACGGACTTGATGATGCGCTCGCCGCCCACGCTGGTGCCGATACCCATAGTGGCCGAGCACAGCAGCATAATCCAGATGGGGATGCCTGCATCGCCGACGCTCGTCTGGCCGCTGGCAAAGGCCACGCCTAAAAAGAGCACGCCGATGAACTTCTGTCCATCCTGCGCGCCGTGCATAAAGCTCATGGCCGCAGCGCTCGCGATCTGAGCGTATTTAAAGAAGACATTGGCACGTCGCCTGTTGGCGGCGGCGAAAAGAATCGAGACGAGCTTGCACAGGACCCAGCCCATGACAAAGCCCAGGCCGATGGAGAGCGCCAGGCCGTAGATGACCTTCATCCACTCGTGGACGTTGACGCTGCTCGCACCGCCGAGGGCGATGGCGGCACCGGTCAGGCCGGCGATAAGGCTGTGGCTTTGCGAGGTGGGGATGCCAAAACGCGACGCTGTGGCGCCGTAGACGACGATGGAGAACAGCGCCGCGCATAGGCAGGCGAGCGCCATGGTGCTGTTTCCGCCAAAGTCGACGATATGTGAGATGGTGTTGGCGACGCTCGCGTTAAAGTGCGTCATGATGAGCACGCCGAGGAAGTTGAATGCGGCGCTCATGAGAATGGCGGCGCGGGCGGGCATGCAACGCGTAGTGACGCAGGTCGCGATGGCGTTGGGCGCGTCGGTCCATCCATTGACGAAGATGGCACCCAACGCGAGGATCACGGTGACGGCAAGGACTGGGTTCGACACAATTTGGCCGAGGAAGGTTGAGAACGTTACGTCCATATATGGGCTTTCTCGAAGTTTGCAGACACGTTACAAAAACATGATAAATCGTATCACCTCCTGTGGGTTTCTTTACCGAGTTCTGATGGGAGAAGTGAACTTTTTGGCACTAAAATTGAATATTAGCCCTGTTGACCGCGGGTGTTCTTTTTGCTAACACGCCATGCGGACACGTGCGATTACTGCGACACTCCAAAACCACAGTCTGTTCGCTTTACAACATGCAAACATGCGTTCGATAATAGGAGGCATGGAATATCGACAGACAGATGGCAAAACTCGGCGCGTGCACAAGCAGTATGTGGACGTCGTGGCTCGCATCCTCGCGGGCGGGCAGGTTGTGCCGGTCACCGTCTGCTGGGTCGACGGTCGTTGCTTTACGATTGACGAGATTGTCTCGACCACTGGGTTTGGCCTGACAGTTCACGGCATTCGTACGGCAACCTATAAGGTGCGTTTTGGCGGGCACGCGACCGAGTTGTATTTGGAGGACCAGACGCGCGAACGACCAGATGGCTCGCAGGCGCACGTGATGCGTTGGTGGGTCTGGGCCTTTGATCGTACGCTCGAGGGCGAGCGCCGTAGGTAAGGACGTACGGCATTCGGGTACAATGACAGGAATCTTGTCACCTGCTGTGCCGTTATTTGTGGCGCTTTTTGAAAGGACGAACCTATGAACGATATCCAGGGCTATCAGAACGGCCCCGTCGAGAGCGGCGCAAGCCGCGCCAAGGAGATGTCGCCGCGCGCGTACAATCTCGCCATGTCTGCCCTCATCTTCTTGGGCTTTTGCGCCATGGGCGCCGGCGCCTACTTTACGAGCACCATGTCGTTTGCGCGCATGATGATGAGCGGCGCCGCCTTGCCGCTAGTCTTTGGCTCGTTTATTTTAACCATCGTCGGCATGGTCATGATGTCGGCCGCCGCCAGCAAGCAGTCCGTGGGCCTGTCCCTTGTGGGCTACGTAATCTTTGCGAGTACCTTTGGCCTGACCGCGTCGTTTGGCCTTGCCAACTACGACCTGCCCACCATCAACACTGCCTTTATCGCCACGGCCGCCATCACCTTTGTCTTTGGCGCCTTGGGCGTGACGTTCCCCAAGTTTTTCCAGCGCGTATATGGCATCGGTTTTGGCATTCTGCTCGCCACTATTCTGGTTGAGATCGTGCTGATGTTCATGGGCGTCTCGCAGACCATCACCGATCTGATCGTGATCGTGGTGTTCGCCGGCTTTATTGGCTACGACACCTATGTTGCCGCGACGGTGCCGCCTACGCTGCCCAACGCCGTGCTCATGGCCTCTAACCTGTTCGTGGATATTATCAACGTGTTCCTGCGCATTTTGAACATCCTCGGCCGTCGCGATTAAAGCGCGGCATTGCGACGCTTCCTGCCGGACACGGTAAAACGATGCGAAAGGCGGTCCTTCGGGGCCGTCTTTTTTGTACGCGGCGGGGTATCATGGATGGGAAAAGCCGATAGCGGCAGCGACAGGAAAGGTGACCACGTATGGCAGACGTCGACAACAGGAACCGTAACCGCAGGTCCAACCGAGCGGGTCAGCCCAATCCCAAGCGCGAGGCCCGTGCCAAGGCCGCCGAGCGTCACGTGGCAACTGTGTCCGAAGCGTGCGCCAAGGATATCGAGCGTTCGCTTGCCGGCGTGTGCGAGTTCGATGGTATGCCTGCCGGTTTTGTCGCGGCGATGAAGGCCAAGGCCCAGGTGGCTGCTGCTGCCGAGGAGCAGGTTGCCGAGGAGCCCGAGGCCGCCGAGGTCGAGGCTGCAGTCGATACCGAGGTGGCGCCCGAGCCCGTCGAGGAGGCCGCCGAAGCCGAGTCCGAGCCCGCCGAGGAGCCCGCTCCGGTCCTGCCCGAGGTCACCGTGCTCGACGCCTCTGCCACGCAGGCCATTCTGGATAACGGCCGAGGCTACGCGCAATTCTGCGACATGGCCGTGCTCGCCTTTGCCTCGTTCACCAACCCGGGCGGCGGCTACATCCAGGGCTATCTGGGTCAGGAGGCCACGCTCTGTGCCGATTCGTACCTGTACAACGTGCTCGATAAACAGCGCAAATGGTACGGCGAGAACCGTCGCCGCAACATCAACTGCGAGCTTTACCGCAACCGTGCGCTGGTGGTGCCTGCGGTGCGCTTCGACCGCAACCACGTGCATGCGTATGCCGACGTGATCGTGGCCGCCGCGCCCAACGCCAAGCGCGCTCGCCAGGAGTATCGTGTGGGTGACGATGCCCTGCTGGACGCCCTGCGCGATCGCATCCGCTTTGTGCTTGCCATCTGCGACGAGCTGGGTCGCGAGAAGCTCGTGCTGGGCGCTTGGGGCTGCGACAACAACGGCTTTGACGCCGAGGCCGTGGCCGAGCTCTTCCGCAAGGAGCTCGCATCGGGCGACTTTAAGGTCAAGCAGGTCTTTTTTGCCGTGCCCTCTACGCGCTGGAACGAAGATTTTGCCAAGTTCGAGCATGTGCTGGCAAACTTCCCCGAGCGCAACGAGGAGTCCTATGCCCAGGTTGCCGCTCGCGCTGCGGCTGCCCGCGCCGCCGAGCAGGCCCAGGCTGCCGCCGAGGACGATGAAGACGATGACGATTGGCGCAAGTACCTGTAATCGGTATGTGCTGACAGATAGGTCGATTCGGCGGGAGAGACTGCTCCCGCCGACTTTTTACTAGAGGAAGGGCTTACGATGAAAAACGTTCTGTGCTTTGGCGACAGCAATACCTACGGCTATGATCCGGCGGGCATGCGCGACGGCACCGCGGTACGCTATGCGCACGATGTGCGCTGGTGCGGCGTGGCCCAGCGCGACCTGGGCGAGGGCTGGCACGTGATTGAGGAAGGCCTCAACGGCCGCACGACGGTGCGTGACGACATGTGCCATCTGGACACTAATCTCAACGGCATCCGCGCGTTGCCGATGCTGCTCGAGGCTCATAAGCCGCTGGATGCGATCGTGATTATGCTGGGCACCAACGACTGCAAGACGGTCTTTAGCGTGGGGGCTGCCGATATCGCTGACGGTGCCATGGCGCTGATTCGCACCGTCCGCGCGTTTCCCTGGACCGAAGCCGCGCCCTGCCCGCGTATTCTGCTGATGGCGCCTATCAAGATTAAACCGCAGATCGCCGATGTGTACATGACCGACTTTGACGAGCGCTCCGTCGAGGCCTCGGAGCATTTTGCCGAATACTATGCGTATGCTGCTAAACAGTTTGGCTGCGACTTTTTGAATGCCGCCGAGTTTGCCGAGCCGGGCGATATCGATTATCTGCACATGATGCCCGAAAGCCACGAGAGCCTGGGCCACGCCGTGGCAACCAAGCTCCAAGAGATGCTCGGAGAATAGCGCGACCCAAAGCGGTACAGAAGTTCCCCTTGCGGCGGCTTGTTTCGTTAGTTTGTCTTGATCTGTAACAGTTATAAGGCTGAAAACGGGCTAGATGTTACAGACTAAGATTATTTAGGTCGATATCGGTCGTTTGTCTCGATCTGTAACATCTAGGGTCGATTTTGCCGAGTTACTGTTACACATCGAGATTATCTTCTCAGTGGAATTTGGATGTCTCGATTTGTAACAGGTGGGCCGAAAAATGGATTCTAACTGTTACAGATCGAGATGTTTGTGGGAACCACCGCAAAGGTGCCTGTCCCCTTTGCGGTGGTTTTGGGCTGCGAATCTTAATACTGCCACATATGGTTAACGGGGCCGGAGCCTTTGCCCATGTCAAAGCCGGCGGCGAGAGCGCCCGTTAGGTAGGCCTTGCCGGCGTTGACGGCATCGGCAAGATCCATACCCTGGGCCAGCGCGCAGGCGATGGCTGACGAGAGCGTGCAGCCGGTGCCGTGCGTGTTGTCGGTCTCGATACGCTTGTGGCGGAACCACGTGGTGAGCGGATCGCCCAGATGGTTGCCCTCGTCATCGAGCGGCGCGGGCTCTGCTAGCACATCGTTGGCCTCGTTGACAAAATGCCCGCCCTTAACGAGGGACGCGCAGCCAAAGCGGCGGGTGAGGAGCATGGCGGCATTTTGTTGCGTGCGCTCGGAATCGACCTCGTAATCGAGCAGCGCCATGGCCTCGGGAATATTGGGCGTGATGACGGTCGCCAGTGGGAACAGGCGGCGTGTAAGCGCTTCGGCGGCGTCCTCTGCGATCAGGCGAGCGCCCGAGGTGGCGACCATGACGGGGTCGACGACGATATTTTGTGCGTCCCAGGCGCTCAAGCGGTCGGCGATAACCTCGATAATCTCGACAGAGGAAACCATGCCGATCTTGACGGCACTGGGGCGGATATCGTCAAAAACGGCATCGATTTGCGCCGCGACAATATCCGGGGAGATGTTTTGCACAACGGTGACACCGAGCGTGTTTTGTGCGGTTATGGCCGTGATGGCCGTCTCGGCATACAGGCGGTGCGCCGTGATGGTCTTGATGTCGGCCTGAATGCCGGCACCACCGCTGGAATCTGATCCTGCGATGGATAGAACGGCGGGTACCTTACTGCGATCCATGTTCGCTCCCTTGTTCGGTCGGATTCAAATGGGTCTTCTGCCTGCATTATAAAGTTGCCCGGGCCAGCTGTATGCCGATCCCGGGCGGGCGGTGCAATCTTTACGTAAATGTAAGAAAATGTTCACATGTCAACAATTGACGAACACCTTGTGGCCGTTTGTGTCTCCGGTGACGAGTTAGTCCTCCATGCCGAGGTCGATCGTCGTGCCTTCGAACACCTTGTTGACGGTGCGGACGGCGCACATCTTGCCACACATGGTGCAAGTGCCCTCGGTGGCGGCGGGGGACTCCTCGTAGCGCTTTTTGCCCGTAACCGGGTCGAGCGCGCACTTCCACATGGCGTCCCAGTCGAGCTTACGGCGTGCCTGGCCCATCTTGTCGTCCATGTCGCGGGCGTGGGGCACCTTCTTGGCGATGTCGGCGGCGTGTGCGGCGATCTTGGTGGCCATGAGGCCATCGAGCACATCCTGGGCGTTAGGCAGGCATAGGTGCTCTGCCGGTGTCACGTAGCACAAAAAGTCGGCACCGGAGCTGGCGGAGATGGCGCCACCGATGGCTGCGGTGATGTGGTCGTAACCCACGCCGATATCGGTCACCAGCGGCCCCAGCACATAGAACGGGGCGTTGTGGCACAGGCGCTTCTGCAGCTTCATGTTGGCGGCGATCTCGTCGAGCGCCATGTGACCCGGGCCCTCGACCATAACCTGGACGCCGGCAGCCCAAGCGCGCTTGCACAGCTTGCCCAGCTCGATCATCTCGGCGGTCTCGGTGGCGTCGTTGGAATCGTAGAGGCAGCCCGGGCGGCAGGAATCGCCAAGCGAAATCGTCACGTCGTACTCGTGGCAGATTTCCAGCAGCTCGTCAAAGTACTCGTAGAAGGGGTTCTCGTTGCCGGTGACCTCCATCCAGCCAAACAGCAGCGAGCCGCCGCGGCTCACGATGTTCATGAGACGGCCGGTCTCCTTAAAGGTCTTGGTGACCGACTTGTTAATGCCGCAGTGGATGGTCATAAAGTCCACGCCGTCCTCGGCGTGCGCGCGCACGACTTCGAACAGGTCTTCCTTGGTGAGTTTGACCAGTGGCTTTTCCATGTAGCCGATGGCGTCGTACATGGGGACGGTGCCTACCATGAGCGGCGTCTCGTCGATGAGCTGCTGGCGGAACTGGCGCGTCTTGCCCGAGTTGGAGAGGTCCATGATGGCGTCGGCGCCGTAGTCCTCGGCGATCTTGACTTTCTTCCACTCCTCGGCGGCATCGGCCTTGTCGCCCGAGATGCCCAAGTTCACGTTGACCTTGGTGGACAGGCCCTCACCGACGCCAAAGGCGCGCATGCCTTTTTTGATGTGCACGATGTTGGCGGGAATGGCGATGCGGCCGTCGGCCACGCGCTCGCGGATGTACTCGGGGTCGCGATGCTCGCGCTCGGCGACTTCCTTCATCTGCGGCGTGATCTGCCCGGCACGGGCGAAGTCGATTTGCGTGACGAGCTTGGGCTCGGTCTGTGTGCTCATTGGCACGGCTCCCTTCGTTGGCATTACCCATATCAGGTTTGCGGGTCAGGGCGGGCGCGCCCAGTCTCAGCCTGCCGTCTTGTCCTGCAAGCTCCCCGTTATGTCATGGGCTCAAGTATAGCCTGAATGGGTACGATTGGCCTAACAAGCGTGCCCGTGGGGAGGCGTACATGGAAGACAAGCATCTATATCGAGAGACACAATGGGACGTATCGGCCGAGGAGGGCCGTGCACACCATGGGTTGGTCGCGATTGGCTTTGCGGTGCTTGCCGTGCTGGTGATTGCCTTTTGTATTTGGACGTTTGGCGGTCGCGGCGGCGCCGCCTGGGAGTTTGAGGCCGACGAGGGCCTGCCGATTATGACGGTGAGGAGTACTGGCGGTAATGCCAATACGCTCGCCGTTCCGGGCGATTATTGGTACCCGTGCGATGAGTTTGTGCAGTTGCAGCTGAGTGGTGGGTCTATTCCTGGTGAGGAAATCGAACGCGTGACGTATGATGCGACGTTCAAAACGTTGACGGTGAAGCTCAAAGATCAAGGGGATGTGCCCACGACGATGGATATCGCGCTGACGGAATGGCGCCTGGAGCCCCCGTCGGGTGTTGCGGTGTCCGAGGTCGAGCACGTCAAGATTGTCTATCAGGACGGTTCGACAAACGGGATTGCAAAGGCCGACGGTCTAGCTGAATAGGTGTCGAGCCTAGCAGCCAATTCATAAAAGTTGCGGTGGAATAGTTCCTGATTGTGCGAAAAAGGCTCAAATAGGAATTATTCCACCGCAAGTTATATAGAGAAGGCTGAGCGGGTCAGTGTTGGGTGCCGGCTCTAGAGCATCTGTTCGTTGATGAACACGAGGGTGCCTAGGTATGAGAGCTCGGGGACGTGGCGATAGCCGATGTTGAATGCGGTAAGTTCGCTTGCATCCTCGAGCTTGTTTTCTGCCATCCACCGCACCATGGAGCCGCGCGCCTTTTTGCTGGCGGTCGACCGTTGGATGGGCTTCCCGTTGCGGATACCCTCGCCAAAGAGGCACGTGACGGCTGTGGCGTCGCCCGCGAGGTGGGGCAGAACGGCTTTGGCATACTCTACGCTGGCGAGGTTGACGATCGTGGTGTTTGAACCTGCCGGGGCGATAACCCGCGCGAGCTTGTCGCTCCAAAACGCGTAGAGGTCTCGGGCATCGTCAACGGCGAGCTTCGCACCCATCTCCAGCCGATACGGTTCGACGGCATGAAAGGGGCGTACGCATCCGTAAAGGCCCGAGAGGATCCACAGATGGTCTTGCAGCCATGCGAGCTGCGCGGCATCCATCACCTCGGGTGCCATGCTCTGGTATTGAATGCCGTGATAGGACATGACGGCGGGGGAGGTATTGCGGGCGATATCGGGATTGTCGAGGTCGCCGTTTTCCAAGATGGGCTCGAACTCATGCAGGGTGTTGAGGCAAGGCCCCAGCAGTTTGTCACTCACGTTCCATAGCGCCTGCAGGCCGCCGCTGCCTTCATTTCGCTCAATATCTAGCAACGCGCGATGCAGTCGAGCCGTCTCGCGCGCAAAGGGCGGAATGCCCAGGACTTCAAAAGCATCTTGGGCCGAGCGCATCTGCTTGGCGGGCGAAATGATGGCCTGCAGCATGGACTCTCCTCTGTCAAAAAGGAAGTTGCGGTGGAATACGGTCTGTTTTGGCCGTTTATAGGCCAGTTTAGTCCGTATTTCACCGCAAGTTATGAAGGGCTGGTTAGGCGCGCTCGAGGAAGGCCTTGTAGCCGCGATAGGCCTCGTAGATGTCGGCCTTGTTGGCGACCTCCCACAGGGCGTGCATGGACAGGACGGCAACGCCGGAGTCGATGACGTTCATACCGTACTTGGCCATGATGTAGGCGATGGTGCCGCCGCCGCCTGCATTGACGCGGCCGAGCTCGCAGGTCTGGAAGTCCACGCCGGCCTCGTCCATGATGTCGCGGACGAGGGCCACATACTCGGCATCGGCGTCGTTGGAACCGCCCTTGCCGCGGCTGCCCGTGTACTTGTTAAAGCACAGGCCGCGACCCATGAAGGCGGCGTTCTTGGTCTCGAACTTGCCGGCATAGCCCGGGTCGAAGCCGGCGGACACGTCAGAGGAGAGCATACGGCTGCGGGCGAGCGCGCGGCGCAGGGCCAGCGGGCTATCCTCGCCGGCGAGCGTCATGATCTCGGCGACGGTGTTCTCGAAGAAGCGGCTCGTCATGCCGGTGGCGCCCACGGAGCCGATCTCCTCTTTGTCGACGATGAGCGTGATGCTCGTGCGCTCCACGTTGGCGACGTCGATCTGAGCGAGCATGGAGGGGTAAGCGCAGACGCGGTCGTCGTGGCCATAACCTAGAATCATGGAGCGGTCGAGGCCCATGTCGCGGGCGGGACCGGCGGGCACGACCTCGATCTCGGCGGAGAGGAAGTCCTCCTCCTCGACGCCGTACTGCTCCTTGAGGATGTCCAGGAACATCTGCTTGACGGGCTCCTTGGGAGCGTCCTTGTCGTCCTCATCGAACTTGACGGGGCGACCGCCCACGATCACGTCGAGGATCTCGGCGTCGACGGCGTCCTTGGCGGGCTTGGACATCTGCTCGCTCGAGAGGTGGATCAGCAGGTCGGAGATGGTAAAGACCGGATCGTCGACCTTGTCACCGATGTTGATGTCGACGGTGGTGCCGTCCTTTTTGCAGATGACGCCTACGAGTGCGAGCGGGGAGGCCACCCAGTGGTAGCTCTTGACGCCGCCATAGTAGTGCGTGTCGAGATAGGCCATGTCGCCGGCCTCGAAGGCGGGGTTCTGCTTAAGGTCCAGGCGCGGCGAGTCCACGTGGGCGCCCAGGATGTTAAAGCCCTGCTCGAGCGGGGCGGTGCCCAGGTTGACGAGCATAAGGTCCTTGCCGTGGTTGGCGGCGTACACCTTGTCGCCTGCCTTGAGCTCGCGGCCTTCGGCGATTACGGTCTCCAGGTCGACGTATCCCGCCTTCTCGGCCATCTTGATGCCGGCCTTGACGCACAGGCGCTCGGTCTTGTTCTCACTCAAAAACTGCTTATAGCCGCGGCAAAGCTCCTCGAGCTCCTTGATTTGCTGTGGTGTGTACTTTTTCCATGCGCAGGGACGCTCCATGACGCAGGCTCCTTTCGGATCGATCGTGCTGGTTGATGTACCGTGAGCCATCGTATCACGCGCGGGCTCACGGTGGCGGGGGAGCTTGATGTGAGGTGGCCGCGGGGCGGGGAGCGTGTAAACTGGAGTGAGCAAACCGTGCCCAGCCCAAAGCGAGGTATTTAATATGTCTGACAAGCGCCGCACTTTTGCCGTTATCGACGGCAACTCGCTCATGCACCGCGCCTTTCACGCCGTGCCGCCGACCATGAATGCGCCGGACGGTCGCCCCACCAACGCGATCTTTGGCTTTCTGAACATGTTTCTTAAGATGATTGATGCCTTTAACCCCGACGGTGTGGTCGTGGCGTTTGACAAGGGCAAGCCGCGTGTGCGCATGGAGATGCTGCCGCAGTACAAGGCCCAGCGTCCGCCCATGGACCCCGATCTGCACGCGCAGTTTCCCATGATTAAGGAGCTGCTCGCCGCGCTCAACGTGCCGATCTTGCAGTCCGAGGGCTGGGAAGGCGATGACATCCTGGGCACTATGGCGCGCCTGGGCGAGCAAGCCGGCTGTGACATGCTGCTGGTGACCGGTGATCGCGATATGTATCAGCTCGTGACCGAGCACGTCAACGTGGTCTCGACCCGCAAGGGCCTGTCCGACGTGGCGATTATGACGCCCGAGAGCGTGGACGATCTGTATCACGGCATCACGCCGGCGCTCGTGCCCGATTTTTACGGTCTGAAGGGCGACACGTCCGATAACATCCCCGGCGTGCCGGGCATCGGCCCCAAAAAGGCGAGCGCGCTCATTGCGCAGTACGGTAGCCTGGACGAGGTCATCGCACATGCCGACGAGGTCAAGGGCAAGATGGGCGAAAACCTGCGTGCGCACATCGACGATGCCCTGTTGAGCCGCAAGGTCGCGACCATCCGCACCGATGCGCCCGTTGAGCTCGATTTTGAGGCGACGTCCTTCCCGGCGTATTCTGCCGATGAGGTTTCCGCGGCGCTGGGCACGCTTGGTATCACCGCCATGCAGAACCGTTTCTTGGCGCTGATCGGTGGCGAGGGCGGGGCTGCTGCTGCCTCCAGTGTGTTTGAGATGCCTGCGATGGTTCGCGCAGCCGCGGGCGATGCCGACGCGCTTGGTGCCGTTGCGTCTGAAATCTCCCGCGCGATTGATGCCGGCGAGTGGGTCGCCGCCGTGGTGGACGACGACAAGGAAGAGGGCGCGCTCTTTGGGCTGACGCGCACGCTGTGGCTGGCGACGTCCAAGGGCCTGTTCGCCCTCGAGGAGGGCGACGGCGGTGCGGCGGCTGAGGTTGAGGGCTTTAACTTCGTCCACGGCGTGATTGCCGGCGCGCTCGCGCGCCTGTTTATGGAGGGCCGCGTGGCGAGCCCGGATATGAAAGCACTGCTGCATGAGCTTTCGCCCATCGATTCTTCGGAGCCCGAGCTCATGGATCCGCTGGCAGTCGATTCCACGCGCATCTTCGATACCGTGGTTGCCGCCTACCTGCTGGATTCCGACCGCTCCGAGTTCGATGAGGCGTATCTGGCCGATGCCTACCTGCAGATGTCGCTGCCTGCGGCACGCGGTGCAGAGGGTGCCGGTGAGGACGCTCCTGCGCCCGCCGCTCGCACGGCGGCCTTGACGCTGGCGCTCGTGGCGCCGTTGCGCGAGTGCATGGCCCGTGAGAATGCCGCCAACGTGTTCGATGGCATCGAGATGCCGCTCGTTCCGGTGCTTGCCAAGATGGAGCGCGCGGGCATGCTCGTGGATCCCGACCGCCTGCACAGTCTGTCCGAGGGTCTGGCGACCCAGATTGCCGAGGTCGAGCGAAGCATTCGCGACCTTGCCGGTGACGAGACCTTTAACATCGGCAGCCCCATGCAGCTGTCGCATGTGCTGTTTGATGTGATGGGGCTTCCGACCAAGGGCCTCAAGAAGACCAAGCGCGGCTACTATTCGACCAACGCCAAGGTGTTGAGCGATCTTGCCCGCGACCACGAGATCGTGCGCCTGATTTTGGACTGGCGTGAGAAGTCCAAGATTAAGTCGACCTATCTGGACACGCTAGGTCCGTTGCGCCGTGGTGACGGTCGTGTGCACACCACGTACAACCAGACCATCACCGCGACGGGGCGTCTGTCTTCGAGCGACCCGAACCTACAGAACATCCCGACTCGCTCGGAGCTGGGGCGTACCGTCAAGACGGCGTTCTCGGCGGGCGAGGGCAGCGTCTTTTTGGCGGTGGACTACTCGCAGATCGAGCTGCGCTTGCTCGCGCATCTTTCGGGTGACGAGCACCTGGTGCGCGCCTTTAACGAGGGCGAGGACTTCCATGCCGAGACGGCCGCGCGCGTATTTGGCGTGCCGGTGTCCGAGGTAACGCCCGACCTACGCAGCCGCGCCAAGGCTGTGAACTTTGGTATCGTGTACGGCCAGCAGGCCTACGGTCTGTCGCAGTCGCTGCATATCTCGATGGCCGAGGCGCGCGATATGATCGATCGCTACTACGAGGCCTACCCGGGCGTGCGCACGTTCCTCGACAACGTGGTGGCGCGCGCCAAGCAGACGGGCTACGCCGAGACCATGTACGGCCGCCGTCGCCATATTCCGGAGCTCAAGGCTAAAAATCCGCAACTCCGCGGCTTTGGCGAGCGCACGGCTATGAACCACCCCATGCAGGGAACCGCCGCCGACATCATCAAGATCGCGATGGCCCGCGTAAGCCGCCGCCTGGAAGAAGAGGGCTTTGCCGCCCACATGATTCTGCAGGTACATGACGAACTGGACTTTGAGTGCCCCGTCGACGAAGTCGAGCGCCTCACCACCATGGTCCGCGACGTCATGGAACACGTAGTAGACCTCCGCGTACCGTTGATCGCCGAAGCCAGCACCGGCATAACCTGGGCCGACGCAAAATAGGGAAGCGCCCACAATTCCAAAGTAACCAAAACCAGAAGGGGGCTCCTTGCCAGCAAGGAGCCCCCTTCGTTCAATTAAATTCAGCCTAAGTATCTAGACACTCAAGACGCCATCTAGGCGGCAGGTAAGTAAACCTAGGGCCTGGCCGGGCGGCACGGGTTAACTTTTCGTAGATTCCGCACGCAAAGAAAGCCACTTAATGTGGCTTTCGTCTTGCGCAGGACCTGACCGAGCGAAAAGTTATCCCGTGCCGCCCGGCCAGGCCCGATGGGACGGCTACCGAGCCGCCAAGATGGCGTCGATGAGCGTCAGTACGCCTCCGTCGTTGTTGCTCGGAATGCGCCACTTGGCGTGCGCGTTCATGTGCTCCTCGGCATTGTCCACGATAAAGCTATGCCCGACGCGCTCGAGCATGGGGATGTCGTTGTAGGTATCGCCCACGGCGGCGGCGTCGGCAATATCGATGCCCAGGTGCTCGCACAGATGCGCGACGCCGGCGCCCTTGTCGACACCCAGGTTCATAAAGTCGATCCACTCGCGCCCGGCGTTGGTGACGTAGAGCTTGTCCGAGAACTCGGGGTTATAGGTCTCGCGAAACGCGGGCTCGGCATCGTAGCCGGGGAAGAAGACCGATATCTTGTTGGACTCGATATCGATGCCCTCAAAGCTATCGACGTAGTTGATTGTGTTGTAGTAGACGCTGATCTCGTCGTGGTATTGATGGTCGCGGGCAAGCACGTAGAACTCGTCGAAGCAGCACAGGACGGGGACAGCGCGAGGATCCTCCGAGGCACGGCTCAAGACCTGCTGATACAGCTCCACGTCGATATTGCTCTTATAGATATAGTTGCCGCGATAGATCACGCAGGCTCCGTTGTCGGGACAAAAAGCGAGGCGGTTCTTGATGCCCTCGAACATCTCCTCGAGCTTGGGGGCGGGACGTCCGCTGGCGGGGCAGAATACGATGCCGGCTTCGGCGAGCTTGTCCAGGCGTTCGTCGAGGCCTTGCGGCAGCACGCGCTCGTCGGTCAGTAGCGTCTTGTCCATGTCGACGGCGATGAGCTTAATGTTTCCGATATTGGCGTCCGATTCGTAAGTTTGCATAAAGCGAGCCTTTCGTTTCGAAATTGTTTCAGACGTTATAACCATCAACTCGTAGTCAGGCGTATTTTCGCAGGATTGGCGCGCGTTTGCATCACCATTCACAAACTAATGAAAAAACTTTTCAGAAATTTGAATTTGTCGCTTGTGCTGCGGGCACTTTAGCGTAATATAGCGACTATCGAAAACGGAGACGGCAAAACAACCGCTTACCGAGGAAAAGGTACCGTTTACGATATTTGAATTGCGCCCAGCGATAGGTGAAAGGAGAGGCAGATGCAGTTCGTAAAGATCATCACTACTGCAGACAATGCCATCCGACGCCAGCGCGCAATTTCCCGACGACGATAACAATCGTCTCTGTCCGCATGGGGCGAATTGCCTCAACAGAGTCATTTTGAGGTCGTTGGGTTTTAGTACGACATTGCTGCATGTTTCTAGGGCATGTATGTGCTGATTTTTGCTATTTAACCTGATATTGCACGGTATATGACCTTGAAATGACTTGCAACTGACCGATGTTCTAACTAGCTACCAAGGGCGAAAGGAAACAGCCATGAGCAAGGAAAAAGTCGTTCTCGCATATTCCGGTGGTCTTGATACATCTGTATGTGTCAAGTGGCTCCAGGACGAGAAGAATCTCGATGTCGTTTGCGTTTGCGGCAATGTGGGCCAGGAGGAGACCGGCCTGGACGCCAAGAAGCAGAAGGCCCTCGACCTGGGCGTTCTCGATTGCCAGGTGCTCGACCTGCGCGACGAGTTCTCCGATGAGTTCCTGACCAAGGCCATCGCCGCAAACTCCATGTACGAGAACAAGTACCCGCTGCTCTCCGCCCTGTCTCGCCCGCTGCTCGCCAAGAAGCTCGTCGAGGTCGCTCACGAGTTTGGCGCGACCTACGTCGCCCACGGCTGCACCGGCAAAGGTAACGACCAGGTTCGTTTTGAGGCTGCCGTCAAGGCCCTCGACCCCGAGCTTAAGGTTATCGCCCCGGTTCGCGAGTGGGACCTGAAGTGCCGTCCCGACGAGGTCGCCTATGCCCACGCCCACAACGTGCCGGTTCCCGAGGGTGCCAACGACAACCCCTATTCCATTGACGACAACCTGTGGGGTCGTGCCATTGAGTGCGGCCACCTGGAGGATCCCTGGAACGAGCCGCTCGACGACGCCTGGGTTATGACCAAGAATCCCGAGGACACGCCCGATACCCCGACGTATACCGAGATTGAGTTTGAGGCGGGCAGGCCCGTCGCCGTCGACGGCAAGAAGATGAAGCTCTCCGAGATCGTCATCGCCCTCAACAAGATTTCCGGCGACAACGGCTTTGGTCGCCTGGACCTGGTCGAGGATCGTCTGGTGGGCCTCAAGAGCCGCGAGTGCTACGAGGTTCCCGGCGCCCTGACGCTCATCACCGCCCACAAGGCGCTCGAGGACATCTGCGTCGAGGGCGACCTGCTCAAGACCAAGATTAAGCTCGAGCAGGATTGGGCGACCGCCGTGTACAACGGCCAGTGGTACAGCCCGCTCAAGAACGCGCTCGACGCCTTTATGGCCGACACCCAGAAGTTCGTGACCGGCACCGTCCGCCTGAAGTTCTTTAAGGGCAACTGCCATGTCGTCGGCCGCAAGAGCCCCTTCAGCCTCTACGACTACGGTCTGGCTACCTACGACCGCGACACCACGTTTGATGAGAAGGCCAGCGCCGGCTTTATCGAGATCGACACACTGTCGCTCAAGACGTGGGCCAAGGTCCAGGGTCCCAGCTCTGCTGCCGCTCAGGCTTAAGTCTTCCTTCCCTTGGTATCCGCGCGGCCCATCCGCGTGATACATAACGGGCGCATGGGGTCCCTACCTTTCGTTATGCTTGCTGACACTTCTTAACATCGGTGGCCCCTACGTTCCGCCCGCATATATGACGCCGCGACTGCGGCTGAGTCCGAGCCCCGCCGGGGTTGTCCGGCGGGGCTCCTTCTATCAATTTGGCGGCTCTGCGCCTATATATATGAGGAGTATCCATTATGTTCAATGCTGTCGTGCATGCTTTACTTGCCCTCGCGCCCGAGCTCGATGCTGCAAAGGTCGAGGAGGTCCCCATGAGCCTGAAGGCTTGGATTGACGGTTCGCAGGGCAACATCCGGAGGGAGACGTTGGGTGCCAAGTGCATGGTGCGTCACTTCTTTGCAAATTAGCTACATGGCCCCGCGCGCAGTGGGGAATGTGTAAAACTAGCGGTTGGTAAATCGCTTTAGCGACATGGCGCATTGCTTTGGGCGCTTGTTTTGGTATTTGGAGAAAGGAGACGGTTCCATGGCTCTTTGGGGCGGTCGTTTTGAGGCGGGCGTGGCCGAGGTCACGCAGGAGTTTGGCGCGTCGCTGCCGGTCGACAAGCATCTCTATAAGCAGGATATCGCTGGCTCTAAGGCGCATGCCAAGATGCTGGCCGCCCAAGGCATCATCAGTGCCGAGGACGAGCAGGCGATTGCCGAGGGCCTGACCGGGATCGAACAGGATATCGATGCCGGTAACTTTACCTTCGATATCAACGACGAGGACATCCATATGTCCATCGAGAGCGAGCTGACGCGTCGCATCGGCGAGGCCGGTAAGCGCTTGCATACCGGACGTTCGCGCAACGACCAGGTGGCGACCGACACGCGCCTGGGCGTCAAGGCACTGGCCAAGGAGCTCATGGAGGCTAATCTTGAGCTGCGCCATGTGCTGATGGATGCGGCTAAGAAGTACGACAAGGTGATTCTGCCGGGTTACACGCATATGCAGCACGCTCAGCCCGTGCTGCTCTCGCATCATCTGCTGGCGTATTCCTGGATGTTCGCGCGCGACTTTACGCGCCTGAAGGCCGCCTTTGATGCCGCCGACAACTGTCCGCTGGGTGCTGCCGCGCTTGCCGGTACGAGCTATCCGCTCGATCGCCAGATGACGGCTGCCGAACTTGGCTTTGCGGGCGTAATTCCCAACTCGCTCGATGCGGTTTCCGACCGTGATTTCCTGCTCGATCTGCATTACGCCGGCTCCGTCATGGCGATGCACCTGTCGCGTCTTTCCGAGGAGATCGTGCTGTGGTCGAGCTTCGAATTTGGCTTTATCACGCTTTCCGACTCCTACTCCACCGGCTCGTCTATCATGCCGCAGAAGAAGAACCCCGACTTTGCCGAGCTTATCCGCGGCAAGAGCGGCCGAGTCTATGGCAACCTGGTGCAGCTGCTCGTGACCATGAAGGGCCTGCCGCTTGCTTATAACAAGGACTTGCAGGAGGACAAGGAGGGCGCGCTCGATACCGCTCATACGCTCATGCAGTGCCTGTCCGTTATGGCCGGAATGATTTCAACTTGGACCGTCAACGAGGATGCCATGGCGCGCGAGTGCGGCGTGGGGCACCTTGCCGCCACCGATGTTGCCGATTACCTGGCCAAGCGTGGTCTGCCGTTCCGTGAGGCACATGCTGTGGTGGGCCATCTGGTCCTGATGTGTGAGAAGCGCGGCTGCAATCTTGAGGACCTGCCGTTTGAGGTGTTCCAGGAGGCAAGCCCGCTCTTTGAGCGCGACATTACCGAGGCGCTCGACATCCCGTCGATTGTCGCCGCGCGCACGACCGAGGGCGGCACCGCTCCTGCCGCCGTTGCCGTGCAGCTGCAGCGTGCCGAGTCACAGCTCGTGGCCGACGAGGGCGTGTTTGGATCGCTGACCAAGGTCGTCGAGATGGGCCACGGGGCAAAGTAGAGGTTTGGCTGAAGACGTATTGTCCATTTATTGATAAATCGTTTTCGCTTTACGGGCGCCTGCTGATGTGGGCGCCCGTATTTTGTTGCTATGGGGGAGGGGCTTGTCGAGAACTTCTGTAGGACCTTTGGGCAGGTTGTGAAGGGGGTACGTTCGCGGGTGGCAACCGACCGTCTGCTCTGTTCGGTGCGGTTGATAGGCGGTCGGATGGTACTCTAATCGGGCTTCGAAACAGAAGTGACACATATGGAGCGCTTTAATAAATTGCAGCGTTTCAATAAACAGCTTTTTGTTTAACTGCAGCTAAAACTCTGTTACGATGCAGTCCAGGCGGGTGCCGGAATGGGACTTGGGCACGCGCGAACCTACTTGAAAGGCTACTTTTATGGCTATCGAGAAGACCTTCATCATGATTAAGCCCGACGCCGTGCGCGACCGCAAGATCGGCGAGATCGTTGCTCGCATTGAGCGCAGCGGCCTTGTCATCGAGCGCATGGAGATGACCACGCTCGAGCGCGCTACCGTCGAGGAGCACTACGCCCATCTGGCCGACAAGCCCTTCTTTGGCAGTCTCTGCGACTTTATGACGAGCGGTCCGGTCGTCAAGATGGTCGTTTCCGGTCTCTCCGCTGTCTCCAAGATGCGCACCCTTATGGGCGCTACCAACCCGCTTGATGCTGCTCCTGGCACCATCCGCGGCGACTTTGCTGTCGATGTCAACGCCAACGTGATCCACGGCTCCGACTGCCTGGAGAACGCCGAGATCGAGATCAAGCGCTTCTTTGGCTAAACCAGCTTTGACTCCTTAAAGCTGTTAGCGTGTGGCTTTGGCGCCGCGGAATTCCATCCGCGGCGCCCTTTTTATTTACGGGCTTTAGCCTGTGCGGGGCGCGCAGCGCGCCGCATCAGAAACCACCC
>CAUAAZ010000030.1 GCA_958427145.1 uncultured Collinsella sp.
GTTTCATTATACCACGGTGGCATCACCTATATGTCAATTCTGGTCTAACAGAGCCAAACAAAAAGGTCTCTGAATCTAAAGCCACCGCAAGTCAAACCCTGTCGACAGCGAGCCTTAAGACGAGGCTTTCGAAGGCGGACTTTAACGATATTCCCTCAGGCGATACCGTGCAGACCTTCTCATTGGTTGATGATCAGATCCCCACTCTGGAGGATGAGAGCCTCGCCGCGCTCCAAGATGCCCTTGATCAGGCCCAGGAATTGGGCGATGTGGGCGTGGTGTTTTACGATTTGTCGAGCGGCAAGGGCGTGACGTATAACGCCGATGTCGAGGTTTACGGCGCGAGTAGCTACAAGGCACTCTATGCGTTGTACATCTGCGAATCCCTGGTCGAGACGGGTCAGGTCTCACTCGATGATTCCCTTGGCACCTATGGTGGCTATAACATGGGCTGGCAGACGGTGCGCGACCTAATCGAGGCCGCGGTCGTTAATTCGGATAACGATTCGTTTATTGCGTTACGCGCGGCGTTTGACCATGCCGGTTACGAGGATTGGATTGTCAGTCTTGGCATCGATTGCGATACCGCGCTCGATCCGATGAGTGATTTTCCCACTTATTGCCCGCGCACCTCGGCCAAGTTGTGGCGCGAGATGAGCGAGTATTTGAGCACGGATACCGAGACTTCACAGTGGTTGTCGGGCCTTCTGGCATCAACATCGCGCTCGTTTATTCGCGATGGCATTGCGGACGATCAGATCTCGGTGCGCAACAAGGCAGGCTGGATCAGCGAGGACGGTTGCTATTCGACATGTGATGCCGGACTGATCGACGTCGACAGCCATAGCTATGTTATGAGCATCATGACGTCGATGCCGTGGAGCGACCAATCGAGTGAGGCCGTGGCCGCGATTGCAAAGGCGCTCTATGATGTGCGGTCCTCGTTGGCCTAGCGACTTCGTAAAAAGTGAAAGAGCCAAAATGCTGGTACCATACCGTGGATAAGCAATTTGCACGGATTTGGGGGATGGCATGGCAACCATCGCGATCATAGGCGCACTCGAAAAAGAGGTTGCGCAGATTAAAGAAGAGCTGAGTGGCGCACATGAGGCGCAGGAGGCGGGCTTGACCGTTGTGAGCGGCGAGCTTGACGGTCTGACGGTGGTCGCCACGACCGCTGGCATGGGTACCGTGAACGCCGCTGCCGCAACGCAGCATCTCATCAGCAAATACGCCCCGCAGGCCGTTGTGTTTTCAGGTATCGCGGGAGGCCTAAACCCTAAACTGCATATTAACGACGTGGTTATAGGCAAGTGCCTGCGCTATCTGGATACCGATACGGCACTCATCGCCGAGTCCGCGCCGGGGCTCGAGGAGTTTGTCTCGACGCCGGCGTTGGCTGATGTTGCCGCCGCCGTGCTTGCCGAGCATGGATTTGTGGATGCCTCGGCGGATGAGACTTCTGCGAAGAAGGACCCCAAGCAGTTCCTGTGTGGCACTATCGCCACGGGTGACCGCTTTGTTACGGGTGACGCCATGCGTAACGCTGCGATTGAGGCCACGCATGCCGATTGCGTCGAGATGGAGGGCGCGGCAATTGCGCACATCGCGGCCAAGAATGGTGTCGATTGCCTGGTGCTGCGCGCTATCAGCGATAATTGTGACGAGGCATATGACGCGTTTTGTGAGCGCGAGTTCGATCTGGATGAGTACGCTCGTACCGCGAGCGGCATCACGCTTGACATCGTTCGTCGTATCGCCGCCGCGTAATAGCGCGCCCGTTTTGTAAAAACCTACGACCAAGGAGTGTCCATGGCCGATTCCATTAACTACCAGCTTGCCAAGTTCGTTGCCAGCTATGGCAAGGTTTCGCAGATTCCCGAGTCCACTTGCCCCGAGG
Source organism: uncultured Collinsella sp. (assembly GCA_958427145.1). Lineage (GTDB taxonomy): Bacteria > Actinomycetota > Coriobacteriia > Coriobacteriales > Coriobacteriaceae > Collinsella. Next base: position 1,901 of record CAUAAZ010000030.1, read on the forward strand.
TGAGCTTCGTCGGCCGCTCCAACGTGGGCAAGTCGTCGATCATGAACAAGCTTTTTGGCCGCAAAAACCTCGTCAAGGTTTCGAGCACACCGGGCAAGACGAGCAACATCAACTTCTTTGAGGCTGACGACGTGCACTTCGTCGACCTGCCGGGTTATGGTTTCGCCCGTCGTTCCAAGGCCGAGCGTGACCGCTGGGCCGAGCTCATCGGCGACTTCTTCGACTCCGGGCGCAGCTTTAACCTGGTTGTATCGCTGGTGGACATTCGCCACGATCCCAGTAAGCTCGACCATGACATGATCGACTACCTGCAGGGCAACGAGTTCAACTTTATCGTCTGCCTCACCAAGGCCGACAAGCTCAGTCGCACCCAGCAGGCCCGCCAGGCAGCAGCCATCAAAAAGCAGCTCAACGTCCCGGCCGAGAACGTGATCATCACAAGCTCCCAAACCGGTGCGGGCATCGACGAACTCAAGCGCCGCATCGCTGAGGCTTGCCTCTAATCGGGCTGCAACCCCTCAAAAGCTCTCATCTATATCACCTCAGTGATAGTTATTGGTAAACTATCACTGAGGTGATATTTTTTTGGAGGTAGATATGGAACTTTGGCACGGGTCGGAGGTTGTTGTCGAACGTCCGTCGTTGGATAAATGCAGACAATTCAATGACTATGGGTGTGGGTTTTATTGCACGCCACATGAGGAAATGGCAATGGAGTGGGCATGTCGGACCGAGTCCGATGGTATCGCGAATCGATATGAGCTCGATATGGATGGTCTCGCGGTCTTGGATTTGGAGTCCGGGGAGTTTTCAATTCTCAATTGGCTCGCGATTTTGGCTAACAATAGGGAGTTCAATGTTTCGACACCGCTGGCGCGCGAAGGGCTTCGCTATCTGCTGGATAACTGCCTGATTGATATTTCTCCCTATGACGTTATTCGAGGCTATCGCGCCGACGATTCCTATTTCTCGTTTGCAAGACAGTTTGTCAACGGCATGATTTCGCTCAGGCAATTGCAGCGCATTATGTTTTTGGGGGATTTGGGCATTCAATATGCGCTTATGAGTGAGCGTGCGTTCTCAGCAATCAGATTCTGCGAATGGAAGCAGGCGTTGGGATCTGAGTATTATCCCAAGCGCTTTAAGCGAGAGCAGAACGCGCGGCGCAAGTACTTGGAAACTGTGAATGGATTCGACTCTGAGGGTGTCTACATTAGGGATTTAATGGCAGGGAGGGTTGATTTAAATGATCCAAGAGTTAACGGATTGTGGGCCGAGTAGAACATACCCCGTCTACTATCTCGAGGATGCAATGAACAATCTCGGCGACTGCTTTGACTATGCCGTTAACGATTATGGAGCAGAAGGATCGGAAGTTGCTGAACTCTTTTGCCTGAGCGGCGTAGCTCGCGAGTTCGAACGCGGCAACGCATGGGTAGTGTCGGGAAAATCGGGCGTTGAGCTGTTCGCGCTTATCGCCGAAAGGTCGGGCTATCAATCAAGGCCGATGCCAAATCGAACCTACCGATTCGAAAAGACACCGGAATATTGGACAGGCTGGATATTGGCATACCTTCAGTGGCGCCTAGGAGAGTCTTTCGAAGATTTGCTGCATGTCGTTCCATTTGATGTGCTACGCAGTCTGTACTACCCCTGGCACGAAGCCTCGGAGGAACGTGTGGCTCGCCTCGTCTGCGATATGGCGAAGAAAGCGTCCAGGCAAACAAAACTTGCGTTAGCAAGAAAGAAGCTTAAGAAAACCCAACAAGACCTGGCATACGAATCAGGCGTATCGCTCCGCTCAATCCAAATGTACGAACAGCGCCAACGAAACATCAACGAAGCCTCGGTAACAACCGTAAGAGCTATAGCAAAAGCCCTCCACTGTAACATCGAAGACCTCCTAGAACCAGTCTTCGAATACAAAGAAACCAGCGCAGCCTAAACCAATATATTGCCAAGGTTTGTATCTAGTAAGCGCTCCTTACCAGCAAGAGTCCCTACCAATAGATAGCGGCTTAAAGGGCCGAAATCGTATGAATGGCATTGCGACTTCCAAATGGGTGACTGCTGCTTGAAAAGCTATAGAAATAGGGGCCGATTTAACGGCCCCAAGCATCGCATAAATGGCATATACGTTTTATCAACTATTTCTTGTTTTTAACCCATTTGCAGATACGCCAAATAAGCACTCCGACGAGAATCCAAACGAGAGCGATCATAATGTCTGAGCGTGCAGGAATTGGGATCATTGAACTTCCTCAATTGATGTGAGTCTAGTTTGCATAGGTGTGGAGCGTGCTGCCTTCCATGGTCGCTTGCAACACGGCGATACCGGACGTCATCCCCATCGATTCATAGTTGAGTCGATATGTCGCCTGTTTCGAGTTCCATATAAAGGACTCGTTAGTTACCGTACAGCCGATAGTCGTATAGTTTTGTCCCCAAGCGCTGGTAATGAGCGAGTTCGCTATCTTGATCTTGAATTCGCGATAAATAAAAGGACTGTTGTAATAGATAGTCCAAGTTCCAGATGCGTTGTTGTAGTAACTGTCCCATATCAGGCTGGGTTCATTGGTTTTTTTAATTCCTATTACTGCAACGGTCCCATCCTTAAGCTTGATTTGATGAGACTGCTCGGGACCTTTCGTTAAATCAAAATCTTGGGTTGCGCCAGAAATTGCGACAGCATCGCTTTCTGCAGCATAAGCAGTCGAAGGGCTAAACGAGAAACATATCGGTAATATCAAAAGTATCGAGAGGAAAAACGAAGCTTTGAGTGTGCGTAACACTTTGACCACCTCCATACTGCGATGCCTAGTTAAATAGTAGCATAGATAAACAGTTTATTATGTAACCTAAAAAGCCCCTATCTGCCCGGCGCCCCTTCAAAGCGTGGGTCCCTGTAGACATCCTCAGCAAGGTAAACGCAGGGATGGTCGGGGTGTTCCCCTCAAAATTATTCCGCAGCGCGAAGGCCTCTCGTCTGTGGCTCCGTTGGAGCACAAGATTAAATCAGCGAATGCGATTATCCTGTCGAGGCTGCGCAGGCCCCCTTGGGGCTTCCCCTGAAAACAATCCGCAGATCGAATTGCCCCGTCGCGCGAAGCGCACGATGGGGCAATTCATGATCGAGGACGTTTTCAGGGGAAGCCCCAAGGGGGCCGGTGAGAGCAATGAGGCAGGGCGCTACAGGTATTCGATCTGGGCGCCTTCCGTGTCGCACGTCAGAATGTGCGTGTCGCACTTGGGGAACTGCTCACGCAGCTTGACCTGCAGGAACTTCGCCACGATGGTGTCGTCAGTCACGGCCATGAGGGTCGAGCCGGAGCCACTGATCCAGATGGTCTTGGCGCCTCCGTTAAGGCAGGTGTCGCGCACGGCGTTGTAGTCGGGGATGAGGCGGCGGCGATAGGGCTCCTGGATGCGGTCGTCGTTGGCGGCGGCAATCAGGTCAAGGTCGCCGGTCTCCAGGCCGCGCGTCATGCCGGCGATGCGGCCCATTTGCCATACGGCGGTGGAGAGTGGAATCTCCTGTGGCACAACCTTGCGCGCCTCGCTCGTATGCACCTCGTAGGGCGGAATCACGGTAATAAAACGCAGACGATCGCTCACCTCGTAGCGCAGGCACTGGGGGAGCGAATCGGTCGGCGTAAAGGAGCAGACGGCGCCGCCCAGGATAGCAGGGGCGACGTTATCGGGATGGCCCTCGACCTCGGTGGCAATGCGGACGAGCTCGGCACGGTCGACGGTGTGGCCCGTCAGCGCGGCGGCCGCCATAATGCCGGCGACGACGCAGGTGGAGCTGGAACCCAGGCCGCGGGCGACGGGCACGTCGGTCTGAATGTCGATAGCGACGGGGAAGGCCGGCTCGCCCCATGCGGCCAGTGCATCGACAAAGCTAACGTAGACCAGGTTGTTCTCGTTTTGGAATTCCTCGGGGCAGCCCGTGATGGTGAGCTTGTCGGCGCGCTCGAAGGTGAAGTGCGAGTAGAGGCTGACGGCCATGCCGAGGGTGTCGTAGCCGATGCCTAGGTTGGCGCTGGTTGCTGGGACGGTGATTTTGATCATGTGGGTCTTCCTGGGCGGGTCTGGCCGTTTAGTTCGCTGCTCGGGCAGTCCTGACTCGCTCGGAAAGCACATTAAGTGCTTTCCGGCTCGTGCGGAACTCGCGACGAACTAAACGGCCAGACCCGCTCGCATGCTCGTCATCATCCCGAAAGCTAAATAAAAAGAAGGTGCGCCGGCTTTCGCCGGCGCATAATAAGGGATCTAGTTGGTGCTCATTCGTTTTGCTGCGGACTCGACGTAGCTTGCCATCTCATCGACGTCGCAGACGTCTTCGAAGCGGACGGGCTTGGATTCGAGTTCGGCGAGCTGGGTCGGGGCGACCGTGTTGGTGGCCTGCTCGAGTACGCGCATAGCCTCAAAGTCGTCCTCGGGAACGTTGAGGCCCAGGGCGTCGCAGCAGGCGCGCGGGAACTTGTAGGGGCTGGCGGTCGAAAGCAGCACGCGAGCCTTGGCGCCCTCGGCGGGAGCGACCTTTTCAAAGACGTGATAGCCGCAAGCAGTATGCGGATCGATCACGTAGCCATTTGCGTCCCAGCAGCTCTTGATGGCAGCGCGGACCTCGTCCTCGCTGGCCCAACCGCAGCCAAAGACGCTCTGAATCTTTGCCAGCAGGTCAGTGGGAACCTCGTAGCGACCAGTCTGTGCCAGCTGCTCCATAAGGCCGGCAACGAGTTCGCAGTCGCCATCGGACAGGAAGTAGAGCATGCGCTCGAGGTTGGAGCTGATGAGGATGTCCATCGACGGCGAGATGGTCGTGAAGAACGGGCGGTTACGGTCGTAAACGCCGGTGGTCAGGAAGTCGGCAAGCACGTTGTTCTTGTCGCTCGCCACGACGAGCTTGGCGACGGGCAGACCCATGCGCTTGGCATAGTAGCCGGCCAGGATATCGCCAAAGTTGCCGGTCGGTACGCAGAACTCCACGGCGTCGCCGGCCTCGATGGCGCCGGCGCGCAACAGCTGCGCATAGGCGGCAAAGTAGTAGACGACCTGCGGTACCAGTCGACCGACATTGATGGAGTTGGCGCTCGAAAGCACCGTGCCGGCGGCCTCCAGACGCTCGGCAAGCTCCTTATCGGCAAAGATGCGCTTGACGGCGCTCTGGGCGTCGTCAAAGTTGCCGCGGATGCCGCAGACGGCGACGTTGTCGCCCTCCTGCGTGGACATCTGCAGGTTCTGGACGCGGCTGACCTTGCCCTCGGGATAAAAGACGGTGATGCCCGTGCCCGGCGCGTCGGCAAAACCGGCGAGTGCGGCCTTGCCGGTGTCGCCCGACGTGGCGGTGACGATCATGATGCGCTCGGCGCCGCCGTCCTTGGCGGAAGTGCGGGTCATCAGACGGGGGAGCATCTGCAGGGCAACGTCCTTGAAGGCGCTTGTGGGGCCGCCAAAGAGCTCCATCACATAGGTCTGAGGGGCGTCAGCGCCCGGCGCAGCGTCGAGTTTGACGAGCGGCGTAACCTCTTCACTCGCGAACGTGCCGCGGTATGCCTCGTCGACACACTCCGAAATTTCTTCGGCCGTGTAATCATTCAGTAACATTCCCAACACATCTTGAGCGATTTCAAAGTACGATTTATCTGCAAGCGAGTTGATATCGACCTGCTGGGTGCCGAGCTCGTCCGAGACAAACAAACCCCCGTCGGGAGCGATGCCGGTGCGGATTGCCACCTTACTTGAGCACGATAAAGTGCGTCCTCGTGTACTATGATAAGTTCCCATATAACACTGCTCCTCGGATGCCTTGGTCCCAATCGGTGAAACCATGGTATCAGAGCGCGCAAAACAGGTTTGCAGAGGCTTTTAGAAAGGTAACCTCAAGCCCATGATTAAGATTGCCAAGTTTGGCGGCTCGTCGGTCGCCGACGCCGAACACTTCAAGAAGATCAAGGCCATCGTCGATGCCGACCCTGCCCGCCGTTTTGTGGTGGTTTCTGCCTGCGGTCGCCGCTTTAAGGGCGACACCAAGGTGACCGACCTGCTCTACCTGGTTAACGCGCACGTTAAGTATCACGTGTCGTGTGAGGAGCTGCTCGAGGACATTGGCCAGCGCTATTTTGATATCGCTGACGAGCTGGAGCTCACCTATCCCATCCGCGAGGAGTTCGCGGCCTTTGCCGAGCGCGCCCGCTCGGGCGGCTACTCTACCGAGGAGCTCGTGAGCCGTGGCGAGTACTTCACCGCTCGCCTGATGGCGGAGTACCTGGGCCTGCCGTTCCTGGACGCCGCGACGGTTGTGGCGTTCCATCATGACGGTACGCTCAGCATGAATCGCACCTCCGAGCTGGTGCAGGAGTACGGCCAGCAGGGCGGCTTTGTTATGCCCGGTTTCTACGGCGCGACGCGAGAGGGCCAGATCAAGCTGCTCGACCGTGGCGGCGGCGATATCTCGGGCTCGATCCTGGCCAAGTGCCTGGGCGCCGATCTGTACGAGAACTGGACCGACGTCTCGGGCTTCTATTCTGCCGATCCTCGCATTGTGCCCGAGGCTCAGCCCATTGCGCGCGTTACCTACGAGGAGCTGCGCGAGCTTTCTTACATGGGTGCAAGCGTCCTGCACGAGGAGGCTGTGTTCCCCGTGCGCGAGGCCGGCATTCCGCTGGTCATCAAGAACACCAATGCGCCGCAGGACCCCGGCACCATCATTAGCGAGACGGCTGATGAGGGCGAGGCAGAGCCCATCATTACCGGCGTGACCGGCAAGCGCGGCTTTGTCGCCATCAATGTCGCCCGCGACCGCACCAAGCCCCGTGTTGGCTTTATGCGCCGTGCGCTTTCGGTGTTCGAGCGTTATGACGTTTCCGTCGAGCATATGCCCACCGGTGTCGACCGCTTTGGCGCCGTGGTGCAGGAGCAGGACGTTCACGATTCGCTGTACTCGCTCGTGGGCGACATTCAGCAGGAGGTCGAGCCGCTCGAGATCGAGGTTGTCGAGGGCCTGGCGCTCATCGCGACCGTCGGCCGTAACCTGCGTGGCCGCGCAGGTATCTCGGGCCATCTGTTTGGCATGCTTGGCCAGGCCGGCGTGAGCGTGCGTATGATTTCGCAGAGCTGCGACGAGATCAATATCATCATCGGTGTGGAGGAGAAGGACTTTGATCTGGCGATTCAGACCATTTACCGCGCCTTCTCCGACGAGAACGGCATTGTGAAGGTCTCCGATCTGGAGGCTCCCGCGCCGGTCGATCCCGCTCTGGTCGCGCTCCACAAGTAGCTGCTATCCCAGTAGATTTTTGGACTTGCCTCAAAAATCTATGGCGGGGCGTTTCGTTTCGGTTTCGTTTCGACGGGGCGGGTTTCGTGCCCGCCCCGTTCTTGTATACACTGGCAACAATAATCGGCCTGCTTGGCGTGCGGGCAAAAGCCACAACCTTTAAAGGGGGAAGCATGAAACAGTACACGGTTGCTATTTTGGGCGCGACGGGAGCCGTGGGCACCCAGATGCTCGAGTGCCTCAACGAGCAGGAGTTCCCGGTTGGCAAGCTCAAGCTGCTGGCGAGCGCGCGTTCTGCGGGCAAGACCGTCGAGTTCCGTGGCGAGCAGATCGTGATCGAAGAGGCTTGTCCCGAGGCCTTTGAGGGCTGTGACATTGTGCTTGGAGCTGCCGGCGACGACATCGCGAAGGAGCTACTGCCCGAGGCCGTCAAGCGCGGCGCCGTCGTGGTCGACAACAGCCATGCCTTCCGCATGGATCCCGAGGTGCCGCTGGTTGTGCCCGAGATCAATGCCGACGACATCAAGTGGCATCACGGCCTTATCGCCAACCCCAACTGCGCGACCATTATCGGCCTGGTTCCCACGTGGCCGCTGCATCAGCTCGCTGGCGTGAAGCGCATGATCGTCTCGACGTACCAGGCGGCTTCGGGTGCTGGCGCCCCCGGTATGGCCGAGCTCGAGGCTCAGCTGGCCGCCCTGGGCCGTGGCGAGGAGATTCCCGAGCCGCGCGCGTTTGCCGCCCAGCTCGCGAGCAACCTGATTCCGCAGATTGGCGGCGTCAAGGAGGAGGGCTTTACCTCCGAGGAGATGAAGTTGCAAAACGAGGGCCGCAAGATCATGCATCTGCCCGAGCTGCGCGTGAACTGCACCTGTGTGCGCGTGCCCGTGCTGCGCTCGCACTCCGAGAGCATCACGCTTGAGTTCGAGCGCGACATCACGGTCGAGGAGGCTCGTGCTGCGCTCGCTGCCGCTCCGGGCGTCAAGCTGGTTGACGACATGAGCGCCGAGGATGCGCACGATCGCTTCCCCATGCCGATGGATACGTCCGACCAGGACCTGATTTGGGTCGGTCGCGTGCGTCGCGACATCTCGAACCCCGAGGCCGCGCGTGGCATCACCTTCTGGTGCTGCGGCGACCAAATCCGTAAAGGCGCGGCAACCAACGCCGTCCAGATCGCCAAGCTGCTCTGCGAGTAGGTTGACCTGTCCGGCGGGGGCCGGGCTTAGTTTTCAGAACGTCCTCGACCATGTGTGGCGCCTTGTCCTGCTCCTTCGGAGCCGCGGACAAGGCGCCACACTGGTCTGCGGAGTGTTCTGAAAGCTAAGCCCGGCCCCCGCCTGCGGTGACGCTGCTGCGAGCGGCCTGCGATGGGGCCGTTGTTGGTTGAGGCCGCTGGGCTGATGTGGGGGCACGTGGCCGTTGCGGGCCCTGGTCCCGGCGGCGGCCTCGGCGCTTTGCGCCTGCCGCCTTGGGGGACTGCGGAGCGCGGCCGGCAGCTGCGGCGCGTTGCGCCTGCTGCCTGCGGGGACTTTGGGGTCGTGCGGCAGCTGCGGCGCTGCGCGCCTGCTGCCTTGGGTGACTTTGGGGTCGATTGGGGTTGTCTGCACAATTCGCGGTATTATGTTGCGGAGTTTTGAAAGGAGCCGCTGGTGGTCACGACGACGTTTGCTTCGCCTTTGGGCGAAATCTTGCTTGCCGCTGATGGCCGCGGTCTGACGGGACTTTGGTTTGAGGGGCAGGAGCATTTTGGCTCCACGCTTCTCAAAGAAGATCCCGAACATGTTGAAGGCGCCGACGCGGTTTCTGGTACCGGTGGCATGTCGTCGGTAAGTCCCGCAAATGGTGCGGCCTCTTCGGTGCTTGAGCGTTCTTGGGCTTGGCTGAATGCTTATTTTGCAGGGCAGGAACCTCGGTTTACGCCGCCGTTGCATTTGATTGGCACGGCGTTTCAGCGTGAAGTTTGGTACGAGCTGCTTTCTATTCCGCGTGGCGAGGTCGCCACGTATGGCGAGATCGCCCAGCGTGTTGCGGCTCGACATCGTGTGCCGGGAAACGAGGACCCCGTTGTGTCTCCCCGTGCCGTGGGGGCCGCGGTCGCGCGTAATCCCATTTCGATTATTGTGCCGTGCCATCGCGTGGTTGCCGCCGATGGTTCGCTCAACGGATATGCCGGTGGCCTCGACCGTAAGGAGTGGCTGCTGCGGCTTGAGGGCGCGTACGAGGAATAACGCTCGAACACTTTGCATAACTAGGACGCCGTGAAAGGACGAGTCACTGTCCCTTCGCGCTCGGTATGCGTCCAAGCCCTCGGCATCTGGGCCTTAAGTTTGGCTAAGCCATATCCTGCGTATTTGAAAACGCGCAGGTTGAGCAGCTAAGGCTGCGCTAAGGCGGTTGACGGTGCGCTATCATCGGCAGTATCGAAACCTGTAGAGCCGTGCGCCAAAGGAACAACTATGAAGCTGATGCTTGCCGAGGACGAACCTGGCCTCTCCCGCGCCCTCACCGCGATTCTTCAACATAGCGACTACGAGGTCGACACCGCCCTCGACGGCCTGACGGCGCTCGAGTATCTACTCACCAACGATTACGACGCCGCAATCCTGGACATCATGATGCCCGGCATGGACGGTATCGAGGTGCTCAAGCGCACGCGTGAGGCCGGCAAACGCCTGCCCATCATCATGCTTACGGCCAAAAGCGAGGTGTCCGATAAGGTCGAGGGTCTGGATGCCGGTGCCAACGATTACCTGACCAAGCCGTTTGCCGCCAAGGAACTGCTCGCGCGCATTCGTGCTATGACGCGCGCCGCGACGGCAATTGACGCCACGACGCTCAGCGTGGGCAACGTGCGCCTCGACACGGCATCGTGCACACTTGTGGGTCCCTTGGGCGAGGAACATCTGGCTAATCGTGAGTTTCAGCTTATGGAGCTCTTTATGCGCAACGCCAGCACGCGCATGCCTACCGAGCGTTTGATGCTCGAGGTTTGGGGTGAGGACGCGCCCGAAGGCGCCAACGTGGTGTGGGTCTACATCTCATACCTGCGCAAAAAGCTGACGGCGTTGGGTGCCAATGTGGCCATCCGCGCGTCGCGCAATCAGGGATATTCGCTTGAGGTTGTCGAGGAGGGCGAATAAGCGTGAGCGCGAGCGCGTGGTGGGAGCGCATGACGGAGCGGTTTCACGCTGCCTCGAGTGGTACAGGGCGGGCAAATTCTGCTGACGCATTGGGCCGCCGTCTGCGTTGCAAATTCATCCTGGTTGCCATGGGTGCTGTGACCGTGGTGCTCACGCTCATCATCGCCGCTATCAACATCGTCAATTATTCGCATGTCTGCAAGATGGCCGATGCGCGTCTGGGCTATATCCTGGCGGACAAGGGCAGCATCGATTGGGGGGATGAGTCTAAAGACGATCCCGGTCAGGATGCGGTTGCCGGCAAGGTTGCTACCGGTAACCGGGCGGCCGTTCGCGATGGGCATTTTGAAGGCATGACGGCGGAGTCTCCCTTCGACACGCGTTACTTTACGGTGTCGATTGCCGGTGGACAGGTGACCGATGTCAATACGGCCCGCATTGCCGCGGTGGGCGCCAAGCGTGCCGCCCGCATCGCTGCAGGACTGTATTCCAAGGGTTTGACCTCGGGCTTTTCTGGTAACTACCGCTATACGGTTACGGTTCAGGGCGACGAGACAACCTATGTATTCGTCGACTGTTCACGCGAGCTCACAAGCTTCCATTCGTTTTTAAGTGCGAGCGTGGCCATCAGCTGCATTGGCTGGCTGGCGGTATTGGCGATTGTGATGGTGGCCTCGGGTGCTGTAATTCGGCCGATGGTCGAGAGTTATAGCAAACAGAAGCGCTTCATTACCGACGCGAGCCACGAGATCAAGACGCCGCTGGCCGTGATTGATGCCGCTAACGAGGTGCAGGAAATCGAGAGCGGCGAGAGCGAGTGGACGCAGAGCATTCACGAGCAGGTCGCGCGGTTGACGGCGCTCACGGAGCGTCTGGTGTTTTTGGCACGTATGGACGAGGGCTCGGCGGGCTTTACCATGACATCGATCGATCTTTCGGAGGCCGTGGACAAGGCTGCGGCGCCGTTTGAATCGGTGGCGGTTTCGCGTGGCAAGCGTCTGTCGACGTCGATCGCGAGCGGTGTGCGGGCCCATGCCGACGCTGCAGCGGTGGCGCAGGTGGTTGAGTTGCTGCTGGATAACGCCACGCGCTATGCGAGTGAGGGCAGTGTAATTGAGTTGAGTCTGCGTGCCGTCTCACGCGGTGCAGGCAAAGGTTCGGCCGAGCTTGTCGTTTCGAACGCCGTGGACGAGCTGCCCGAAGGCGACCTAGATCGATTGTTCGACCGCTTCTATCGTGCGGACGTGTCGCGCAGCTCCAAGACGGGCGGCTCGGGCGTGGGCCTATCCGTGGTGCGTGCCATCGCCGAAGCCCATGGTGGGAGCGCTTCTGTCTGCGGCCACGGCAACCAGATCACCTTCACCGTCCGCCTCTAAAACCTGCCAAAATGAACCTGTCCCTTTTTGGTCGGTGCGAAATGGGTAATACTAAAGAGTTATCCGACCAGATGGGAACCGATCGATGGCTTATATCGAATTCAAAGACGTCATCAAGGCATACGGCGAGGGCGACGCCCGCATTCACGCACTCGACGGCGCGAGCTTTACGGTCGAGCGCGGCGAGCTCGCCATCATTCTGGGTGCTTCGGGTGCCGGCAAGACCACGGCGCTCAACATTCTGGGCGGCATGGATACGGCGACCTCCGGCACCGTGACGGTGGATGGGCGTGACGTGAGCGCTGCCAACGAGGCACAGCTTGTGGAATACCGCCGCGCCGACGTTGGCTTTGTCTTTCAGTTCTACAATCTGGTTCCCAACCTGACGGCGCTTGAGAACGTCGAACTCGCGGCACAGATCTGCCCCGATTCGCTCGATGCCGAGCAGACGCTTCGTCAGGTTGGCCTGGGCGAGCGCCTGGGCAACTTTCCGGCGCAGCTTTCGGGCGGCGAGCAGCAGCGTGTGTCCATCGCCCGCGCGCTGGCAAAGAACCCCAAGCTGCTCCTGTGCGACGAGCCAACGGGCGCACTCGACTACAAAACCGGTAAGCAGATTTTGCAGTTGCTGCAGGACACCTGCCGCAAGCAGGGCATTACGGTCATTATCATCACGCACAACTCCGCGCTCGCGCCCATGGCCGATCGCCTGATTCGCTTTAAGAGCGGTCGCGTGGAGAGCGAGACGGTCCAGCAAAATCCCGTGCCGATCGAGACGATCGAGTGGTAGCGCCCATGGATCAGGACCGCCAAAACAGCCAACGCCGCGACGCGCGAAACACGGAGCGCGAGCAGGATTTTACGACCTACCGCACTGCCCAAAGCTCAAACGACATGGTGCCGACGGTGTTTCGCCGCGGTGTCTACCGCACGATTCGCGGCAGCCTCAAACGCTTCTTGTCTATCGTCGTGATCACCGCGCTCGGCGTGAGCGTGATGTGCGGCCTTAAGGCGGGTTGCGAGGACCTGTGCGATTCGGTTGACGCCTACTTCGACCAGCAAAATGTCTATGACATTAACGTGCAGTCGACCTATGGCCTGACTGACGATGATCTCGACGCCATCCAAGAGGTCGATGGCGTCGAAACGGCCGAGGGCATCTACACCGAGACCGCCTACACTGCCGTGGGCACAACGCGCGAGCGCGTGGTCGTGCAAAGTCTCTCCAAGGAGAACATCGATCAGCCAGTGCTCGTGAACGGCGATTTGCCCGAGAGCGCCGATGAGGTCGCGGTGACTTCGAAGTTCCTGAAGGCTTCGGGCAAAAAGCTCGGCGATACGGTGAGCTTTGCTGCCAACGATGCGAGCTCGTCGAACCAAAGCGCCAAGGATCAGTTTGCCGATGGCGATTACACCATCACGGCCGAGGTTATCGATCCCACTGATGTGAGCTCCGACTCGACGGTCAACGCCTTCCGTGCCGCCTCGGCGGCGGACTATAAGTTCTATGTGAGCGAGGACGCCGCGACATCTTCTTCCTACTCCGCGGTCCACGTGGTCGTCGAGGGAGCCAAGGATCTCAACTCATATTCGGATGCCTACGCGGCAAAGATCAATGAGGTCAAGGGCAATATAGAGAAGATCCGCGAGGAGCGTGAGAAGGCGCGCGCTCAGGAGCTGACGGTCGACACGCCGACAAGCTTGGATGCGGCCGAGCGTCAGGCCGCCATGCTCTTTGGGATTGAGCAGGACAACATCAACCGCATGGCAGAGGGCAGTGAGGAGCGCGTGCAAGCGCAGACCGACCTGGATCAGCGCCGTGCCGCCGCCGACCAGCAGTTTGCCGATGCCCGCGCCGAGCTCTCTGACCTGGGCGAATGCACCTGGTACATCCAGGATCGTGGCAATATCGCAAGCTACTCGAGCGTGGAGAGCGATAGCTCGTCAATTGAAGCCATCGCCACGGTGTTCCCGTTCATCTTCTTTATCGTCGCCGTGCTCATCAGCCTTACCACCGCCACGCGTATGGTCGAGGAGGAGCGCACGCTCATCGGCCTGTATAAGGCGCTCGGCTATTCGCGCGGACGCATCCTGTCCAAATACGTGGACTATGCGCTGTGGGCTTGTCTGATCGGCGGCGTGCTCGGCAACATCATCGGATTTGTGGGCCTGCCGCTGTTCTTGTTTACGGTGTTCGACGACATGTACTCGCTGCCCCAGATGTTGCTTTCGTACGACATCGTGTCCTCGATTGTTTCGGTGGCGCTGTTTGCCGTGGGCGTGGTGGGCGCCACGATTATCGCCTGCCGCCACGAGATGGCCGAGACCCCGGCCTCGCTCATGCGCCCCAAGGCCCCGCGCGCCGGCTCGCGTATCTTGCTCGAGCGCATCGGCTTTATCTGGCGCCGCATGGGCTTTTTGAACAAGGTGGCAGCACGTAACCTGTTCCGCTACAAAAAGCGCGCCTTTATGACCATCTTTGGCATCGCGGGCTGTACGGCGCTTGTGATTTGCGGCATGGGCATTCGTGATACGTCGGTCGCGCTTTCGCCCAAACAGTACGGGCATATCACGCGTTATGACTTGCTGGCGGTCGCCAACCCCGATGACTTTACGCAGACGTGCGCGGCGTTGGATGAGCGCAGCGCGGCCAATGATTCCAACGTGACCGTGACTTCGACGCTGCCGATTATGACCGACAACGTCACCTTTACGTTTGGCGGCAAGAGCGAGACCGTGCAGCTGATCGTGGTGCCCGATGACCGCACGAACGACCTGGACGACTATGTGCGCCTCGAGGACGAGTCCAAAGAGCCGCTGTCTTTGCGTGACGGAGACGTGTATCTGAGTAAGAGTTCACAGCTGGTGCTGGGGATTCAGCCGGGCGATACGGCACACGTCCAGGATTCGTCGCTCAATGTTGCCAAGGTCAAAGTCAGTGACATTTCGCTTAACTATCTGGGCAACACGCTTTACATGACGCAGGGCACCTATGAGCGCGCGTTCGGTCGAAGCGCACGCCTCAACGGCGTCTTTGTGCTGCTTAAGGGCTCGTCGGCCGACCAGATTGCGTTTAGCAAGAATCTTAAGAGCGACGGTTGGCTTACGATTTCGAGTACGGCCGAGCATTGGGAGAACTACGAGGCGAACTTTACGATTATCAATTCCGTCGTGGTGCTCGTGACGTTTATGGCGGCGTGCCTATCGTTTGTGGTGGTGTTTACGCTGTCCAACACGAATATCTCCGAGCGCGAACGCGAGCTGGCGACCATCAAGGTGCTGGGCTTCCGCCGTGGCGAGGTGCACCATTACGTCAACAAGGAGACGTTGATCCTCACGGCGATCGGCGCTGCGCTGGGCGTGCCGCTGGGTGGCCTACTTGCCGAGAGCTTTACGTACATCCTGCAGATGCCGTCGCTGTACTTTGACGTCGAAGTCGAGCCACTGAGCTACGTGCTATCCGTGTTGCTGGCCTTTGCCTTTACGTTTATCGTTAACCTCGCTACCAATCGTACCCTCAACAAGATCGACATGGTCGGCGCCCTCAAGAGCGCCGAGTAACCTGCCAAAAAGGGACAGGTTTATTTTGGCAGTTTTTATCTGGCCAAACGCCGGACAACCATTAGGTTGCCCGGCGTTTGCCCCGTTTTGCTGGGGATGTTTGTCGCTCAGTGCTCTTACTGTCCAATCCAGTGTTGCGCATAGCTCTTAATGTCCTCGGTAAAACCGTCAAGGTCGTCAAGGGTGATCACGCTGTCGATAAGCAAATTGGCTATCTCGCGGTGCATTGTGCTGCGGCGAATGTCGTTTGCAATTACGCCTGAGGACAGCTTGTCTCTATTGAGGCGCTCTTCTAGTGCCCAAAACCTACTGGACGCTTCACTGTCGCCGTTCAGCATCTCAACGTACTGGTCGATGAGCTTTTCCATATAACGTTCTTGCCATTGAGGAAGCATTTTCTTAAACAGCTTCCAGTCGCTTTCGGCTACGTCGCGCATATATCCTCCGCTCGTCAAACGGGCTTTCCATTTGCCTTTCATTCTATTTGGTTTCCGCCCGCAGGCGTGGGTGAGAGGCTCTCTTTAGCCTTCGAGATTGGGCTTGAATGGGTCGTATGCCACAAAATGGGCCTATCTACTACGTTTAATTGGATACCCTCAACCATGCCGGGAAAACGAAAAATAAAACCGCAGGTAGAAGGCCTGTCGATTTTCGAAAAAGGCGGTCATGGTTGGCCCCATCGAGTTAAACGTAGTAGATAGCCCCTTTTCGTGGTGGACCATCAAACGAACGCCGACGCTTGTGCTGTAGCCGCTCCGATCATTCGTAAGTTGCGGTGGAATAGTTCCTAGATTCAGCCATTTGCGGGCTAAGCAGGAACTATTTCACCGCAACTTAATTTCAGACCAAGCACCCGCAGCAAGAAGACGAGTGGCCTCGGCGAGTATGTAAACGCAGGGCCCTCCGACCCCGCCCGACGATTTCGATTGGCGACCTTTGACGGAGTCAAGGGAGGAGCCAAATCGAAATACGTCGGGCGGGGTCGGAGGGCCCGATGGGATGGATTTCGGCCGAGGCTATTCGTCGCCGAAGCTGATGCCCAGCGCCTTGGCCTCGCGCACCAGATCGCTCTGGGGGTCGACAAACTTGAGCTTGCCGGCGACATCCTCGAGCGGCATGTGGCACATCTTGCCGTCACGCAGGGCAATCATGTAGCCAAACTCGCCACGCAGGCAGCCGAGCGCTGCCTCGACGCCGCACTGGGTCGCAAAGATGCGGTCCTGGGCGTCGGGCTGACCGCCGCGCTGCGTGTGGCCGGGGATGGCGACGCGGGTCTCGCGACCGGTCTTGGCCTCGATCTCCTTGGCAATGTCGTACACGATTGACGGGCTCGTGCGCTCGGCGAGCTTCTTCTTGTACTCCTTCTTGGACAGCGCCGCGTCCTCCTTGGAGATAGCGCCCTCGGCGACGGCCACGATGGTAAAGCGGCTGCCGGTCTCCATGCGATGCTCGATGGTCTTGATGACGTTATCCATGTCGTAGGGAATCTCGGGAATCAAGATGACATCCGCACCGCCCGCGACGCCGGCGTACAGCGGGATCCAACCAACCTTGTGGCCCATGATCTCGATAACGAACACGCGCCCGTGACTCGACGCGGTGGTGTGGATGTCGTCGATGCACTTGGTAGCGACGTCGATGGCGCTCGTAAAGCCAAACGTCAACTCGGTGCCCCAGGTGTCGTTATCGATGGTCTTGGGCAGCGCGATAACGTTGAGGCCCTCTTCGCGCAGGCGGTTGGCGGTCTTGGTGGATCCGTTGCCACCCAGCATAAACAGGCAGTCGAGCTGCAGCTTATGATAGGTGTGGACCATTGCGGGCACCTTCTCGACGCCATCGGCCTCGGGAACATCCAGGCGCTTGAACGGCGTACGGCTCGTGCCCAGGATGGTGCCGCCGCGGGTGAGGATGCCGCTAAAATCGGCGGGCGTCATGACGCGGAATCTGCTGTAGATAAGGCCCTGGTAGCCGTCCTCAAAACCATAGATCTCGATAGGTTCTTCGCTATTTGTCATAAGCGTTTTGACGATGCCGCGCATAGTGGCGTTGAGCGCCTGGCAGTCGCCGCCACTGGTAAGAAGACCGATCCTAAGCATGATGAATCCTTCCGGGCAAGTTATAACATGCGCATAAGTTTACCCCCGCACACTGTTGACGCGGGGGTAAAACGTGTTAGCTCAAGCGTATAGAAATGTAAGCAATGTTAGAAATGCGCAAGCCGGTGGGCAACGCGGAATTAAGCACGGAATGAAGAGTGCGGCGCTGGCGTGGCGGGGTATGCTGGAGGGGACCATCAACCCAGCGAAAGGGGAGAGCATGACGGATCAGGAAATGCCCGAGCGCGCGCACGTGACGGCCGACGATATCGAGGCCGCCAATGACCTTATCGACTTTATCGAGGCATGCCCCAGCATGTTCCATACGGCGGCGACCATTATGGCCGAGCTCGACGAGGCGGGCTTTACCTACCTGCCCGAGAACGCGGCATGGGATATCGAGCCGGGCGGGCGTTATTACACGCAGCGCAACACCTCGAGCGTTGTTGCCTTTAAGGTGGGCGAGGACCTGGCCGCGACGTGGGGCGAGGACGGCGTTGCCGGTGACTATCATTTTCAGCTGACGGCGTCGCACAGCGACTCGCCGACGTTTAAGGTTAAGGCCGTGCCCGAGCTCGACGGCGCGGGCGAGACGCTGCGCCTGAACACCGAGGCCTACGGCGGCATGATCGACTACACCTGGCTCGACCGTCCGCTGGCGCTCGCGGGCCGCGTGCTGGTGCGCGAGGGCGACCGTATTGAGAGCCGCCTGCTTGCCACCGAGCGCGAGGTTGCCATTATTCCGAGCCTTGCCATCCATATGAACCGTGGCGTTAACGAGAGCTTTGCTCCCAACCGAGCCGTTGACCTGTGCCCGCTCATCAGCGCCGGTGAACTCAAGCAGGGAGATTTTGACGCTCTGATTGCCGATGAGCTGGACGTTGAGCCCGAGCAAATTTTGGGTCGCGACCTGTTCCTGGTCAATCGTCAGGATGCGCGCATTTGGGGCTGGGCCGACGAGTTTATCTCGACGCCCAAGCTTGACGACCTGGCCTGCGCCTACACCTCGCTGCAGGCATTTTTGGGTGCCGAGAACGCGCACGATGTTTCGGTCTTCTGCTGCTTTGATAACGAGGAGGTTGGCTCCGAGACCAAGCAAGGCGCCATGTCGACGTTCTTGGCCGATGCACTGCGCCGCATTAACGGATCGTTGGGCTTTGACGACGAGTCGTACCATCGCGCCCTTGCCGCATCGATGCTCGTGAGCTGCGACAACGCACATGCCGTGCACCCCAACCACGCCGAGAAGTGCGACGCCCGCAATCAGGTTGTGCTCAACGGCGGCATCGTCATCAAGGAAGCCGCCAACCAGCACTACTGCACCGATGCCTTTAGCCGCGCGGTGTTCCAGGCCATCTGCGATGACGCCGACGTGCCAACGCAGGCTTTCGCCAACAAGAGCGACATGGCCGGCGGTTCCACCCTGGGCAACCTGTCGAATATGCAGGCGAGCATGCATGCCGTGGACGTGGGCCTGCCGCAGCTGGCCATGCACTCGAGCTACGAGACCGGCGGCGTGCGCGACGTGATGTACGCCATCCGCGCCCTCACGGCTTTCTACGAGCGAAACCTAACCATCAACGGCGCCGAAAGCGTGGAGCTCTAATACCTGCCAAAAAGGGACAGGTTCATTTTGGCAGGTTTTATCTGGGCAAATGCCGCAATGCCAACAGCTGGACAGAATTGTTAAGACACCGCAGGTTGGGCAAACGTCAGCGAGCGATGTCCAGAGCGAACAAGTTGGCATGAAAAAGGCAAGGCATAGACCTTCTGGTCATGCCTTGCCTTTTGAATGGCAAATTGTCGCTCTGGGCGGCGCACAGCGTCGACCGGTCCGCCGTTCGTTAGAACGGCGGAACCCTAGTGCTCGATCCAGCAGCGCAGGGTCTCGCCTGCCTGCAGGTGACGCAGATTCTCCGCGGCGATGTCGACCACGTTATTGAGCGTGGCGGCTAGGTGGAACCAGCCGGAGACGTGCGGCGTGATGAGCATGTTAGGCGCATCCCACAGTGGGCTTGTCTCGGGTAGCGGCTCGGGGTCGGTGACGTCGACCGCGGCGCCGGCGAGACGTCCCGACTCCAGAGCGGCAACCAAGTCGTCGGCAACCACAAGATCGCCGCGGCCGCCGTTGGCAAAGAAGGCGCCCGGTTTCATCGCGGCGAAGAACTCGGCGTTTGCCAGGCCGCGGGTCTCGGGTGTGCTCGGCATAAAGGATGCGACGACGTCGGCTTCGGCCAAGCGCTCAGACAGGGCATCCATGCCGTCCATGTCCTCAAACACAATGGGGTAGACGAGCGGGTGGCGCTTGATGCCGCGGACGTGCGCACCCATGCTGCGGCAGAGCGTGGCGAAGTGGCCGCCGATATCGCCCGCGCCCAGCACCAGCACGTTGGCGTTTTTGAGCGAGGTGACCGGGCCCAAATCCTCCCAGCGATGCTCGCGCTGCAAGTCGCGATAACCGGGCAGGCGCTTCATCATAGACAGCACCATGGCAAACATGTGCTCGCTTACGGCCTGACCGTAGGCGCCTACCGAGCAGGAAAGCTTAGCGTCGGCCGGCACGGTGCCGGTGGCCAAGTAATCGTCATAGCCAGCGGTCTGCAATTGCAACAGCTGGAGATGTTCGCATGCCGTGAGCATGTCAGGGTCGATGTTGCCCAAGATCACGTCGGCATCGGCGACCTGCTCGCGCGTGGCGGCGTCGGAGCTCGTGTAGATAAAGTCCTCGCCCGGAGCGCTCGATTCAAGAATTGCGCGATGGCGGTCATTGACGGGCAGCAAAACCAGGATGTTCACAAGCAGTCCTCTCCGCTCGACCTGCCAAAAAGGGACAGATTTATTTTGGCAGGTTTTATCAGGCAAAACGCTCAAATAAAACGCCGGATGCAAGACGAGCGTGCCCGTCAGCATCCGGCGCATCCACGGCTACCAGCTCAGCAGCTCGTAACCGTCCTCGGTCACTACGAGCTGTACCTCGCACTGAGCCGAATCGCTACCGTCCTTGGTGCGAACGCACCAGCCATCGCCCTTGCTGATCTTGATGTCGGGCGCTCCGGCGTTGACCATGGGCTCGATGGTAAAGACCATGCCCGGAGCCATGATGGTGTCCACATCGGGTGCCTCGGTGGTAAAGCCCACAAACGGGTCCTCATGGAACTCCTTGCCGATGCCGTGTCCGCCGTACTCGCGCACCACGCTAAAGCCGGCGTCCTCGACCGTCTTTTGTACGGCCTCGGCCATAACGGACAGCGGCAGCCATGGCTTGACGGCCGCCAGGCCCGCCTCCACGCTGGCGCGGGTGACGTCGATTAGGCGCTGGCGCTCGGCAGAGACCTCGCCGATGCAGAACATGCGGCTCGAGTCGCTAAAGTAGCCGTCCAAGATCGTGGAGCAGTCTACGTTGATGATGTCACCTTCGTGCAGCACGTCCGTATCGCAGGGGATACCGTGACAGACCACGTCGTTGATCGAGGTGCACACGCTCTTGGGGTAGCCCTCGTAGTTGAGGTCAGCCGGCGTGCCACCGTGCTCGACGGTGTAGTCGTAGATCATCTGGTCGATCTGGTTGGTGGTCATGCCCGCGGCGATGTGCTCGCCTACGTAGTCGAGCACGCCCACGTTGATGGCGGCGGAGCGCTTGATGCCCTCGATATCGGCGGGCGTCTTGTAGAGCGTGCGGGGCAGAACCTCCCAGCCCTCCTCCCACAGGCGCTCGAGGCGCTCGTCGAAGGCGCTGTGACATTTCTTATATTTTTTGCCGCTGCCGCACCAGCAAGCGTCGTTGCGGCCAGGCACGGGTCCATTGTCAAACATGGCTAACTTCCTTTCATTCGCAGCTAGTATAGCCCACTCACGCGTCCATAAAAGTTGCGGTGATATAGTTCCGATTTAAGCGGTTTAACAGCACAAATAGGAACTATATCACCGCAACTGATGGGGCGGGATGGCGGGCACTAGCTGCTGCGTGGTTTTGCTAGTAGCTCACCTGGCAGGGGATGCCGAGGGCTTGGACGCGCGCGGCAATGGCGTCGAGCACCTCAGGCGCCGCTTTGGCAAGGCCAGCGATCGGTGTCTCGCGCGCCACCGTGTAAATGGTTGCTTCTTGTGGACGAATGCGCTCAAGCGCCGCGAGCCAGGGGGCAACGTACTCCTCGCCGGTGTTGTCGATGGGCTTGCCCTGATACTCACCGGTCAAAAAGATCGTCTGGATAATAACGTGACCGTCAAAGCTTTCGAACGTCTCAATCTGGTGCTCCACATCGTAGGGGCCAACGGGTTGATCGAGCAGCTGGATAAATGCCGGGTCGATCGTATCGAGCTTGAGGATGTTGTCGTCGACCATCATGAGCGCGTCGTGCACCTCGGGGCGGTCGGCGCGCGTGCCGTTGGAGAGCACGGCGATCTTGGAGTTTGGGGCAAGCTCGTCGCGCAGCGCGACAGCGCCGGCGATGGCCTGCGGAAACTCCGGTGCGGCGGTGGGCTCGCCGTTGCCGGCAAACGTGATTACATCGGGCAGCTCACCTTCGACTGCCATCTCGCGCAATTTGGCCTCGAGTGCGTCGAGTACCACGGCAGCCGTGTTATACGGCTCGTGGCAGGGACGTTCGGCGTTGAGGCCGTTTTCGCAGTAAATGCAGTCGAACGTGCAGATTTTGCCGCTGGCCGGCATCATGTTGACACCGAGCGAAAGGCCCAGGCGACGGCTGCGAACGGGCCCAAAGATGGGGCTGGCATTTAGAAACGTAGACATAGGTAAAAGCTCCTCAAGACAATTGACCTTAAGCATAGCATCGGCTCCAACGTATGGTCCGGGCTTGTGCTTTGCAGGTTTCGTTTTTTAACTCTGCCTTCGATGCCGCGTCATGAAAGGTATCGGGTCGGGTACAGTTAATCTGTTAACAAAACGCAAGACGATGGGGCACAACATGGAATTTACGGTCGAGAATGCGGGCACCACGATTGCCTGTCGCGAATATGCCGGCCCGGATGTATCGCCTGATGCACCCGCCTTGGTGTGCGTGCACGGCGCCTGCGTCGACGGTGTCTTTTTTGACGGTATCGCCCGCGAGCTCGCCTGTGACTATCGCGTCATTGCCTACGACCGCCGCGGTTGCGGTGAGAGTGGCGACGCTGCAGACGGACGCTACGACCTCGCCGCCCAAGCCGCCGACCTGCAGGCCGTTATCGAGCATATTGGCGCTCCGGCAAACGTGCTCGCGCACAGTGCCGGTACGTTGGTGGCCCTGGAGCTTCTCCGTGCAAACCCCGACATAATCTCGCGTGCGATTCTGCATGAACCCGCCGTGACGGATGAGGGCGCCGGCCTGGGCGCGGCCCCGGTTTTGCTCGAGATGATCGCCGCGGGAAAGGTCTCCAGGGCATTACGGGCCTTCCTGGGCGCCATCGGCGATTCGGATCCTGAGGCCCCCAAGTTAACCGAGGCAGAAGCCAAGCACGCCCTGCGCAACGGCCGCAGTTTCATGGCGAACGAATACGGGATTACTATGACCTGCATTCCCGATTGGGATAGTGTTCGTGCGTCGAAAACGGTGGCCGCCGTGCTCCTGGGTGAGCTCTCGATTGGCACGCCCCGCGAGGCGGGCACGAGGATGGCGGCTGAGCTTTTGGACTGTCCGCTCGTAATGGTTCCCGGCGCGCACAACGGCCTGCGCGATCGCCCGGCAGCGGCTGCTCAGACTGTCCGTGGCATCCTGGAGCTCTAGCAGCCGTAAAAATCAAAACAGCCTTCACCCGCAAACGTTTCGGCAGTGTTAACAAATGTGCTCAAAACCTCACGTCTGCGGCTTCAATTGCACCGTCTGCCAACTCATAAAAATGTAACGGCATTCACGTGCTTACCTGCATCGGCAAGGTGTTACCCTTGTAACATTTGGAACCCATCGCTACCATGCGAAACTATCGAAAGGGCCCCATATGCTCAATAATCACGAGGCCAATCTAACCGACGAGGAGGCTGCCGCCGAGGTCGCCCGCGTCGCGCAGACCTACCCCGTGGTGCGTTTGCTGTCGGCCGACCAGATTAAGAGCGAGCCTAACTGCTTGCTCGCCGGCGATCGCTGCCCTTGTCTGCGTCAGTCGAGTCTTGAGGCCTTGGCAGATTCGGGCGAGGTGTCGGAGCAACTGCTCAACGATGGTGTTGAGTACCGTGCCCGTCTGCGCCCTCTAAAGGTCGAGGGCGAGCCTCACGTCTTGCTGATGGTGCGTCCGATTGATGAGCAAGAGGCCACAGAAGAGGACCTTGTCTACACCGACGTGCTGACGGGCGTGCGCAATCGCCGATATTACGAGGAAAAGCTCCGTGGCGCCCGCGTGAATGCCGGCGTTGCGATGATTGACCTTGATGATTTTAGGGCCTTCAACGATACGTGTGGCCGTCATGCCGGCGACCTTGCGCTCGGTGCTGTGGCGACAGCCATACGCAGCGGTATTCGTTCGACTGACGAGCTTGTGCGCTATGGCTGCGACAAGTTTGTGGCCGTCATGCCCGATATTCCCTCCGATGACTTCGCCCGTCGCCTGCGTCAGGTATCCGATGCCGTTCATTCCACGATTATTCCGGGCCATGAGTACGTGAGCTTGACGGCATGTGTTGGTGGCGTTCGCATTCATGGCGAGACGGTCGATGAGGGCGTTGGCCGCGCTGTCCAGTTACTGAGCCGTGCTAAGGCAAAAGCCGGTACGGTCGTGACCGATGCCGATTCCATCGAGGCCTTCCAAAGCGAAAAGCCTTTGGTGCTTATTGTCGATGACTCCGAGATGAACCGAGCCATTCTCAGCGAGATGCTCAAGGACGAGTATTGCATCCTCGAGGCCGACCACGGTCGTGCGGCGCTCGACATGGTCGACCGCTATGGCGATGAGTTGTCGCTCGTGCTGCTGGATATTGTCATGCCGGGCGTAAGCGGCTTTGAGGTGCTGGCCGATCTGTCGCGCCGATCGGTTAGTGACAATCTGCCCGTCATCATGATCTCGAGCGAAGATTCCGACGATGTGGTTCTGCGCGCGTACGAGCTGGGCGCCTCGGACTATATCAACCGCCCGTTTGACTCCCGTGTCGTGCGCCGCCGTGTAAGCAACACCATCCGCCTATACGCCAAACAGCGCCGCCTGACGAACCTGCTGTCCCAGCAGTACAACGAGCGCGTCAAGAACAGTCGCATGCTCATCGACATCATGGCCGGCGTCATGGAGCTTCGCAACGGCGAGAGCGGCAGGCACGTTACGAACATCGAAAAGCTGACCGAGCTGCTGCTTGGCTGTCTGGTCCGGCGTAGCGGCGCGATCTCCCTCGACAATGAGGAACGCTCCACGATTGCCCTGGCTTCGGCGCTACACGATATCGGCAAGATGTCGATTGACGATGCGATTCTCAACAAGCCCGGACGCCTTACGCCCGAGGAGTTCGAGATTATGAAGACGCATACCACGATCGGCGCCGACATGCTGCTTGAGCTGGGCCGCCATCACGTCGGTAATGCGCTTATGGAATATGCGTACCAGATTGCGCGTTGGCACCACGAGCGCTGGGACGGCAAGGGCTATCCCGATGGCCTTAAGGGTGACGAAATTCCCATTGCCGCACAGGTGGTTTCGGTGGCCGACGTGTACGATGCGCTGACGAGCGTGCGCGTGTACAAGGACGCTATCCCGCACGAGGAGGCGATCCAGATGATTCTGGACGGTAAGTGCGGTACCTTTAACCCGCTGCTTCTCGATTGCCTGCTCGAGGTGCAAGACCAAATTGCCGAGACATTGGCACGCCCCGCCGATGTCGTCGCGTTTCCTACGATTTAGTTTGACCAAAGGAGTTTTTAATCCATGATTTCCATGCGTGAGGCGTATGAGAAGATCGGCGCTAATTATGAAGACGCGTGCGCTCGGCTGATGGGCAAGGAGATGCTTTCCCACTTTGCCCTCAAGTTTTTGGATGACGAGAGCATGGACAAGCTGGAGGCCGCTATGGCGGCGGGAGACGCCGAAGGTGCGTTTATGGCAGCGCACACGCTCAAGGGCGTGAGCCAGAACCTGGGATTCGATAATCTGTACGAGCCGGCGGTCGTGGTGACCGAGGCGCTGCGCGGCGCCGATGCCGTTGACGGTGCTCGCGAGGGAATGCATGCACTGCAGCAGCAATATGCGGCTACGATGTCGGCCCTGCGCGAGGCGGCTGAATAAGAGCTTGCGGGCCTTGATGACTATGAGAGTGGATAATCTCCCGTTTTAGGCCCGGCGGCGGCCTCAAAGGGGGGTGCGGACAGAAAGTTGGACCGCGGGGCGGTCCGGACTGGAGGTTC
>CAUAAZ010000031.1 GCA_958427145.1 uncultured Collinsella sp.
AACTGCGGGAGCGAGCCATCAGCTCAATGTGTTCGGCTGAGATCGGAAATCAACCACCCAGTCATTGGGGACGTTCTTAAACGACCAGTCATTCAAGAACGTCCCCAATGTCTACATGAAAGCGCCCCCAAGCGGATGTGCTTGAGGGCGCCTCTTGCTTGACTAGCTCTCGATATAGTCCTTCAGCTTACTGCTACGGCTCGGGTGGCGAAGCTTGGCCAGAGTCTTGGACTCGATCTGGCGGATGCGCTCGCGCGTGACGCCAAACTCACGACCGACTTCCTCGAGCGTGCGGGGATGTCCGTCGACAAGGCCAAAGCGCAGTTCGATAACCTTGCGCTCACGATCGGCAAGCGAATCGAGCACCTGGGTGAGCTGCTCCTGCAGCATGGAGAAGCTGGCCGCATCGGGCGGAACGATAGCCTGGGAGTCCTCGATGAAGTCGCCCAGCTGAGAATCCTCTTCCTCGCCGATGGGGGTCTCGAGCGACACGGGCTCCTGCGAGATCTTCTGGATCTCGCGGACGCGGTCGGCGCTCATGTCCATCTCGGCACCGATCTCCTCGGGGGTCGGGTCGCGACCAAGGTCCTGAAGGAGCTGGCGCTGCACGCGGACGAGCTTGTTGATAGTCTCGACCATGTGCACGGGAATACGGATGGTACGGGCCTGGTCGGCGATAGCGCGCGTAATGGCCTGACGGATCCACCACGTGGCGTACGTGGAGAACTTAAAGCCCTTCTGGTAGTCGAACTTCTCGACGGCGCGGATCAGACCGAGGTTGCCCTCCTGAATCAGGTCCAGGAACAACATGCCGCGACCGACATAGCGCTTGGCGATGGAGACGACCAGACGAAGGTTTGCGCTGATGAGCGCCTGCTTGGCTTCGAGGCCCACGTTCTCAATGCGCGTAAGACGACGCATCTCGGCACGCGTGAGTTCGAGCTCACCAGCATCGGCAGCCTCGAGCTTCTCGGTAGCCTCGAGACCGGCCTCGATCTTCATAGCCAGATCGACCTCTTCGGAGGCGGTCAACAGGTCGACCTTGCCGATCTCCTTGAGGTACATACGGACCGGGTCGCCGGTCAGCATCACCGTGGAGGCATCGATGCCACGCACGCGGGAGCGTGAACGGGACGTGCGCACGGTGCGCTTCTTCTTGTTCTTGGAAGAACCCATCTCAGCGTCGGCCTGACGGGCCATCTTGAGCTCGTGATCGTCGAGCGAGCCGGAATCGTGCTCGTCGTCGTCATCGAAATCGTCGGTATCGGTATCGGTATCGGTATCGTCATCGTCGACACCCATGGGGGCGTCGTCGTTACCGCTCGCGGAGATAATCTGGATGCCGCTGTTGCGCAGCGCGGAATACACCGCGGTGAGCTGCTCGTCAGAAACATCGATATCCTTCAGGGCGACCTGAATCTCGTCCTCGGATACCGAAGTCCTGTTTGAGCCGTTGCCCATGAGCTTTGCAACGTAGGATTCCAGCCCAGTACCCGTGCTCTCAGTCTTTTTTGGCACAGATTCTCCCTTCATAGTCCACAGGACTCAATACTTTAGCACACACATTGACGTCTATACCCAAAAAGAAGACTGGATATAGGCGAGAATACGCTGGTTGACCACAACATCTAGGCTTGTTCGGTGCCCGCGGCCTCCAGGCCGATCAAACGGAACGGGTCCGCCACGCCGCCGATCGACTTTTGCAGTTCGCGTTGACGTTGCGAATCCTGCGCGGCCTGCACGGTCAGCGCGCGACGGGCCTCATCATCGAGCGAACGGTCCTGGCGCAGCTTGGCCTGTGCGGCACGCATGCGGCGCTTGATGGTGTAGAGCTCGAGCGTATCGAGCATAAACACGATGTTCGTCTCGGTAGGGTGTTTGCTCGTCGCCGAGATGCGCCCGGCACTCACAAGCGTTGCCGCATCGGGACACACCGAGCGCGCCGCATCCATGCAGGCTGCAGGATCGGTTCCCGGCGGCGTTGCCAGAACGGCCCACGCGATGGACTCGTGACGTGGGTCAACCCACTCGATGGAGCAGATGCGGTCGGCATACGTGCGGAACAGGTCAGGGTAGCTCGTGAGCATCGTCAACAGCTCGCGCTCCCCTGCCAAGGACTTGCGCTCAAGATCGGTAAGAACCATCGGCGCCGCCGTAGCCGGTGCGCCCGAACCATCAGCCACGGGAACAGCGCCCACACCATCAGGCACGTCGATCGGCGGCAGGTCATCGACGACATCCACGGGCGCGGCACCGTAGGCATCGAGCGGGACGTAGTCGTACGGCTCTTCTTCGACCGGCGCGGAAACCGGCGGCGTCGCGCCCGATGCCCAAGCACCGCGACCGGCATCGCGAGAACCCGACGCCCGACCGCCCGCGCTACCAAAGCGCTCGGCCTGCGCCCGCTGGCGCTCATAGTTCTGCTCACGACGTCGTTCCGCATCTTCTCGCTTAGCGACATCGCGAAACACGCGACCCGAACTCGCGCGCACCGTCTCCAGATCCAAACCCAGCAGATCGGCAATCTGGATAAAGTACGTATCGATCATATAGCTGTCACGAAGCGGATAGATGAGCGTCAGAGCATCTTCCAGCGCCTTGGCGCGACCGCCCGGCGTGGTGATGTCGCTCGACTCCTGCAGCGAACGGTAGACAAAGTCCATGAGGGGCTCGGCAGCGTCGATACGCGCCTGCAATGCCTCGCCACCATGCGCGGTGATGAACTCCATGGGGTCGTTGCCATCGGGGAGCACCACGCAGCGCAGGTCCATGGAATCCTGCTCGATAAACTGAATCGCGCGACGGGCGGCCTTTTGACCGGCGGCATCGCCGTCAAACATATACACGATGCGCTTAGCAAAGCGAGTAAGCGTCTTGACGTGATGCTCCGTGAGGGCGGTGCCCAGTGTGGCGACAACGTTTTTAATCCCCGCCTCCCAGCAGGCGATGCAATCGGTATAGCCCTCCACCACGATGGCGGTATCCTGCGCGACGATAAACTCCTTGGCCCAATTAAAGCCGTAGAGGTTTCGCTTTTTATGGAACACGCTCGTCTCGGCGGTGTTGAGGTACTTAGGCTGGCCGTCGCCCATAATGCGACCGCCAAAGGCAATGTTGTGACCCTGCTCGTCAAAGATGGGGAACATCACGCGGTCGTAAAAGCGGTCGGCAAGCTGCCCGCGCCCGCGGCTCACGGCAACGTTGGCGTCGATCATCTCCTGCGGGGTAAAACCCGCCTGGGACAGGTGCGACACCAGCGCGTTACGGCCCGGTGCAAAGCCCAGGCAGTAGCGGCGGCAGACGTCGCCGCCCATGCCGCGGCTGGCAAAGTACTCGCGCGGACGGCCGTCCTTACCGCGCATGAGCATGGTGTGGTAGAACTGGGCGGTCTCGGCGCACAGATCGTAGATGCGGGCACGCTTGGTGCCGCGCTCGCGGCGATCTCCGGTGTCATGCAGCTCAATACCCGCGCGATCGGCCAAGTAACGGATTGACTCGGGAAAGCTCAGGTTCTCGCGCTTCATGATATAGGTGAAGACATCGCCACCCTCACCGCAGCCAAAGCAATGCCACACCTGCGTGGCGGGGATAATGTGGAAGGACGGCGTCTTTTCGCCATGGAAGGGGCAGCATCCCCAAAACTCATGGCCGCGGGGCTTGAGCTCGACCGTTTCCTGCACGATGGCAACCAGGTCGGACGCAGCGCGTACCTGGTCTTTTTCCTCATCGCTAATCACGGATACTCACCCCCTGATCGCCCAAGTTGTGACGAATATCTTCGATATTACCCTCGACGGTCGCAATCAACTCATCCAGCGAATCGAACACACGCGAGGGACGCAGCCAGCGCGTAAACGCCAGCGAAACGGAGGCGCCGTACAGGTCGCCCGTATAACCAATTAAGTTGGCCTCGAGATGCGCCGAAGCGGCATCGTCGGCATACGTTGGCGGCAGGCCGACGTTCACGGCAGCGGGCCACGCGGTGTCATCGACCAGCACCAGACCCTCATACACGCCATCGGCTGGCACCTGAATGCCGTCGGGAACCTGCAAGTTTGCCGTGGGAAAGCCCATGCCAGAACCCTCGTGACGGCCACGAATAACACCGCCACGCACCATATACGGACGGCCGAGCAACTCAGCAGCAAGCTCCACATGGCCCTGTCCCAGCTCATGACGAATGCGGGTGGCACAAATGGCCTCACCGCCCTCACAAAGCAGGTCGTGAGCATACACGTCAACGCCGCGCTCGGCACCCCAGGTGCGCATCTCGGCAACACCAGATGCACCGCCGCGACCCAGCCTAAAGTCGCTACCAACGCGAATCGATCGAATGTCGACCAGACGCGACACCAGCGAGAGAAAATCAACATGGTCAAGCGCCGCAACCTCAGGCGTAAAGGGAACGGCCACCACCGCATCGACCCCGGTCTGAGCCAGGGCATGCAGACGGTCGACCGTCGTCATCAATTTTTGAGCGGGCAAAGGGCTCACCACGACGTCCGGGTCCGGATCGAAGGTGACCACGACCGCCTTGCAGCCATGGGCGCGGGCATCACGGACAAGCGCTTCGATGAGCTCCTGGTGTCCACGGTGCACACCATCGAACACGCCAATGGCGATCGATGCGGCACCCAAGTGCTCGCACTCATCAAACGCATCGGCAGTAACGATGCGAGCCTCGTCCGACTCGCCCGCGAAAAAGACACGCGCGAGCTCGCGAGCGGACAACATCATCGAACACCGCCGATTGCCTGCGGAAACACGTGCTCCATGACAAAGCGGCCACCCTCAATGCGGGCGAGCGCCTTGAGTCCCCCATCGAGCACCAGCGCAAACGGCGCCTTCGAGGCATCGAAATCGGCAAGCGCACGCTCAACGGGAATGCGTCGGCCGCAGAGCAGGTCGTCGGCAAGATTGCCCGGCAAGTCAACACGCGTGGCGCCCAAGGCCGCAATGGGATCCAGGGCAAAGCCAGCGGCGGACTCGGGAGAAAGCTCCTCCACCGCATGACAGGCGCCAATGGAAACAACACCGGATGCGGTGCGACGAAGCGCGGAAATATGCGCGGCGCTATCACAAGCACGGCCCAGGTCGCGAGCGAGCGCACGAATGTAGGTGCCCTTGCTCACCGAGAACGCCACGGTCCACACACATGTATCACCTTCGCCACCCACGGCGATCAGGTCAGCGGCATAGACCTCGACGGGGCGCGGAGGTAGGTCCACCGCATTACCCGCGCGAGCAGACTTGTAGGCGCGAACGCCATTGACCGAGATAGCCGAAAACGCCGGCGGCACCTGCATCTGCGGACCCAGCATGGCGGCCAAGCGCTCATGGGCATAGGCAGGATCGCGGAGCTCGTTGGCAACAGCCACCGTGCGGACGGCCTCGCCCTCCGCGTCATCGGTATTAGTCTCGGCGCCAAACGAGATGTCGGCGACGTAGCTTTTGGTATCGAGCGTGAGCATACCCAGCAAACGGGTGGCCTGACCCACGCCCACAACCATGACACCCGATGCCATGGGGTCGAGCGTACCGGCATGGCCGACGCGCCGCTCATGGAGAGCGCGTCGGCATTGCGAGACCACGTCATGGGACGTGCAACCCACCGGCTTATCGACGGCGAGCAGCATATTCAATTGAGAAGGCGTTCGACGAGCCATGTACCATCCAATAAGTTAGAGCTCGACGGTCACCGAAGCGGGATCCTCCCCCACCAGCTCGGCCAGCATGGGAAGTGCCACGGCGAGCGTCTCGCGAATTGTTCCGTTGTTGGAAAAGCCGGCGGCGGCATGATGCCCGCCACCGCCAAAGTTGGCAGCAATCTCGGACACATCGAGGTCGCCCTTGGAGCGCAGGTTGCCACGCACCTTGGTATCGCCCTCAATGCCCTTTAAGAACATGCAGACCTCGACGCCCATCACCGAACGCACCACATCGACCAGGCCGTCGCACTCGTCCGAGGTGACGCCGCAGGCCTCAAGGTCGCTCTGGTAGGCATAGCTATACGCCACGCGCCCACGCGCGACCGTCTTAATGCGGCCCATAACGATGGACTTGAGGTGCAAAAACTCAACGCGCATGCTCTGATATACCTCGAGAGCCACACGCGCCGGATCGGCACCGTGGGCAACAAGACGCGAGGCCGCATGGAAGGCGGCAGCATCGGCATTCTGGTACTGGAAACGGCCGGTATCGGTAACCAAGCCACACAGCAGGCAGGTCGCAACGCCATCACGTGCGACAATGCCGCAATTGTCCAAGAAGCGGTCGATGATCATAGCGCAGGCTGCAGCTTCAACGCGCCTCAGGCTGAGCTCGGCAAACTCCTCGCGCGCCGGATGGTGATCGAAGCACACCACATGCGTTGAGCGGCGAAGCACCTCGGCGGAGTTATTCAGGCGCTCGACGACCGGCACGTCCACCGAGATGAACAGGTCCGGATTGCCGGTGTACGTAGATGCCGGCACCAGACGATCGGCACCCTCCATAAAGCGGTAGATGCGCGGAACCGGGTCATCGTCTGCCAGCAGCAGGGCAATGTCCTTGTTGGGGAACACCTTCATGAGCGAAAGGCCCAGACCCAATACGGAGCCCAGGGCATCGCCGTCGGGAGAGGTGTGACCCGAGATCGCAATGGAGGACGCACCCTCGATAAGCTCGAGGATGCGTCGTTTAATATCTGCAGACTCGCACGAGGCGAGGTCGGCGGAATTAGTCATCTAAAGCTGCCTCCTGGGCGACATCCGCTATCGGATAGCCGTCCTCGTCCTTTTCGATCGCAAGCGTGGCGGGAACGTTTTCCAGCGCACGCGTGATGCGCTCGGCTTCATCGGTTGAGCGATCGATGCGAAAATCGAGCTCGGGCGTGACACGCCAATCGAGCGAGCGAGCCAACAGGCTGCGAATGCGGCCCTTGGCGCTTGCGAGCGCCTCCATGACCTCATCGTAGCGGCTCGCATCGCACGACACGTACACGCGCGCGAACGAACGGTCCACCGCGACCTCGACCGCAGTCAGGGTAACCAGGTCGAGACGCGGATCGGAAACCTCAAAGAGCAGGATATAACCGAGCTTCTCGCGAAGCTGCTCACCCAGACGGCGGGTTGCCTGCGTTTGCTTCATAGAGCTACCCCCTACTCGGTACGGGCAACTTGGTCGATGCGGTAACCCTCGATCTGGTCGCCGGGCTTGATGTCCTGGAAGTTCTCCAGGCCAATGCCGCCCTCGGAACCGCTCTTGAGGCTCTTGGCCTCGTCCTTGTAGTGGCGCATCGAGGCGATCTTGCCGTTGAAGACCACGATACCGTCGCGCACCAGGCGCACGGAATCGGTCGCGGCGATCTCGCCCTCCTCGACGCGGACACCGGCGGCGATACCGACTTTGGGCACCTTGAAGGTGTCCAGGACGGTCGCGGTACCCGTGGCGACCTCGACCTCGGTGGGCTTGAGCATGCCGATACGGGCGGCGTCGAGCTCCTCGAGGCACTTGTAGATGACGTCGTAGCAACGGATCTCGACGCCCTCGCGCTCGGCGGCGGAGCGGGCCTTACCGTCGGGACGGACGCCAAATCCGATGATGATGGCGTTGGAAGCGTCGGCCAGGACGACGTCGGTCTCGTTGATGGCGCCAACGGCGGAGTGGATCGTGTTGATGCGAACCTCGGACTGATCCATCTTGTCGAGCGAGTCCTGAAGGGCCTCGATAGAACCTTGGACATCGGCCTTGATGATCAGGTTGAGCTCCTTGACCTCGGCGTCGGCGATGGTCTCGAAGAGGTTCTCGAGCGTGACGTGCTTGACGCGGCTCTGCTCCTCGATACGGGCCTTCAGCGAACGCTCGTCGGCCAGGGCGCGAGCCTCGCGCTCGTCCTCGAACACGCGGAACTCGTCGCCGGCGTTGGGCACGGACTGCAGGCCCAAAATCTCGACGGCGTCGGAGGGACCGGCCTCGGTGACGGCGCGACCCTTGGGGTCGAGCATAGCACGGACGCGGCCGTAGGTAAGGCCGGCGACCAGCGTATCGCCCACGTGCAAGGTACCGCGGGTCACGAGCACGGTAGCGACCGAGCCGCGGCCCTTGTCGAGCTTGGCCTCGAGGACGTTGCCGGAGGCAAAGGTGTCCGGGTTGGCCTTGAGCTCGAGCACGTCGGCCTGGAGCAGCACGGTCTCCAGAAGTTCGTCGATACCGATCTTCTGCTTAGCCGAGATGTTGACGAACATGTTCTGTCCGCCCCACTCCTCGGGGATGACTCCGTACTCGGTAAGCTCCTGACGCACACGGTCGGGGTTGGCACCCGGCTTATCGATCTTGTTGACGGCGACGACGATGGGTACGCCGGCGGCCTTGGCGTGGTTGATCGACTCGACGGTCTGAGGCATGACGCCGTCGTCGGCGGCCACGATCAGAATGACGATGTCGGTCACCTTGGCGCCACGGGCACGCATAGCCGTAAAGGTGGCGTGACCCGGGGTATCGATAAAGGTGATCTTGCGGTCGTTGATCATGACCTGCGAAGCGCCGATGGCCTGCGTAATGCCGCCCGCCTCGCCGGCAGCAACGCCGGTGTGACGGATGGCGTCGAGCAGCGACGTCTTGCCGTGGTCGACGTGGCCCATGACGGTGACGACCGGGGCGCGGGGCTTAAGGTCGGCGGGATCGTCGTAGAACGAGAAGGTGTTCTCCTCCTCGGGGGTGATGATCTTGATCTGACGGCCCAGGTCGTCGGCAACGAGCTCGACGAGGTCGTCGGACATGGACTGCGTCATGGTGAGCGGCGTACCAAGCAGGAACAGGCGCTTGATGATGTCGTTGGCCGGAACGTCGAGCGCCTCGGCAAGCTCCTGGACGGTAACGCCCTGGGAGACCTTGATGGCATCGAGGTCCTCGGGGTTCACGCCCTGGGCCAGCGCCTCCTCTATCTTGCGCTCCTCCTGCGCCTTGGCAGCCTCGCGCTCGCGCTTCTCCTTGCGCTTCTTGCGGCGACCGGTGGACTCGCGAGAGGCCTCCTCGACGGCAGCACGAGCCTCCTCGAGCACCTTCTCGCGGCTGTACTCCTCGGCCTCGCGAGCCATACGGCTGTAGTGGTCCTCTTCGTTGTTGTGACCGCCCTTGCGCTTCTTGCCCTTGCCCTGCTTATCGGGGTTGGGGAAGTCCATGCCGGCAGCGACGTTGTTGCTGGCGTTGGTGCGATGGCTGTGCGGACGGCTCTCGGAGGCGTTGCGCTCGGAGTTGTTGTCGGAAGCGTTGCGATCGTTACGACGGCCACCGCGGCGGTCATTGTTGCCGCCACGACGGTTACCGCGCTCTGCGGCGCGCTCGGCCTTGGCCTTGTCCTCGGCGTCCTTCTTCTCCTTGAGCACGGTCTCCTGTGCGGCGATCTGGTCGAGCAGCGAACGGAAGCGCGAACCGGAGTCGGAAGCGGGAACGGCGCGGCGCTGGGCCTCGCGGGCAGCCTCCTCCTTCTCGCGGGCAAGGCGCTCCTGTTCGGCCTTCTTCTTGGCCTCGGCCTCGGCGCGGGCAGCCTCCTCGGCAGCCTGGGCTGCGGCAAACTGGCGGCGCTCCTCCTCGCGGGCCTTCTCGGCGGCGATGCGCTCGCGCTCGGCCTCGGCGGCGCGTGCGGCCTCCTCGGCGGCAGCCGCCTGCTCCTCGGACTGCTTGGCGGCCTCGACTTCCTGAGCGCGGGCCTCGATCACCGAGGCGAGCTGCTTGCGGACCATGGCGACATAGGCGTCCTCCAAGGTGGAGGAAGCGGACTTAGCGGGAATCTTCATTTCGGCGAGATGACCCATCAGTTCCTTGGAGGTCATGCCGAACTCTTTGGCCAGGGTGGACACACGGACTTTTGCCATATGACTTCACCTACCCTTTCTGGCACCTTGGGTGCCTAGAGACTGAACGAGCGTGGGAGACGCGCCGGGACCCGCCCGGCGCGACCGCGCGCTAGATCAGGTCCTCCGCATCATCGAAGGCGTCGGTGTCGTGGACACCGCAGAAACGGGAGCCGGGACGAGCCTGGTTGCGGCACTGGATGCCGTCCTCGGACACATACTCGCAGCGGCGGACGTCCTCGTCCTCCTCGTCACCGATCAGGTCGGCGGCGGGCTCCTCGTGAACGGGAACGTTCTTGAGGATGTCGGCGGCAAGGGTCTCGGACTTGATGTCGATGTGCCAGCCGGTCAGGCGCGCGGCGAGGCGGGCGTTCTGGCCCTCCTTGCCGATGGCGAGGGACAGTTGGTCGTCGGGCACGATGACTCCGGCGTAGGCCTTCTCCTCGTCGATGAGGACGCGGGTGACCTTAGCGGGCGACAGGGCGTTAGCGACGTAGACGGCAGGATCGGCATCCCACAGGATGACGTCGACGCGCTCGCCGCGGAGCTCGCCCACGACAGCGCGAACACGGCTGCCCTTGGGGCCGACGCAGGCGCCCACGGGATCCAGACGGTCGTCGAGCGAGTGGACGGCGACCTTGGAGCGCTGGCCGGGCTCGCGGGCGATCGACTTGATCTGGACGGTGCCCTCATAGATCTCGGGCACCTCCTGCTCAAACAGACGACGCATGAGCTCGGGGTGGGTACGGGAGATGACAATCGGCGGACGGCTGTGCTCGCCGCGAACCGGCTGCAGGTTGGAGTTAGGGTCGCGAACGTCGATGATCACGGCCTTGATGTGCTGGTTATGCAGATAGCGCTCGCCCATCGGACGCTCGTTGCGCTCGTTCTCGTAACGACGCTGATCGAAGTGTGGCAGCTCGGCCTCGACGCCCTCGCGGATCTTGACGATCGTAAAGTCGGGCGTGGACTGCAGCACGGTACCGCTGATGAGGTCACCGATGCGGCCGGAGAACTCCTCGTAGATCTGCTCGCGGGCGGAGTTGCGCACGATGGCGTTGATCTCGGCCTTGGCGTGCTGGGCGGCGATGCGGCTCGTGTTCTTGGGGGTGACGTCAATCTCCTCGAACTCGGTGAAGTTGCCCTCCTCGTCCATGGAATCGTCAATCGGCTCCAGACGGTAGACGTAGATCTTGCCGGTGGTGCGGTCGATGGTCACCTTGGCGCCCCACTCAAGATGCAGGATCTCGGCATAGCTCTTGGCAAGCGACTGCTCCAGGCGGTCAATCAGGTAGAGCTGGTCGATGTGCTTCTCCTGGCAAAGCTCCATCAGGGCGGACATCATGTCGGATGCTGCCATCTTACTTTCCTTCCTTCACGGGCTTGAAGTCATAGGTGGGCTTCAACTTGCACTTTTTAACATCAGAGAAATCGAGGGTGACGGACTCGCCGCCCTCGAGCTCGAGGGTCACGTTCGTCTCGGTGGCGGCGGCAATCTTGCCGGCGTACTTGCGACGGCCCTCGGTGGCGGTGGAGGTGAGCTCACAGTTCTCGCCCACAAAGCGGGCAAAGTCGCACGGGCGGCGCAGCGGGCGCGCCATACCCGGGCTCGACACCTCGAGCGTATAGCTCGAAGAGATGGGGTCGAGCTTCTCAATCACATCGCCGACCCACTTGGTGTTGGCCGTGACGTCGTTGAGCGAAAGACTCTGACCCTCGGCACCCTCGATACGCACGCGCACGCAGGGGGCCTTGGTGGCACCCACGAGCTCGACGTCGACGATGTCGATATCGTGCTGGGGAGCGACGGCCTCGAGCGCGTCGATGATCGCCTGCTCGGTCTTGGTCTTGACCATTGCGGCACCTCCATCCATACAAAAAAGAAGCGGGGCCGAAACCCCACTTCTTTCAATTACAACTTCATTTGCAAACAAACTATACCAATAGCTGCGGAAACGTGCAAGCACAGTACGAACCTGCAGGTCAGCGTGCGCACAGCTTCTCCACAAGAATAGGACAATTGACCGCAGACATCAGGGCAGGTACATGAAAAACGAGGGACGACCCAACCGGATCGCCCCTCATCTTTTATGCGTCAGTTAAGCGCGCAGTGCTTACTTGACCACCAGGTTGACCAGCTTGCCAGGCACGCAGATGGCCTTGACGACCGTCTTGCCCTCAAGCCACTTGGCAACGGCCTTCTCGGCGGCAGCCTGCATGTCCTCATTGGAGGCATCGCGGGCAACGTCGACACGACCGCGGACCTTACCGAGCACCTGGACGACGATCTGCACCGTGTCCTCGATGGACTCGGCCAGGTCGAAATCGGGCCAGGCGGCGGTGTAGGCGTTGCCCTCGCAGCCGAGCGCCTCGTGCCACAGCTCGTCGGCCCAGAACGGGCAGATGGGGGCAAGGACGCTCACGATGTCCTTGGCCACGCCGTAGCACAGCGCCTTGTCGCGGGCGGTACCCTCAGTGGCATTGAGGTAGGCGCTCGCCGCGTTGACGAGCTCCATGACGGCCGAGATGGCGGTGTTGAACTGGCCGCGATCGAAGTCCTCGGTGCACTTGGCGATGGTGCGGTGACGCTCGCGATAGAGCTTCATCGCGACCTCGTCGAGCGCGGACTTGTCGAAGGCCACGTTGGCGTCACCGGACTGGACGAGCTGCCAAACGATACGCCAGGCGCGCTTGATGAAGCGGTTGGCGCCCTCAACGGCCTTGGGATCCCAGTCGAAGTCCTTCTCGGGCGGGGCGATAAACAGGATCGCCAAACGCATGGTGTCGGCGCCGTAGGGCTCGATGACCGAGCTCGGAGGCACGACATTGCCCTTGGACTTGGACATGGTGTCGCCGTTCTCGTCCTTGACCATGCCCTGGCACAACAGGTTGGTGAAGGGCTCGTCCACGCTCAGCAGGCCCAGGTCACGCAGGGCCTTGGTAAAGAAGCGGCTGTAGAGCAGGTGCAGAATGGCGTGCTCGATGCCGCCGATGTAGTTATCGACAGGCATCCAACGGTCGGCGGCCTCTCGGGAGAAGGGCAGCTCGGTGTTGTGAGGATCGGTATAGCGCAGGTAATACCAGCTGGAGCAGGTAAAGGTATCCATGGTATCGGTCTCGCGCTTGGCCGGGCGGCCGCAGACCGGGCAGGTAGTCTCATAGAACTCTTTGCACTCGGCGAGGGTCTCGCCTGCGCCCAGGTCCAGGTTCTCGGGCAGCGTCACCGGCAGCTGATCCTCGGGCACGGGCACGATGCCGCAGTGCTCGCAGTGGATAGCCGGGATGGGGTTGCCCCAATAGCGCTGACGGCTGATGAGCCAGTCGCGCAGACGGAACTCGACCTTGCGACGACCGCAGCCCATGGCCTCGAGGTCGGCCACGATCGCAGCCTCGCCCTCGGAGTGCTTGCCGCCGCGCATTCCGGTGTACTTGCCAGACTGGACGAGCGTGCCCTCGGCAGCGTGGGCGCAATCCCAGTCGACGGTCTCGGCATGGAAGGTATCGATGGTCTCGCCGCTGGCCTCGACGGCAGCGCGATCGTCATCGTCCAGGATGATCGGCACGATCGGCAGGTCGTACTTACGGGCAAACTCAAAGTCGCGCTGGTCGCCACAGGGAACGGCCATGACGGCACCGGTACCGTAGTCGGCAACGACATAATCGGCAACCCACACGGGGACCTTCTCGCCGTTCACGGGGTTCACCACGTAGCGGCCGGTAAAAGCGCCGTGCTTCTCGAGGGTGCCCTGGGCACGCTCGACGGCAGAGATATGCTTGGAGTCCTCGACGATCTTGGTGACGGCCTCCTCGTACTCCGTGCCCTCGACGAGCTCGTGCAGGCCGGCGTACTCGGGAGCCAGGACAAAGAAGGAGACACCAAAAAGGGTATCGGCGCGCGTGGTGAAGACGGTGATCTTACCCTCGTCGCCCTCGATGGGCTCGCCATCCTGGTCGCACAGGGTAAAGTCGACCTCGGCGCCCTCGGAGCGACCGATCCAGTTGGCCTGCATCTGCTTGACGCGCTCGGGCCAGCCGGGGAGCTTCTCCAGGTCGTCGAGCAGCTCCTGAGAGTACTCGGTAATCTTGTAGTACCACTGCTCAAGGTCGCGCTTCTCGGGCTCGGTGCCACAGCGCCAGCACTTGCCCTCGGTAACCTGCTCGTTGGCCAGAACGGTCTTGCAGGTGGGGCACCAGTTGACCGGGTTCTTCTTACGGTAGACCAGGCCCTTTTCCCACATCTTCTCAAAGATCCACTGGCCCCAGCGATAGTAGTCGGGGCTGCAGGTCTTGACCATGCGATCCAGATCGTAGGAGAAGCCCATGCGCTTCATCGTGGCGAGCGCCTGGTCCATGTTCTTATACGTCCAGGCGGCAGCCTGCGTGTTGTGCTTGATGGCGGCGTTCTCGGCGGGCAGGCCAAAGGCGTCAAAGCCGATGGGGTGCAGCACGTCGTAGCCGCGCATGCGGGCCTGACGGGCCATGGCATCGCCGATGGTATAGTTGCGCGCGTGGCCCATGTGCAGGTCGCCCGACGGATACGGGAACATCTCGAGCACGTACTTCTTGGGCTTGCTGTCGTCGGTGTCGACG
Source organism: uncultured Collinsella sp. (assembly GCA_958427145.1). GTDB lineage: Bacteria > Actinomycetota > Coriobacteriia > Coriobacteriales > Coriobacteriaceae > Collinsella. Next base: position 14,424 of record CAUAAZ010000031.1, read on the forward strand.
GCAAAGAGGTTGGAGTCCTCCCAGGCCTTCATCCACCGGGACTCAATGGCCTGCGCGTCGTAGGCAGGAATCTCGTCCTTATGATCTGTGCAATCGCACATATCAGCTCCTTTGTTAGCTGGGTTGGGGCGGGGCGTTCTTACCTTTACTCGCTGCTGCGGACAGTCCTGCTCGCACGAAGAGCACATTAAGTGCTCTTCGGCTCGTGCGGAACTTGCAGCGAGCAAAGGTAAGAACGCCCCGCCACATCGTTAACTCGCATGATGATAGCAAATACGACAAGCGAGATGCCTGCGACTTGCATGCATCTCGCTTTATCTAAATAACGTGGTTGATACTCAACCTTTATGTTCAGCTCTTATCCTATCGATAAGACACAGACTGCTGCGAATCCTTGACCACAACATCGTGGGCGCCGCCTTCGACGATAGAGGTGGAGCTGACCAGCGTTAGGCGTGCCTTTTCCTGGAGCTCGGGGATCGAGAGGGCACCGCAGTTGCACATCGTGGACTTGACCTTGTAGAGCGTTCCGCCCACACCGTCCTTGAGGGAACCGGCGTAGGGAACGTAGGAGTCGACGCCCTCGACGAAGCTGAGCTTCGCGGCGCCGCCCAGGTCGTAACGCTGCCAGTTGCGGGCACGCGCAGAACCCTCGCCCCAGTACTCCTTCATGTACTGGCCGTTGACGTTGACGCGCTCGGTCGGGCTCTCGTCGAAGCGGGCGAAGTAACGGCCCAGCATCATAAAGTCTGCACCCATGGCCAGGGCGAGCGTCATGTGGTAGTCGTAGACGATACCGCCATCGGAGCACACGGGCACATAGACGCCGGTCTCCTCGTAGTACTCGTCACGGGCGCGACAGACATCGATCAGCGCGGTGGCCTGGCCACGGCCGATACCCTTGGTCTCACGGGTGATGCAGATGGAACCGCCGCCGATACCGACCTTGATGAAGTCGGCACCGCAGTCGGCCAGGAAGCGGAAGCCCTCGGCGTCGACGACGTTACCGGCACCAACCTTGACGTCCTCGCCGTAGTTGGCGCGGATCCACTCGATAGTGCGCTTCTGCCACTCGCTGAAGCCCTCGGAGGAGTCGATGCACAGAACGTCGGCACCGGCCTCGATGAGCAGCGGCACGCGCTCGGCATAGTCGCGGGTGTTGATACCGGCGCCGACCATGTAGCGCTTGTCGTTATCGAGCAGCTCGTTGGGGTTGGTCTTGTGGCTATCGTAGTCCTTGCGGAAGACGATGCCCATGAGGTGATCGTTGTCGTCGACGATGGGCAGGGCGTTGAGCTTATTGTCCCAGATGACGTCGTTAGCAACCTTGAGGCTGATGTTCTTGTCGCCCACGATGAGCTGCTCACGCGGGGTCATGAACTCGGAGACCTTCGTCTGGTGGTCATCGCGGCTGGGGCGATAGTCACGGCTGGTGACGATGCCCAGGAGCTTACCCTTGGGAGTGCCGTCGTCGGTGACCGGCATGGTGGAGTGGCCGGTCTTCTCCTTGAGCTCGATGACCTGCTCCATGGTCATGTCGGGGGTCAGCGTGGAATCGGACTGAACGAAACCAGCCTTGTGATCCTTGACGGCCTTGACCATGGCGGCCTCGGACTCGGCGCTCTGGGAACCGTAGATGAAGGACAGGCCACCCTCGGTAGCGAGCGCGACACCCATGTCGACGCCCGAGACGGACTGCATGATGGCGGAAACCATGGGGATGTTCAGGGTGATTGCCGGCTTCTCACCGCGCTTAAAGCGGGTTAGCGGCGTCTTAAGAGAGACGTTGTTGGGGATGCACTGCGAGGACGAGTAACCAGGGACCAGCAGATACTCCGAAAACGTGTGGGACTCACCGGGAAAGAACGTAGCCATGTTTCTCCTTTTTCCATGCGACCGGTCGGCTGCAGGCCTCGTAGGACCCAGCCCAACCTTGGGCGCCCAATACTGGGGAAGTATCTTAACGCACTTTGACTGCTACAATGCATGATTTAAGAAGAGCACACGAGGGTTTGACGCAGGCTTTGCGTTTGCCCAGCAAACACTTTAGTGGGGAGACGTGGAGCACATGGAGTACAAGACGACGGCAAAGTTGGTCATTCAAGCGGGCGACAAGGATTTGCCGGGCGTCTTCGGCCACGGCTGCGTCTTGCTGCTGCAGGGTATCGCCCGCGAGCACTCGCTCAACCGCGCCGCCAAGAGCATGGGCATGGCGTATTCCAAGGCCTGGCGCATTGTGAACGAGGCCGAAGGGCAGCTGGGATGCAAACTCATCGAGCGCGACGGTGCCCGCGGATCCACGCTCACCCCCGCCGGCGAGCGAGCCATAGCAGTCTACGAGAAGCTGCAGGCCGACATCAACAACGTCATCGCCACAAAAGCGAACGGCCTCATCGCCAGCATCAAAGAGTAGCCCATTTGGGACGGGGCCTTATAGCCACACAACCCCTTCTCATAAGTTGCGGTGAAATAGGGACTGTTTATGCGGTTAAAGCCGTAAATCAATCCCTATTTCACCGCAACTTATGAAGTCGAGGATGATTTAGCTAGTTGCGGAGGGCGTTGTCTAGGGTGGCGGCCACGATCAAGGGGTCATCGGTGCCGGCGAAGAGACGGATGGTGCTCCCCTGCTTGCCGCGTGGAGCCGAAAGGCGCGTCGTTGCGCCGCCGGCGGGCGATGTGCGAAACTCCCCCGGCAAAGCAACGAACAGATCATCCGCACTACGCTCGATAAGGTCAAACTCAACTGCCGGACCAAAGCCATGCTCGAGGATTCCTGTTGCAATCGCATGGTCGGGATGCGAGCTCAGCCCAGGATAGCGCACGTTGCGCACCATCTCGTTGGCGGCCAGATACTCGGCCAGCGCACGGGCGCGGTCGAAATGCTCCTGCATGCGGGTATCGAGCGAGGAAAGCCCACGCTCCAGCACGTCGGTCTCCTCGACAGAAAGGTCGAGTGTCAAAGCACCGCAGCCTGCAAACAACGCATGCGCGCACTCGGCAGCGGCATCCACACGATGGCGCTTGAGCTGCGAGCGCGCGACCGAAGCGGCGACCAACTTGCGCGGTGCCTTACCAGCACACACGCGGTCGAGCGCCTCGAGCGACAGCGCAGCACCCAGCCGCAGCGGATCGCAGCCAAAAGCCGACGCCACGGTGTTGTCCACAACCAGCAGCGCGTGGGCCTCACGAGCCGCGCGCCCCAGAGCGCGAAGGTCAGGCACACGCAGACCAAACCCGCCAATAGAGTTGAGGAACCACCACAGGTGCGGCCCCTCGGCATCAAACGAAGCATCAACGCCCTTGGACACGGCAGCAAACGCATCGGCAGACGGTGAGCCCACCAGCACAACGTCGCAGGCATCAAAGCCGCGCTCAAACGCATCGGCAAAGTCGTCCGCAAAGGCAACCAGGAGATCGCCGGGACGTACAATCCCCAACAGAAACAGCGCCGCCGGCACATGCGAGGCCGCAACAAGACGCGACTCACGCGCACTGGACCCCAAAGCCCAGGCCTCTTCTAGCTGTTGCACGTCCACACAGCACCGTCCCTTCATAAGCAAAAACCCACGATGCAGGCGTTCCCCGCATCGTGGGCAACGGCTGCAGTATAGCGCCGATATGCGACGAAACGCCTAGATGTTGAGTGTGTGATAGTTCACGCTCGCACCCGGAGCGTCAACGGTCACGCCATAGGCCTCGGGATAGATGCGCGTCGAAAACACGAGCGCGCCATCATTCACGAACACCTCGACCGACGAGACATCGCCAACAATACGCACGTTGCGCACCTCATCGACGGGCTCCCAGCGCACGGTACGACCGCAGCCGGCAGAAGCGCGGCCCTCATCGGTAAATCGCATCTCAAAGCGCGCGGGCAACTCGCCATTGGCGGGCACAAACGCCAGCTTCAGCTCGCCATCAACGGTCGAGGAAAACGCGCCGTCGACACCGTCAACAACAACGTCAAAGCAGGTATCGCCGGCAACCTCCAACGAGCCCGCCCCCACACGCACCGAGGCATAATGGTGCTCGATCTCGCGCGCCGGCTGCTGCAGCACCACGCCGTCGACACCGGCTGTGAGCTCACGCGGCACCGTCATGCAGTGCTGCCAGCCGCACGCTACGGTGGGCGCGTTGTCATAGGTCGGCTCATCGGGCATGCCCATCCAGCCGATCAAAATGTGGCGACCATCCTCGGACGTAAACTCCTGAGGAGCATAGAAGTCAAAACCGGCGTCCCACAGGCGGAAATCGCCCAGCTCACAAGCGTCATTGCCACCCGTAATGTCGCCCGTTACAGGCATGTAGCCCGCTGCGTACACATTGCCGCGATCCCAACGACCGCCCTCAAGACCCTGGGGTGAGAAGGACAGCCACTTCGCCGGCACGCCGCCATCCGCCTCGAGCTCAAGGTATCCCGGGCACTCCCACATAAAGCCAAAACGCTCGGGCGTAGACACGCGGCTCTCGAGCTCCCAACTCTGCATGTCAGCCGAGCCGTACACCAGGATCTCGCCCACATCGCGCCCGGCGCCCTCGCCGTGCATGGCGCAAAATCGACTATCGACATGCGGCCCATCCACGCGACGACGCGCGCCCAGCACCATGTGATAACGCCCGTCCGTGTCACGCCACGCCTTGGGGTCACGCACGTGGCACGTCAGATCCTCAGGATAATCCTCCGACGCCAGCACCACGCGCTTTTGGCTGAACACCCGACCGGCAAGGCCATCAACGCTCTCGACATAAACCGTATCGGCGCGGCGGCCGGTATTGACGTAGTCGTACGTGCCGTCCGCATCGGAGAGCTTAACGTTGCCCGTGTACAGCACGCGAATGCGACCGTCCTCGGCAAGCGCGGAGCCCGAATACACGCCATGGCAATCGAACGGCTCGTCGGGCAGCAATGGGGCGCCAACATATTCCCAGTTCATAAGGTCGCGGCTTGTGGCATGGCCCCACATCTTGACGCCGCCGTTCACATCAAACGGAGCATACTGGAAGTACGCGTGAAATACGCCATCTGCCTGGCAAAGACCGTTGGGGTCGTTGAGCCAACCCGCCGGCGGCATAATATGGAAGTGCTGGCCATACGCGCCATGACCGCACTCAGAGGCGGCAGCGTCAACAGCAGCAACCAGCTTTGCAAGGTCGCGACCAAGTGCATTAGACATATCAAAGTCCTAACGGATCGAAAGTAACAAGGCGCCAGAGATCGGCACCAGATACGGGAAACGCCCGCGAGCATACAACCCGCGGGCACCCCTCAATCAAAAGCTCTTAGGCCTGCTCGGAAGCCTTGGGCTCGTCCTTGTACAGGACAAACGAGACGCCAAAGGAAACCAGCGCGGCGACCGCAAACATGATCGCGTACTGCACGGGCTGGGCCAGGCACAGCAGGATACCGAAGATACCGGTAACGCCGGTGCCGGAAGCAGCAAGCGAGGTGAGCGCGCAGACCAGGGCACCGCAGCCGCCGCCGATGCAGCCGGCGATGAAGGGCTTAAAGAAGCGCAGGTTCACACCAAAGATGGCAGGCTCGGTAATGCCCATGAAGGCGGACAGGGCCGAAGGGAGCGCCAGGCCCTTGATCTTGGCATCGCGGGTCTTAAAGGCAACGGCGAGCGCGGCGCCACCCTGGGCGATATTGGCAGCGCTGGCGATGGGCAGCCAATAGGTCACGCCGTACTGGGCGAGCTGGCCCAGGTCGATGGCGGTGTACATCTGGTGGATACCGGTAACGACCGTGGGGGCATAGAACAGGCCGACGATAAAGGAACCGATGCCGAAGGGCAGGGTCAGCAGGGCCTGGATCAGACCGAGGATGGCGTTCTCGGCCCAGACAAAGATGGGGCCGACGGCAACGAGCGTCACGAGCACGGTCACGAACACCGAGACGAGCGGGGTCACAAAGAGGTCGAACATCTCGGGAACGATCTTGTGCAGGCGCTTCTCGAGGAAGGCCAGAATGGCGCAGGCGATAACGATGGGGATAACGTGGCCCTGATAACCGACCCACTCAAAGCTGTAGACGCCGGGAATGACGGTGACCATGGTCTGCACGCCCTCGGAGGCAACCGTGTAGGCGCTCTGCAGCGAGGAGTTGATGAACGCACCGCCTACGACGGCACCAAGATACGGGTTGGCGCCAAAGGCCTTAGCGGCGGAGTAACCGATCAGGATCTGCAGAATGCCAAAAGACGTTCCCGAGACCAGGTCGGCGATCTTGTAGATAAAGTTATTGGTGTCGAGCGCGATAAAGCCGTTGGAGGCCATAAAGTTGAGGGCGCTCATGATGCCCAGCAGCAGGCCCGAAGCCACGATGGCGGGGATGATGGGGACAAAGACGTCGCCGAGCACCTTAATGGCACGCATAAAGATGTTCTGCTGCTGTGCCGCGGCCTCCTTGACCTCGGCCTTGGTGGCAGCCTCGACGCCGCTGAGCGCGATGAACTCTTCGTAGACCTTGTTGACGGTGCCAGTGCCAAAAATAATCTGGAGCTGGCCCTGAGCCTCAAAGACGCCCTTGGCGCCGTCGACGTTCTCGATGGCCTCCTTGTCAACCTTAGCGTTATCGGCGATCACCAGGCGCAGACGGGTGGCGCAGTGTGCGGCCGAAACAACGTTGTCGGCGCCACCGACGTTGTCGAGCACCTCTTGGGCTGATTTGCGGTAGTCCATAACTTCCCTTTCCTCCAACGGGCGCATGTGCACCCGGCCATCTTTGACACATACACTGTAATCGTTTTCAGTTTGATATGACTGTAATCGTTTTCATAGTAGGGTGAACGGTAGGAAAAAGCCGGCGAAAGGTAGTTTTGAAGCAAAAACAGGGGTCTCAGAGGCAGGCAGACGTGCCCAAGGCCTAGACATTCATAAGCTGATGGCCGAGCTTGAGCGTCTTGAGACCGCTCTCCCCCTCCTCGCCATCGAGCGCGTTGAGCAACATATTGGTCGCCTCGACGCCGCTGGTCAGGTAGCCGTAATGCACGGTGGGAATGCCGCCCGTCAGCGCGCGCAAAAATGCGTTGTCGCCGAAGCCGCTCACGCGACGCACGCCCTCGCCCATGCCACGCACCTCGTCAAGAGCGCGCAGGGCGCCGGCAGCCATAGTGTCGGTCGCGCACGCGATAAACGAAACATCGGGGGCATCGGCAAGCAGCTCGCGCGCAGCGTGATAGCCCGAGTCGAGCGTAAACGAGCCCAGGCGAATCAAGGCGGCATCGAGCGGGTTACCCGCGGCGCGCAAGCCGGCCTCAAAACCGCGACGGCGGTCATAACCGGCCGCGCGGTCCTCTTCGGTAACTCCGATGTAGGCGATCTTGCCATCCACCCGACCCGCAAGCGCACGGCCGAGCTCAAAGGCAGCCTCGTAATCGTCGTGATAGACGCACGCCGCGCCCTCGACATGTTGGCCGATCATCACAATGGGCACACGGCACGACTCAATCGAGCGACGGTGCTCGTCGGTGATCATAGTTGCCACCAGAACAATGCCGTCAACCGGGTGGTTTTGGAATAAGTCGAGGTATTCGAGCTCACGATCGGCCGCGTTGTCGGTGTTGGCAAGCAGCATCTGGTAGCCACGGCGACCGAGCACCTGACCAATGCCGGCGGTAATGCGGCTCACGGATTCCGAGTTGATCTTAGGTACGATGACGCCGATGAGCTTGGTGGAACCGGTGCGCAGCGCGCGAGCCTGGCTGGATCGCACGTATCCGGTCAGCTCGATTGCCTGCTTAATGCGCTCGGCCTTGTCCGCCGAGATATATCCACCGTTGAGGTAGCGCGAGACGGCGGCGCTCGAAACGCCGGCCAGCTCGGCCACATCTTTCATCTTAACCACGAGCACCCCTGTCATTGAAATCGCTTTCACCATAATACCCGCGAACGCGCTCAATGAATCAACTCGCCCATCCAGGTCGAGCAAACGTCAGCGAGCGGGCAGCTGCCGTGGCGAGGTGCCGCGAAAGAGGAGCGAAGCGTACTTTATGTACGCGAGCGACGGCTTGAGCGGCAGATCGCCCGGCAGATGCCCGCGCAGCGTCGAGCGGTCCGGCGTTTGTTAAAACGCCGGAACATAGTTAGCCGTGATATTCGCCGTTGTACTGGATGAGCGTCAGGTCCTCCACGCCGTCGAGCGCGCGGATGGCGTCGGCATAGGGCATATCCACACCGTCAGAGAACACCTCGACGGCCATCTCGACCTTGTCGCCGCGCATGGTCTTAGACTTGACGGTGAACTTGGTGCGCCCAAATGCACGCACGATATCGTCGCCAGTGGTCTGACCCGTGTAGTGGATGACCATCATGTAAACGCGCGCCTTGTCCTGGTGGCTCGCAAAGCCGACGATGATCACCACGATCACCACCGCCGTGAGCCCCACGAGCGCATACATGCCGGCGCCGGCCGTAATGCCCGTGGTAATTGCCCAAAACAGATACAGCAGGTCGAGCGGGTCCTTAACCGCCGTACGGTAGCGGACGATAGACAGAGCACCGACCATACCGAGTGAGATGACCACGTTCGTCGAGATCGCGAGCGTGACCATGCAGGTGAGCACGCACATGCCCAAAGCGTCACGGCAAAACTGCGCGAGTACACGACGCCGATAAAGAAGCGCTTGTACACACAGTAGATCAGGATGCCCATGGCGAGCGCCACGAACATCGACAGACCAATCTTGGCAGGGTCGACCTGACCAAACCCACACTCGGCGGCACCATATCACGCACCAGCTGTGGGTAAAACTCGGTAAACTTGACCTCCATCACCAGTTTGCCGGGTTCCAGTACGGGCAATGCGGACAGCGTTGCATCAAAAACGTCAAAGCTTCCCACCGCCGCGTGCATGTTTATGTCAAACGTAATGCGCACGGTACCTTCGTCCATCAGCCACGGCTCACGCTCATAGTCCACGATGGCCCACGGGCGCATCATGTTGCAGATGCACTCGATGTAGAACTCGCGACAGAGCGGATAGGGGCTCCTCAGCAAAAAGTCGTAGTCGCCAGCCAGAATCTGCTCAAACTCACCGCGTGTAAGTGGCGCGTCCTCCTTGTAGATCCAGCTGCCGTACTTCTTTTTGCACTCGAGCTTAATCACCTTGTCGCTGCCGTTATAGATTTAGAACAAACGAATACCCAAACCCCTCTTAATCGCCTTATTCAAAACGTCGTTAAGTCGCTTAGGCCAATTCGCAATAAAGAATAGACAGGTGCAGCATGCGCAAAATGAATCATTGTTCAGACGATCGATCTCGTTGAGCAAAAGTTCAAAATGATTGATGTCCGCCACAGTCGCAGCTAAGTCAGCCATACACTCGTTTGCATTTTGCGTCGCCTGTTCATTAGTTAACCATAGCGACCTCAGGGCATGGACGGCAATAATGCAAGCAAATGTAAAACCATCAATACGCCCAATATCCGCAAGCGAATCTCCCCTCCTGGCAACCCAGTCCTTATAAGATCGCTGACCAAAAATCACATCTGAAGGAACAAGGGCGTCATCCAGAGAGTGATACTTCAGGGGATCAAAATCACGATATGCTTCAACCGATGGATAGCTTAGATATAGTTGACCCATATCAGTACTATCGCAGTAATAGTCTTGCATTAGCTCAAGCCGCTTAAAATCGTGCCGATTGTCCTGAGGATCTAAGTCAAATATGAGCAAGGTGTCAGTAAAACTGGATTCGAGAAGCTCTGTCGCATCATCTTTATCCGGAAGAAACTCGGCAACAAAGGACCTAAGATCAACGGCCTCAAAATCGCAACCGTATTCTTGAAAGAGTTTGTCTAGAAAGTCATGAACATTAATCTCGACATGAACAATTTGATGATCATCTGCGAGGCTAAAAGAATCAAACATGCGCTCCATCAGCTGAGGCTCGCGTTTAGCACCTTCGACAATGAGCAGGACGTTCTTTACGGACGCATTGTTCATGACTAATCGAACTCTCCGGCACGGAGGAGCTTCTCAATGTTGCTGCCAAGCCTCAACTCGCGATCGGTGGAATCGGCCAAGGTTCGAATGCCCCCTTTTGCAGAGATTTGATAAACGCAGTCAGGCCTCATTACGCCATTCTTAACAAGCGAGGTATTGTGGGTCGAGCACAGTATCTGACACGATGCCTTTGAAGCAAAGAACTTCAAAAGGCTCTCAGCCATCTCAAAGTGGCAAAAAGCGTCAAACTCGTCTATAAACAAAAAGCTGGCAGACTCGTTTAGCTCAAGCTCAGAGAACACCTTAACCAGAGTTCTTGTACCGCTAGAACACGCCTCGACAAACGGGATGCATCGCATGGGATGATTGAAATATAGAACAGGCGAGCCGTCGGACTCTTTAATAACGATCAGGGACTCATCGACTCCAAAATTGCGAATAAATGATTCAAATTCCGCAACTTTGTTCTCGCGTATGATTTTGTTGATTACTTTTTTGTTTCAACCCCTTTTAATCGAAAGTTGTCCGTGCGAATCAGCCTCATGCGCGAGACAAATCGGCGTAATTCAGCCAAGGCACCTAAAAGATTAGTTGGAAGACTGCTCGTTATATAAGAAAGAAGGCTCAACGAAGCATCGAAGAATTCAAAATTAAAGCCAGCTGCACCGATTCGTTCAAGGTGGTTCTCTTCGAAAACGCCGCGTGCATTATTGAAATCGAAAATTCGTTCCCCATCAATCGATAGGGTCTCGTGAAGCCAAGTAGTCGGAGAAGTCTTCTCATAGCAGTAATTGATTTCGCGACCGTCAAATTCAAAGACATAGGTGAACTGTGCCGTACCTCGCCCGCAATCAGCATTCAAAAACAGACGATCATCCTGGTCAGAATAATCGAATGCCTTTGGAAAGCCGAGCGTAATGTCGAATAAAGCTGAACCGAAATTCGATTTACCAGACGCATTTCTGCCGATCAAAAGTGCGGTTTTCACGGTTCCGTTTTTAACGTTATTTTCTGCAAACTGGTAATCACGAGAAGCTGCAAAATTTAATGTAACCGGAGTCGGAAAATTCCTATAGCCATCAACAGTAAAACGCTTAAGCATGGGCTTATAGGACAAAATGTGTGTCCACGTTGGGGGCATCGGCGCAGGTCGATGCC
>CAUAAZ010000032.1 GCA_958427145.1 uncultured Collinsella sp.
GCATCGACCTGCGCCGATGCCCCCAACGTGGACACACATTTTGTCCTATAAGCCGCATATCCTGCAACCGGGGCCGTTCGATGTTTCACATGAAACGTTTTGGGGTGCGACTCCCCTATGCGTTCTTCTGAACTTTGAAGCGCTGCTTCAGCTGTCCGCAAGCGGCGTCAATATCGTTACCACGGGAGTTACGAATCGTGGTTTCGATGCCACGGGACTCAAGACGACGCTGAAGATCCTCAACCTTATGAATCGGCGACGGCTTGAGCGGGCTGCCCTCGATGTCGTTAAGCTGAATCAGGTTAACGTGGCACAACGTTCCCTCGCAGAAGTCGCAGAGCGCCTGCATCTCGGGATTCGTATCGTTGGCGCCTTCGATCATGGCATACTCATAGGTCGGGCGGCGGCCAGTCTTCTCGGTGTAGAGTTGAAGCGCCTCGTGAAGGCGAAGTAGCGTGTACTTCTTAACACCGGGCATAAGCTTATTGCGTGTCGACTGGATGGCGGAATGCAGGGAAACGGCAAGCGTGAACTGTTCAGGGATGTCGGCAAATTTGCGAATACCGGGAATAACGCCGCTGGTAGAGACGGTGAGGTGACGAGCACCGATACCGATGCCATCGGGGTCGTTGAGGATTCGCAACGCCTTGAGAACCTCGTCGTAGTTGGCAAACGGCTCGCCCTGGCCCATGAAGACAACGCTCGTGACGCGCTCGCCAAAGTCGTTGGATACATGAAGTACCTGGTCGACGATCTCTTGAGCGGTCAGAGAGCGCTTGAGGCCGTTGAGACCGGTAGCGCAAAAGGCGCAGCCCATGCCACAGCCAGCCTGGGTGGAAACGCAGACGGAAAGCTTGTTACGACGGGGCATACCGACAGTCTCGACGGAAACGCCGTCGTGGTACTCGAGCAGATACTTGCGAGAGCCATCTTTGGAAACCTGCTTGGTTAGTTCAGTCGGCGTGTCAAAGGCAAAAGCCTCTTTAAGCTGCTCGCGGAAAGCCTTGGGAAGGTTGGTCATATCGTCAAACGAACAAACGTTCTTCTCGAAGACCCATTCGATGAGCTGCTTCGCGCGGAAGGCGGGCTGGCCAAGTTCGGCCACGAGTTCGCGAATATCGTTTTGGCTCAAGTCGCGAATGTCCTGAGATTTAGTCCTGGGATTCATGGAAGCCTTTCGATTTTGGGGAAACGTAGAGGGTATCGCTACAATATGGTATCAGCTGCAGAAATTATAGAGGAGGAGTCTGCCCATGCCGGGTAAAAGCCTAGAGAACATGCACGTAGCGGTCTTGGCGGGCGGTCATTCCGCCGAGCGCGAGATCTCGCTCAATTCGGGAAAGAACGTCGTGGTTGCCTTGAAGGAGGCCGGCTACACTTCGGTGGAGCTGCTCGACACGGCTGCCGATGATTTTATGGTAACCATGGCGACCGGCGGCTTTGACGTGGCGTTTATCGCCATGCACGGTGCCGGCGGCGAGGATGGCGCCATGCAGGGCGCCATGGAGACCCTGGGTATCCCCTACACGGCCTCGGGCGTGCTTGCTAGCGCCTGCGGTGCCGACAAGGAGGTCTCTAAGCTCCTGTACGCCAAGGCGGGCATCCCCATTGCCCCCGGCCTCGCGCTCGAGATGGGCGATGAAGTCGATATCGATCGTATCGTCGAGGTTTGTGGCGAGCGCTGCTTTGTGAAGCCGGCCGTCAACGGTTCCAGCTATGGCATTTCCCTGGTCCATGAGCCCTCCGAGCTGCCCGCGGCAATCGCCAAGGCGTTTGAGTACGGCGACAAAGTGCTGGTCGAGAAGTGCATCGAGGGTACCGAGATCACCGTCGGCGTGTACGGCGAGGACGACGTGCGCGCTCTGCCGATTGTCGAGATTCGCAAGCCCGAGGACTGCGAGTTCTACGATCTGGACGTGAAATATGTCGACCCTACGGACATCCATCGCATTCCGGCGCAGATTTCACCCGAGAACTACGCTCGTGCCCAGGAGCTTGCCTGTGCCGCTCACAAGGCGCTCGGTTGCCTGGGCATCTCGCGCAGCGATTTTATCGTGAGCGAGGACGGCCCCGTTATCCTCGAGACCAATACCATTCCCGGCATGACCGATACGTCGCTGTATCCGGATGAGATCCGCCACACCGACGACATGACGTTCCCGCAGATCTGTGACAGCCTGATCCGTATGGGTCTTCGTCGAGCGGGCATTGCATGCTAATCGAGGACGCGGTTTCGTCAGGAACGCCGCAGTTTGTCATCGACTCCTATGCCACGCTTGCCGAACGCGCCAAAACGCAGTCCTTCGGCCTCATCGAGGAAGATGTGATTGTCCTCGATACCGAGACCACAGGTCTTTCGGTGCAGGACAACGAGCTGATCGAGATCTCGGCGGCCCGTCTTTCGGGCCGCGAGATCGTCGGCCGTTTCGATACCTTCGTGCATCCCAAGCAGCTGATTCCCGCCGAGATTACCGAGCTCACGAGCATTACAAATGCCGATGTGGCAGATGCCCCGTCGGCCGTTGAGGCCGTCGCCGCTCTCGCCGATTTTGTCGGTGGTTGCCCGGTGATCGCACATAACGCCACGTTCGACCGCTCGTTTATCGAGTCGGTCAAAGGCGGCGTCAACGTGAGCGATATTTGGATCGATTCGCTGGCGCTGTCGCGCATCGCGCTTCCGCGCCTGGCCTCGCACAAGCTGTCTTTTATGGCCGATCTGTTTGGCTGTGACTCGGTATCACACCGTGCCAATGCCGACGTCGACGCCCTGTGTGGCGTATGGCGCGTGTTGCTTGTGGCGCTCACCGACTTGCCCCAGGGCCTCATGGCGCGCCTAGCCGACATGCATCCGGATGTGCCTTGGTCCTATCGCCCTATCTTCTCATTCTTGGCAGGGCAGAACCCTGGTTCTATCTTCTCTCTCAGCGCCGCTCGTGCTGACGTTCTCAAGGCCGATCGCGCCGACGATCGGGTGGACGCCGACGAACTGCCGGTCCTCAAGATGCCGAGTCGTGAGGAGATTGAGGCAGACTATGCGCCAGGTGGCCTGGTCAATCGCATGTATCCCACTTACGAGCCGCGTGATGAGCAGATCGCGATGGCGCTCGAGGTCCGCGATGCGCTGGTCACGGGCACTCATCGTGTAATTGAGGCGGGCACAGGCGTCGGCAAATCGATGGCCTATCTGGTGCCTTTTGCCGAGGCGGCACGCCGTAACAACATCACGGTTGGTATTGCGACCAAATCGAACAATCTTGCAGACCAGCTCATGTACCATGAGCTGCCAAAACTTGCCGAGCAACTGGACGGTGGTCTGTCATTTTGCGCTCTCAAGGGGTATGACCACTATCCGTGCCTGCGCAAGCTTGAGCGCATGAGCCGCGGCCAGGTCGAGATTACCACCAAGCGCGATCCGGCGGACACGCTCACGGCGGTCGCGGTCATTATGGCGTACGTCTGCCAATCAGCCGATGGCGACCTCGACTCGCTTGGCATTCGGTGGCGCAGCGTCAACCGCCCCGACTTTACGACGGCCTCGCGCGAGTGTGCTCGTCGCCTCTGCCCGTTTTTCCCTGATAAATGTTTGGTCCACGGCGCTCGTCGTCGTGCGGCGCATGCCGATGTGGTGGTCACCAACCATTCCCTGCTGTTCCGCAATGTCGCGGCCGAGGGCAGGATTATGCCTCCGATTCGTCATTGGGTAATCGACGAGGCTCATTCTATCGAGCGCGAGGCGCGCCGTCAGTGGGCGCGCGTGGTGTCGGCGGACGAATCACGCGTTCTGTTTGAGCGCCTGGGTGGCTCGAGCACCGGCGCGCTAAGCCAGGTTTCCCGTGATTTGGCAACCTCCGAGGGCTCTACGCTCTATCTGGGCCTTACTGCCAAGGCGACGTCGACGGTTGCGCGCGCGAGCATGGCAATCGCCGACGTGTTCGATGGCGTTCGCGAGCTCGGCCGCCGTGCCCGTGGGGGTTATGACAATGCCAATCTATGGATTGGCCCCGAGCTGCGCGAATCTGACGACTGGCATGATTTCTTACCGTCGGCCTACGCTGCCATCGATGCATTGGAACAAGCTGACAAGAGCGTCGACGCGCTGGTGCAGGCTGTCGCCGCCGACAAGCCCGAGGTTGTTGTCGACCTGGGCGATATCTCGCGCCGCCTGCACGAGCTGGCCGAGAACCTCAAACTCATCATCGACGGCACCGATGAACACTACGTGTATTCGCTGCAGGTCAATCGCAGGTTGCGTGCCGGCGGAGAGTCAATGACCGCAGAGCGCATCGACATTGGCGAGGCCTTGGCAACCGAGTGGCTGCCCGAGGTTCACACGGCTATCTTTGCCTCGGCGACCATGACGGTGTCCAAAAGCTTTGAACACTTTAACCACGCGGTCGGCCTCGATCGCATCGGTGCTTCGACATCCTCATCGCTGCACTTGGACTCGAGCTACGACTTTGATTCGAACATGGCTGTAGTCGTTGCGGGCGATATACCCGATCCGCGCGATCGTGAGAGCTATCTTACGGCGCTCGAGCGCGTGCTGGTCGACGCCCATCTTGCCATGGGCGGATCGGTGCTCACACTGTTTACCAATCGGCGCGACATGGAAGACCTGTACGCCCGCGTTGAGCCCAAGATGGCCCGTGCGGGTCTGGAGCTCAACTGCCAGCAGCGCAACTCATCTCCTCGTCGCCTGCGCGACCGGTTTATCAACGAGCCGACCTCGTCGCTTTTTGCTCTTAAGGCCTTCTGGGAGGGATTCGACGCCAGCGGCGAGACACTGCGCTGCGTCATCATTCCCAAGCTGCCGTTCTCGAGCCCCACGGACCCGCTCTCGTGCGAGCGCAACCTGCGCGAAGACCGCGCTTGGGCGCGCTATTCGCTGCCCGAGGCGGTGCTCGAGGTCAAGCAGGCGGCTGGCCGCCTTATCCGCTCGTCGACCGATTGCGGCGTGCTGATTCTGGCCGACCCGCGCCTGGTGACGAAGGGCTACGGAAAGAAGTTCTTAACGTCGCTGCCCACGAGCTCCTACCAGCGCATCGAATCGGCGCAGATCGGGCACTATCTGCAACTGTGGCGTGCACGCCACGAGCGGCGGCGCTAAAGCGGACAAACGAGGGTTTTTGCCATATCGCACAGACGCTTTGACAGGGCGGGGTCATCCAAGATGCGGATGGCTCCGCCCGCTGCGATTACCTGGCTCAGTAGCCAACGCTCGGAGCCGTAATGCACGGTTACCATTGCCATGTCTGCCCCGCTGCGCTCGATTAGGGTGATGCCGGCCCAGTCCAGATGTTCCGCCATATCGAATGGCATCAAGAGCTTTGCGCTACGCTGCGTCCGGGCAAGGGAATCGTGGAGGGATGCGACGTCCGGTGCGTGAGACACGACGGAGTCTTCCGTCAAGGTGAGTCCCTCGATTTTATCCATGCGATAGGTGCGCTGCTCATCGACTGCGATGTCCCAGGCAATCAAGTATGTTTGGTCGCCGTTTGCCGTAATGCGCAAGGGGTCGACCAGACGCTCGCGTGGCCGTGCATCGTCCATCGAGCGATACGAGATGCGGCAGCGAACGCCGTCCTGAATGGCGCAGCTCAGCTGCTGCCAGTGCGACCCGTGGTTGACGGTGTCAAAGACGCGCTGGTTATAGCCGAGCTCTTCGGGTAGAAGAGCATGCCGAATCCGGGCTGCCGTCTGTGGCTCGATCCCCAACGATTCAAGTTCGTGGTTGAGCACAGCGCCCTCGGCGGCACTCAGGCGCAACGGTAGAACACGCCCGGCGTCGCCGGTGAGGACCACACGCTCGCCGCGGCATTCGCAGATGATGCGCGCGCCCGATTCTCGGTCCGCGAGCGTCGAGACGATCTCGAGAATCTCGTCGAGTGACATCCCCGTGATGCCAAAGCGACTGCAAATCTCGGTTCGTGTCATGCCGCTCTCGCCGGCGGCGTAGAGGGCCTCCATGATGTCGATGGCGCGCGAGAGTCTCTGCTCGCTGGTGAGTTTACGCACGGGCATACTCGTGCACCGTCCTTTCGATGAGGTGGTTCCACGCCTGCTTGAGCGATTTGGGGGCGATGGGCCTCATGCCGTCCATGGCGTGGGCCATGCAAAATGAGGCGGCGGCTTCAAGGTCGCGCACGTCAACGGTCCAGGTCCATCCTGCATCGGTGTGTGTGAGCTCACCTCGCCCACGCGTGAGGCCGTTGATCATATCGATCTGCGTCTGAGGGGCGAACGAGAACGTGGCTGCAACGGGCGGTCGGTCGGCAAAATCGAATTCAAAGAACAGATAGTCGTTGAGATTGAAGTCCGCAGGGATGGCGTAGGCCTTCGAAGGACGCCAAGCGCGAACGATACGGTCACAGCGGAATGTCCTGATGTCGTCGGTGACGTTGTCGAGGCCGCAGAAGTACGCCACGCCCTCGCGCTCGAACATGCCGTAGACGCAGACGGTACGTTCTTTCTGCTCGCCGCGTCCGTTCTGATATAAAAATCGCAGCGCGCATCGCTCGGCAAAGGCGCTCCATACCGCATCGACGGTGGGAGAGCGGCGGATCGGTGCTTCGTCCGCCGTCGTCCTACCGGTGAGGTAGGCAATCTTTGATCGAATATCGGCAAGCGGTGCGGCAAAAGTGGATGAGCCGGCCGCTAGTGTCTGGTCGATGGCGTTGAGCAGGATATCGGCGTCGTCTGCGGTGATGAGGCCGCCTGCTGCAAAGGTGTGCTCGCGGTCAATTGTCCACGAGCTTTCCTCGGTCTCCTGCGCGCCGGCGGGGCGAACCTCCTTGATTAAGATGCCACGCTCGAGCAGTTTGTCACGATCGCGCCGAAACTTGCGCTTATCCGAGTCGATGTTGCCCGAGCCATATCCCAGGTCAGAATCCAAGACGATCTGCTCGGTCGTCAGCGGTTCGGGGGAGCTATTGAGTACAAAGAAAAGATTGAGGATGCGCTGAGCCGTTTTATCGAAACTGGGCTCCAAATTTCCCTTTTTAATTGTCTCGGTCGTGTCGCTTGCCGTCATAGAGTCCTCGCATGAGAAGGTGGTTTGCTGTCATGATTTTAGTCCGATATGGAGATTAGGCTATATCCTTGTCCGCTCGGGGCGTTAAGATGGGCCGAATTCGGTCGTTTGCGCTCGCTCGGGGTATACTTTCGACTATATACGGTTCTAATGTGCATGCATTGGGCCTATTTGTCGGATTATGGATGTGGAGCGCACATGGCGAACACCCAGAACTATATTAACCACCTGCTGCAGAACACCGGCATTACGCCGGCATGCAGCGAAGAAGAGCGCTTGGCTGCCGAAGATATCGCTCAGATCTTCCGCAACCACGGCTTTGACCCCGAGGTTCAGGAGTTCAATGCCCCGGCGCCCAGTAGGTTGGCATTTGCCGTTACCGGTATTCTTGCGTTTGCCGGCGCCCTGCTGATGGGCATCGGCGGCGGTATCGGCTTGGTCGGCACCTTGCTGGCCATTGTCGGCGCCGTTCTTTACGTGCTCGAGCGCACGGGCCACCCCGTGGTTTCGCGCCTGGGCAAGACGGGCGTGAGCCAAAATGTCATCGCCTACCACAAGGCCTCGGGCCCGCTCGCGTCCCCGCGTAACCGCCCGGTGGTCGTTGTCGCACACTACGACTCTCCCCGTGCTGAGCTGCTCGCCCGCGAGCCTTATGCTTCGTATCGTGCGCTCATCGCCAAGCTGTTGCCCGTTGCCACGGTTGCCCCCGCTGCCGTTGCCATCCTGCGTATTCTGCCGCTCCCCGGCGCGCTCAAGGTTCTGCTGTGGATTGTCGCGATCCTCGCTTCCCTCGTTGCACTCGCCAACGCGGTAAACATCATCTCTAACCGCCACATTCTTCCCTATACGTCTGGCGCGGTGTGCAACAAGTCTTCTGTCGCCGCTATGCTCGGCGTTATGGACAACGTTGCTCCCTTCCAGGGCGAAAACGAGTTTCCCGACGATGTTCCGTTCGATACCTATTTTGGGGAGCAGAAGCGTCGTGCCGAGGAAATGGCGCGCGCAGCGGCGGAATATGCCGCGGCCCAGCAGCAAAACGACTACGGCAACACCATCGAGTATGAAGAGCCTACCTACGCCGAGGACGAATTCGGTCAGCCGATTGCTCCCGACGCTCAGACCGAGCCCGAACAGGGTGAGGCTTTCGACGAGCAAATCGAGGGCTTTGAGGGTGCGTCTGCCGACGAGACGCTGATCGGCGCTATCGTGCCCGAGGATCAGAATCAGGCTGTCCAGGCCGAAGAGTTCAATGACGAGGTTCCCGCTGCCGAGCCGGCGGAGGAGTCTGCCGAGCCCGAGCCCAAGCTCTATCGCAACGCCGCCGGCAACATCCGCTTTGGTTCGGATGCCATCCGTGCGCTCGGAATGCTTCCCGAGTCCTGCACGCTCGATTACGAGGAGGGCGAGGAGCCAACGTTTGAGCCCGAGCCTGCCCCCGTCGTGGCTGCGCCTGCGCCCGTTGTCGCTGCGGATGATGAGTCTGCCGCGGTTACCGCTGCCGTTGCCGATCCCGAGGCGGTGTCCGCGTTCGATCCCGCGGCAGGACTGGACATTTTGGCTCCCGCCGCACCGGCGCAAGACGTTGCGGACGAGTCTGACGACGATTGCGTTGAACAACCGAGGCGCGTGTCTTACGAGAGCGATACTGATTTCTCGGCCGAGATTCCCGCGGCAACGCCGCATGCCGACATTGCATCCGCGTTCTCGTCGATTGGCGCCAGCGCTTCCAACTTCTTTAAGGGTGCGTTTGCAAAGGGCAAGAAATTTGTCGACGATTTCGAGGAGAAGCGCGCTGCCGCACGCGAGGCTGCCGAGCAGGAGGCTATCGCTCAGCAGCAGGCAGCCGAGGCGGCACGTGAGCTCGCGGCGCAAGAGTTCGAGCAGAACGAGGCTATGCAGTCCGCGCCCGTCGAAGCCGCCGAAGCTACAACGTCCTTTGAGTCCCAGCAACCGGCGTCCGCGGATGTTGTTGAAGCGACGACGTCTTTCGAGGCTCAGCAGCACGTCGATAGCACCATGTCGTTTGATGCCGCGCAGTTCGATTCCACGATAACGTTTGAAAAACAGGGCACCGCGATTGCCGAGCCCCTTCCTGTTTCCGATGAGCAGGGCGACGCGGCAGACGATGACGAGCCTGTTGATGCTGCCGAAATCCAAGATGCCGCCGAGGACGAGCCCGTCGAGGCCAACTCTGACGAAGAGCAATACGCGGCAGCCGAGCAAGATGATTCGACCGAGGTCGAGCAGGAGGAAGTGCCTGCGGTTTCCGAGACTCCCGAGACGGATGAGTCGAGGCCTTATTCCACGCAGATTTTCACCATGCCGACCCCGAGTGGTTCCGGTGCCACGGTTGCCAATGTCGCTCCCACCCAGGACGAAACGGTCGATTCCCTTATGGCCCAGATTTCCTCCCAGGCATCGCCGCGCCCGCAGATGAATGTTCCCGATCCGGCGTCGGCACCGTCGCCTGCACCTTCCTCGTCTCCGCTGGCTTCGGTCCCCGATCCGTCGCTGCCGTCTATGAAGCAGGCAAACGTTGCGTCTCGCACGTCGCTGTTCGACCTTCCCGACCCCTCCGCACAGGTCAACGATCCCTTTGCTACTGCCCAGGGCCCCGAACCCACATCGGCACCCGTTGCGCCTCCTATGCCCGTTGCGTCGGGCGCACAGCCGATCGAGACCATTTCGGCTCCCGCCCCGGCGGCACCCAAGTCTCGTAAGCGCGGCCTGGGTGGTCTGTTCGGCCGTAAAAAGAAAAACGAGCAGGACAGCATGAGTGACTGGCTGGGCGTCGAAGACGATTACGATGCCAAGAAATCCGGTCGCGGTATCGGTTCGTGGGATAACTTCGAGGACGATAACGATGGCTGGAAGGGCGGCGCTACGTCTTCCGATGGCGCTTCTTCCGAAGATATGCTCTCGGCTGTCGCCTCTATGGGCGATGATGAGCTGCTCGGTCACGATATCTGGTTTGTGGCAACGGGTGCCTCGGATTGTGATGGCGCCGGCATGAAGGCCTTCTTGGCTTCGCATCGCGATAAGCTCCGCGGCGTATTCTTTATCAATCTTGAATCCGTCGGCGCCGGTAGGCTTTCGGTTGTGACGGTCGAGGGCGAACAACAACTGCTCAAGGGCGATCGCCGCATCATGAACCTGGTCAGCAAGGTCTGCAAGTCGTTCCATGTCGATTGTGGCGCGCTCGAGATGCCCTATGCCAAGACCGATGGCTATGCCGCGCTCGAGGCGAGCCGCCGAGCCCTTACCATCGCCGGCGTGGACGGCACGCGTCTGGCTTGCGCTCGTACCGAGGACGACCTGCCCCACAATGTCAACCCGACGAACATTGCTACGGTATCCGAGGTCGTGACCGAGGTTATCCGCCGTTCGTAGACGGAGCTCTAAGGAGTCAACGTGTTTTCGTATATTAAGCGCCATTGGCCTGTCTACGTGATTTTGACCTTGATTGCCATTGCGTTAGGATTTGGGGCTGCCTACATCGTGGGCGCAAAGGGCTCGACCCCCGCCTCCGCAATCAGCGAAGAGGTGGAGCAAGAACAGAGCACGGGTGCCGATGGGATTCCTGAGTCCGAGCAAGCAATCGTTGATGGTGGATCTTCGTCTGCAGAGTAGATACGGCGATTTACATGATTGAAAGCGGGTGAGCCAGGGGACTGGCTCGCCCGCTTTTTCATCGCGCTAGCGCTTCTTTGGGATCGACCTAAGGCGAGCGAACCATAGGGCTGCGGCACCCGAGGTCAGGAGCGCGGTGATGCAAGCGGCGATGGGAACTGCTCCTGTTGCCGGTAGGTCCTGCGGTAGGGTACAGCGTTGAATGACACAGTCCTCGTCATGTGACTCAAGTTTATCGCCGCCGCCGTTGCGGCAAAGATCGACGCGTGCGCTGTTGGTGAGTGCAGTTTGGGGCGTATAAGCCGACGTTGCCTGCATGTGCACGACTGCGCCCCGAGCGTCTGTGCCAAGGATTGCTTTGGCATCGTCAAGGTCGTCGTGCTCATCTTTGAGATCATCGCGGGTCCAAGAATCCGCATCGCTTCGAGTCGTAAAGTCGGCGGCTACCGCACCGTATTCAATTCGAATGCCCGTTACGACGGTATTGGGTGTAAGGTCGAGCTCTTCCGCCTCGAGTGTGGTGGATTCCGTGGTCGAGACATCCGCCTTCCAGAGGCGCCAGCCGTCGTAATCGACGAGGCGACAGTCCTCACCAAGGCTCTCTTTTACTTCGTCGGACTCAAGCCAAGGATTTTCGTGCCCATCGTCAAGTGTCGCGTTTGCCGGCTCACCGACGTCTGTCGAGTCCAACGGCGTCGTGCGATACCATACGTTGCACAGACCGTTGAGGTCGCCGATGGCGACGGGGGTTTCGATTGAGATGAATCTCGCTGTGCCGTCTTTGGCGCACTCAAGATCATCGGTAATCGTAAACTCATCAACCCAAGTAGCGGAATCGTTTCGAGCATCGATGGTATAGGAGAAAAGCCCATCACTATTGGTTTGCGTCGTGGCGCGGTTTTTACCATCGCCGTTAGCCAACAGGCCCTTTTCGATAGGTTGGACAAGTTCCTGACGCTTGTCGACCTGTCCCTTGATCTCGATGGGCGCATCCTTCATCGCGACGGATTGGACTTCTCCCGTATCCTTTATTTCAAACGTTATCTCCTCGGCAAGGTCGTAGGTCCGCGGGGACATCATTTCGCGCAACGAGTAGGTGCCGGGTGCAAGATGTTCGACGCGGTGTGGCTTGTCGGATGAGGTCCAGGAGTCTATTTCGGTTTTATCGGGACCATATAAGGTGAGCTGTGCGCCTTCCACTTCCTGCTCGCCGCTTGCATCGACCTTGGAGATATCAACCTTGGTGTAATCGTCGGATACGTTAAGCCGTGCTTCTACAACGGGTGTTTTCTGGTCGGCATAAGTAAGGTCGACAATATGGGATGTCCGATCGAGTAAGAAGCCTGCCGGCGCTTGAGTCTCGACAACCTCGTAGCGTGCGGTGCCAGATCCCAGCGGGAGGTCGTCCGCGCGTGCTTCTCCAGTTTCATCCGTCGTGACGGTCGTGACAGTCTCACCGTCGAGCGCGGCAATGCTACCGTCGGGGCGCACGATATCACCCGAGGCACGGATCTCAAAGACGGCGCCCGCGAGGCTGCTGCCGTCTATGGCATCGGTTTTAACGATCCTGATGTTTCCGGTCGCGGCGTGGTCATAATACGAGGCGACTGCAACGGGCGTTAGGTTCATGTCGGCGGGTATGTTTACCTCGATCTCTTCGCCGACAAGATAGGGCTCTTTGGCCGAGGTTTCGCGTACATAATAGGTGCCCGGCACGAGCGATTCGGGCAGTGTGACGGTCCCGGTCGCGTCAGTCGTAAAGGTGTCCATTACGTTATGTGCTGGATACCAGCAAGTTTGTGAGACAGGTTCGTGATTGCTGTCGAGGAGTTGGAAGGTGAATCCGGCTAGGGGAACAGAAGCGCCTGTTTGGGCATCGCGTTTTACAATCTGGAGATGCGTCGACAGCGCGTGGTTGTCCACGATATATTGAAGCTCGGCGGCGTCGGAAATCTGATTGGCCCCGACGGTCCATTCCCCTGCACGTTTAAAACCCTCGGGGACGGTTTCCGGAACCTCGCGAACCGTGTAGCCGGCACGGTCGTATGGGACGGCTCCGTGGACACCGGCGGGTCGCTTGCCTGTGCCGAACCATGCTTCGGGCTGATCTTTGGTGGAGGCAAAGCCATAGATGTTTGTGGTCAGTGTGCCAACAACCTGCTGAGAGCTGTTGCTGACAACCTCAAAGACAACACCACCCGCCGGCTGCTCCAGGCCGGATTGGTCGCTATTGCCGTAATCCTTGAATTTGGAAATCTCAAGGTCAAAAGCAATGGGGATATCGGAAATGCGAGATTCGATCTCGACCACGCCTGAATCGCCGAGCTGGTCGGCTCCAACGGTATAGGTCCAGCTGTCGTTGGATGGCAGGTAGCCCTCGGGGGCTTTTGATTCGTAGATGGTAAAGGTTCCTAAGGGGACATCGGCGAGGGTGGCCCGACCGCTTTCGTCGGTCGTGAGGATTTGCGCCCATCCAGGGGTTGATTGTGACACACACGTGAACTCTGCTCCTGCGAGTGAAGATCCCACCTGGGGGCCGGCATTCGTCGCGGCATCGAGTTTTACGATACGCAGGTTGATGGTGCCGGGCTGTTCATCAATGGCGACCTGTCCACCGTCATTCCCCGTGGTAAAGGCGATGCGATCACGACGGGGGACATAGCCGGCCGGCGCCTTCGTTTCAACTAGGTAGTATGCAGTGTTGGGCAGAAGAGTTGCTTGCGCCCGACCGTTGCTGTCCATCTGGATGGTGCCGACACGCGCGCCGCTGGCGCTCTCAAAAATATCGAATGTTGCCCCGTCAAACTGATAAGTATTGTTTCCGCTGGTAATGGCAGCGTTTGCAGACTGCTTTTGGAAGGAAACAGAGACCGCCGGCAGTACATAGAGCATGTCCTGACGTTTGCTGCCGCCCGATACGGCTCCTAGATAGCGTCGCGCGCGGTGCGGAGCGGCTTTGATGTTTCCTGATTTTGTGCTGTCGTGGAGCCACCGCGCCGCCGCCACGACTTCATTGTCAGCGGTAAAGTGCCCACTCTTGGTTTTGCCCTGAGCGGTCGTGTAAGAGTAAGTACCGTCGACATGGGTAGTGCCGTTGAGCATCCATACGGCAAGCTGGGTTGCGGCGCGGGCGCGATCGGGTGAAAGATGGTAACCGCCAAACGACGTGGCGGTAGGATATCCGTGACAAACGATTGCCGCGAACTCGTCGTCGAGCCACACCCAGCCTTGATCAAAGTTGAGCCATGGGCCGCCCGGCTTGGTGGGGCCGGGGCGCTCCTGGTTCATGCAGTAGGCAATCGAGGCGTCTTGAGCTTCATACTTGCCGATGAAGAAGGGCCCACAATCATCGCTAATAGTGCGGAAGCCGAGCTGACCGTAGCCATCGACGGCAAATGCGGCTCCCGGTGTCAGGCAGCCGAAAAGCAGGAAGAGGAGCAGGAGCAGCGGACCTGTTGCGATTGCGCTGTGGACAGAGTGCGTGGGTGCGTTGGACATGGCTGCTCCTTATCCCTCGTGCGCCGCACGGGGAGGCTGCGACGCGTAGGATGAGGCTACCCCCGAGGTTCATGCGGGTAAGTACCGGAGCCTGACCAAAAGCTTGCCCAATTCCTGACAAATTGAGCTCAAATACAACAATCAAGCAAAAGTGCAGGTAGAAGATAGGGAGAACAGGAAGTTAAAGGTCCTCGTCTCCACAATTGACGTGATTTTCAAACGAATCTCCACAGCTAAAACAAGCATCACCACCCTTGTATCGAACAAGATAACCGCGTTATACTAGCCAACACACAAGCGGGCATCGCCAAGTGGTAAGGCATCAGCTTCCCAAGCTGACACTCGCGGGTTCGAGTCCCGTTGCCCGCTCCAGTAAAAAGCACAAGCACGGCAGCGTTACGTTGCCGTGCTTTTTACTATCAAGCGCCGGGACTCGAACCCGCCAGGGTGCGAGCGTTAAGCAAACGCGAAGCGTTTGTAGCGAGCAGGCGAAGGCGCCGACAGGCGCCTGAAGCCGGTGCGGTTTTGCGAAGCAAATGCGCAGACGTCCCGTTGCCCGCTCCAATTCCAAAATGTTAGGTTAATGCCTGCTGCCCATACTTGCACCTGCGCACGGTACAATGGTTGGGTTACGACCAACGTGCCAATAACCAAAAAGGAGCCGCTATGATCGATCGCTATACCCGCCCGGAGATGGGACACATCTTCTCCCTCGAGAACAAGTACGCCATTTGGCAGGAGATCGAGGTTCTGGCCTGCGAGGCCCAGGCGGAGCTCGGCAAGATCGGTATTTCCAAAGACGAGGCCCAGTGGATCCGCGACCATGCCAACTTTGAGAAGGCGAAGGTCGATGAGATCGAGGAAGTCACGCGCCACGACGTCATTGCCTTCCTGACCAACATGAAGGAATACATCGATGCCGATGTTCCCGAGGGCGACCCCAAGCCCAGCCGCTGGGTTCACTATGGCATGACCAGCTCGGATCTGGGCGACACGGCCCTGTGCTACCAGCTCACCCAGGCCTGCGACCTGATCATCGAGGACGTCAAGAAGCTCGGCGAGATTTGCAAGCGTCGCGCCTTTGAGGAGCGCAACACACTCTGTGCCGGCCGCACTCATGGCATCCACGCCGAGCCGATGACCTTCGGCATGAAGTTTGGCTCTTGGGCCTGGGAGCTCAAGCGCGATCTGGATCGTCTTGAGGACGCCCGCAAGAATGTTGCCTTTGGTGCCATCTCGGGCGCTGTCGGCACCTACAGCTCCATCGAGCCGTTTGTCGAGGAATATGTCTGCGAGCACCTGGGCCTGGTTCACGACCCGCTGTCCACGCAGGTTATTAGCCGCGATCATCACGCCTACCTCGCCGGCGTTCTCGCCACCACCGCGGCCACCTGTGAGCGCATCGCTACCGAGGTTCGCAATCTGCAGAAGACCGATACACTCGAGGCCGAGGAACCGTTCCGTAAGGGTCAAAAGGGCAGCTCCGCCATGCCGCACAAGCGCAACCCCATCACCATGGAGAAGGTCTGCGGCCTGTCGCGCGTCGTGAAGGCCAACGCGCAGGTTGCCTTCGACAACGTCGCCCTGTGGCACGAGCGTGACATTTCGCACTCCTCTGCCGAGCGCGTCGCCCAGGCCGACAGCTTCATCGCCCTCGACCACATGTTCCAGTGCCTCATTCGCGTTATCGACGGCCTGCAGCTGTACCCTGCCCGCATGATGGCCAACCTCAATAAGACCCGCGGCCTCATCTTCTCCTCCAAGGTGCTGCTCGCCCTCGTCGACACGGGCATCACCCGCGAGGACGCGTACGCCATTGTGCAGGAGAACGCCATGGCAACCTGGCACGAGGTACAGGATTGTGTCTCCGGCCCCACCTTTAAGGAACGTCTCGAGGCCGACCCGCGCTGCACCGTCAGCCAGGAGAAGCTCGACGAGATCTTTGATCCGTGGGACTTCCTCACCCGTATCGACACGGTCTTTGATCGTCTGGAGCAGCTGAGCTTCGAGTAGGTTCGGGCATAACGTTAGCTTTTTAGGGCGCTTTGCTGGTAATGTGTGTTGCCGGCAAAGCGCCTCGTTGCATTTAGGGAAAGACGGGGATAATAGTCGTCTCGAATAACATTCTGAGAGGGGATCGCATGATTTCGTTTGATTACAAGCCTCAGGGCGTGTGTGCTCGCAATATTCACCTTGATCTTTCCGATGACGGCAACAAGGTGATGGGCGTTGAGTTTACCGGCGGCTGCGACGGCAATCTCAAGGCTATCTCCAAGCTGGTCGAGGGCGCTCCTGCCGATCGCGTAATCGAGGTTCTCGCCGGTAATACCTGCGGTATGAAAAAGACCTCCTGCGCCGACCAGCTTACACGCGCTATCGAGGCCGCTCGCACCGAGATCGCCTAATGGGTATCGCCGATCACATCAAGAACGGAATATCGCGTCGCGGCTTTGTACTCGGTGGGGCTGCCGCGGGCGCTGCCACGGTGCTTGCCGGATGCTCGAAAAAAACGGGCACCAGCGATGATGCCGCCGGCGAGCCGCAGGTTATCAAGGATGATTCCAAAATCATCTCGATTACGGATGAGTACGAGGCAGTCGACATCGATCTTGAGCCGGCGGCGTCGTGGACGCTGCCTCTGGGTACGCTGCTGTACTACTGCGACGGCGATTACGCCGCGGCAATGATGGCGCCCGCATCGGCACTGCACGCCAACACGCTCGGTGTGCTCAACCTGGGCGATGGCTCGCTTACCACATTAATCGAGGATCCTATCGAGGGCACGGGATATGCATTCTACGATGTCCGTGCCGGCGACGGCGTATTCGCGTGGGTTGAGATGAACTTTGCCAATTCATCGTGGAAGCTCTACGCTCAAAATCTGTCGGGCGCTTCGCTCTCTGGCGACGTGGTTGAGCTCGATCGAGGTGGCAAGGACTACGATCCGCCGCTGTTTACGGCGTTCGGGGCATCAGTCATCTGGTATAAAATGCCTTCGGCAGGCGGCAATAAAACGAGTAGTGATTCGTTTTGCTATCGTCGCTCGCTTGATGAATCCAAGGCCGAGGTAATTTGGAAATCGACGGGCCGCTTTGCATCGGCCCCGCGCGCGAGCGACGGCATTTTGACCATCTCGCCGCGTGTCCGCAACGACGAGGGCGTCTACTACGGCATAACGGCAATCGATCTGACCGACGGCAACAACACCAAACGTGCCCAGCTAGTCCTTCCCTCGTCAGTCTCGCCTTTCGAGGCCGTATATATGGGCGATACCTTCGTGTTTTCTATCGAGGCGGCCTATAGTGGCGTGGGCAGCCTGGGCAATATGGGCACGTATATCGGTAATGAGGGAGGGCCGTACCTCTTCCTGTCCCGCGAGCCGCTCGCATGTGCGGCTGGCAAGAAGAATAAATACCTTGTTAAGGTACAGGCGTCGCATTTCCTGATCGACACCTCTGCCAAGACCTATGGCTCGCTGCTGTCGCCCGACCGCGCTTTGGAGTATGGCGATTATCCAGCTACGGCGGGAAAATCGGACTCATTCCTTACGTACGCCACGGTGCGCAACAGCCAGGGTATACCAGAGACGGTCACTGCACGTCTATTCTCTCTTTAAGCTTAGAGGGGTTAAAAAGGCGCCAACAGGGGAATAAACGCGTTGTAATTGTGAGTACCGCCCGCCGAGCTGCCGCGTCATAGCGGCATCCGGCGGGCTCAGGTGCGTTAAAATGGGCTTGTTCTTAGCTAATTGAGACAGGGGGGCCGCGTTATGGCTTCAGATGCAAAAAAGATTCTGCTGGTCGAGGATGAGAAGGCAATCCGTGACGCCGTCGCTGCCTATCTCGAGCGCGAAGGCTACTGGGTTGTGGGCGTCGGCGACGGCCAGTCCGCGATCGAGGAGTTCGAGAAGCATCAGTTCGACCTGGTCGTGCTCGACCTTATGCTCCCCAAGATTCCCGGCGAGCGCGTTTGCCGCACCATTCGCGATACCTCGGATGTCCCCATCATCATGCTGACGGCTAAGGGCGAGATCGAGGACCGTATTATCGGTCTTGAGCTCGGCGCCGACGACTATCTGATTAAGCCGTTCTCGCCGCGCGAGCTCGTCGCCCGCGTTCGCGCTCTGTTCCGCCGTGCCCATCAGGCCGACGAGCCCGCCGTCGAGGTACTCGACTTCGGCGATCTGGTCATCGATATCTCGGGCCACAAGATCTTGGTCGAGGGCAAGGAAGTCGATCTGACGGCTTCCGAGTTCAAGCTGCTCACCACGCTTGCCCGCCATCCCGGCCGTGTGTATAACCGCATGGAGCTGGTCGAGAAAGTGCTCGGGTATGACTTTGAGGGCTATGAGCGCACCATCGATAGCCACGTGAAGAATCTTCGCGCCAAGCTGGGCGATGATCCCAAGAAGCCCAAGTGGCTCTACACCGTCCATGGTGTCGGCTATCGCTTCGAGGCTCCGGCCAAGACCGATAAGTCGGACGAGAAATAGGGAAATCACATATGACACCTGCGCGCTTTGAAATCGGACAAAAGCACAAGCAGGAGAGCGAGGCGGGTTCCAAGGCTAGTTGGAACACGCCTCGTTCCGATTCACGGCCAACGATGAGCTATCCCTCGCGCATGGCACTTGCTTTTGCTCTGACATCGCTCATGACAGTATTGGTGCTGGTGGGCGTTGTCTCTGTTGTGTGGGGCACGGTCTTTTCGGATTACACACGCTCCAATATCGTCGAAATCGCAAATTCCGCTGCCGAGAAGTTGGCGACCTCATATGAGGAAAACGGCTCTTGGACCGCGGGAGAACTGCGCACGGTCGCAACGTCGAGTTTGGTTTCCGACGATCTGGGCATGCAGGTCGTCAATAAAAAGGGCGTGATCGTTTATGACGATTCCTGGCCCTCGGCAAGCGCCACCGCCGATGTACGCGAAAACCAGGCTACGACCGACGACACGAGCGGCAAGAGGGCATCGCATAGCCCGGTCTCGTCTGCTCCAACCGACTCCGATAGCGTTGCTAACGTCGAGATTGTAACGTCTTCCGGCGAGCATGTCGGACAGGTAAAGCTGTGGGCCATCGGCTCCGACGCTCTGCTCACCAAGGCGGACTCTGCGTTTAGGGAGAAGACCTTTAACGCCATGGCCCTCGCCGCGGTTGTTGCAATCTGCATTTCGGTCGTTATCGGATCGCTCGTGTCGCGCATGCTCACCAAGCCGATTCATCGCATCACCAGTACCGCAAAGCAAATCCGTGACGGCGACCTGTCGGCTCGCACGGGACTGCGCGGTGATGACGAGATCGATCAGCTGGGTGAGACCTTCGATGAGATGGCCACTTCGCTCGAGAAGGATATGAAACACGAGAAGCGCCTGACCTCAGACGTTGCACACGAGCTTCGCACGCCGCTTATGGCCATGCTCGCAACGGTCGAGGCCATGCAGGATGGCGTGTATCCCACCGACGATGAGCATTTGGAGACCGTTGCTTCCGAGACGCGTCGCCTGGCTCGTCTGGTGCAGCAGATGCTCGACCTATCGCGTATGGAAAACAGCACGGCTCCGCTCAATCTAGAACCGGTGGACATGGTTCCGTTCGTGCGATCGATTGTGAATGGCCAGGAGCGCCTGTTTGCCGACCGTGACCTGCGTTTGCGCTTTGCAGATGAGACGCAGGGCCACGATGACGTTGTCGAGGCAGATCCCGACATGATCACGCAATGTGTTATCAACCTCATGAGCAACGCCATGCGCTACACCCCCGAGGGCGGTTGGGTCGTGGTGTCGGTGCTCAGTGACCGCAGGCACGTCAGCATTGCCGTTTCTGATACCGGCATCGGTATTGCCAAGGACGATCTGTCGCGCATTTTCGGGCGGTTTTGGCGCGCCGATGCCAGCCGCGCCCGCGAAGCTGGCGGCCTGGGCGTCGGCCTCGCCGTGACCAAGCAGATTGTCGAGCGTCACCATGGCTACATATCCGTGGAGTCGGAGCTTGGAAAGGGTACGACTTTTACAATTCATCTGCCCCGCGAGCACACGGCAGACGCGGCATCTACTACAATGGAGCACTAGCTTTTCGCTATTCGGTGAAGGAGGGGCCGCGTCCCTGCCGCTCCGAGATTGCGAAAACATGCGGGAAAGAACCCGCATTTCTGTCGTATTTAGGTAAGGAGT
This sequence comes from uncultured Collinsella sp., assembly GCA_958427145.1. Classification (GTDB taxonomy): domain Bacteria; phylum Actinomycetota; class Coriobacteriia; order Coriobacteriales; family Coriobacteriaceae; genus Collinsella. The sequence continues at coordinate 20,330 of CAUAAZ010000032.1, forward strand.
GACTCACGTGACAACGATGGAGCGTCGTCCGGATTCCCGTGGCAAGGTTCGTGATATTTACGATGCCGGTGAAAACCTGCTGATGGTCGCCACCGACCGCATTTCTGCGTTCGACTTCATTCTTCCCGACGAGATTCCGTTTAAGGGAGAGGTGCTCAATCGCATCTCGGCATTCTGGTTCGATAAGTTTGCCGACATCGTCCCCAACCATCTCGTTTCCATCGACCCGGCGGATTTCCCCGAGGAGTTTGCTGAGTATCGTGACTACCTCGCTGGCCGCGCCATGCTGGTTAAGAAGGCCCAGACGATTCCTATCGAGTGCATCGTCCGCGGCTATCTGACCGGTTCGGGCAAGAAGACCTACGACGAGAACGGCACCGTCTGCGGCATCCAGCTGCCTGAGGGCCTGACCGAGGCTTCCAAGCTTCCCGAGCCGTTGTTCACGCCGTCCACGAAGGCCGAGATCGGTGACCACGACGAGAACATCTCGTTCGAGCGTTGCTGCGAGATCGTGGGCGAGGACATCGCCACGCAGATTCGTGACCTTTCCCTCAAGATCTACAAGGCCGCTGCCGAGTACGCCGCGACCCGTGGCATCATCATTGCCGACACCAAGTTCGAGTTTGGTGTTATTGATGGCAAGGTCACGCTGATCGACGAGTGCCTCACGCCCGACTCCAGCCGTTTCTGGCCTGCTGCCAGCTACGAAGAGGGCAAGATCCAGCCTAGCTACGACAAGCAATTCGTCCGCAATTGGCTCAAGGCCAACTGGGATATGACGGGGGAGACCCCGCACCTGCCCGCCGAGGTCATCGATGGCACGTCCGAGCGCTATCGCGAGGCCTTCCAGATCATCACCGGCTCCCAGTTCACAAGCATGAAGGAGAACGCATAAGTGAGTACCCGTAGCGCCACGAACAAGCGCACGCAATCCCACGAAGTTACCGGGGTTGCGCGCAAGTCTGCCGCATCTGCTAAGCCCGCCCGCCAAGCAGCGAGCTCCGTTCGCATCGTGCCGGCTTCGTCTAAGGCACGCCGCAAAGAGCTCGAGAAGGGCGAGAACCTCGAGGGCCTCTCTAAAGAGGAGAAGCGCGCCCGCAAGGCCAAGCAGCGCGCCAAGGAGGACCGCATCTATACGGTGTCGAATATCCTCCTCAAGCAGGACGAGGACTACACCAAGCGCCGTCGCATCTGGTGGATTGTGCTCGCCATTGGCATGGTGCTCGTCGTGGCAATTTGGGCCTCGCTGTACTTCGCTCCCGCTGGCATGGTGTCCAGCCCTGTCCAGATGGTCGGCATCGTTTTGTCCTATGTCATCATCCTAGGTGACTTTATCTACGACTTCGCTCGTATTCGTCCCTTGCGCAACATGTACCGCGCGCAGGCCGAGGGCATGTCCGAGAACAAGCTCAACGCTCTTATTGAGCGCGCGGCTGCCGAGGAGGACCAGAAGGACTCCAAGAAGAAGTAGCGTTTGCATACATACTTATCGCTAAGATATAAGGCGCGTCGTTTTTGCGGCGCGCCTTTTTACTGTTCTATAGATAGATGGAGTGGCACATGATTCGAGCTGCCCTGACGGTCGAAGAGGCTCTGGAGGGCATGAAGGCCCTGGAGCCCAAGATTAAAAACTACGCGCGCCTGGTCGTCCGCAAGGGCGTAAACGTCAAGCCCGGCCAGGAGGTCGTCGTTCAGTCTCCGGTCGAGTGCGCGCCGTTTGCGCGCGTGGTGGTCGCGGAGGCCTATGCTGCCGCCGCCGGCCACGTGACGGTCATTTGGGCCGATGATGCCGTGACGAGGCTCACGTATGAGCATGTCGAGAAAAGCTATTTTGAGCAGACACCCGAGTGGAAGCGCATGCAGCTGGATTCCTTGGCCCAGGATGGTGCCTGCTTTGTCTTTATCGAAGGTGCGGATCCTGCGGCCCTCAAGGGCATCGATCCAGCCAAGCCGGCCGCGGCATCAAAGGCGAGGAATACGCAGTGCAAAGTTTTCCGCCGTGGACTGGATTACAACATCAATCCGTGGTGCATCGCCGGCGCTCCGGTCGTGGCTTGGGCGCACGAGGTGTTCCCAGGAGACGCCGATGAGGTTGCAATCTATAAACTGTGGAATGCGATTCTGCACACCGCGCGCGCCGATGGCCAGGACCCGGAGAGCGACTGGGAACTCCATGACGCCGCATTCGAAAAGAACCTGCGTTTCCTGAACGACAATCGTTTCGACTACTTGCATTACACCGCGGCAAATGGAACCGATCTGACGATTGGCATGACGAAGGGTCACGAGTGGGCCGGCGGCAAGGGCAAGACGCCCGATGGACACCCCTTCTTCCCCAACATTCCCACCGAGGAAGTCTTCACCTCGCCCGATCGCATGCGCGCCGACGGTATCGTGTACTCGGCCATGCCGCTCATCCACCACGGCAATAAAGTCGAAGATTTTTGGATTAAGTTCGAGGGCGGCCGCGTGGTGGACTACGACGCCCGCGTGGGCAAGGCAACGCTTGCGAGCATTATTGACACCGATGAAGGTGCCGCTCATCTGGGCGAGGTCGCGCTCATTTCCAAGAACACTCCGATCCGCGAAAGCGGCGTTCTGTTCTATGACACGCTCTATGACGAGAACGCTAGCTGCCATCTCGCGCTAGGTGTCGGTTTCCCCGAATGCATCGAGGGTGGGTATGACATGTCCAAGGAGGAGCTCCTGGAGCATGGCGTTAACGTCTCGAGCACGCACGTCGATTTTATGATCGGCACGGACGACATCGATATTACGGGCATTACGCCTGATGGACGTGAAGTTGTGATTTTCCAGAACGGCCAATGGAGTTGGGAATAGTCCCAGACCGTGGTACAATGCCACCCGCGGGCCGTTAGCTCAGCTGGCAGAGCAGGGGACTTTTAATCCCAAGGTCCAGGGTTCGAACCCCTGACGGCCCACCATAGAATAGAAAAGCGACTGGCGGATGCCGGCCGCTTTTTTGTTACCGCGGCACGGGTTCGAACCCGAAAGGGCGCGGAGCTGAGGAAACGCATGAGCGTTTGCCAGCGCAGCGCGCAAGGCGCGAAAGCGCCGCAGCGGCCGCCTGCGAAGCAGGCTGAACCCCTGACGGCCCACCCAAAGATTGTTGAGACGGTCAACTTCGGTTGGCCGTCTTTTTTGTCGCCCTTTCATGGGTTCGAACCCGTATCTATCTATATATAAGAACGCTTGGCGAAAAAAACCCGCCTTTTACCGATGGGAAACAAATAGCTGATGCCTTTGGAGTAAAGTAGCGCTCCAGAGATGACCGATGTCTCAATACTCGTAAAACAGCTGGTCATCGCCAATATCAGAAGCCAATGCTTCAGTTTTAACCTCAGTGACGCGACTGAGGGATCTATTCATTTGTGAACAAAATATGGAGTGCGCGATTCCCGCCCACGGCGCCCCTCCG
>CAUAAZ010000033.1 GCA_958427145.1 uncultured Collinsella sp.
GGCCCTTGCGGCCTAGTCGCTATTTAGGGCGTCCAAGATTTGGGGCGCAGTTCAATGCTACACCGGGCTTATTGTTGAGGGAGCACTGCACGCCCACATGCCCAAAAAGCAAAGACCCGGCATTATACCGGGTCTTCAAAAACTCTCTGGTGCTCCATGGCGGATTCGAACCGTCGACCTTGGGATTAGAAGTCCCCTGCTCTATCCAACTGAGCTAATGGAGCATAAAGCCGGGCGTCCAAGCGGGTACAAGTTCACACGGCCAATAAATTATAACCTACTTGAACTGGTCGTGGTACGCCTTGCAGACCTCGTCCACGGGACCATCCATGCGCAGATCACCCTTCTCGATCCACACAGCACGCTGGCAAATACGCTCAACCTGCTCCATGGAGTGAGAAACGAACAAGACCGTGACGTCGCCACTCTCAATAAAGTGCTGAATACGGCGCTCGCATTTCTGCTGGAAAAAGACATCGCCAACAGAAAGCGTCTCATCGACGATGAGAATATCGGGCTCGGTAATCGTAGCGATAGCAAAGGCGATACGCGCGACCATACCCGACGAGAAGTTCTTCAAGGGCATGTCAACGAAGTCTTTAAGCTCGGCGAACTCAATAATCTCGTCAAAACTAGCGTCGATAAACTCCTTGGTATAGCCAAGCAGCGCACCGTTCAGATAGATGTTCTCACGAGCCGTAAGCTCCGGGTCAAAGCCAGCACCAAGCTCAATCAGCGGCGCAATATTGCCGTGAACCTTAACCTCGCCTTCGCTGGGCTCCAAAACGCCAGCGATGATCTTGAGCATCGTAGACTTGCCGGAACCGTTAGTACCAACAAGGCCAACGACCTCGCCACGATGCACATCAAATGAAATGTGCTTAAGCGCACGGAATTCCTCAAAGAACAGCTCATGCTTCGCGAGCTTAATAAAATACTCTTTGAGGTTCGTAAGCGACTCGGACGCCATGTTAAAGATCATGGTGACGTCTTTGACCTCAACAGCAAGGGGCTGCTTGCTGTAATCAATAGCAGATTCAGTCATGAGCAGCACTCCTTAGATGTAGAGGATAAACTTGTGCTCGGTCTTGTGAAAGACGGCGTAACCAATAGCAAGAGCAAGAATAGCCCAAACAACACACAGCCCAAAGGTAAGCGCAGAAGGCACGGTATTAAACAGGAAGATATCACGCATAAACTGGAGGTAGTTGTACATGGGATTCACAACCACAAGGACCTGGATCCAATGTGCCATTTGGCTAATGAAGTCGGTTGTCCAGAAAATCGGCGTCAGATACATCCAGGCCGTGATAACAACGGTCCACAGGTGCATAACATCGCGGAAAAAAACCGCCAGCGCAGACAGCATCATGCCCAAGCCCATGCAGAAACACATGAGCAGGAGCAAGCAAACCGGCAGCAGAATTAAATGCCAGGTGGGAAGCACGTGGAACCAAAGCATAACCAAGGCGACGGCAACCAAAGAGAAGGCGAAGTTAACGAGCGAGAACAGCACCTTCTGCACCGGAAAGACCCAACGGTGCACCTTAACCTTCTTAAGCAGAGAGGAAGCCCAAATGATGGACATAAGCGCTTGGTTCGTCGACTCGGACATGACAGAGAACGTCACGTTACCGACGATCAAGTAAAGCGGATACATTTCGGGCGTAATAGAACCATTGCGACCTTGCGCGAAGATTGTCGAAAACACGATCGACATAACAATCATCATCAGCAGCGGGTTAAGCACGGACCATGCCACACCCAGAACACTGCGACGATATTTAATCTTAAAATCTTTGGTGACAAGTTGCTTAAGAATGAACTTGTCCTTTTCAAAATCATTTTTAGCGTGAGAGGCCGGTTTAGCCACCGCTTTCTGACTCTCTACGTTGTCAGCCACGGACCATCTCCTTGTCTCGTAAAACATAACAGTGGAAAGTATAGCCCTCCCACGTTGACGATAACTCACCGCAACAAATCTGGAGAACTAACCCATATCTAATCAAAGGGGCAGGCGATAGGTATACTTTCGACCCGTTGATTCATTAAAGGAGGTCCGACATGGACTATTCGAATACCGCCGTCATAATCCCCTGCTACAACGAAGCGCTGACGATTGGCAAAGTTGTTGACGATTTTCATCGAGAGTTACCCGGTGCAACCGTCTTTGTATATGACAACAACTCGTCTGATGGCACTTCGCAAATCGCCAAGCAGCACGGTGCCACGGTGCGCCACGAGCCCAGACAGGGCAAAGGCAACGTGTGCCGCCAAATGTTCCGTGATGTCGACGCCGAATGCTATCTAATGGTTGATGGAGACGACACTTACCCCGCCGAGGCGGCAAAGGCGCTTTGCGAGCCCATCCTTAACGGCGAAGCCGATATGACCGTTGGCGATCGCCTGTCAAACGGCACCTATGCCGAAGAGAACAAGAGGGCCTTCCACGGCTTTGGCAACAATCTTGTTCGCGCCATGATCAAGTGGATTTACGGCTACAGCTTTGACGACGTGATGACCGGCTACCGAGCCATGAGCAGACCCTTCGTCAAGACCTTCCCCGTTTTGAGCGAGGGCTTCCAGATTGAGACCGAGCTCTCCATCCACGCTGTCGATCACCGCTGGCGAATTAAAGACGTGCCGGTGGAGTATCGCGATCGGCCCGCAGGCTCCGAGTCCAAGCTCAACACCGTTAGCGACGGCATCAAGGTCATCGCAATGATTGGAACGCTCTTTAAAGACTATCGTCCGCTCAAGTTCTTTACCCTTATAGCGCTCATCTTCGCCATCATAGGCCTTGCCCTCGGAATTCCAATTGTTGTGGAGTACTTCCAAACCGGCTTAGTCCCCCGCTTCCCCACGGCCATACTTGCGGCCTCATTCATGTTCCTGTGTGGGTTGAGCCTAGCAACGGGACTAATCCTCGACTCAGTTGCAAAAGTCGAAAGAAAACAATGGGAGTTACAAGCCTATAAAACCTATTCAAAATAAGAAGAGGTCCGGACTTAATCCGGACCTCTTCTTATTTCAGACCTAAATACTGTTCCCAAAACTCTCGCGAAGTCATGTACGGCATGGCATCTTTCCATGCCCCCCTGACGCTCTTGCCCTCTTTACGATAGCGCGCCATCAGTTCGTGCTCTCGGCGGCGAATACTCTTGAACCGCGCCCGATCCATCGTGCGGACCGACCCCTTCTCGCGGGTCGGATCAAGAAATACCAGCGTCTTGCAACGCGTCGAATTGCCTTCAAGCGTACAGCTGCCATTCTTAACTGCATAGCCGGGCTTTCCGCGCAACAGCGCATCGGGAAGATAGTGTTTGTCGTAAGGAATAGATCTCCAATACTTCATAAATTTCGAAGGATGGAATTCCAGATTAACATTAGCGAGCACTTGCTCCGTAACCCCAGCCTTGCGAAGAAGCTCTGGATCCATTTCGGAAACAGGAATCAGCTTTTCGTTTAACTTACCCTTACCAATCATCGTCGCGGCGCCATCAAGCTTCTGGAGATACTCAGGGCCGCGCAGATAGTCCTCAAAGCCATCAAGGATAAACTCAGCAGCCTGATAATCCATATCGCGCAAGTTCTGACGTACCCCTCGCTGAATACGAAGGACAAACATTTTCTCATCAGCACAATCATCGAGTGAAATCATGGCAAAGAAGTTGCGGAAGTACTGGTAGCAGTCAACCGAAGCGCGGAAACGCCCCTCAAAGCTTGCATGCCACACGCAAATGCAATTCATGGTCATGTAGACAGGCTTATTGCGCATACCAAACTCAACGTCGTCGCAGCGGATAAAGAACGGCATGGGAAGGCCGTTCTTTTCGATAGCCTTCACCGGAATGCAGCTATACCACCAAGCCCCATAGGCCTGATCAACTTCAACGTTCGTGCGTTCATTTTCGAGGATGTCGGACAGCTTGCCAACATTCAAGTCCTCTTTTACGCGACGATAGGCACCAGTGGTCGCCACATACGAGACATCCTCGAACTGACGAGTAGGGTCCTCCATTGAGAGCATGGCGCCGTTAATAAAGGCATCCTTATACTTGCCGTTAGCAAGAGAGAGGAGATTGAACGTGCGGATCAAACTCTCGGGCATAATAGAGACATCGTCATCCATCAAAATGATGTGAGTGTACTGATCAGGAGTTTCAGTAGCCGCCATCATTCCACGTGCGAATCCTCCCGAACCGCCCGTATTGGGATTCGGGAGCACGGTGACTAGCTCATCGGAAAGTGATGCAGAATCGAGCGTCTGTCCATTGTCGACGACAAACATGTGGAAGTGGTCGCGAATCGGACCGTCCTCTTTGGAGATGCCCGCTTTAACGAGTTCAATATTCGGAAGAATGTACTGCTCATTCTTAAATGTAGTAGTAGAAAGAGCAAGATTGATCTGGTTAATTGAGTCCTCAGGAACATCAGTCAGATAAGAGGCGTTCAAGAGGTCTACGGAATAGCCCTCATCACTCTCAATCCTAAAACCGATCAAGTCGTAGCCGGTTGTATCGATATCAATATCGAGAACGCAAGGATCAATTACATTGCCATCAAAAGGATTCGATTTAAGCTCGACAGGATTCAGCTCGCTAGATCTCACTCCATGAACGACAACCCGGCCCCTGCCAAATAAAGCCATATGCAAGACGACGCCGCCAACAGACGCATACTGATGCCATTTGCCAGCAGATAGGCCATTCACATACGTCAGAAAGTCAACGTGTCCATTGACATGAAGTGAATGTATATCGTCATCATACGAAGCACCACCGGAGAGCACGCGATAGTAGAGTTCGGGAAAATCCTTTGCATGCTTTTCAACTTTAAGTACAACATTCGCAAGTTTAAACTGCATTTTAAATACCTTAATCAAAGCCGTTGTAACTACTAATTACATTCGTCGACAAACTTTGCCATCGCGGAGCGAACATCGGGATCAGACAAAACATCCTTTGCAAAATGATCATGCCCACAGATGTCCATTGGCATGTAAGGCCATCCAGGATAGCAATCATCAGCGACCTTTTCCGCTTTCGCGGGAACCAAAAAAGAGAAGCTGTCAAACGGATGCTTTCTTACGGGAAGGATATCGTTGCGGTCCCAAATTATTTTACGTTTAGGGGCATTAAAAACGTTATCAATCGCGTATGCAAAATCACCACGAGACTCATCGGTTAACAAACCTAGATCATGAGCCTTTTCGTTAAACGAATCGAATACGCTCTGGACAAGATCAATCTCCGCAGAAGAAACAACTGTTCTCTGAGCTTCCAAGTCAACATCTCCGCACTGCACGCTAAGACCACTGTGTGGATGAACCATCCAAGGATTATCTTTCCAAAAACTAAACTCACGTTCATTTTTGTCAAAGAAATCCATAAGCTCAATTCTGAGTTGCCTAAGTTGATCGTTCGCGCGCTTGGAATTCTCGGCCGCCCGGTCGTAAATCGAAATGTCCACAAAACAAGGTATAAGCGAATTAGTTGAACAAAAGCGAACTTGACGACACTTTACAAACCAGTCATATACGAGGGTGATTTGATATTCAGGGTCGTCTATTAAAGCGGCAGTGAGCTTATCCACATCGGACCTAAGCATGCAGATATCAATATCGTCGTCCCAAGGAATAAAACCCGATCGAGACAAGGTGCCAACAAGAGAACCATAAGAAAGCCAGTATTGAATATTATTGGCAACACAAATCGCGTCTAGCTTACTCATCAAGGCCGCGTTTGCCTGCTGCATCAATCGAATATCACCCTCGGCGTCGGGTAATGCATCAAAGATTTTGCAACGGAGCTCAAAAGGGGTGAGATCGGGGTACGCACGTCGCGCTAACAATTCAAAGCGAAGCCTCATTTGTTCTGACAGACTTTGTTGGCGTTGCTTGAGCAATTCAATTTCTGGAAATAGCCGAGTATCGAATTTGTAATTGATATTCATATTGATACCGTTATCGGCCTGCTCAATACGGGCGAAAACCTCGTCAAAACGACGGTCCATATCCTCATGCATAGCATGCAACGATCGGGATGAGCCAGGGAGGATCTTTTTAATAGTAGAAAGCAAGGACATGGCTTAACCTTCGCAACGACAAACAATGAACGAAGCACAATTACTCATATGATACAAAAGAATGAGTGGGTCCCACCTTGAAACCCACTCACATGAAGACTACTCCGACGCCTCTTTCAAATACTGTTTCCAGAAATCGATCGAAGTAAAGACATCTCTATACGAAGCGTATTCGGTATAAATCTTATCTTTGTTACGCTTGAATTCCTTCTCGGCTTTACGAAAACGACTCCAAACCTCTTTGAATCGCTTCTTATCCATATGTCTAATGGCACCCTTTTTATTAGGCATATCTACCACAATAAGCGTGTCAACATCCCTGATTTTACCTGCGGGATAAACCCATCCCGCAGCATCAATAACAGCAACCCTACCGTTACGTTTAGCGGAGTCGTTAACAAAACGGTGGCCATTAATGGTCAGATAATCCTTAAATGCCTGCAGCCTAGACCTGTCGCCCCCAAGGCTCAAATTGCCAAAAGTCAGTTGCGTCAAGTCGACACCCAATTCTTGTGCCTGAGGGATGAGCTGCTCGATGGGAATCAATTGTTCCCTTTCACGATTTGCCGCCATAAAACGGGATTCAGCAACAGGATGAGAAATCCACTCCGGACCTCTCAAAAAATCTTCAAGACCTTTTACGGCAAGAGCAGCTTCATCGTAATTAAATTTCTTCAAGTCGAGCTCAACTTCACGACGAATCTCATAAAGAAAATCAGAGAGAGGCGCAGCGCCAGTTGTCGCCTGACTGATTAGCGTATTTCGGCTTACCTGATAACGCTCCACGGCAGCACTATACTTAAACTTAAAGGAATTATGCCAAACGCAAATACCATTCATGGACATGAACTTGGGTTTGCAACGAAGCGCATACTCAGCATCATCAGAACGAACAAATAAGGGCAAGGGCAACCCCTCACGTTCAATCGTTGCGGTAGGTATAACGCAATACCACCAGCCAGCATACTGTTGGGCAGTGTCCTCATAAAGGCCAGTTGGGGCCTTATATATCTCGGTCTCAACGACATCATGAAGTGAGGTCATATAGCCTGCAGGCTTAAGGGGAGAAAAAGTTCCCTTAGCAGTAAAGAACCCTAAATCCTCGGTACGCAAATTGGGCTCTTCCAAGCTCATCATGGCACCCGATAAAAAGGCCTCAGCATATTCTTCTTTGAGAAGAGAGAGCAGGTTGAAAGTGCGGATAAAACTCTCGGGAAGAACCTCGACATCATCGTCCATCAGGAGAACATGAGTCGCTTTAGGATTCTGCTCAAGTGACTCAATCATCCCCCGAGCAAAACCACCAGACCCGCCGACATTAGGATTTGGATGAACAGTAACACGCGATGAATCCAGGTTTGCACTATTCAGCGAACGGCCATTATCAATAATGTGTACGTGGAAATGATCAGCAATCTCTTCATCAGAATCAATAATGTTCTTTTGTAAAAGAGATACGTTACGGACAATATAGTCTTCTTTTTTAAACGTAGTAGTTGCAAGCGCTAGCTCAACTGGATGAATATCCAGTTCTTCACAATCGCAATAATAATACGCATTTCGAATATTAACAGGGCCTTCAGTACTGATATTAAAAGCGTGCAGAATCTCTCCCTCACAAAGGGAGAGTTCGATTTCAGCCGTACTCCATTCATCGGATCGTTGCAAACTAACCGCAGAGCCATCAATTGTAGAAGGAATCCAAGAATAATTATTTGCATACGTCTGCTGAAGCGTTAAGGCGGAGCCGCAATACTCGATATGAAGATAAAACGCCTTTGCAGTAGTGTATTTTCGCCACTTATAAATGGATAGCGCATTAAAATATGTTGTGAAATCAACATTGGTCGATTTCATGATTTCAATAGCGCCATTCGAAGTTGGAACAACAAGACCCTCCGTTGCCCTATAGCAAAGCAATGGATACTGCAACATCGCATCAGATCCGTTAAAAATCAAATTTGCAAGTTTAAAATGCATTGAAAACCATCCAAAAAATTCCTGGTGCAACTTGGCAAAATGGCATAAATGCCCATGGCATTGTTTGCATTCTCACTGATTTTAAGAATGCAAACAATGTACTAAAGGCATCTAATCAAAATGAAGTTTTAGCTCTTCCTCCCAGTCGGGCATGTGGAACCCGACCGACTCGAGCCTGGAAAGGTCGAGCGCGGAGTGGACCGGGCGCGGGGCGATGGGGCCGACGGCGCCGGCGTAGTAGTCGGCGGTGCTGACCGGCACGACCTTCTCCCCGTTGCCGTTGGCTGCCTCGAAGACGGCGCGGGCGATGTCCGCCCAGGACTTGACCGCACCGGAGCCGGTGCAGTTATAGGTGCCGTAGGGGGCGTGCGTCCCCAGCACGTGGAAGATGGCGGCGGCCATGTCGCGCGTGAAGGTCAGGCGGCCCAGCTGGTCGTCGACGACCGTGACCTGCGTGAGTTTGTCGTCGGGGTCGGCGACGCGGTCGGACAGCCCCTTCATGGTCCTGACGAAGTTGTGGCCCTCGCCGATGACCCAGCTGGAGCGCATGATGTAGTGGCGCGGGCACCCGGCCACGGCGATGTCGCCGGCGGCCTTGGTCTGGCCGTAGACGGACAGCGGGCTGAGGGGCTCGTCCTCCGTGTGGACCTCGGCCGTGCCGTCGAAGACGTAGTCGGAGGACACGTGGACGAGGGTGATCCCGTGATCAGAGCATGTGCGGGCGAGCAGGGCCGGGCCGGTCGCGTTGGCCTTCCAGGCGGTCGCGCGGCCCTCGGGGGTCTCGGCCCTGTCGACCGCGGTGTAGGCGCCGCAGTTGATCACGGTGCCGTAGAGCGACCAGTCGTACTTGGAGTAGGCCTCCGGGTCGGACATGTCGAAGGTGTCGATGTCGCAGAAGTCGAAGTCCTTGGCCACGCCGCGCTCCCCGGCGAGCGCGCGCACCGCGTGGCCCAGCTGGCCGTTGCAGCCGGTGACGAGCGTCCTCTTGGGCGCCATGGGGACGACGTCCCTGAGCATCGGGTGGTTGAGGTCGGCCTCGGAGACGGTGGCCTGGTCGAGCGGGATGGGCCACTGAATGTTGAGCTCGGGGTCGGCGAGGTTAACGAAGGTGTAGGTCCTCTTGAGCTCCAGCGACCAGTGGGCGTCCACCAGGTAGGTGTAGGCGGTGCCGTCCTCGAGCGCCTGGAAGGAGTTTCCCACGCCGCGCGGGACGTAGATGGCCTTGCTCGGGTCCAGCACGGTCGTGTAGACCTTGCCGTAGGTGGCGCTGCCCTCGCGCAGGTCGACCCAGGCGCCGAAGACCGAGCCGCGGGCCACGGAGATGAACTTGTCCCAGGGCTCCGCGTGGATGCCGCGGGTGACGCCGCGGCTGTCGTTGTAGGAGATGTTGTTCTGGACGACCCTGAGGTCGGGGATGCCCAGGGCGGTCATCTTGGCGCGCTGCCAGTTCTCCTTGAACCAGCCGCGCGAGTCGCCGTGGACGGCGAGGTCGACGACCTTCAGGCCCCCGATGCCGGTCTCGGCGACGGCGAGGTCCTTCTCGAATGCGATGTCTGCCATGTGGGAAAAGCTCCTATCGAAGAGGTTGGGTAACCGGGGGCGCCCGCGGTGCGGGATGCCGGGGTTCGGCCTACTGGCCCTGTGCGCGGTAGCGTGCCTCGGTGGCCTCCTTGGCCGGGCGCCACCAGGACTCGTTGGCGACGTACCAGTCGATGGTGGCCTTGAGGCCCCCGGCGAAGTCGGTGTGCGCCGGCCTCCAGCCCAGCTCGCGCTGGAGCTTCGTGCTGTCGATGGCGTAGCGGCGGTCGTGGCCGGGGCGGTCGGCGACCCAGTCGAAGTCCTCGGGGTCGCGCCCCATGGCCTCGAGGATCATGCGCAGGACCGTGATGTTGTCCCTCTCGCCGTCGGCCCCGATGAGGTAGGTCTCCCCCGTGCGGCCCTTGGTGAGGATGTCCCAGACGGCCGAGGAGTGGTCCTCGGTGTGTATCCAGTCGCGGACGTTCTCGCCGCGGCCGTAGAGCTTGGGGCGGACGCCGTCGACGATGTTGGTGATCTGACGCGGGATGAACTTCTCCACGTGCTGGTAGGGGCCGTAGTTGTTGGAGCAGTTGGAGATCGTGGCGCGCAGGCCGTAGGTGCGGGTCCAGGCGCGCACGAGCATGTCGGAGCTGGCCTTGGTGGAGCTGTACGGCGAAGAGGGCTTATACGGCGTCTCCTCGGTGAACTTGGCCGGGTCGTCGAGCGCCAGGTCGCCGTAGACCTCGTCGGTGGAGACGTGGTGGTAGCGGACGCCGTATTTGCGGACGGCCTCCAGAAGGCGGAAGGTGCCCTCGACGTTGGTGCGCAGGAAGGGCTCCGGGTCGGCGATGGAGTTGTCGTTGTGGCTCTCGGCGGCGTAGTGCACGATGGCGTCGTGGCCCGGGACGATGCGGTCCAGCAGCTCGGCGTCGCAGATGTCGCCCACGACGAGCTCCACGCGGTCCGTCGGCAGCCCCGCGATGTTCTCGGGGTTGCCGGCGTAGGTCAGCTTGTCCAGGACGGTCACGTGGACGTCCGGGTGGTTGTCCACCACGTAGTGCACGAAGTTGCTGCCGATGAAGCCGCAGCCGCCCGTGACGATGATGTTCTTGGGGGAGAAGGTCTCCTCTGCCATGTTCGAATCTCCTTGTTCCTAGTACTCGCGCGGGCTGTTGACGATCTCGCCGGCGGCGACCTTCTTCAGGTGCCGGCCGTAGACCGACTTGCCGTAGGCCTTGGCGGCCTCCTCCAGCCCGGCGGTCGTGATCCAGCCGTTCTCCCAGGCGATCTCCTCGGGGACGGACACCGGCAGGTCCTGGGAGTGCTCCACGGCGCGGACGAACTCCGCGGCCTCGTGCAGGCTCTCCATGGTGCCGGTGTCCAGCCACGCGTAGCCGCGGCCGAGGGTGACGACGGACAGCGTCCCCTCCTCCAGGTACATCTGGTTGAGCGTCGTGATCTCCAGCTCGCCACGGGCCGACGGCTTGACCTCATGCGCCTTGGCGGCCACGTCGCCCGGGTAGAAGTACAGGCCGGTGACGGCGTAGGAGCTCTTGGGGCGCTCAGGCTTCTCCTCGATGGAGACGGCCCTCCCCTCGCCGTCGAACTCCACGACGCCGAAGCGCTCGGGGTCGTCCACGTGGTAGCCGAAGACCGTGGCGCGGCCCGACTCCGCGTTCTGGACGGCGCGCGTCAGGTGGCGCGAAAGGCCGTTGCCGTAGAAGATGTTGTCGCCGAGCACCAGCGCGCACGGCTCGCCGGCGATGAACTCCTCGCCGATGGTGAAGGCCTGCGCCAGGCCGTCGGGGCTCGGCTGCTCGGCGTAGGAGAGGTTCACGCCGTAGCGCGAGCCGTCCCCGAGCAGGCGCTCGAAGTTGGGGAGGTCGGTCGGCGTGGAGATGACCAGGATGTCCCGGATGCCCGCCAGCATGAGGGTGCTGAGCGGGTAGTAGATCATGGGCTTGTCGTAGACCGGCAGCAGCTGCTTGGAGGTCACGAGCGTGAGCGGGTACAGGCGGGTGCCGGACCCGCCGGCGAGGATGATGCCTTTCATTCAATCACTTCCAAAGTCAGTGAACGGAAAAATAAATCCGTTTAGCAATGTTCCTGATTGAGAGCGACAATTTACGAGCGGTTAAATCAACCGACGATATATTGATACCATCGAGTGAACAGATTGCTCGCACAAAATCAAACTCATCGCGTTTCAATTGCTCTTTTTTATCCTTAAAAAGTGAGTTCGTAGTAGATTCGTTGCACACTCTAAAATAGGAATAAATTGAGTCTAGATAGCAGACATCACTATTAAGTGATAGACGAATCCAATACTCCCAATCAGGGGAGTAACACAAAGAATCATTAAAGGGTCCAACCTTTTGCCAGCAATCTCTACGAAACATGACATTAGAAGGCTCTCCATAGATATTATGAGTTCGAAATGTCTTGCGGGCAAAATCAGAGCCTTTTAAAACCATATCCCGCTTAAAAGGTCTCCTCTTCATTGTAATGGCACCATTCGAGTCAATAACACATGAAGCGCTGAAGCAGAGGGAGCACTTTGGATTAGCATCCAGTGCTGCAACCTCAGACTCAAGAGCCCCGGGTAACAAAATATCATCCTGAAAGAGGAAATGAATATACTCGCCAGAAGATTTCTCAATGGCATTATTCCAGTTTCCAACAAGACCGAGATTACTGGCGTTTCTAAATACCTTAATTCGAGAATCCGTTAGCTTGGAAACAATCTCAAATGTTCCATCAGTTGACTGATCATCGAAAATTAATAATTCGAAATCGCGGAAAGACTGGCTTAACACCGAATCAATTGCCTTCAAAATGTACTTAGCACCATTAAAACAAGGCATCAACACACTAACTTTAGGCATCCTTGTCCTCCTTATCGGACAAAAATTCCTCAATAAAATAGCGAGGACGATGCTTCGTCTCCATATAAGTCTTTCCAACGTACTCGCCGATGACACCCAAAGCCAAAAGTTGAAGTCCGCCAAGACACCAAATTGACATAATAATGCTTGTCCAGCCAACTTGTACATCGCCAATAAAATGACCAATTAAAAGATATACAAGTGCAAATAAACTAAAAATAGAAATGATTAAACCGGTGAGAGTAATTATCCTAATCGGTTTAGTACTAAAAGACGTTATACCTTCAAAAGCAAATGACAGCATTTTACCGAGCGTGTATTTAGATTCGCCGGCAAACCGTTTCCCTCGCGAATAATACACGCAGCAAGATTTGAAACCAACTAAAGGAACCAAACCACGAAGAAATAGATTAACCTCACGGAATTGAGACAATGCAAGAACAGCACGCTTGGACATCAATCTATAGTCAGCATGGTTATAAACAGCATCGACACCCAACGAAGACTGTAAGCGATAAAAAGACTGTGCGGTAAAACGTTTTAGAAAGGAATCGCTAGAACGATCATTTCGTACACCATATACAACTTCATAGCCTTCGCGAGCTCTTGAAACCATTTCATCAAGCGCATTGATATCATCTTGTAAATCAGCGTCCATCGATGCTATTAAATCAGCAAACTCCGCTGCCTTGTGTAACCCAGAAAGTAAAGCCTTCTGATGGCCACAATTCCTAGAGAGCTTAAGTCCACAGAATAAGGAATTAGACTGATGAAGACTTTCGATGATCTCCCAAGTCTTATCGGATGACCCATCGTCAACTAACAAAACCTTACTGTTCGCATTAATCTGAGACAATTTTACTAAAGTGGAAAACTTCTCAAAAAGCCTTTTAGAGGTTTCCCGCAAAACGCTCTCCTCGTTATAACAAGGAACCACGAGATAGAGAATCGGCAATATGTCCATCTTTGTCATGCAAGCACCTATCACTTAAATGCCCAATACTTACTTAAAATATAATTAAGAGGATAAGTTACAAACAAGTTAAGCAGTGGACCAAGAATAGAAGAAATTCCAAGCACACTAACCCAAAAGTACAAAAGGATGTTGTTGATAATCAATCCAGTAAAAGCACTCGAAGCAAGTAGCTTGGAAAAACTTGAAATAAGTGAACTCAAATCCGATCTCTCATTATCAAAAACATATTTATTGTTCCAATAGAAGGAATTGATGACACCAGCAAAATATGAAACTATATTGGCGACAATATAGTTCACTCCAATAAAAAGGAGTGCCGCGTAAACTAAGTAAGAAACGATTGTATTTGAAAGTCCAACAATCGAAAACTTCAGAAATTGAATCACCGAATCTCGTTTCATTAAAGACCCTTTTCCTACTGTTATCTATAAAGGACATAAACAAAACAAGAGGTTCCATCATCGATTTGAGTATATCCGGGCAGTTTTTTAAAACCACTATATCCTAGTTCATCTTTCAGTTGAGAAAGAACCTCTTCTTCGCAGTCGTGATTATTCATGTAAACAACCAGATCATCAGAATCAATATAATTTCTATCGCAAAAACTGCTAATAGCTTTCTGATCAGGAATCAGCGCATGAATGCGAGACAATTTGGCAACTTCTAGTAGCTTCGCAGTGAGCTGATAGTAATCATAAGAGACAAAGAGCCCCGTTGAACCCGCGTACTTCTCTACTGCGGCTTCATTGTCAGCAGATTTCGGATATAAATACAAAGCATTGGAAGAAAAGAAAACAGAATCTGCAGCAATAATTGCGCAAACAAATACAACAGAAACTAAAATAGTGCCCCGAAAATTGAAATCAGTATTATTTCTATAGCGAATTTGCAAATATCTAAATAGATACAAGAACATTCCAAATCCAAATAACAGTAATCCTGGATATGCCAAGCATATGTATCTTGACGAAGTAAAAGGAGATACATAGCAAGCTGTGACGTAAAAAACAAGGGATGAATTAAATAATAAAACTATATAAATCGACTCAGGATGCTCACGATTAATTTTTTTATTCCATAGCAAGTAGAAACAAAGGGCAATTGACAAACAGAAGCAGGCAATCAAAAGAAGCCTTGATCCGAAGAACAAATCAACGGACGACGACCCTAGAAATTGCCAAATTCGTCTAAGTAATACCATTACCCCTGATTGCGATGAGGCCGATTCGACATAGTGATTCCCAAACATGTTGCTTAATGCTGGAGGAAATATGATAAATGACAGACAAACCGATAAGACAATCGTGACTCCATATTTAAAGGAGAACCTCCACCCTTTTCTTGCCCAAAAATAAATAGTAAAAAAACAGGAAACAAAAAAGAGATAAATATAGAAATAGAAATGAGTTAAAAACCCCAATAAAGAAATAACAAATAGGCGGAAATAAACCGATCGATTGGCGAAGGAAGCATTAAACATATCGAATAACGCATCAAGAAATGCTAGGGCAAGTGTCACCAATAACAGATACATTCGAATGTAGGTCACTAGATTTAACGCTATGGGACAGAAAGCCCAAAGAGCCATTAAAATTAGGGCGACTGGCTTACTCTGAAACACTTTGTAAGAAAGCTTAAATAAAAATACTAAGCTGAGTGAATAGAAACATAGATTAGGAACCAAGCCAAACCATTTGCTAAATTCATTCGGAAACAGTGAGCAAACGGTATGAATAATGAAAAAATAGAGAGGAGGATGTGCGTCATTACTCAGATTATATAAAACCGAATCAAACCGAAACACATGCCCTGTATCAACTGTCAAATAAGACTGAATGAACGTAGGATCCATCCAGTTGGCATCCATATTGTTTTCCCAAAAAATATGTGGAAAATAAAAACTATTCGAGAGACCGAAAGTCCACAGCTCGTCAACATGAAACCCTGTTTTCAAATTGCAATAATAAATTGCGACTAATAACGCAGCCACAAACATTACAGCAAATAAAACGCCATAAAACTTGCATCGTTTTGCACATGAATTCATAAACGAGTCCCTATAATTAATTAGTAGCTAAACTAAAGGAGTTTACGAAAAATCATAAACTCCTTCAAGATTAAACTAATACAGTTGGACTAAACCACTGAATTACTGCAATAGCGGATAGATGATAGACTTGCATCACTTACTATTTATCAACCAACTTAACCTCAATCGCTTCCATATGTAGGGCCTCTCCAGTTGTACCTGCGCACTCGCCCGATTTAACCCAATCGAGCCAACCCTTACCCTGCACATGCGCCCTATAGACAACGTCATAATGCTTGGCGAGATCACCCGTAAGCTTAATTTCTACAGCTTCAATAGAAAGAGACTTACCCGTGGTGCCGGCCAGCTTGCCGTTCTTGACCCACTTTTGCCAGCCGATATTCTGAACATGAGCTCGATATTCGATGTTACCGGAATACCCGAGTTCGGGCTTGCTAATAGCCAACGCCTCAACAGCAAGATTTCGACCAGTTGTGCCCGCCGTCATGCCCTCATAAACAGGTTCCTGCCAACCAAGGTTTGAAACATGAGCCTTTATTGAAAAAGTTTTCTGAATAGAGGGCTGACTCGTATCCCCTGGTGCAGGCGAACCCTTTTCAACCAAAACGACCTGGTATGCCTCGAGCCTCAAGCCAAACCCAGTCGTTCCGGCAACTTGATCATTGCAGGCCCAGCCAAGCCAGCCCTTGTCCTGAACATGAGCGCGATAGTAAACGTCATAACGATTGGCCATCTCACCAGTAAGTCGAATTTGGATAGCCTGGACAGACTTGCTCTGACCAGTAGTACCGGAGACTTCTCCCTCTTTCACATAGTCTTGCCAACCGTAATCGGAAACATGCGTCCTGTACTCCAAGCTGCCATCGTAGGGAGCATTCTGCAGATTGAGAGTTATAGCCTCGACAGCTTTGGACTGACCAACGGTGCCAGAAACATTTCCGCCCTTGGAAGCCGACTGCCAACCGTCATTCGAAACATGCGAAGTTGCCAAAACATCAAGCGAGCCTCGTGACACCTTGACGACGTCGTAGCCCGACTCGTCCTTCTTGAAATAAGTCAGAGCGCCGCTATTGTGCGAATAAATAGCAAAGTCGTAATTTGCCGAAGCAAGGATGGAATCCGAAAATTCTACGAGATAGCAAGAGTCACCCTGCTTGCAAAGGGATCTGATTGCAGCATCCGTGTCTTCGGTAACCGGAGAAGCAAACCAATCCATAATCGAATAATCGATAACGGCACCCGGCTTCAAGGCCTCGTCCTTCGTTGAATTCCAAAGTCCACCAGCAGCATCGGCGCTGGCCGAGTTATACGTACTAGACCCATATCCAGACAGACCGATCTCCGGATTAAAGAAGAGAATCAGCTCTGCAGCAACGGAAGAATCGACATCGGTAATGCTCAGACGGTCAAGCTGTTCCTGCTTTTGGGGATACATGCCCGTCGGCGTGTTTGGATGCCCCTTGTAATAATACAAATAGTCATCGCCATAGATAACCTCGGTCAAGTTGGCATAGTCGTCAAAATTCTGCTCGTAAGTAACATACGTTCCAAGCAGCATCATTACCTTTTTGCCCTGCTGAGTAGCCGCATCAAAATAACCATCGTTAAAGTTGTACAGAGCCTTAAACGCTTGGACCGTGTACTCTCCCCTATTCTGCAGGCTCGTAAGCATGCTCGAAACGTTCATCTTCTTAACGTTAGGATCGGATGCGATCTTATTCGCAAAGGCATTATCGTCACCGCTCGTAAACAGATTCGTTCGAGTCATCCACCACTGAGTGCCGGGCTCAATACTCAGCACGGCATACATAGAATCCCAGTGATCGTGATAATCGCTATACGACATTGAGACTTCACCGGTTTCGTATTCCTTATTCTTGGCAGCGTTCCATAAAGCAATCAGCTCCGCTTGCTTAGAATCTGGATCCTTAACATCGAAAGCCTCGTTGGTAAAAACATACGTGGCAGATCCATCCGACAACAGCCGAATGGAGTATTGGCCAGTGGGAATCTTATTGGCGTAAATCATCCTATGAATCAACGAACAGGTGATGTCATTGATATACAGATTGAACTTTGCCTTGGGGTTGATTTTATAGAGAGCAGCGACATAATCCGCGAACGCCTGATAGCTCGAACTAGAAGCATTTTCCTCATGAGTCAGATACGGAAGACCATACATCCCGGATGGAAGCGAGTTCCAGTTATAGGCACCTGGACGATCGAGCATTACGATCGACGGAATGGTCGTTCCAGCAGAAGAGGTGCTGATATCCCAGAAAGATAGCGAATAGAGAACAACGGGGAAAGAAGCACTCAAAGGGGCAAGGTTGTACTCGCTCGCAGAAATGCCAATTGACTGATGGTCCTCATGAACGATGTTTCCGTTCTTCAAATACTGCAACGTAACGTCAAACGGACCATAATCGCTAAAGTCAATTTCACTGGAGCTAGAGCCCAGGTCTCCGAATGCAATCGTGCTGGAAACAGATCGGGTAACCTTCCCTCCATACGACATGAAGCCAGACACCTTTACCGAATCGGCAATACCGAGTCGTTTTATATCCTCGACCTGCGGAATATTCAGGGTTACTTTAGTCGTCTCCCCAACCTGAGAAAGAGAGCAATTAAAGACATACGGGACATAGGCTCCAGCAGTATCGCCGGGCGCCGCTTCGCCCTTCTTTACAATGACGATCTGTATTGCTTCAACGGCATAAGACCAACCGGTGGTTCCCGCAGTCGACCCATTTGAGGCCCATCCAAGCCAACCGAAATTAGAAGCATGAACGCGATAATACAGGTCATAAGAAGTTGCTCTTTCACCCGTCAGCTTGAGCTCGACGGCTTCAATCTGAAGGCCCTTTCCCGTTGTGCCGGAGACGGCTCCATTAGAAACCCAATCCTGCCAGCCTTCATTTTGAACATGAGAGCGGTATTCGATACCAAGGTCTTCTGAATTAGGGAGAGTAACCCTGAGCGCCTCAAGCCTACGAGACTGGCCCGTTGTGCCAGAGGTCGAACCATTCGATGTAAACGTCGACTCCCAGCCAATGCCTGAAATGTGAGATTTATAGCTGACGTCCGGGGCCGCCTCTTTGGGCTCCACGGCAACATCAATCGAAGGCGCCGTTTCATCGGCTGCAGCAGCAGTTTGATCCGAGGAGTCGGATTGTGTCTCTGGAACGGATTCATATTCGTTGGCACCAATATCTTGATCCGCCCAACAAGCCAAAGGGCTCAAAAGCAGCATCGACATGAAGCAGGAAATCAGAACAACAAATGCTCTAAATTGCCTTTTCAAGAGAATCGCCTCCTAGATAGACAGCCGTCAATAACCATACTATCGGGAGTTAGCTTCATTAAGGCCACCAATTAGGTGAACGAAGAAATAGAAGCCCCATCCAAAGGCAAGGGCCCTTTCCGTTGCCAAGTCAACGGCAACAGGAAAGGGCCCCCTAACAAACTCTCGGCGTTTACAGGAGTAACTAGTAGATTACCACCTTGGTAGCACGAGGCACGTTATCCCAAATCCATTTAGCGCGATCGATGGGCAAACGCACGCAGCCTTGTGAAATATGCATTCCCATCCGGCTGTCCATGGGATTAAAAGTTCCCTGGTAATACGGTATTGAATGGAACAGGTAGTCCCCGTAAACTGCGTATAGTAGTAGCAAGTATACCCATGTCCAAACGAGTAGCCCTTGCCGGTGACGGTATACTCACCCGTAGGCGTTGGAGTACTAGGGGCGCCGGCAGAGCAAGTCCAGTATTGAGCATAACTCCACGACCCGCGCTGTCCACGAAAAACTCCAAGGCGGCATGCTTGCCTGTCAACCATAATGAGCCAGTTTGTATTGCTCGAATATCTATTAGCCCGATTAAGCATGGCCATCATGTCGGCAGGCAGCAAAGGCTGATCGGTATACGGACGCCCAGTTGAACCGGGAGCTCCAGCACCCTTAGGCACAATCGTCACTTGAACCGACTCGATCCTATATCCAATCTTGGATGTGCCCGCAGGTTGCCCATTAGAAGTCCAATCGAGCCATCCAAAGTCTTGGCAATATGCCCGATACCAGACATCAAAGTAGTTCGATAAGCCACCGGTCAGCCTAATCTTAAGAGCCTCGATACGCTTTGCGCGGCTTACCGTTCCAGCGATATCCCCGTTGGAAGTCCAGCTTTGCCAACCGACATCCTGCACATGGGCGGAGTACTCTATACCGCCCGATACGCTAGTGGAGACATTTAGCTTCAGAGCCTCAATCGCAAGTGCCCTACCGGTCGTGCCCGCAACATCGCCGTTGCCAACCGGATTCATCCAACCAAGCGTGGCGACATGCGCCTGGAGCGTTAGGGCTGGTGCCGTGATAAACGCGGGCGCAGACGACGCGCCTGGATCCCCGCCTTTCGCAACAAGTTCAATTTGGACAGCTTCTATCTGGATATTAAGCCCGGTAGTTCCAGCGGAATCGCCGTTTTTTGCCCAACCCAACCAACCATAGCCCGCCGAATGAACTCGATAGTAAATGTCATACTGATTCGCGAGGGAACCATTTAAGCGCAGCTCAAGAGCCTGAATGGCCAATCCTTGTCCAACGGTCCCAATATAACCGGAAGATCGCCATTCCTGCCAACCAATATTGGCAACATGTGCTCTTGCCTCAATTTGAGAATCGTCATCCACACCGGACAACGACACATTCAAAGCTTGAAGAGAAAGCGATTGTCCCGTTGTGCCGGTTACCTGCCCATCAAATACAGAAGGAGACCACCCACGGTTAGCCGAATGAGCCTGATATACAACGTGAGCGCAATCGGCGGAAGTATCGGAAACAAATGCTCTGTCCGTTATTCCGGGAGCGCCGCCGCCTTTACTGACAATCCTTACTTCGACAGTCTTAAGGAATGAACCCGATATCGTTGCCCCTGCATCCGCGCCATTGCATGCCCAACCAAGCCATCCTTTTTTGGAGTCAAAGCAGCGATACCAAATGTCATAGGCATTAGACAAATCTCCAGTAAGAGCCAATCTCACCGCCTTTAGAACACGCCCATCGTTTTTAGAGTTAAGCGCAGCACCGTCAGAAACAGCACCGCTCCATCCGCCAAATTCAAAAAAGCCGGAATAGTCAATTGAGCCTAAAATCTCTTGATTATCAAACGAAATGGAGAGCGAGGTTAAAGGTTCAGAGCCGTTCTCGGAGCCCAATAGGATTGTTTTGCCTTGTACGGAGCCCAGGCTTTTACCGTTAAGACCAAGCGAGCTCCCGCTTAGAACATCCGTAGCTCCAATGAAATGGTTCAACGTATCGCCGGGAGCAGAGCCGCTTTTTTCGACCAATAAAATCTGAACACCCTGAATGGCGGCACCCTTCCCCACCGAGCCCGCAGGAGACCCGTTAGACGTCCAGCCCAGCCATCCGCCCAATTTGGAAGCATACACACGGTACCAAATGCCATAAGTTGCAGATATCTCGCCGTTCAGCTTAAACTGAACGGCCTCAATGGACCGAGACTGCCCGGTCGTGCCAACAGCACCTGAAGACCAGCTTTGCCAACCGACACCAGACACATGTGCGCGAGAGGAAATGGAGCCTCCGCGGCCATACCAATTAACGCTAAGCGACAGCGCCTCAATTGCATTTCTTGAGTCAATAACCCCCGATGTCTTTCCGTCCGCGACAGCGCCCATCCATCCAACATTAGAGACATGAGATCGATAGGAAACGGTAGGCGGTTCCTGAGAATGATCCCTAAAGGCATCGCCTCGCGTTGGCGCATCTTGAGCATTTTTTGGAAGCACCTTAATCTGAATAGCTTCGATCTGACAAGCATAGCCCTGCGTTCCAGCAGGCTCACCATTTGAGGCCCAGCCAAGCCAACCAACATTTGCAGAATGAACGCGATACCAAATGTCATACGAATCAGAAAGACCGCCCGACAAAGATAGCTTGATCGCCTCGATGGCTCGCGACCGTCCAACTGTTCCAGATGTCTGCCCGTTACCCACCGGCTGAGACTCCCAGCCGATCCCGGAAATGTGAGATTGGACCGAAATGCTATCATTCCCCAGCGGGGTGCCATCCTGTGAAAGCAAATTAATCTTGAAGGCTTCGACGCGCTTAGCACGGCCTGTAGTGCCCGCCGTCATTCCATTTGAAACGAGAGCTTGCCAGCCAATATCCTGTACATGAGTCTGGTATGAAACAGAGCCAAACACAGTGGATGCATCATTTTCGGGTTTCGCCGAATCAGTTGCATTGGAGGCAGGCTCGCTAGAAACGGATGAGGGAGAATCGTTGTCTGACACAGTCGGCTGCTCGACTTCAACCCCCTGCTGTTCGTCATTTAAGACAAAGCTCTCGTCTTCCAAGCTGCTGGCAGAACTATCGATATAATCAGTGGATTCCGGTTGCACAGGTAAAGAATCAGCCCAGACGGAAAGGGGCGTCAGAAGACACTGAAGGATCAGTAATGGCGTCATTGCCGTTGCTAGCAGTCGTTGCATCTTTTTTATTCGACTCCCCCATCAATCGACCATCTTTAGCATCATTATTTATCGTTTCGGCAATTGCTTAAATACCGAAAACGCGAATGGCACTCAAATAGAAACGAACGGACCGTTGCAAAACGATCCGTTCGTTTTAATCAGAGTATCTGCCAGGACCTGTGTGAAGACATGACCTTCGATCAACTATGCAAGCGGCACGTTGTCATACCAACCCCATTTTGGCTTATATGAGGTGGAATAATAATTCAACCAGTACGCCATATCGAGCGTCCTGATCCGACCGACATTATCCATAACCTGGTTATTACCGATGTAGAGACAAACGTGACCGTAAATGCTGCCCATGTGTGTATGCGTATGCGAAGGAACGGCAATGACCATTCCGACTTTCAAATGAGAATAATCGGTATATTTACAGTAATCCCAGTAGTAATCGCAGGCATCTGTATGGACATTCCTAAATCCGGCACGCTCATAAATGTCCGCAATCCACTCAGAGCACAAACCAGGGCCAGGAGACGGCACCTGTCGAGCAAGATCTACAATTTTCTTCTGCATGGGATTTGCAAACGCGGTTGGTTCCCCAAACAAACACGGCGAAACGGTGCTCCCGGGGGCATTGGCGCCCTTCCTCGTAAGTCGAACTTGGATAGCTTGGACATGGGCCCCATAGCCAGTACTACCGGCAACGGAGCCATTTTTAGTCCAACCAAGCCAGCCGACGTTATCGACATGGACCCTGTACCAAACATCAAAATAGGTTGCCAAGTCACCAGAAAGAGAAATTTTAATAGCCTCAACCGAATTGGATTCAGCGGTAGACGAAAGCTGCACTCCGTTTGACTTACCAGACGTCCAGCCCACATTCGAAAGATGCAGTTGATAATTAATCCCGCCGGCAACAGATGAAGTAGTTTTAGCTGAAAACCCGGTGATGGGAATTCCCTGACCGGTTGTACCGGACACCTCTCCAGCGGGGACAGAATTCTGCCAAGCACCTTTCACCTGAGAGGAATACGTCACCGTAGGTAATTCAAGATGGGAATACCCCGATGTATCAGGATGGGAGGCGCCCTTCTTAATGAGCTTAATCTGAATAGCTTCGAGAGAACACGACATACCGGTGGTGCCGGCCTCCTCGCCGTCCTTGGCCCAGGCCATCCAGCCGATGTTGGAGGCGTGGACGCGGTAGTAGACGTCGTAGCCCTTCGCGAGGGAGCCCGTGAGCCTCAGGCGCACGGCCTCGACGGCGCGTCCCTGGCCGGTGGTTCCGCCCTCGGAGGCCGAGGGGGTGTCCCAGCCCTGCCAGCCGATGCCAGAGACGTGGGCGTCGATCTGGACGGAAGAGCCGTCCGAGTAGTCGGAGCTGTCGAGCGAGAGCTTGAGGTCCTCGAGGGCGAGGCCGCGGCCGGTGGTGCCGGCGGTCGCGCCGTCCGAGACGGCGCCCTGCCAGCCCACGTTGGAGACGTGGGCCCGATAGGTCAGGGACATGGGTTTCTTCTTGAAGGCGTAGTCGACGTTGGCGCCGTCGGAAGAGGGGGCGGCGTCGCCCTTCTTGACGAGCCTGATCTGGACGGCCTCGACGCTCCTGCCGAAGCCCGTGGTGCCGGCCTCCTCGCCGTCCTTGGCCCAGGCCATCCAGCCGATGTTGGAGG
>CAUAAZ010000034.1 GCA_958427145.1 uncultured Collinsella sp.
GCCCGTGGGTTATACCCTAAGAGCAAACCACCCTTTTTAAGGGTGGTTCTGATTTGTTGCTGAGGTGCGCGATGCCGCCCGTGTGCAATGCCGCCTAGGCTGTTCACGGGCTATTGGGTTGTTGGTGCATGAAAAATGCCGACATCCCGCCTCGGGGAGGAGGCGGGAACGCACCGAGTAGACGGAGGGGTGCGGAGCGCGGTCGCGTCTCGACTGACGACGTTGCCCATCGACGATACTATTGTACTGCATAGCGTGGTTCTTGGTTTATCGTGTCGAACGCTTGTGTTGTGCCATTGCCTGTGACAACGGTGTGCTACACTCTTGCACTGCTGAGTGGGCCAGACGGTCGCGCGATGTGCTGCTTGCGGCACGCGTGAGGAAAGTCCGGGCTCCAGAGGGCGGGATGCCGGCTAACGGCCGGGCGGAGTGATCCGACGGAAAGCGCCGCAGAAAAGAAGACTCCCACCTGCGCCGCAAGGCGTAAAGGGAAAAGCTGAAACGGTGGTGTAAGAGACCACCAGCGTCGTGGCAACACGGCGGCTTGGCAAGCCCCATCCGGAGCAAGCGCGAATAGGAACGCTATGGGCCGGCCCGGTCCGCGTTCGGGTAGCGTGCGTGGAGCTGCACGGTAACGTGCAGACAAGATAAATGACCGTTCACGACAGAACCCGGCTTACAAGCCCACTCGGCACTTTGTTGACGCTGCGACGGCGTCAGCTGGCCGATTTGGCGCTTATTCGTCGGTCGCCGCCATAAGGCGTGCTCCCTCCTCTTTCGGGCCAAATCGACTCAGCTGACGCCGTCTCGCTTTCTTTGCCTGGTCATAAACGCCCTCTTTTTTGTTGTAATCTCGTCTTTCAAGGCACCTTGCTCGCGCTGACGGGTTCTTGCTTTCGTTGGCGGAATCATCGGCGGTTCCGTTTTTGGCATCTCGCTGTTTTTGCCTGGTCATTGGCGTTGCCGTTCTATTTACCGGGATTATCGGTACGGCCTTTGCCGTATTATTGAGGCTGTTTGTTGCTTTGCTTGTTGTTGAGGGGCTTTGTTGGACAGCTATTTTACTCTGCAATCGAATATTGAGGCTTCGGGCGAGTTTGTGGACCGCAAGAGTCGGTTTATTGCCCAGCTGGTCCATATTGAGTCCGAGGATGAGGCGAATGCCTTTATTGAGATGGTTCGCAAGCGTCATTACGACGCTCGACACAATGTTCCCGCGTGGATTTTGGTCGATGGACGCGAGCGCCAGAGCGATGATGGTGAGCCGAGCCGCACGAGCGGTATGCCGACGCTCGAGGTGCTTCGCGGCGCGGGGCTCAAAAATGTTTGCTGCGTGGTGACGCGCTATTTTGGCGGCACGCTGTTGGGACCTGGTGGCTTGGTGCGTGCCTATACCGCGGCGACGCAGGCGGCGGTGGCCTCGGCTCAGGAGTCCGGGCAGATCGTCGAGATGACGAGTGTTGCGCCTGTTGACGTGCATGTGGCCTATCCGCAGTATGAGCAGGTGCTTCGCTTGGCCCAGGATTCGGGTGCCAAGGTTTCGAATACCGATTACGCGGATACCGTGACACTTCACTTGGTGTTTAAGGCAGGGGAGCAGGAGTCGTTTTGCGCCAAGATGCGCGAGCTTATGGCGGGGCGCGAGGAGATCGAGGTCGGCGCTCCCGCATTTGCCGAGTTCTAACGGCGACGGCCGGCGTGCTTTTGGATGGATCCCAAGCGCGCCGGCCGTCGTTTTCTGTTGCTGTCGTTTACTCGGCGAGCTGCTTTAGCATATCGCAGGCGATCTCGACGGCATCGTCGATGCAGCCGGGGCAGCTGCGGAGCGGGCCCTTATCCGATCCGACGCCCTTGAGCGTGCCGCAGACGGTCGTCGTGTTCTTCTCGCCAAAACGCTTGGCGATTTCGCGCGACAGCTTGTAGGTCTGGCCCTTGGTCTTGGGGTTTTCCATGCCGTCGCTCATCACGAAGCCCATGATGGCCACGGCGCCCGAGATGGCGCCGCAGGTTTCGGTCAT
The DNA here is from genome assembly GCA_958427145.1 of uncultured Collinsella sp. GTDB lineage: Bacteria > Actinomycetota > Coriobacteriia > Coriobacteriales > Coriobacteriaceae > Collinsella. The sequence continues at coordinate 2,019 of CAUAAZ010000034.1, forward strand.
GCCGCCCATGCCGGCGCCAAAGCCCTCGGTGAGGGTAAAGGCGACCTGGGGGTCGAGCCCGACGGCGGGCGCGAGTGTGCAGGCGACGGCCTGGGCGCAGTTAAAGCCACGGGCGTGGTATTCGGCAGCCTGAGCCTGACAGGCGGTGATGTCGAGCTGGGCCGTATCGATTTGCTTCATCGTTGTCTCCTTGGTCACGGTGTACCCGCCTATGGTACCCATGACAGTGCGTGTAATCATCGAGAGCTTCATGGATGCCTCATTTTTATCTATCGAGCAAATGCCCAAGGCTTGAGATAAATACCCTTGATTAATTAGTCCCATAACCTACCTTTGGGATGGGTTGAGAGGGGTGCAGGGTAGCGGTATCGTGAACCGAATAAAACTAAAACCCAGGCAAGGGAGCTAGATATGAGCGAGCAGACTATCGGTACCACATGTGTTCAGGGCGGCTATCACCCGGGAGATGCGGAGCCGCGCCAGGTGCCCATCTACCAGTCCACCACGTGGAAGTACGACACGTCCGAGCACATGGGCAAGCTGTTTGACCTGGAGGAGTCGGGCTACTTCTACAGCCGTCTGCAGAACCCCACGTGCGATTTGGTTGCCGCCAAGATCTGCGAGATGGAGGGCGGCACTGCCGCGATGCTCACGAGCTCGGGCATGGCTGCGAACTTCCTCGCGATCTTTAACGTGGCCGGTGCCGGCGATCACGTGGTCGCGAGCTCTGCCATCTACGGCGGTACCTACAACCTGCTGGCTCACACCATGGGTCGTATGGGCTTGACCTGCACGTTCGTTGCCCCCGACTGCACCGACGAGGAGCTTGAGGCAGCCTTCCAGCCTAACACCAAACTCGTCTTTGGCGAGACCATCGCCAACCCCGCCCTTGCCGTGCTCGATATTGAGCGCTTTGCCAAGGCCGCGCACGACCACGGCGTGCCGCTGATGGTCGACAACACCTTCCCGACGCCCGTGATGTGCCGTCCCTTTGAGTGGGGCGCCGACATCGTCACGCACTCCACCACTAAGTACATGGATGGCCATGCGGCCTACCTGGGCGGCGTGATCGTCGATCACGGCCAGTTTGACTGGATGGCCCATGCGGACAAGTTCCCGGGTCTCACCACGCCTGACGAGAGCTACCACGGCGTGACCTATGCCGAGAAGTTCGGTCGCGAGGGCGCCTTTATTACCAAGGCCACTGCGCAGCTTATGCGCGACCTCGGTCCCATGCAGAACCCGCAGGCGGCCTTCTTCCTGAACAGTTCGCTCGAGAGCCTGCATGTGCGCATGCCGCGTCATTGCGAGAACGGCCTGGCCGTTGCCAAGTTCCTGCAGAGCCATCCCAAGGTACGCTTCGTGAGCTATCCGGGCCTGGAGGGCGATAAGTACTATGACATCGCTCAGAAGTACTTGCCCAACGGTACCTGCGGCGTTGTGAGCTTTGGCTTTAACGGTGGTCGCGCGGCGGCCGAGACCTTTATGAAGAGCCTCAAGCTCGCCCAGATCGCCACGCACGTGGCCGACGCCCGCACTTGCTGCCTGCATCCCGCTAATGCCACGCATCGTCAGATGAACGATGAGGAGCTCATCGCCTGTGGCATCTCCGCCGACATGGTGCGCCTGTCGTGCGGCCTCGAGGACACGGCCGATCTGATTGCCGACCTTGAGCAGGCACTCGAGCAGTGCTAGGCTAGCTCCGTACAAGGTGCCGATGCTGGCAGAAAGCTTCGGCGACCTTTCGTTCCGATTCCGTAGGCGGGACCCCAATCGCGACTGTTCGCAGGCGATCGGGGCCCCGTTTTTGCGTTGCGCCACTCGAAAGGATGGATATGGAGAAAACCGCAGAGCAGCTGCGCCGCGAGCACATTGCCCTTGAGGGCGACACCCATGGCAAGAATAAATGGGCGATTCTGTTTACCGTGCTCATTATGACGTTTATGGTGTGTCTGGATTCGACCGTCGTGACCGTGGCGCTGCCCGTGATGCAAAAGGAGCTGGGCGTGGGCCTCGATCGCATTCAGCTGGTGAGTTCGGTGTACCTGCTTGCGACATGCGTGGCCATGTTGCCGTTTGGCCGCCTGGGCGACGTGCGCGGCAAGGTGGGTGTGTTCCAGCTGGGCGTCATCGTCTTTACGGTCGGCTCGCTGCTTTGCGGCCTGTCGGGTTCGCTTGAGGTTCTTATTCTTGCGCGCATTGTTCAGGGTGTCGGTTGCGCGGCGGCCATGGCTAACAACATGGGTATCATCACCGAGTCGTTTCCGGCGCGCGAGCGCGGTCGTGCTATGGGTATTCTCGCGACCTTCGTGGCCCTCGGCATGATGTGTGGCCCCGTGCTCGGCGGTATGCTGGTGGCAAGCTTTCCCTGGGAGAGTATCTTCCTCATCAACCTGCCCATTGGCGTCATCTCGTTTATCGTGGGGCTCTACACGCTGCCGCATGTTAAGCCGGAGGCCGGCGAGCGCCCCATGTCGTTGGCGGAGGCCGCGCGTCGCTGCTTTGCAAATTCGGCTTTCACCATCAACCTTGCCTGCATGCTCATCGTGTTCGTTGGCATTGGCGCATCCGAGTTTATTCTGCCGTTCTATTTTCAGGACGCGCATGGGTTTGGTTCCGACATTTCCGGATTGCTCTTTTTGGCGCTGCCGATGGTGAATGCCTTTATCGGTCCGCTATCGGGTACGGTTTCGGACCGTGTTGGCTGCGAGGGCCCCACGGCGGTCGGCCTGGGCGTGTACGTGTGCGGTCTTTTTGCGGTAAGCACGCTCGACGAGCACTCTTCCATCCCCGTGATCGTGTGCTGCGTCGCGTTTATGTCGTGCGGTACGTCGATTTTCCAGAGCCCCAACAACTCGCTGTATATGGGCTCGGCCCCGCGCGAAGCACTCGGCTTTGCGGGCAGCTTGGGCAGTTTGGCACGCTATGCCGGCATGGCACTCGGCATTACGGTGGCGTCGAATATCCTGTATGGGCAGATGAGCGTGGCGATGGGCGAGGCCGTGACCAGTTTTGTTGCAGGACGTCCGGATGTGTTCCTGTTCGGCTTTCGCTCGGTGTTCTACGTGCTCATGGCTGTGGCCGCTGTGGGCTTTGCACTTGCCATGGTGCGTTTGGTGAGGATGCGCTCCCGCCATTAGCTTGTGGTGGCAGGCTTGCCACGAATCGGGCCTATCTACTGGTCTTGCAGCTTTATAGTGCGATGCGGCTTGTGGGGCGGGCGGGGGTCGGTCCGTGGTAGACTATCGAACAACGTTTATTAATCGCGCGGTATCGTTGCCGCGAGAAGGGGTTGCGCCATGCAGGAGCTTGAGGATCGTATTCGCCATGACGGCATCGTAAAGGCCGGTAACGTCCTTAAGGTTGATGCCTTCCTCAACCACCAGTGCGACGTTGAGCTGTTCGATCACATGGGCGCCGAGTGGGCCCGTCTGTTCGAGGGTGTCGAGATCAACAAGATCCTGACGATCGAGGCTTCGGGCATTGGCATGGCTTGCATCGCAGCCCAGCATTTTGGCGGCGTGCCGGTGGTCTTTGCCAAGAAGGCACAGTCCATCAACCTCGACGGCGAGCAGTACGCCACGACCATTTACTCCTTTACCAAGCAGAAGGAGTATCCGGTCATCGTTGGCAAGCGCTTCTTGTCCGAGGGCGACAAGGTCCTGATTATCGACGACTTCCTAGCCAACGGCTGCGCGCTCGAGGGCCTTATCAAGATCTGTGAGGCCGCGGGCGCCGAGGTTGCCGGCATTGGCATCGCCGTTGAGAAGGGTTTCCAGGGCGGTGGCGATAAGCTCCGCAAACGCGGCTTCCGCGTTGAGAGCCTGGCCCGTATCGCCGAAATGGACTGCGAGAACGGCGAGATCACGTTCGCCTAGGCGCGCAACACAAGCGATTGGTATGCGATGTGACAAAGGGACTGTCCCTTTGTCACATTTTTTGTATGAGGTGAGGTGTTGTTATGGATGAGAACAAGATGGGATGGCGCGAGTATGCGCGCTATGCCGAGATGTCGGTCGAGGAGTTGGCACGCGATTGCGAGGTGCAGGTGTTTCGCGCGACGGGTCCGGGCGGACAGGGTGTGAACACGACGGACTCGGCGGTGCGCATGAAACATATCCCTTCGGGGATTACCGTGACGGCGCGCGAGAGCCGCAGCCAGTTTCAGAATCGTAGCTGCTGTCTGCGTAAGCTGAGGGCAGAGCTTGAACGTCGTGGCCGTCCGCCGCGCCGACGCGTAAAGACCAAGGTGCCTCAGCGCTCTCGCAAGCGCAGGCTCAATGACAAGCACTTCAACGCCATTAAAAAGGCCAACCGTCGCAAGCCGGGCGGGGAGGAATGATCTCCTCAATAAGTTGCGGTGAAATAGGGACTGTTTTGCGGCTTTAGCTGCATAAGCAGTCCCTATTTCACCGCAACTTAGGTGGGGTTAGCGGGTGGGGCGCCAGACGTGGAGGGCTCCACCGAGGACGTCGACCTCGATGCGCGAGGCGACAACGGGCTCGCCGTCGGCTTGGATGGGGTAGTCGGGCTCCTCGAACGTGAGCTCGGCATGACGGCAGCGATGCATGCGAACCGGCGGCAGCTTGGTATGATGGCCGTCCTTGGCCGAAAGGAACATGGGAAGCGCGACCGCGCGCGGAACGGGGCCGCAGGCGTAACAGACGTCGAGCATGCCGTCGCGGGGGTCGGCATCGGGACAGATGCGATAGCCCGAGCCATAGGTGGGCCCCAGCTGGATGGCCATGATGATCGCCCTCACGCGCTCGGCGGGCGCACCGTCAAAACTCACTGTCATGGGATAGTTGCGATAGCGTAGGCCAAACTGCTCAAGTCCCGAGAGGGTGTAGAGCGGGGCGCCTGTCAAGCCCGTCTTTTTGCGCAGCTCGGTGGTGCCCAGGCCGATGGCGGCATCGATGCCGACCGAAAGCGTCTGGTCGTAGTACTCGACGGTCGCCTCGCCTCTGCCGCTTGCGGGGTTCCATGAGCGAATGCGTCCGATATCCTGACGCTGCAGCTCGCAGGTGAGCAGCGCGCCAAAATCTTTGCCGGAGAAATCGTCGATACCGAGCGTTTGGGCAAAATCGTTGCCGGAGCCTACGGGTAGGACGGCAAGGGCGGGACGGACCGCCTCATCCTGCGTCATAAGCCCGTTGACGACCTCGTGGATCACGCCGTCGCCGCCGAGTGCGATAACCGTGCGGTAGCCCTGGGCCCGTGCGGCAAGTTCCTTGGCATGTCCCATGCGCTCGGTCAGCACCAGGTCAAACTGGGATGCGCGCGCGGTCATGTCCAAAAAGCGCTGCAGGCGTTCGGCAACTTCGCGCGCCGCACCCGACTGGGCGGCGGGGTTGGCGATGATGAGCGTGCGACCAAAATCAGTTGCGTGCATGGGGCGACTCCCGGCGTGTGGCATGACAGTGCGGTCGCGTTCAGGTCGAATTGCCCCCGATTGTGGCTGCACGGCGAATACTTACGTCTACTCTATCAGGTCGTTGTGGCGCTCGATAGCATCCGCTACCGTACCGCCCTCATCCACAATAAGCGAACGACGCTTGGGTGAGATAATGCGCTGGGCGGGGTACACGCCGCGGTGGCCGCCGACGAGATAGCTGATAAAGGCCACGATGACAAAGAACCCGGCGGCCGTGCCGTGGAACAGATCGATGGCCATCATGCAGGTGGTGATGGGCACGTTGAGGCCGGCGCAGAACACGCCGAGCATACCCAGCGCTGCCAGAAAGCTGGGGTCGATTCCGACGAGGCAACCGATCCAACCGCCGAGCGCCGCACCGATGCCAAACAGGGGTGTGACCTCGCCTCCTTGGAAGCCGGCGCCCAGGGTGAGCGCCGTCACCACGAGCTTGATGGCTGCGTCGGCAAGGGTCGTGTTACCGGCGAACCCGGCGCCCGAGAGCCAGGTGGCAAGGCCGGCATACTTCCAGGCGTCGAGCATCGCGTAGGCCGCGAGCACCACGAGCGCGCCCACGAGTGCGCGAGCAATGTAGTTGGTGATAAATCGGCCGTACAGGCTCTTGACGGTACGAACCGACCAGGCAAAGAGACGTGCGGTGAGACCAAAGATGATGGCGCTGATGACTACGATGACAACCGTCCGTGGTGTCATGTTGGGAACGCTGGCGATAACATTCGCCTCGTACTCGGTTCCCAAGGCAAGTGATGTAAAGTAGCCGGTAAACGAGGCGACCAGGCAGTAGATGCCCGCGGTGTAGTCGATCTTGCCGATAAAGCACATCTCCATGCCAAAGAAGGCTCCGGCGAGGGGTGAACCGAATACGGCGCCAAAGGCCGACGAGATGCCGGCGAGCATGAGGTCGTGGTGGTCATGCTTTTTGAGGTGGGCGAGGCTCGAGATGTTGCTGGCGATGGTGCCGCCAATCTGAACCGCGGCTCCCTCGCGACCGGCCGATCCGCCCGTTAGGTGCGTGAGCGTGGAGCAGACGAAGGTGAGGACGGCCATGCGCATATGGATGAGGCGTGTGCCCAGAGCGGAGTCGATGACCAGGTTGTTACCTCGTTTGGCGGCAAGACCGTGGTTTTTGTACACCCATGCGGTGGCAACGCCCACAACGGGAAGCAGTGCGTAAATCCACGCATGGTGTTCGCGATAGTCGGTGGCGATATTCAACGAGGCCAAAAACGCCCAAGCGGCGACGCCCATGGCGAGCGAGACGATGACGACGAGTACGAGCAACTTGGCGCTCGCGAGTAGGTTGCGGGCGTTGCGGCGCGTGTCGGCAGCCAAGAGCTGCTCGGAGCGGGTGAGCTGATGCCTGCCTGCCATGATGACGTCGTTCAGGGAGAAAAAGCCGCCGTCGTCGAGCGGTTGGGAATGATCCTGCGCTTCGTTTGCGCTTTCGGGTTTGTCGGTAAAAGCCATACGTTCCTCTTTTAGGTTGCAACGCAAGCATTATAAAACGCGGTAAACGCGACGAGCCGGTGGGTTGGTTTCCATTCTGTTTCGCGGCTTGCGGCCGACAGGTGTATTTGCGGGTACAGGCCAAATCGCGGTCGCGCGTCGGGGGATTATACTGAGACAAGCATAAAGAATCGGCGTCCATGTTGTGCGCCGTGGCATTAAGAGGTGTATATGGCAGAGAAACTCATTCCGCTGGAGGACGCGCAGTCGATCGTTCTGTCGCACGTTGCTCCGACCGATCTCGTCGAGATTCCCGCGTGGCAGGCCGCCGGTCTTCCCTTGGCCAAGGATGCGGTGGCCGATATCGACATCTCGCCGTTTGCCAACAGCGCTATGGACGGATATGCCGTGCGCTCGGCGGACTTGGTGCAGGCATCTGGCGAGGCGCCAGTGACGCTCGACGTTATCGGACACGAGGCCGCGGGCCATGTGTTTGAGGGCGCAATCGGCGCGGGCGAGACGGTTCGCATCATGACGGGCGCGCCGGTGCCCGAGGGTGCCGATGCCGTAGTGAAGTACGAGATTGTCGAGGTACTTGACGGTGACGGCAACGAGGGCTCGCACGTGAGCTTCTCGGCACCTGCCAAGGTAGGGGAGAATGTTCGCTCTGCCGCCGAGGAGGCCCATGCCGGTGACGTCGTGATGCGTGCTGGAGAGGTTGTGGCCCCGGCGGGCGCGGGTCTGCTGGCAAGCGCCGGGTATGCAAGCGTGAAGGTGCACGCTGCCCCGCGCGTGGGCATTATCTCGCTGGGCACGGAACTGGTCGCACCGAGTAAGGTACCGGCGCGCGGTCAGATTCGCGATTCCAACTCCTCGGCGCTGATGGCCGAAGCGCTCGATGCAGGAGCCGAGCCCGTGTTCTACGGCATTGCGCCCGATGATGAGCAGGCGATTGCCGAGCTGGTGCATCGTGCCGTGCGGGAGTGCGATTTTGTCATTACGAGCGGTGGCGCCTCGGCGGGCGATTACGATTTCGTGACGGCGCTCGTCCGCCGCGAGGGCGAAGTGCTGTTTGACCGCATCTCGATGCGCCCGGGCAAGGCAATTACGTTTGGCTTGCTCGCAGGTAAGCCCTACCTGGGACTTTCAGGCAATCCGGCCGCGGCGTATGTAGGCTTTGAGATGCTTGCCCGTCCGGCGATCCGTAAGATGCGCGGCTTTGCCGAGGGCGTGCGTCCCGTGCAGCAGGCGACGCTCACGCACGGCGTGAAAAAGCGCCAGGACCGACGCTTCTTCGATCGCGCCACGGTTTTGCGCGACACCGAGACCGGTGAGCTGCTGGTGACCGAGGCCAAGACGCAGAATTCGGCGCTGCTCGGCACGATGCAGCGGTCCAACTGCCTGCTGCGTATTGACGAAGGACCGTGCGAGCTCAAGGCGGGCGACGTCGTGGATGTCGTGCGTGTCGACCTGCCCGAGGGCACGGTGTTGTAGGAGGAAGACTATGGAGTTGAAGATTTCGATCGTGACGTGCTCGGATACGCGCGATTTAGCCCAGGACGAGGCTGGAGCCGCACTCGAGGAACTCATCGTGGCGCAGGGCTGGACGGTCGTCTCACATGTGGTCGTGCGCGACGACGCCAGCGAGATCGGTGATGCCATTGTGGAAGCTGCCGATGAGTGCCACGCCAACGTCGTGCTCACCTGCGGCGGTACGGGGCTTTCGATGCGCGATGTGACGCCCGAGGCGACGCGTGCCGTCTGCGACCGCGATGTGCCGGGTATTGCAGAGGCGATTCGCGCATACTCCATGACCAAGACGCGCCGCGCCATGCTCTCGCGCGCTATTTGCATGCAACGAGGTCATACACTTGTCGTAAACTTTCCCGGTTCCACGAAGGCCGCCCGCGAAAGCTGGGAGGCCATAGCGGACCAGCTGGAACATGCGGCCCAGATGACGGCGGGCGGCGGACACGCCAAATAAGCGCACTACCTGCGGCGGAGCGACCTTACGGGCTGCTCCGCCTTTGTTTTCCGCCGAAGCGACGCCGAGGTGTACGCTAACTCGAAACTATATTCTCTGGCGAGAATAATTTCTCACTATCATTATTCGCGCAGAAGTATAATCTGATTGTAGATTATAGCCCGCGGTGGGGTGCCCGGGCATAAGGTCCGAAAGGGTTGAATATGTTCGATTTGGTTTCTCGCCGCGGTTTTGTCTCGCTTTCTGCTGTCGCCGCTGCCGGCCTTGGTCTTGCTGGCTGCTCGGGCAGCAAGACGTCCGAGCCGGCCGGATCCGATGCCGGCTCCGCCAAGGCCTCTTCCAAGAAGGAAACCGTCGAGCTGCAGGTCTTTGCCGCTAACTCCCTCGAGAAGGCCCTTCCCGAGGTCCAGGAGCTCTACACCGACCAGACCGGCACCACCTTCGCCGACACGCAGTTCAAAGCGTCCGGCGACCTTGTCGAGCAGATGCGTGCCGGCGCCGCCGTCGACGTGCTCATCACGGCCTCCAAGGGCACCATGGACGACGCCGCGGCCGCCGAGCTCGTCGACGTCGAGACACGTGAGGACATGTTCGTCAATGATCTCGTGATCATTCGCGCCGAGGGCTCCGACACCAAGGTCGAGGCCATCGCCGACGTCGCGAATCTGGACGGTAAGATCGCCATCGGCGACGCCAAGACCGTTCCCGCCGGCAAGTACGCCAACCAGGCGCTGGCTTCTGTGGGCCTCTACACCGGCACCGAGGGCGATGACGGCGAGTACGTGCCCGAGATCGCCGACAAGGTCGCGCTGGCCGACAAGGTCGGCACCGCTGCCGCCTACGTTTCTACGGGCGACTGCGTGGCTGGCTTTGTCTACAGTTCCGACATCTTCCGCTACGACGGTATCGAGGAGGCCTTTGTGTGTCCCGAGGACTCGCACAAGCCCATCGTGTATCCCGGTGCTGTCGCCGATAGCTCTGAGCATGCCGACGAGGCCAAGGCGTTCATCGACTTTTGCCTGACCAACAAGAAGGCCCAGAAGATTTGGGCCAAGTACGGCTTTGAGCTTTCCGAGTAGTGCGGCTTGGCGCGATAATTCCATCGTTTTGTGTTTTACTCCGTCCTTGTATTCTCTTGGAGCTTTTCGTGCTTAATAGATTCCGCATGCTTGTCGCCTGTGCTTTGACCTTCGCGCTTTGCTGGGTGCCGGGATTTGCATTTGCTGGGGACGCTGAGGACGGGGCCCAGAACGCTGCGACCGCTCATGGGCTTTCCTATGGGATTGAGGGTTTTGAGCGGTTGGCCAAGGGGACCGCTCGTGCCATGGAGGGCCAGCCTGAGGGCTACCGGTTTCCCGTTGACGAGGACGTGGACCTTGTAGTGGCGCCTGCTGCCGATCGCGTTGTGGTGTGGATATCGCCCAAGGCGGTCGAGAAGTATGGGTTGGATCCGCAGGATAACGAGTGCGTATCGGGTCTCAAGGCCCTCGTCTGTGAGCTCGACAGCGCAAACTGCATGGGAGGTGCGCAGCTAGGGGACGCGGATCTTCCTTGGTATGTCACGGCGGAAACAACGTTTGAGACCGGCGGGTATACCTATGGCTTTGACGAGCGCGGTGCGGATGGGGACCGCTATGTGGTGATTGCATCAGCCTCGGGTGATGCCAAGGGCGGCGCGCGTTGGCTTGATTGCGCTCAAATGGTAGAGGCATCGTCTGTCGTGTTGCGGGATGAGCAGGGGCCCTTGACCTCTCTGGCTTCCTTTTTGGGCGACATCGACTATCGCCCGTTTTGGGTGTCCATTAAAACGAGCGGCCTTGCCCTGCTGATCTCCTTTGCACTGGGCCTGTTCGCCGCGTGGAAGACTATGGGTACCTCGAGTCGCATCAAGGGCCTGCTCGATTCGGTCTTTACCATCCCTATGGTGTTGCCGCCCACGGTCTGCGGCTTTCTGCTCCTCATGCTGTTTGGTCGATCGACCGGGGTGGGCCAGTGGCTGATCGCGCACGGCGTCTCGATCGTCTTTACCTGGCCCGCGGCGGTGATATCTGCCGTGGTGGTGTCGTTTCCCCTGGTCTACCGTACGGCGCTCGGTGCCTTTGAGAGCCTTGACACGCAGATGCTCGACGCCGCGCGAACCCTGGGATGGTCCGAGCGTCGCATCTTTACCAAGCTTATGATGCCGCTTGGCTGGCCCTCGATTGCCGCCGGCACGGTGCTCGCCTTTGCCCGCGCGATGGGCGAGTTTGGCTGCACTCTGTTCTTTGCGGGCAACTACGCCGGTATTACGCAGACCATTCCCATCGCCATCTACTTTGAGTGGATGGGCGGCAATACGTCGGTGGCCATCTTTTGGGTCGTGGTCGTAATAGCGTTCAGCTTCCTGGTCATTCTGTTCATTAACATGTACACGGCGCATTCGCAAAAGTATCGCGAGCGGGGCCTTTCCCGTGCGGAGCGCAAACAGGCCAAAGAGCTCGCCGGACAGGGCGATTCGCTTGACCCGGTGGGCGGCGATGCGCTGCGTATCGATCGCGAGGCGCTGGCCGAGCTCATGCGCGATGATGCCGCTTTACAGGGAGGTCGATAGGCCATGTCGCTCGTTCTGGATATCAAAAAGTGCTATCCCGGCTTTACCCTCGACATGCAGCTCAAGGCCGGCGAGGAGCGTGTGGCGCTGCTCGGTGCCTCGGGTTGCGGCAAGAGCTGCACACTGCGCTGCATTGCCGGTGTGGAGACGCCCAACGAGGGCAAGATCGTCGTCAACGGCGTGACCTTTTTTGACTCGGCGGCGGGCATCAACCTGTCGCCCCAGGCGCGCAAATGCGCTCTGCTGTTCCAAAACTATCAGCTGTTTCCTAACATGACAGTGGCCGATAACGTATGCGCCGGTGTAAAGGACGCGGGTGACGCCGCCGCGCGCAAAAAGCTCGCCGAGCGCTATCTGAGCATTTTCGGTCTAGCCGATTTTGCCGACCGCTACCCCGCGCGCCTTTCGGGCGGTCAGCAGCAACGTGTGGCGCTTGCGCGCATGGTGGCGGCGCATCCGGGCATCTTTATGTTCGACGAGCCCATGAGCGCACTCGATTCCTATCTTAAGAGCGCCCTCGAGCAGAACATGCTCGACCTGTTCGATGTGTCCAACCGCACCGTGCTCTACGTGAGCCACGACATCGACGAAGCGTGCCGCCTGTGCCAGCGCATCTGCGTGATGCATAACGGGCATGTGGAGGAAATCGGCTCCGTCGAGGACGCGGTCCGCCGTCCGCAGACGTTGGCGGCACTGCGCCTGACGGGCTGCAAGAACACAAGTCGCGCACGAAAGATTGGGCCCGAAGAAGTTGAGGCCCTTGACTGGGGCATGACCTTTAACGTGGGTCGCGAGGTTCCCGATAATGTGGCGTACCTGGGCATTCGCGCAAGCTACTTCCATGTTGACAATCGTGCTGAGCGGGGCCGCAACAGCTACGATTTGCACGTGGCCCGTGTGAGCGATTCGCGCTTTGAGCGGCTGGTGTTGCTGGACGTGCCGCGCGTTGATGCGCCCACGCGTCTGCAGTGGAAGGTCAACAAAGTGGGCATGCCTGTCGACGAGCTGCCGCAAGCAGGCGAGACGCTGCGCATGCATTTTGATGCCAGCAGGATCCATTTGGTTTGTCGATAGCGCCGGTTAATGCCGTCGGGGATATAAGCCTCGGCGGCTTCGTCTTGCCGTTCGCCGAATGAGGAATGACAAACCTTTATCAATTAAGATAATTATTTATTAAACGACGGCACACGACGCTGTCGTACGAATGTCAACGGTGTTCGTCTGGACGACAACCGTTGATATAGTTACCTTCGACGAGAAAAGGAGGGCGCGCCGATGCCGCAGACGACATATATTCGCCGCGTTGCCGCGCGTGCCCTGTATATGGCTCGGAGCCGCATATGAGCAGGTATGTTCACGGCTCCGGGAGAGACGACGCACAACTAAATAATCGACCGCAAAGCAGGTTCCCCAAAATTCCGGGTTTAGGCGCGGCTGGGTTTTCGCCACCCACCGTGCAGCAATACCGTAACTATTCATTTTTGGTTCGAGAGGGGAACCGTTATGGCTGAAGAATTCGATTTCCATCCGATGTGGGAGACCCTCGGCATGAATCTTGCCGATCACGACATGCTGCTGGGCGCCGTGGGCCAGATGTACGGCGACATGTTCCTGACGCAGAACAATCGCCCCAAGTCCACGTCCTACCTGGACTTTGTGGCCACCAACATCCACAGCGGCCGTATTAAGGAGATGCTCGACAAGAAGGAGGCCGGCGAGGCCACCAAGATTGTTGGCAGCTTCTGCGTGTACGTGCCCGAGGAGATCGTGCTTGCCTGTGACGGCATCCCCGTGGGCCTGTGCTCGGGTGCCGATTGGGCAACCGATAAGGTCGAGGAGCACTTGCCGCGCAACACCTGTCCGCTCATCAAGAGCTTTGCCGGCTTTAAGCTGGGGGAGGTCTGCCCCTACATTGAGTCGAGTGACTTGGTGGTAGGCGAGAACACCTGCGATGGCAAGAAGAAGGCCTACGAGTTCTTTGCAACGCAAAAGAACATGTACGTCATGGATATTCCCAACGTACACGACGAGTCGACGCTCGTGACCTGGAAGGCCGAGGTCAAGAAGCTCGCCGCAAAGATCGAGGAAGAGTGCGGCGTCACGATCACGCCTGAGCGTCTGAAGGCCGCTATCCACGCCGTCAATGAGAAGCGCCGTGCCCTGCAGCGTCTGGCTGCGACCCGCGCTGCCGACCCGGCGCCTATCAGCGGTCTCGATAGCCTGCTGACCGTGCAGGCAGCCTTTATGGACGACACGCCGCGTCTGACCGGAGCCATTAACGATATGGCGGCTGAGTGCGAGCAGCGTGTCGAGGCCGGCGAGGGCGTGGCGCCCAAGGGGACCAAGCGCATCCTGTACACCGGTACGCCCATGGCCGTGCCCAACTGGAAGCTGTTCAACCTCATCGAGAAGGCCGGCGGCGTCGTGGTGGGCGAGGAGTCCTGCACGGGCTCGCGCTACTACAAGGACCTGGTCGACGAGTCCGGCGAGACGGTCGACGAGATGCTCGACGCCATCGCCGAGCGCTACTTTAAGATTAACTGCGCCGTCTTTACGCCCAACGATCAGCGTATGGAGGACATTGTCCAGATGGCCAAGGACTTGCATGCCGACGGCATCGTCGACGTGGCCCTGCAGTTCTGCACGCTCTACGAGATGGAGTCGTTTGCCGTGGAGAAGGCTGCCGAGGAGGCCGGCATTCCGTTTATGCACATCACGACCGACTACGCCGGCGAGGATGCCGGTCAGCTCCAGACCCGCATCGAGGCCTTCCTGGAAACTATTTAGAGCTATCCGTCCCGGCGGCTTCCCCAGGTACCCGATCTTGCCGTTCAAACCGTCGCTTGCTACCAAAGTATGCGGCGCTCATCTTTCACGGCAACCACGGGCACCTGGGAAAGCCGTCTCCTTGGTTGGTTAAAAGGTTTGTTAAGGAGTTATATGTCGGAATATATTGAGCAGCCGTTGCCGTCCACGTTTGAGGAGTTCAACGAGCAGCGCAAGGCGGCGTTTATTCGCGTCAAGGATTATAAGCAGGCGGGTAATCGCCTGGTCGGCTTTTTGTGCAGCTATACGCCGCTCGAGATTATCGATGCCGCGGGCGCCTCGAGCGTGGCTCTGTGCGGTACGTCCGACGAGGTGATTCCCGAGGCCGAGAAGGTGCTGCCGGCAAATCTGTGTCCGCTCATCAAGTCGACGTACGGTTTTGCCTATTCGCAAAAGTGCCCGTTTACGTACTTTAGCGACATGATTATCGGCGAGACCACCTGCGACGGCAAGAAGAAGATGTACGAGCTACTCAACGAGCTCAAGCGCACGCACATTCTGCATCTTCCGCAGGGTCGCGACCGCGCCTACGAGCGCGAGGGCTGGTACGAGGAGTGCCGCCTGCTCAAGGAGGAGCTCGAGGGCTTCTACGGCATCACGATTACCGACGATGACCTGCGCGCTGCGGTTCGTCGTCGCAACCGCCTGCGTGCGGCCCAGCTCGACATGTTTGCGCTGCAGGCCAACCAGCCGGCGGCCATGAGCGGCGTCGACCTGATGAGCACCATGTTTGCCGGTACGTTCAGCTTTGATATCGAGGCCTATACGCAGCAGCTGGAGCAAAAGGTCGCCAAGCTGCGCGAGGCCTACGACGCGGGCGAGCGCCCGGTTTCGGCGGATGCCAAGCGCATTCTGATCGCCGGTTGCCCGGTGGGCGGCGTGATCAACAAGATCGGTCGCACCATCGAGTCCAACGGCGGCGTGGTCGTGTGCATGGACGACTGCTCGGGCGAGCGCACGGCGGTCATGATGATCGACCCGGAGGCTCCCGACATCCTGCGCGCCATCGCCGACCGCTACCTGGACATCAACTGCTCGGTCATGACGCCCAACGACGGTTGTATGGAAAACACGCTGGCCATGTGCGAGAAGTATCACGTCGATGGCGTAGTGGAGAGCGTGCTCCAGGCGTGCCACACCTTTAACGTGGAGAGTGCGCGCATGCAGGAGGCTGTCGAGGGTGCGGGTATTCCGTATATGAAGATCGAGACCGACTACAGCAACGGCGACATGGGCCAGATCGAGACCCGCATCGCCGCTTTTATCGAGACGCTCTAGCTTCCTCGGGCACCGGAGATTGCCCCTCAAACTGTCGCTTGCGTACCCAAAGTACGCTGCGCTCCTCTTTCGGGGCAATCTCCGGCATCCGAGAAACTTAGAGCTAAGGCGCCTGAACGCGCCGCTACCTTTAATGTTTAGATTGGGAGAGAGCCATGATAGGGATCGGGATCGATATCGGGTCTACGGCGGCTAAGGCTGCTGTGGTCGACGGGGAGGGTTCGGTGGCGTGGACGTGCGTGCAGCCAACCGGGTTCTCCTCGGTCGATGCTTCCGAGCGGCTGCGCGAGGCACTGGCAGCGGCTGGCTATGACGTGACGGGCGACGATGTTCGCGTGGTCGCGACTGGCTACGGCCGTGTTGCCGTGCCCTATGCGCACAAGGTCGTGACCGAGATTACCTGCCATGGCACCGGTGCCGTGTGCCTGTTTGGCGATCACGGCACCGTGATCGACGTGGGTGGCCAGGACACCAAGGTCATTCAGCTTAAAAGTGGCCGCGTGGCCAAGTTTGCCATGAACGACAAGTGCGCCGCCGGCACGGGGCGCTTTTTGGAGATCATGGCCGACCGCCTGGGCATTTCCCAGCAGCAGATGGCCGACCTGGCGCGTTCCGGCGAGCCTACCAAGATCAGCAGCATGTGCACGGTGTTTGCCGAAAGCGAGGTCATCAGCCTGATCGGTCGCGGTGAGCCGCGCGAGAACATCGCCCGTGGTGTGATCGAGAGTGTCGTGTCGCGCGTTGCCACTATGGCCGGGCAGGCCGCGGGCACCCCGTACTATCTGACCGGTGGCCTGTGCGAGAACGCCTTCGTGGTGGAGCGGTTGGGCGAGCTACTGGGGTCGCCGGTGACCACCTCGCCCCAGGCTCGCTTTGCCGGAGCGATCGGCGCGGCGATTCGCGCACAGGCGCTAGGGTGATTTATCGGCCGTGGAAGCGCGTTCATGCGTATACTGGGATGCATTGTTTGTGTTTGAGAGGAGGTATCGATGGCTGACGATCAGATTAAGCTCACGTCTATGACGGCCGCGAGCGGTTGAGCCGCTAAGTTGGCCCCCGGAGCCCTCGCCCAGGTCCTGGGCGATTTACCCAATGTGCATAACGACAACTTGCTCGTGGGGTTCGATACCTCTGACGATGCGAGCGTCTTCCGCGTAGGGGAGAACCTGGGCCTCGTGCAGTCCATCGACTTCTTTCCGCCGATGGTCGACGACCCGTTTCTGTTTGGCCAGATTGCCGCAGCCAACTCGCTGTCGGATATCTACGCCATGGGCGGGCGGCCGAGCCATGCCATGAACTTGCTGTGCATCCCGAGCTGTCTGGGCGTTGAGGTTGCCGGTCAGATTCTGGCGGGCGGCGCCGACAAGTGCGTCGAGGCGGGCTGCTCCATCGCGGGCGGCCACACCATCAACGACGACGAGCCCAAGTACGGTCTGTCCGTGAGCGGCTTTGTCACGCTCGACCGCATGCTCGCCAACAGCGGCGCGCACGTGGGCGATGTTCTGCTGCTGACCAAGGCGGTCGGCTCGGGCATTATCACCACGGCCATTAAGGGCGAGCTCATCGAGCAGGACGAGGCCGCAGCCATGTTTGACTCGATGCGAACCCTCAACGAGGCGCCGATTCGTCTGGCCGAGGGACTTGAGCTTCACGGCTGCACCGACATTACGGGCTTTGGCCTGATCGGGCACGCGTGCGAGATGGCCGAGGGCTCGGGCGTGCAGATCGAGCTTGCGTCGGGAACGGTACCGCTCTTTGACCAGGTGCTCGACATGGCGCGTTTGGGCATTATTCCTGCCGGCGCCTACCGCAACCAGGACTTCTTTGGCCCACGCGTGGCTGCCGACGAGGGCCTGGAGCCTGGCATGCTGGATGCGCTATACGATCCGCAGACGTCTGGTGGCCTGCTTATCGCGGCACCTGCTTTCGATGTGGATGAGCTTGCGCGTCGTTTACGTACCGAGGGGCGTATCGCGGCCGTTGTCGGGCGCGTGTGCGAGCCGGTGCCAGGCGGTCCTGCCGTTCGCGTTGTCCGTTAACGACACGTTTATTGAGTTATGTACCGTTCTAAAACGATTTATTCGAAAGGAAAAGTTATGTCTACCAAGATTGAAGTCAATGCCATGGGCGATGCCTGCCCGCTGCCCGTCGTCAAGACGCTCAAGGCCCTCAAGCAGCTCAATGGCGAGGGCGCCGTCGTGACCGCGGTCGACAACGAGACCGCCGTCAAGAACATCTCCAAGATGGCGCAGGAAAAGGGCTGCACGGCCTCGTTCGAGAAGATTTCTGACGCCGAGTGGCACGTGACCGTGGCGACCTCTGGCGCTATTGCCGTGGCCGATCCCGAGCAGGATGGCGCTGCCTTCTGTGATGCCAGCGCCGGCAAGGGCAAGCTCGTCATTTCCGTCTACACCGACTGCATGGGTCGCGGCGACGACGAGCTGGGCCACAAGCTCATGAAGGCCTTCATCTTTGCCGTGACGCAGCAGGAGGAACTGCCCGCGACCATGCTGTTCTACAACGGCGGCGCCAAGCTCACCGTCGAGGGCTCGCCGGTGCTCGATGACCTGAAGGGCCTGGCGGAGCAGGGTGTCGAGATCCTTACCTGCGGTACCTGCCTCGACCACTATGGCATTAAAGACCAGCTCGCGGTGGGCGAGGTCACCAACATGTACGTGATCGTGGAGAAGATGGAGCAGGCTGTGCGCGTCGTGCGCCCGTAGCGTATTGGTTGGAGTTGCCATGAGGGAGAAGCGCCCGGCGCTTGTCATCACGTTTCCCACCACGGCGGCCGCCATGGGGTGCGAGTCCCTGTGCATCGAGCGCGGCCTTCCCGGGCGAACGATTCCCTTGCCCGGGGAGGTCGCTGCTGGCTGCGGTCTGGCGTGGAAGGCGTTGCCTGCCGATGAGGAGCTGCTGCGCGGCGAACTCGCCGCGGCGGGCGTTCCCACCGAGGGCTATACCGTGATTGATATGTGGGAGGTCGTGCGATGATCTACCTGGATAACGCGGCGACGACCATGCACAAGCCGCAGGAGGTCATCGATGCCGTGGTGCAGGCGATGTGCTCGCTCGGCAATGCCGGGCGCGGCGCCACGTCGGGTGCGCTCGATGCCGCTCGTACGATTCACGCTTGCCGTGCCAAGTTCGCGCGCCTTTTGGGCTGCCCGAGAGCGGACCATGTGTGCTTTACGCCCAACTCAACCGCGGCGCTCAACACCGTCATCAATGGCGTGGTGCGCCCCGGCGACCGTGTGGTCACAACGGTGCTCGAGCACAATTCCGTGCTGCGTCCGCTCAATCGCCTGGCCGCGGAGCAGGGTGTGACCGTTGAGCATGCGGGCTGCGATGCGAGCGGCGTGCTCGACTACGACGAGCTCGAGCGGTTGGTCACGCTGGGCACGCGTGCTGTGGTGGTGACGCACGCCTCCAATGTGACCGGCAACGCGGTCAACATTGCGCGCGTGGCTGCCATCGCGCATTCGGCCGGTGCGCTGGTGATCGTCGATGCCTCGCAGTCTGCCGGCACGGCGCATATCGATATGCGCACCATGGGGCTCGACGTCGTGTGCTTTACCGGCCACAAGGGGCTCATGGGACCTCAAGGCACCGGCGGCCTGGCCGTGGCGGAGGGAATTGACATGGCTCCGTGGGCCATGGGCGGCACCGGCGTGCACAGCTTCGATGCACTGCAGCCGCTTGAGTGGCCCACTCGCCTTGAGGCGGGCACGCTCAACGGTCACGGCATAGCGGGCCTTTCCGCAGGCCTTGATTTTATTGAGGCTCAGGGTGGAGTTGAAGCGATTGCGACTCACGAACGCGCCCTGGCCGATCGCTTTCTCACTGGCGTGCGCGAAATCCCGGAGATCAAGCTCTACGGCGCCTTTGACCAGCCGTCGCACTCGGCGATCGTGTCGCTCAACGTAGGCGATATCGATTCGGCTGAGATTTCGGACGCGCTCATGCAAGGGTGGGGGATTGCGACGCGCCCCGGCGCCCATTGCGCTCCGCTCATGCACCGCGCGCTGGGGACCGAGCGCCAGGGCGTCGTCCGCTTCTCGTTTGGGTATTTCAACACGGACGAGGAAGTCGACACCGCGATTGACGCTTTGCGCGATTTAGCCTGCTAAAGCTGCTAGAGCGTATATACTTGCGGGATGGGTGTTTTTGCCCGTCCCGTTTTTGTTTCGACCCGAAAGGTGTGCATATGGCCTCATCCGCCCCGCGTGGTCTACGCTCCGATCATGTCGTTACCGTTGGCATCGCCCTGTTCTCGATGCTCTTTGGCGCCGGCAACCTCATTATTCCGCCGCTGCTGGCGCTGCAGGCCGGCACGGTCACGCCGCTTGCCATGACTGGCTTTTTGATTGCTGCCATCGGCCTGCCTGTTATGGGCTTTATCGCCGTGGCGCTCGCCGGAACGGCGCGCGAGCTTGCCGGCCGCGTGCACCCCAAGTTCGGTGAGTTCTTTGTCGCGGCGGTGTATCTGGCCATCGGCCCGTGCCTGGCTATTCCGCGCACAAGCTCTACGGCGTTCGAAATGCTGGTGCCGCTGCTACCCGAGGGTGTTTCGCTCGGCACGGCACGTCTGGTGTTTGCCATCGGGTTCTTCGTCGTCGCGTTTGCGCTCACGCTGCGCCCGGGTGTCATCACACGCGTGCTCGGCCGCATTACGGGCCCCGCGCTCATTGCGCTCATCGTGCTGGTCGTGGGTGCTGCCGTGATCTCGCCGCTGGGACCGGCTGCCGCGCCTCAGGCTCCCTACGATGCAGGCGCCGCCGTGCAGGGCTTTTTGACCGGTTACCAGACCATGGACCTGCTCGCGTCGCTCGCCTTCGGCATCATCATCGCCGAGACCATCCACGAGCTGGGCGTTACTGATGACAAGCGCGTGGCCTTTGAGATTTCGCGCTCCGGTGTGATTGCCGGCGTACTCATGGCCATCATCTACTGCGGCCTGGCGCTTGCCGGCACGCAGCTCAGCACCGTGATGCCCGACGCCACCAACGGCGCTGCAATCCTTGCTCGCTCGGCCTCCATGCACTTTGGCCTTGCCGGCACGGTCGTGGTCTTCGCCATCTTCTTCCTCGCCTGCATGAACGTGTGCATCGGCCTTATTAGCTGCTGCTCGCGTTACTTCTGCGAGACGTATGTGGTCGAAGGGGGAGCGGAGGCCTCCGAGGAGGCCATGCGCCGTCCCTTTGCGGTTCTCGCCTTTGCGTTCGCGGCGTTTTCGTGCGTGCTCTCCAACGTGGGTCTCGACGTGATTCTTATGTTCTCAGTACCTATGCTCAACGCCTTGTATCCCGTTGCCATCGTGCTGGTGCTTATGGGCCTGGTGCACGGTTTTTGCGACGCTCATCCGCAGGTGTGGGTCTGGGTCGGCGGCGTTGTCGCGGTGCAGAGCGTAATCACTTCGGTTCGCGATGCGTTCTTTGCTGGCGCGTGGCTACCGTTCGATGCGTTGCCGCTGGCAGATATCGGTGCTGCGTGGGCACCAGTCGCCGTGGTGGCGTTTGTGATCGGTCTGCTTCATAGCCGGTTTGTCGCACATTCGAGGAGCTAGGGTTTCTGCGCTTGCACAGGCGGGGAGTCTCCCCTATAATTTCCTTCGCTTTGGGACACGCAAGGTTTAGACCTTAGCTGCTCAACACCTTCGGGACGTGGCGCAGTTTGGTAGCGCGCCTGCTTTGGGAGCAGGATGTCGCAGGTTCAAATCCTGTCGTCCCGACCATATCTTGCGGGCGTAGTTCAATGGTAGAACCCCAGCCTTCCAAGCTGATGACGCGGGTTCGATTCCCGTCGCCCGCTCCATAGGATAGTTTTAACGGCTTTGGCTCTATTTGGTGCCAAAGCCGTTTTCATATACATGCCGGGGACCCCACATCCCCACCTAAGTTGCGGTGAAATAGTTCC
The DNA here is from genome assembly GCA_958427145.1 of uncultured Collinsella sp. GTDB lineage: Bacteria > Actinomycetota > Coriobacteriia > Coriobacteriales > Coriobacteriaceae > Collinsella. The sequence continues at coordinate 23,493 of CAUAAZ010000034.1, forward strand.
TGGATGGGGGTGCGGACAGAAAGTTGGACCG
>CAUAAZ010000035.1 GCA_958427145.1 uncultured Collinsella sp.
GATTAATGGATGGAAACGGATGTTCTATCGGGACACACATTTTGTCCTATAAGTCGCACGCTACCCTGCGACCCAACTCGGCCAAACAATCTCGATCTGTAACAACTACTCGGTAAAAACGGTCCCAGCTGTTACAGATTGAGACATACCGGCCCCTCCCCTTGGGTTTATCTCAATCTGTAACATCTAACGTCCGAAATCGGCCCTACCCGTTACAGATCGAGACAAACGACCGGTCAGACAGCCCCAACACAAAGAAAGGCTCCCCTCTCGCCCAGTGGACGGGAGGGGAGCCTTATATGTGACCGCGGCAAAAGGATGGCAATACCGCAGTCGCCCAAAGGGAGGGCCTGGATGCACCGGGCCTAGATAAGGTTCTTGCCAGAGACCTTATCGAAGAGGTGGGTCGCGTTCTTCTCGAACTTGAACCAGATGGTGTCGCCAGCCTTGAGCGCGCCCTTGGCCTCGAGGTCGACGACGGGGATAATCAGGACAAACTGGCCGTCGGGAGCGGTCACGTGGACATGCTCGGTCGAGCCCATGAGCTCGGTCACCTCGACGGTACCCTGGAGCGCGCCCTCCTCGCCCTTGTCGGCAAGCAGGATCTGCTCGGGACGCACGCCGGCCGTAATCTCCTTCACGTCGCCGCCGTCCCAGTTGAGAGCAAGCTGAGCGCAAGTCTCGGGGGCGAGCGCCACGTTCATATCCTCGGTCTTGACGGTGAAGCCGTTGCCCGAGCGCACCAGCTGGGCATCGAAGAAGTTCATCTGCGGCACACCGATAAAGCCGGCAACGAAGATGTTCGCGGGATGATTGAAGACCTCCTGCGGGGTGGCAATCTGCTGGACGACGCCGTCCTTCATGACCACGATGCGATCGCCGAGGGTCATGGCCTCGGTCTGGTCGTGAGTGACGTAGATGAACGTGCCCTTGATCTCGTGGCGCAGCTTGATGAGCTCGGCACGCATCTGGTTACGCAGTTTGGCGTCCAGGTTGGACAGCGGCTCGTCCATCAGGAAGACCTTGGGGTCACGCACGATGGCGCGGCCGATGGCGACGCGCTGGCGCTGGCCGCCCGAAAGCGCCTTGGGCTTACGGTCGAGGTACTCGGTAATGCCCAGGATCTCGGCAGCAGAGCGAACCTTACGGTCGATCTCGTCCTTGGGGACCTTCTTGAGCTCGAGCGTAAACGCCATGTTCTCGTACACCGTCATATTGGGGTACAGAGCATAGCTCTGGAACACCATGGCGATGTCGCGGTCCTTGGGCGCCACGTCGTTGACGCGCTTGCCGTCGATGAGCACGTCGCCCGAAGTGATGTCCTCCAGGCCAGCGACCATGCGCATCGTCGTGGACTTGCCGCAGCCAGACGGGCCAACGAGAACGACAAACTCCTGGTCATGCACGGTGAGATTAAAATCCTCCACCGCGAGCACGCCGTCCTCGGTAACCTTGAGGTTGTGCTTCTTCTCCTCGGTCTTCTTCTTTTTGCCAAAGAAGCCCTTCTTTTTGGACTCGTTGTTGGGATACACCTTCTGAACATGTTTGAGAACGATCTCGGCCATGTCTTTACCTTTCGATATGCGGCGCCGCGCTGAGGGGCGCCGCAGAAACTTGCAAAACAGTTACGGCATCAGCCCTTGACGGCACCTGCCACCACGCCGTCGATGATGTACTTCTGGCAGAGGATGTACATGATGACGATAGGGATAACGACCATCATGATGCAGGCCATCATGGGACCGAGCTCGACGTGGCCGTAGCCGCCGCGGAAGTACTGAATCAAGATAGGAATGGTCTTGTACTTGGTGGAGTCGAGGGTAAGGTAGGGCAGCAGATAGTCGTTCCAGACCCACATGGTCTCGAGAATGCCGACCGAAAGATAGGTGGGCTTCATGATGGGAAGGACGATCTTAAAGAACACCTGGACCGGGTTGCAGCCGTCGATCATGGCCGCCTCTTCGATCTCGAGCGGAATGTTCTTTACAAAGCCGGCGAACATAAAGACCGCCAGGCCCGCGCCAAAGCCAAGATAGATAAAGCAGATGTTGAACGGCGTGTTGAAGCCGATGCGGTCCGCCAAATTGGACAGCGTGAACATGAGCATCTGGAAGGGCACGACCATCGAGAAGACGAACAGGTAATAGAAGAAGTTCGAGATCTTGTTGTTGACACGAACCACATACCAAGCGCACATGGAGCAGCACACCAAGATCAGCACGACCGACGTGACCGTGATGATGAGCGAGTACATAAATGCCGAGGCAAAGCCCTGCTCGTTAAGAGCGTGCAAGTAGTTTGCAAGGCCGTTGAACGTCTCGGGCGTGAGCAGATCGAACGCCGTGGTGGTGCTGATTGCGGTCGCTTTCTTAAAGGAATTGAGCGCGATCATAAACACGGGGTAGATCCACGCGAGCGACAGGATCGTAAAGAAAATCGAGAGCGCGCGGTTGATAACCTTATCGCGTTTCATTACTGCTGCACCTCCTTGGACCTCGTGGCCTTAAGCTGGATCATGGAGATGGCCACGACCAGGATGCAGAAGATAACCGCCTTGGCCTGACCAATGCCCTGCCATGCGATACCGGCACGCGAATAGAACGTGTTGTAGATGTTCAGGGCGAGCATCTCGGTGGAGTGCGCGGGGGCGCCGCCGGTAAGGGCGAGGTTCTGGTCGAACAGCTTAAAGCCGTTGGTGATGGACAGGAACAGGCAGATGGTGATGGTCGGCATCAGGTTAGGGATCTTAACCTTCCAAAACGTCTGCCATGCCGTAGCGCCGTCGACCTTGGCGGCCTCGATGTAGTCGGACGGAATGGACTGCAGACCAGCGATGTAGATGATCATCATGTAGCCGACCTGCTGCCACAGGGTCAGGATGATAAGGCCCCAGAAGCCAGCAGCAGAGTTAAGAGCGATGAGCTGGGCGCCCACGTTGGAGAGCAGGCAGTTGATCAGAATCTGCCAAATGTAGCCCAGCACGATGCCGCCGATCAGGTTAGGCATAAAGAAGATCGTACGGAAGATGTTGGTGCCTTTGAGCGCCTTGCGGGTGAGCGCCTGCGCAATGGCCAGGGCGATCACGTTGATGAGCACCGTCGACAGGAAGGCAAACGCCACGGTAAAGAAGAACGACGTGGAGAACTGCGGATCGGACAGCGCGCGCACGTAGTTCTCGATACCGACAAAGTGCGCGTTACTAATGATAATAAACTGGCAGAACGAGAGATAGAAGCCCTGGATAAAAGGGATCACGAACCCGATCATAAACGCCAGGCACGTGGGCAGCATAAAGAGCGGCCACCAGCGCTTGAGTGCTTTGCCCATAAAAGGGTCCTTTCAATATGCAGGGGGCGGGCAAACCAACGTCTGCCCGCCCCCTGTCGCTAATCAGATAGCTTGGGCAGCAACTGCTTACTCGGAAGCGGCCTTCTCGGTCTTCCAGCCATCGACGAAGGCGTTCTTGACGCCGTCCCACTTGCTGTTATCGGCAGCGTAGGCAATCAGAGCCTGCTTGAGGTTCTTCTTCCACTCCTCGGAGGGAATGTAGACGAAGTCCCAAGCGACGGTCTTCTTGCCGTCCTTGGCCATGGCAACGGCCTGCTGCGAGAAGACGTTGGTGGTCTCCTTGGCGCTCTTGAACGGAGCGGTCAGACCCATCTTGCCGGCGATGATGCTGGTCGGGGTGTCAGCGGTGACGCACCAATACATGAAGTCCTCGGTGGCCTTCTGGGCATCCTCGGAAGCCTGGGAACTGACGCACCAGTAGTTCTCGCCGCCGGAGCACAGGCCCTGGTTCTCCTCGCCGTCAACACCGATGTAGATCGGCATCATGCCAATCTGATCGTCGGTCATGCCGGCCTTGACGAGGTCAGAGTAGGCCCAAGAGCCGTTCTGGTAGAAGACGGCCTTGCCGGTTGCGAACTCGTTGGTGGCGTCGTCGCCGGTCTTGGAAGCAAGCTGCGAAGGATCGCAGGTGGAGTCGGTGATGTACAGGTCGAAGATCTGCTTGTAGTTGTCGAGGAACTCACCCTTGATCTCGTCGTCCTCCTGGTTGTGCTCCTTCTCAAACTCGTAGTAGAGCGGCATGTTGGCAAGGTGGGTGGTGTAGCGCCAGCTGGAGGAGTCGTCCATGCCGGCGGAAGTGAAGGCACCCTCGACACCAAGCTCGTCCTTGCGGGCCTGGATGTCATCGGCACAAGCCTTCAGCTTGTCGAAGGAGTTGATGTCCTCGGCCTTGTAGCCAGCCTTCTCGAGCAGCTGCTTGTTGTAAATAATGCCGAAGCTCTCCTGAACCCAGTCGATGCACACATCCTTGCCGTCGGACTGCAGAGCCAGGGAGTCATCAATGAGCTCACCGCGGAGCTTGGTATCGGACAGGTCGGCGCAGTAATCCTTCCAGTTCTTAAGACCGGTGGGGCCGTTGACCTGGAACAGGGTCGGAGCGGAGCTCTTGGACATCTCGGACTTAAGCTTCTCCTCGTAGGTGTTGGAAGCGGCGGTCACGATCTTGACCTCGACGCCCTTCTCCTTCTTATAGGCCTTGGCGATCTCCTTCCACTCCTTGTCGACCTCGGGCTTGAATTGGAGGAAGTAGACCTCGGCAGCGTCACCAGAAGCAGAGGAGCCGGAGCCGGCAGAACCACCGCAACCCACGAGGCCCAGACCAAGAACTGCAGCCGCGGAACCAGCAAAGCCCAGGAACTGCCTTCTGCTCATTTCGTTCTTCATTACAATCCACCCTTTCACACCGTGGCGGCACCCTTTGCCGCCGCCTTCGGAGATTGGCTCGGGGACTTTGCCCCTTTTGCTGATTTGAACGATACGCTATTTGGCTAGTTGTTTGAACAAGTATTACTAGAGCGGTAGAAAAACTTCGGTGAACGGTAATTTCAACTTGATACTTGACAAGTTTTGTATAAACAATTATTTGTTATCTAATGCAGAGAAAACGCCCGGTCAAGCCGATGTACCGTCGGTTTGACCGGGCGTTTTCTCTTTGAGGCCATGAGTCTCGTCAGGCTGCGAGCTAGCCGGCTATCGCTTGGAATTGACGCGGTAATGGAAGATCTCGGGGTGTGTGCGAGTGTGCGTCACCTCAAACAAGATGCCATCCGAGGTGTACGACTGACTCTCCATGACGGCAACGCAGTTGTATTTGCCGAGGTCAAGATAGCTGCAGTCCTCATCGTTGGCGAGCTCGACACTCACCGTACGACGGCTCGCCATCACTTTGACACCGCGCTTGTGCTCCAGATAGCCGTAAATAGAATCTGCCGCGATCTCGGGAGTCAGGCCCTTGGCGATCGACGCCAAAAAATAGCCATGGTCCACTTGGCGCGCGTTGCCGTTGAGGCTTCGGACACGCACTACGCGAATCAACTCCTCGCCCACCTTAAAGCCCAGGTGACGAGAGAGTTGCTCGGTGCAAACCAGATGTTCGAAAGACTTAACGTCCGTCGATGCAACGGCATTGTTGCGCTTTGCAAACTCGCCAAACGACTCAACCTCTTCGAGTGCGCCCAACATGTCGGTTTCGCCCTTAAGCCAAATAACGCGCACGCCCTTGCCGTGTATGGGCTGCACAAACATCCCGTCGGCCAGCATGCTCAAAGCGCGGCGGACGGTATTGCGCGTGCAGCCAAATTCCGCGGTCAGCTCGGCTTCGGTTGGCAGCATCTCCTGAAACGCATAGGTCCCATTAATGATGCGCGAGCGTATTTCTCGGTAGATTCCTTCGTATATCGCTTTTGGCATTGTTTCACCTCTACATTATTCATTTCCGGCTAGGCACGATAGCATTTCTTAAAGTTGTTTAAACCGAATATCGGTGAAGCGACAGGATTTAGCCGTTGACGGTTTCTGTCATGCCCAAATCGGTTTCGCTCAAAACTGCCGGTACGACACTCGTCTGGTCCTCTACAATGAATCCATTGTTTAAACGTTTCCCCACGCGCAACGCGCCTCGATATTCGGAAGGCAGAACATGCTGCAAAAAATCCAACGCTTTGGCGGGGCAATGTTCGCGCCCGCCATGCTGTTTTCTATATCAGGCCTCATGGTCGGCGTCTCCGCTCTCGCAACGACTGCGGACATCGTCGGCGATCTCGCCGTATACGGAACCCCTTGGTACGCTTTTTGGACCATCATCCAGCGCGGCTCGTGGACGGTCTTTAAACGCCTCCCGCTCCTTTTTGCCGTAGCGCTGCCCATCGGTCTTGCCCAAAAACAACCGGCTCGTTGCTGCCTCGAGGCTCTCGTCGCCTATTTTGCCTACTGCTTCTTTTTGAGCGAGATCATTAAGCTGAGCGGAGACAATCTTGGACTTAAGTACCCGTCGTCTTTGACCTCCGCTAGCGGCATCACCATCATCGACGGCATCAAGACGCTCGACACCGGCATTATCGGCCCGCTGGCGGTATCGGCAACCGTCGTCGCCATCCATGACCGCTTCTACGATGCCAAGGTTCCCGATTGGCTCGGCACCTTCTCGGGCTCCTCGCTGGTCTACCTCATCAGCTTTTTTGCCGTGTTTGCCCTTGCCGCTATCTCGGCCGCCATCGTGCCCTCCGTATACGCAATGACCGAAACGCTGCGCCATGCACTTACGAGCGTCGGCCCCTTTGGCGTGGGCATCTTTGTGCTTTTGGAGCGAGCGCTCGAGCCCATGGGGCTGCACCACCTGCTCTACATGCCGATCTACTACGACAACCTGGTCATTAACGACGGCATCTACGCCACGTGGAGCAGCTTGCTCCCCATCCTCTCCCATAGCACGCGCCCCCTTAATGAACTTGCGCCGTGGGCCGGTTTTACCGCCACCGGCTGGGTCAAGCTCTTTGGCCTTCCCGCCATCGCAGCCGCGTTCTACTCCACCGCAAAACCCGAGCGCCGCGCCGGCCTTAAGGTCATCCTTTTGCCCGCCATCGTCGCCTCGGTGGTTTGCGGCGTTACCGAGCCACTCGAGTTTCTCTTTATGTTCACCCACCCCGGGCTCTTTTTGCTCTACGCCGTCTTATCGTCTTGCCTTGCCACAACCATGAATCTCTTTGGCATCGTCGGCATCTTCTCGGGCGGCCTCATGGAGATGGCAGCCTTCAACTTTATTCCGCTCATGCGCACGCATGCCGGTGCCTATCTTTTGGCGCTCGGTATCGGCCTTGCCTTTAGCCTCATCTTTTTTGTTAGTTTTCGAGCACTCATCTTGGTCTATGACCTTAAGACACCGGGCCGCGAGGATCATGTTGCCAATCGCGCGGCAATCGATTGTTTAACGGGAAGCGACTTTGCCAAAGAGCAATCCCCCAATGACGAGGTCGATAGTCGGTCCGATCAAGATCACGTCCTCGCTGAGCGGGTAATTCAGCTTTTAGGTGGCGTTGGCAATATCGTGGGCGCAACCAACTGCGCCACGCGCCTGCGCGTCGAGGTCGCAGACCCTTCCATCGTTGCAGATAACGCGTCGTTTGTCGCGGTGGGCGCCAAGGGCCTCATCATTACGGGCAAGACCGCCCAGGTGGTCATCGGCATCTCCGTTCCCCGCGTTAAAGAGCATTTTGACCAGATCATGGGCCTCGAGCCGGAATTTGTGCCCACCACCTCGGCCTCCCCTGCCGCCAGCGCAGCCCATAAGCGCGGCGATATCTGCTTCTTCGATATCGACGGAACGCTCGCCTGGCAAGACCCCAGGCTCGCCCAAGACCTTCCCGAAGACGAGCGGGACCTCTCCCCCTATCCCAACGAGGCGGTTTCGCAGGCAATCCGCGAGTTTGTCGCCAACGGCAACATGGCCTTTATCTGCACGGGGCGCACCCTCAGCTGCATCCACCCCAAACTTCTTGAGCTGCCTTGGACCGGCATCGTCTGTCTTGCGGGCGGTTACGCCGAGATCAACGGACACGCAATTCGCGATCTGTCGATGACGCCCAGTATGCTGCAGCGTCTTGCCCCCTACCTTGAGCAATCGGGCGAGATCATCCGCTTTGAGGGCCTCAACGGCGTCGTGCGCATGAGTGCCGATGCGCCCGATGCCCCCGGATACGCGCGCACCCTGGGCGACGCAGTCACGCAGCTGCAACATTACAGTGTCTACAAGATCTTGATGTCTACATCGCTCGCCAACCACATCGCTCAAGATAAGGCACTTGAGCCGCTGCTGTGCTTTAACGAGCTCGAACTCGAGGTAACCGAAATCTCGCCCCGCGAATGCACGAAGCGCGGGGGCATCCAGTCTGTACTCGACGCCCTCGATCCCCACCACGGAACCGTATACGGCATCGGCGACGCCAGCAATGACGTCTCGCTGATGAACGCCGTCGATGTCGGTATCGCCATGGGCAATGCGCCGGACTATCTCAAGGATAAGGCCGATTACGTGACCGACACCGTCGATCATGACGGTGTCGTTGCGGCGCTCGAGCATTTTAGGCTGATTTAGGCGCGCTCCATCAAACGCACGCCTGTTGTCCTAAATCGCCAAAACTGCCGCGCCAAACGCCCTGATGTGGCAATATGTTGTCTGCATATTGCACCAATGCAACCTCAGAAAGAATGCGAGAACCCGTGTCCAGTCCGTTTACCAGCTTTTTAGCCCAGCACTTTGACCAGATTAACGACTATCTGGCCACGTTCTTTGACGGACAGGCGACCTCTGCCGATATCGAGCGCTACCTGTACGCGCCGCTCTCGGCTTTTACGGCCAACGCCGGCAAGCGCCACCGCCCGCTTATCTGCATGCTCGCCGCAACCGCAGTGGGCGGTAGCTTTGAGAGCGCCCGCAGCGCCGCGGCAGCTATCGAGCATTTCCAGTCGGGCGCGCTGATCCACGACGACATCGCCGACAACGGACAGCTTCGTCGAGGCAAACCCTGCATGCACCTTACCGAGGGCACGGGCCTTGCCATCAATTGTGGCGACCTGGCGCTCACCATGGTCACCAAGACGGTTCTCGACGACCCCACGCTGGAGTCCGACGTGAAGCTGCGTGTGCTCCACGAGCTTACCGAGATGATCGTCCGCACCATCGAGGGTCAAGCGCTCGACCTGGGTTGGGTCCGTGACGGGCGCTTTGATATCTCGGTTGATGACTACCTGGACATGGCGACGCACAAGACCGCGTTTTACAGCGGAGCCACGCCGCTTGCCGCCGGAGCCATTATCGGCGGCGGCAGCGATGAGCAAATCGAAGCGCTGCGCGCCTTTGGCCTGCACACGGGCCTTGCCTTTCAGATTCAGGACGACCTGCTCAACCTTGTCGGCACTAAGGAAGCCGCCAACAAGGACTTCCGCACCGACATCACCGAGGGCAAGCGCACGCTTGTCGCCGTACACGCCCTCTCTGATGAGCGCCACCACGACGAGGTCGAGGCGATTCTTTCCTCAGGCACCGATAATCCCGCGCAGCTCGCACGCGCCGTGGAGATCTTCCAGGAGACCGGCTCCATCGATTACGCCCACACTTACGCGCTCGACCTGACCGCTAAGGCCAAAGCGGCCATCGAGAACGTTGAGCTTGATCCGCACGCACGCGAGCTGTTCCTCTCCATGGCAGATTTCTTTGTGGAGCGCCTTAACTAACGGGGGTTATAAAACCTGTCAGCAGCGTATTTAGGCACAACTTGCTACACTGTTGAGTGCATGTTTATGCATCCCTTTGCGTTGTCTATCCGACAGACGCTCAAATAGTACGAATGGTACGCCGAAAGGGGTTCGTTCATGGAACCTATTACAACGGGCATGCAAGGAGCAGCCGTCGAAGACGTGCAGTCTCGTCTCCTGCAGCTCGGCTACACGATTGATGCCGCCGAAGTCACCGACAAGTACTTTGGAGCCACCACTGAGCAGGCCGTCAGCACCTTCAGGCTCGACAGCGGCCTTGCTGCCGGTCATGCCGTCGATATCCCCTGCTGGAGCGCCCTTGTAGACGCTTCGTATAAGCTGGGCGACCGCACTCTCTATCTGCGCATGCCCAATTTCCATGGCGCCGATGTGCAGGCCCTGCAGCGCGCTCTCAACGTTTTGGGCTTTGCCTGTGGCGAAGACGACGGCTACTTTGGTCCGCATACCGAGGCCGCCCTGCAGCAGTTCCAGGAAAATGTCGGCCTGTTTGCCGACGGCATGGCCTTCCAGGACACCTACGCCTACATCAACCGCCTGCACCATGTGTGGGAGGGCAAGCCCTCGGTCACCGAAGCCGAGTCCCGCATCGGTTTTGCTCGCGCCGCCAACGTGCTCGAGCGCTTCCAGATTGCCGTTATCGGCGAGGACCCCATCGCACGCAGTGTTGCGTCGCGCATGTGGAATATCGCCACGGCAACGACCGACAACAGCGGCATGATGCTCTGCGACTCCGAGGTCCCAACCGACGTTGACCTAGTGCTCGAGATCGCAAGCGATGAGCTGCCCGCAGATGCAGCGCCGCGCGCCACGATCGCCCTCGCCGAGTGCCACAACCTGGCCCAGCGCATCCGCACCGCCAATGTCGCCGCGCAGCAGAAGCCGGCTCGCATTCGCATTGAGCTCACGGGCATGACGCGCTACAACGGCACCTTCACGGCCAGCGACGCGCAGACACTCGCCGTACGCCTGCTCGATGGCGTTTGCGATGCCCTCGCAGATTAGGTAAACTAAACGAGTTGCTTTTGGGCAACACCACACATTGGGACGTAGTTCAACGGTAGAACTCCGGTTTTTGGTGCCGGCTGTTGGGGGTTCGAATCCCTCCGTCCCAGCCATTAAAATTGAGCGCCCTGAGCCCATAACGGCCCAGGGCGCTTTCTTGTGGGCAAGCGGAGGGATTCGAGAACCCGCAAGGGTGCGGAGCTGAGGAAACGCGAAGCGTTTTCCAGCGCAGCACGCAAGGAGCGAAGCGACGCAGCGGGGCGCGGCCGCCGAAAAGGCGGACGCGGAATCCCTCCGTCCCACAGCCGGCACTTGGAGACGTTCCTAAAGTGCCGGCACTAAAGGAACGTCTCCAAGTGCCGGCCTCCCAAAAATCTACCTTTAAAAGACAGGCGCCCCAAGCCCATAAGGACCAAGAGCGCCTTTCATCTAGAAAATATCAGCCCAGTTCCGAAAAGCGAGCCGCATGCGACAACCAAGTAGCCGCAGGCCCCGGGAGAGTGGGGACACCGGCTTAGGTTTATCGCGAGTTCCGCACGAACAGGAGGCCACTTAATGTGGCCTCCGTCGTGAGCAGGACTGTAGAGCAGGAAACCTAAGCCGGTGTCCCCACTCTCCCGGGGCCGAACGCCCTAGTTGTTGAGCATGCGGTCGAAGCTTCCCGAGTCGCCATCCCGATAGTCTGCGGTCATCAGGATCTCCTGCGGAATGCGCCCGCCTTCACGTAGCACGTTGCGGAACTGCACGCGCGTAACCATGGGCAGATCCTTGATCGTCGCTGCCAGGTTCTGCGGCACGCCCTGGTTGGCAGCCGCAGGCTCGCACTCTCCGCCGGCCTTCACGCGACGCTTATGCTCAGCGAGCATGGCGCGGTACATGCCGGCATGCAGGCGAATCTCAACCACATTGGCATTGCGAGCCTGCTCGACGATGCGCGCGCCCTCGCGATCGATATCGCCCACGTAGTAGACGTAGTTAAAGCGATAGCCAATCTCGGCCAGATAATCATCCAGTGCGTGCGAGACGCTCGCTTTGCAGCCGCCGCCAAAAATCACGCCGCCCACTTTGATGCCAAAGAGCTTGGCATGTTTGCGTCCGCGCAGGAGCTTGACGATCTCGTCATAGGTATCCAGGTTCTCGACCATAATGAACGGCTTGTCGGCACCCAGCGTAAAGAAGCCCGTAAAGTGCACGGGGCGATTGGGGGCGACCTTGATCGCCTGCATGCTGATGCCCTTTTCGGTCATACGTCTGATCAGGCGCTCACCGTGCTTGCCGTCAAAAGCCTTCTCGTCGTTAAAGATCTGGTAGGCACGCTGGCGGCGCGAGGCAACCGGCGTATCGGCACCTCGGTTCTGCTCGATCCAAGCCTGGATGATTGCGATTTCCTCGGCAATCTTGCGGTTGGACATCTCGTTGTGCTGAGTGCGCTGCGGAGCCTTTTTGCCGTCCTTGCCCTCAACCTTTACGATCTGTGTCTGCTGCTCCTTGATCTTAGAGAGCGCCGTAGGCGTAGGGACAACTTTGAGCAGCTGCCTGCCTAAAACGCGGGCAAGGGCAAACGCCGAGACCTCGCCGTGGACTGCCGACTTGGGCTGCCGGGCAGCAGTATCTGCTGCGGTAGACTCCGGCTTCTTCTGAGACTTGCGCTTAGAATCGCCTTGGGAATTGCACTCGCGCTTCGGCATAGGCGCCTGCTTCTGCGGACGATCGGACTTGCTCTCCTTCGCCGGCTGGCGCTTAGGCTGCCCCGAAGAAACCTCGACCTTCGCATCCTCGTCCTGCGGCGTGGTCTTCTCGGCTGCAGTCTCGGCATGGGAACTGCGGCCCCCACGATGGCGACGGCGGCGAGGCTTGCTCGACGCGCCCTGCTCCGCCTGCTCATCAGTAGGCTGCTGGCCCTTGGCCTCGGCATCAACCTCAAGCTGCGGCTCAACAGGCTTCTGCTCGCGAGCCGCCGGCTCAACGGCCTTCTCGCCCTTCTCGTCCTGAGTGGTCGAAGCCGGCTCGCTCTTCTCCTGACGCCTTACGGGATACGCGCGCCCCGCAAAACCACGTCCGGGACGACACGAACCTGGAGCCTTCTTGACCGGTTCATCGGACGCGTCAGCAGCCTCGACGGAATCCTGGACCTCGCATGCAATACCTCGCTGCTCGGCCTTAAAGTGGGCACCGCGGCGACGCTTGGGCTCCTGGATCTCAGCATGCTCTTGAGTGCGAGTCGGCTCCTGCATCCCGACGGACTTTTCCTCGACGGCCTCAGCATCCGTCTCACCCTTTTGAGCAACGGCGCGACGGAAGCGCTCCTGCTGGGCGCGGCGCTGTGCATCGCGCTTGCCGCCCCCGCCAAAACCGCCGCGTCCTGCCTTGGCCGTAAAGGCACGCACGACGTTCTCATCGAGCAACTCATCGGTATCGACATGCTCACGCGGGGCAACTTCTTCCACAGCAGGCACGTCAGCGGAATCCTCGACGACAAAATCCTCGACGGACTCGGCAGGCTGCTCCTGGGCATCGCGGATCTCGGCATTGATGGTATAGAACGCCGGGCGCCCGTTAATGCCGCTACCCTCGATCTTGGTCACGATATTTGCCGCGATAAGCTCATCGCGCATCGCCTTGGTGTCACATTCCTTATCGACGGAGCGGAAAATCTGCGCCAGCGCGCTCGACTTAATCTTGAGTGCCTTGCGGCAAAGCAGGTCGTAGGCAACCAGCTTTGCCCGCTCGGCAGAAAGCGACGTTTGTCCGCTCAGACGCTCAGCCAGAGCATCGACATTTTGTTGGTTATCGGAATATACCGTCTTGGCCACGGGGCCCCTTTCATATGCACACATATACGTCTATATGGTACAACGCGCGCCCTTATCCACGCAAAACATCTGCGAGAACACTCGAGCGTCACCCGCTTTTGCATGAAAAAAGACCGAGCCCGCGAAGTCGCGGACCCGGTCTTTCCGAGTCATATAGATGTGACGTTCAACTCGTCAGGTCGACTAAGCCTTGGCGGCCTCGGCGTCGACAGGAGCCTCGGCAGCAGCAGTGCGGCCATACTCGGCCTTGCCCATCTCGGACCACTCGGGCTCCTCATCAGGCATGGAGCCAGCCTCCTTGCCGAAGAACTCCTTGAGGCAGTTGACGGCGACGATGAGGCCCAGGACCATCAGTAGGACGGCAAAGACGAGCTGCAGGCCCTTGGTGGCGGCGACGGAGACGGCGGCCGTGGTGGCGGTAGCCGGGATGGTACCGAAGAAACCGTAGGCCTGGACGGCGGTCATGCAGCCCATGGCGCTCTGGACCAGCGAGGTGAAGGTGCAGCAGAGCAGGAAGACGACGGGCACGTAGAGCATCCAACCCTTGCGGCCGGTGCACTTGCAGAACACGGCGAGGGTGATCATGGTCATGCCGCCGAGCAGCTGGTTGGAAGCACCAAAGAGCGGCCAGATGTTGGCATAGCCACCAAAAGCGAGGGCGAGACCAGGAAGCAGGGTGACGACCGTGGCGAACCAGGGGTTGCCGAGGACCTTCATGTAGCCGGCCTTGGACTCGATGGCCAGGGCATCGTTGGTCTGGGCAAAGAACTCGGAGAACGAGGTGCGAGCGATGCGGGCGACGGCATCGAGCGAGGTCAGGGCCAGAGCGGAAACGTTCATGGTCATGAATACGGTTGCGAGCGTGCCGTCAACACCGAAGGCCTGCATACCGCGGGAGATGCCGGCGGCGAAGATCTGGAACGGGGTGGAAGCGACACCGGCGTTGAGGGCGCCGGTACCGGCGGTGTTCATATCGGAGAACATGATGCCGGCGACGATGATGGCAAGGATGCCGACGAAGGACTCGACGATCATGGCGCCGTAACCGACCTTGACGGCGTCCTGCTCCTTCTCGACCTGCTTAGAAGAGGTGCCGGAAGAAACGAGGCTGTGGAAACCGGAGAGAGCACCGCAGGCAACGGAGACAAACAGGACCGGGAACATCATGCCAGAGGCAGTGGAGAAGCCGGTGAAGACCGGAGCGGTGATAGTGGCCTGACCGTTGACGCCCAGGACGACGATGCCGAGGACAGCGCAGACGATCATGACGATCATCATGATGGAAGTGAGGTAGTCACGCGGGGTCTTGAGCATCTGGATGGGCATAGCGCCAGCGAAGACCAGGTAGACCATGACGACGGCGAACCACTGGAACTTATCCAGGTAGACCGGGAACTGCATACCGACGGCGAACATGAGAACCATGAGGACCACGCCGGTGACGAACTCGGCAGCGCCGGTGAGGTTGAACTTCTTCTGAGCCCAACCAAAGGCGATAGCGACGAAGGTGAACAGGATGGAGATGGTACCAGCGCAGCCGGCGGCATAGGACTTGGTGAAGTCGATGGCACCGGTAGCAGCACCAGAAGCGTCAACGGCCGGGGTGAACATGAACGTCTTGCAGACCATGTCGGTGAAAGCGGCGATGACGATGATGCAGAACAGCCAGCAGAACAGCAGGAACAGGCGACGGCCGGTCTTGCCGATGTACTTCTCGATGAGCTGAGCGAGCGACTTGCCGTTGTTCTTCATCGAAGCGTACAGGGCACCAAAGTCGTGGACGGCACCAAAGAAGATGCCGCCGACGAGGACCCAGAGCACGACGGGCAGCCAGCCAAAGGCCATGGCGACGATCGTACCCGTGACGGGGCCAGCACCGCAGATCGAGCTGAACTGGTGCGAGAACGCGGTGAAGGCGGAGACGGGCGAGAAGCTGTTGCCGTCCTTCATGCGCTTGGCCGGCGTGAGGGCATCCTTGTCAACGCCCCACTTGTTGGCCAGCCAGCGACCATAGCCCAGATAGCCGCAGGCGAGCACCGCCGCGGCCACAACCATGAGCAAAACTCCGTTCATTACATTTCCTCCTCTAAAAAGAACTTCCTAGACATAAAAAATGAGGGCCGTCGGTTGCGCTCGACGGCCCTCATCTTCATCAGCCGCCCGTTATCGTACGGGCTAGCTGTATGTGCTAACCCGCATCAGATAATTACTACGCTGATAATGTTTAGCTGATGCGTGAACATGTCTAAGAAATCCTCTTCAATCATGATGCGAACGATCCGTGCGTGTTCACATCCCCCAGTGGTTGAAAAGGAGTATGAAACTTTAGTTACCTAAAGTCAACGCAAATTTGTAATGAATTTTCAACTTTTTTGGATTTCTCGGTATAAAACGCCACTGAACTCGGACTTTACCCGACAAAAGTTTTTGCATGAGAGATGCCCCTGAGGGCCGCGGGAGCCGGGCGGCGCATATGAACTTTCCTGCTCTACAGTCCTGCGCAAGACGGAAAGCACATTAAGTGCTTTCCTTTGCGTGCGGAACTCGCGATAAAGTTCATATGCGCCGCCCGGCTCCCGCGGCTCTCAGGGGCTCCCATCCCAAATGCGGAGCAAAGCTCCGCACACCAACTTTTTTCTTTCAGCTAAAGAACGCCGGAAATTCGACACTGGCTTGTTAACTTTGCTGGACGTTGTCGACGCCAAACCAGCTCAGAAGCTATATCGACACAGAAAGGTCCCCGGACGGAGGGGCCGGATATAAGGTTTATCGCGAGTTCCGCACGCAAAGAAGGCCACTTAATGTGGCCTTCGTCTTGCGCAGGACTGTAGAGCAGGAAACCTTATATCCGGCCCCTCCGTCCGGGGACCGCGCCGTACCAGCTACAGCGTCATGTTTGGATCGGCGTCGACGTCGAACGGCGAGATTTCACCTCGGTCGAATTTACGGCGAGCGACCTCCGCGATCATGGCTGCGTTATCGGTACAGGCAGACAAGGGCGGCACCGTTACGCGAATCCCCTGACGTCCAAGCTTCTTGATCATCATCTCGCGCAGATGCGGGTTGGCCGAGACGCCGCCGCCGATGCAGTATTCCTTACATCCGGTAGCGTGCAATGCGTTTTTGGCCTTCTTGTACTGCACGTCAAAGACAGCCGCCTCAAACGAAGCCGCCAGATCGGGCAGGTGAATCGTGCGCCCGGCCTTGGTCTCCTGCTCGATGTAGAGCGTCACGGCCGTTTTAAGACCCGAAAGCGAGAAACGATAGTCTCCCCTGCTGTTAAGCGCACGGGGGAAATCGATCGCGCGGGGATTGCCCGTCTCGGCCAGCTTGGAAATGATGGGGCCACCGGGATAGCCCAGGCCCAACGCCTTGGCCACCTTGTCGAAGGCCTCGCCCACGGCGTCGTCGAGCGTCTCACCGAGCACCTCGTAGTCGCCCCATGCCTTTACGTGCACGAGCATGGTGTGCCCGCCCGAGACAAGCGTAAAGATAAACGGAGGCTTGAGGTCGGGCTGCGCCAGCAAGTTGGCAAACAGGTGCCCCTCCAGATGGTTGACGCATACGAGCGGCTTACCGGCAGCGTAGGCAAAGCCTTTGGCAAAGGCAACGCCCACCACGAGGGCGCCCACCAGGCCCGGACCCTGTGTCACGCCCACGGCGGCAAGCTCGCTGGGGGCAATGGCTCCACCCTCAAGACCAAGCGATGCTGCGGCATCCTCGAGCGCCGCATCCACGACACTCACAATCACCTCAACGTGTTTGCGCGAGGCAATCTCGGGCACCACGCCGCCAAAGCGGGCATGAAAATCAATCTGTGTCGACACCTGGTTGGCCAGCATATTGCCATCCGCATCGATAATCGCCACGGCCGTCTCGTCGCAGGAACTCTCGATAGCGAGCACTAGGCGGCGGCGCTCAATTTCGGCACGCTCCCCCTCGGAGCGCCCAGGCGCAGGCAGCGGCCATACGCGCTGCTCTGCCGCCGTCGGCTCGGGCGAAGCATTGTCGACCGGAAGCACCAGGGGCAGCGGCGCCGTCATGACGATGGCATCTTTGCCAACACCGTAGTAACCGCGGCGACGGCCAGCCTCGGTAAAGCCCAGAGCGTTATAAAGCGCGATCGCTCCCTCGTTGCCGTCCTCGACCTCGAGCGAAGCCGTGGTGCAGCCGAGCATCTGGGCATCATAGCTCACATGCGACAGCAGCTTGCGGGCAATGCCCTCACGGCGATGTGCCGGGTCGACGGCGACATCCAGAATCTGCACATCACCGTCCACGACCATACCGCCGGCAAGGCCCAGCAGCTTGCCGTCGTCGTGTGCCACCCACCAACTACGCGGCGCAGCAACGTCCTCGCCCAGTTCGGACAGGAACATGCCCGGCGTCCACGCCTCGTGTCCGACACCTTCAAAGCAGGCAGCCTCCAGCGCGCTCGTGCCCTCGGCATCCGCCGCGCCCATGGGACGGAACTGCAGATGACGACCGGCGAGCTCATCGGCAACACCCGTAATTTCGCTCTGCGCACTCTCGGCAAGACCAAGACGCTTGCGCTCGTTTTCCTCGGCATCCGAAAGGCGCGTGTAAATCGGCAAGACGCGGGCCGGATCGCCGTCACCCGCAGCGTGCGCGAGCAGCAAGCCCTCGCCCGAAGGCCACCACAGGTCGCGCTCCACGCAGCGGGCGGTCTCGTCCTCACCCAGCAGCTTGCCATAGCGCACGAGACCGTCACCGGTCAGCTGAACCTGGTCCCAGTCCGCTGCTTGGCGCCACTCATCGAGCGCCACGGCGGCCTTGACCACGTGTTCGCGCTCAAATTGACGCTCGGGACCCTCATCAACCAGCATATACAGCGCCGGATATACCTCACCGCGCATAGCATCGGCCAAGATACCAAGCTTGCCGCGCACGCCAGCCTTCCACGCCGTCCAAGCGCAAGCGTCGAGCGTCGACACGCCCAGCAGCGGAACATTGGCACCGCGCGCGAGGCCCTTGGCAGTGGAGATGCCGATGCGCACACCCGTAAACGACCCCGGGCCGCGGCCGACCACGTAGTAACCAACATCGCTGCGATCCAGACCGGCTTGAGCCAGCACGCCATCAACGGTATTCACGAGCTCAACGTTGGCGTGACGGCGACACATGTGGTCGCCACTCACGAGCTTCGTCTCGCCCGTCTGCCCATCAATCCAGCTTGCCGCGCAGGCAAGCATGTCGGTCGAAGTATCGAGCGCCACCACCAGCGCGTTGTCGTTATGCAAGCTCATCTTGTACAGCCTTATCAATCAAATGGGAAAGCTCCATTGCGCGGTCACCGTGCGCCTCGAGCGTTATCGTTCGCACATCGCTGTCGCCCTCATCACGCTTGAGCGTCACCGAAAGATACTCATCCGTCAGCTCGTCTTGGAATTGTTCGCCCCATTCCAGCAGGCAAGCACCCTCATAGCCCAGCACATCAAAAACGCCCGTATCCTCGAGCTCGTAGACATGCTCCAGGCGGTATAGATCAAAGTGAAACAGCGGAATACGGCCTTGATCGTGAACGGCCATGAGCGCAAACGTAGGACTCGTAACCATATGCCCATCGCCCAGCCCGCGCGAGACGCCCTTGGTAAAGTGAGTTTTGCCCACTCCCAGGCCACCGGTCAGGATGAGCACATCGCCGTCCTCAAGGCACGGTGCAATTAGCTCGCCAAAGTACTCCGTATCGGCAGCGCAAGTCGTTTTGTAAGTACCTACCCCCAGGCGCTCCAGGGACATATATGCTCCTTATTATTCCGAGGCGTCCTCTGGTGCGGGATGTCGCTCCAGATAGTCGCCCAGCATCTTAAAGTCTTCCTCCAGCAGCTCCTGCCACGCCGGATTGCGCAGCGCTGCTGCCGGATGAAAAGTGGGCATTACTACAAAATGCCCCATCTGGTGGAACCTACCGCGCAGCTTAGTAATGCCAATCTCGGTCTTAAGCACAAAGTGCGTCGCGGGGTTGCCGAGCGTCACGATGATATCGGGCCAGATGCTACGAATCTGCTCACGCAAAAACGGCGAGCAAGCCAGCACTTCCTCGGGGCGCGGATTGCGGTTTCCCGGCGGGCGGCACTTAAGCACATTGGCAATGTAGACGTCTTCGCGTTTAAGACCCGCCAGGGACAAAATGCCGTTGAGGTCCTCGCCTGCCGCCCCCACAAAGGGTTCGCCCTGCAAATCCTCATTGCGGCCCGGTGCCTCGCCAATAAACATCACGCGAGCGCGGGGATTTCCCACGCCAAACACGATATTGTGACGCGACTGGTAGAGCTGGCAGAGGTGACAATCGCCCAGAACGGCCTCGATCTCCTCGAGTGCGACCTCACGCGGCGCCTGATGGGTATGGCCCGGGATGTGCATGACGCCCATAGCGGCTCCTACACGTAGACCTTGTCGAGACGCATGCCAAAGCCGCAGGCGACCTCGTAGTTAATCGTTCCGCGCAGTCGGGCCATCTCGTCCATAGTGATCTCGGCATCGCCATCGCGGCCGACAATGATCATCTCGTCACCATACTCGGCCTCGGGAATCTCGTGTGCCGGGTTGGACTGAATGGCGACCATAAACTGGTCCATGCAGATATTGCCAACCTGATGCACGCGCTCGCCGCGATACAGCACATCCATATGATTGGAAAGCGTACGCGATAGGCCATCGGCATAACCGATCGGCAGCGTGCAGATCTGAACGCGCGTACGCGGTACGCGGTAGGTAAAACCGTAGCCCACGCCCTCACCCATCGCAGGGTGTGCCACGCGCGTCACACGCGCATGGACGCTCATAACGGGATCAAGCTGCATCACGCGGCCACTCAGCTCGCACGGCTGCATGCCATACAAGCCAACGCCGGCGCGGATCATATCAAAATGCATCGAGGGGTCGAGCATCGAGGACGGCGTGTTGGCGCAGTGCACGATACCGCACTCAAAACCCGCATCCTTAATGGCCTGAACGGCCTCGGTAAAGCGCTGACACTGCAGCTTGTAGTCCCAGCCCGAAGGTTCATCGGCCGTGGCGAAGTGCGTAAATACGCCGTCGCACTGAATACCGCGATGGAAATTAATACCGCGGACAAAGTCGAGCACCTGCGTGTAATGTACGCCAATGCGGTTCATGCCCGTCTCGATGGCGAGATGATACTTGCCCACCTTGCCCGCCGCGACGGCACATTCGCCATACGCAAGAGCAAAGTCAGACGTATAGACCGAAGGCATGATATCAAACTCGAGCAACGTCGGAATGGCCTCGATAGGCGGCTCGCTTAGGATGAGGATGGGCTTCGTAATCCCGCCCTGTCGGAGCTCAACGCCCTCGTTAACCGTCGCCACGGCAAACATGTCGGCACCGGCCGAATACATGATCTTGGCGCACTCAACAGCTCCATGACCATAAGCATCGGCCTTGACCACGCAGCACAGGCGCTGACGTGGATTCAGCAAGTTCTTATAGGCCCTCGTGTTGCGACGGAGCGCCCCACGGTCGATCTCGACCCAGGACCAGCGCGTCAAATCGGCTTTATTCATGATTAGTCATCCGACCCTTCGTCCATGATTCCCAGATCTTCGAGCGCATCCTTTGCCGCCAGCTCCATGGCAGGACCGATCAAGTCGATAAGATCGGTCGCGATAACGCTCTTCTCACCATACTCCGTCGCCGCGGCAAAACCGGCGTAGCTGTGAAGTGCGACGGCGTACGAATACAGCAACTCCCAACGATCCATCTCGTCGCGCATGGTGGCAAGCGTGCCGGCCAAAATACCCGCGAGAACATCACCCGAACCGGCAGTTGCCAGAGAAGCCGGACCCGAGAGCGGCAGCAGTACACGCTCAACGCCACAGATAGCCGTCGTCGGCCCCTTGGCAATGACCACCAGGTTGTCGGAGCCTGCAGCCCAGACAACCTTCTGCGCGGCTGCAATCGCGGTACCAAGGTCGTTCACCTCGTCTCCGGCAACCAGACGCGAAAGCTCACGATAGTGCGGCGTCATAACCAACGGCTGCTCGCGACGATACATCTCGGGGTTACTATCAATACCGTCAATGGCAATCTTAGCAAGGCAGTTGAGTGCATCGGCGTCCAAAATAAGCGGCACATCAAGCTCGAGCAAGCCCGAAACCACCTGCATAGCGCCGGCAGATGTCGTCATACCAGGACCGCACAGTACGCAGCTGTACTTCTTTGCAATCTCGCACACCGTCATGCGCGCAGCGGCGCCAAAGGAGCCGCGGGAATCAGACGGAATAGCAAAGACGGGAATCGAAGGAAGTGCCATGCGAATAAGATTGGCGCAGGCGTCAGGAGCCGCAACTGCCACGTAACCAGCGCCCGCGCGAGCTGCAGACTTGGCCGCCATAATGGCAGCACCAGGATATTGCGCAGATCCGGCGACAATAAGCACAGAGCCACGGGAATACTTATCGATATTCGTAGGTAGTGGAGCAAAGTAATCAACTAAGTCACCGGGCTCGACAATCTCGGCGGCGTGGTCGACATCATCGATGACCTCGTCAAGACGGTCGTAAAGATTGCCGCAGATCAAATCGCCAGCATACTCAGGGCCATCGGCGCTATACAAACCAATCTTGGGCGCAATCATCGTCACCGTATGCTCGGCACGAATGCAGTCGTCATCAACAACGCCCGTCTCGGCATTCAGGCCCGAGGGGACATCAATGGATACGACACAGTCGGCGCATTCATTGACCGTAGGAATCCAGATGGAGAACGGCGCACGCAGATTCCCGTGAAAACCGGTACCAAAAATGGCATCGACAACAACATCGGCCTTATCGATCAAAACCTCGAGTTCATCACGCGAGGGGCCGACGCAAACGTGCACATCGCGGCCGGCAGTACGACGAGCAACATGACGTGCCAGAGCAGCAGGAATCTCATCCGGCTCAACCGGAGAAACGATATCGACGTCCACACCCTTATGGCTCAGAATATCGGCGGCAACCCAACCGTCGCCGCCATTATTACCAAAACCGACCAGAACGAGAACCCGATCGGGATTGAGCTTCAAGATCTCGTTGGCGGCAAACTCACCCGCGAGCTCCATAAGCTCGGCCTTCGAAGTCCCTTCGCGTTCGATGATATCCTCGAGACGAACGACTTCTTCGGTACTCAAAACCGGTTTCATCTATGCTCCTAGCGTATCTTGCGAAGCATCGCCCAGGTGCTCCGTCAATGCTGAATTCTGCAGCTGCTCAAGCTCATCTAAAACAGAGCGAGCCTCTTTAAATGTCTGCGCTACGCGTTTCTTGGTGCTCACCTTTTCCTCTTTTGGCTTAGGCCGAGCATCTTCGGTAATCGCGATGGCATTCGCAACGGCCAAGTCTCCTGTAAGCGTAATGGAAAGAGCGACCTCAACAACACCCAGTTCTTGAGCGATCTCGAGAGCACGGCCCGAAAGCAGCGCCTTCGGTTTGCCGAGTTTATCACGCGTAACCGAAACATCCTTGCGACCCACGCCTTGACTAAAACCCGTGCCGAGAGCTTTAAGTACCGCCTCGCGCGAAGCAAAGCGGCTCGCATAGTGAGCAGCGGGACGCGATGATGCATCGCAATACGCACGCTCTTCTTCGGTAAACACACGCCGAGCAAACGACGGCGTCTTTTCAAGAATTGATTTCATGCGGGAAATCTCGACGATATCAACGCCGATACCAGCTTCAGCCATGTTCACCTCCATATCGCACAGACTAAGTTATTGTAGCCCGTTCGCAGAAGATGCGACAAACGAGGGTTATAAAACACAGCTACTATGTGAGACAAAAGCCCGTAAACGCAAAAAAAGGGGAGGCCGCGAGGCCTCCCCCTTCTCAGTTCAAGCGTACGGCTCGGTGCCGTC
>CAUAAZ010000036.1 GCA_958427145.1 uncultured Collinsella sp.
CAGCCACTTTTTCCTCAAGTTCTCCGAACTCAACGGAATAGAGCCTGCGGTCCACTTGGCACGGCGCGGCGGTGCCAAAAAAGCAAAAGACAGCGTACTCGTCAGCTCTCTTGAACTGGTTGCCGCGGGCAACCCCGTTCTTGTTTATGGTGATTGAAACCGTCTGGATACCGGTCGCGTTGGGAAAAACGCTCTCTAAAAGAAGCTCAAGCCTTGCGTACTCCTTCTCGTCGATCGTCACGATGAGTACGGAATCGTTGGGGTTGAGCAGCTGCTTGGCGAGCTTGAGGCGGCGCTCCATGAAGGCAAGCCACTTGGAGTGGCGATAGGCGTCGGAGCCGTCGACGTAATCGTTGTTGTATTTCCAGTCGCGGGCGCCAGTGTTATAGGGTGGGTCAATATATATGCAGTCCACTTTGCCTGCATAGGCAAAGGCCAAGGTTTCAAGAGCATGGTAGTTTTCGCCGTTAATGACTACTTGATAGGGCTTATCGCCAGCGCGCTCGACACGCCCAGTCTCTTTGAGGCCAGCATAAATCGGCTGGTCATATTCAGCAACAGGCACGACATCGTCGACAGCAACGGAGCGGGGCTCACATTCGTTTTCGTCATATGAGGGCGATTGATATGGCTTTAGATCAGCAACCCCCCCCCCGAACGGCATTTACCAACCATAGCAGTTGGGAGCTAGAGTCCTCTTTTTTACCACGCTCGGGAAGCACCTGTACGACATCGCCCTCCATGATAGGTTTGCCATAAAGGCGAAGTCGTTCCGGGCGGTTGTGTTCAAATACAAGCCCAAACTGGCGCTGCGCAGCAAAGGCGCGGATGTCGGCAGCGAGCTGACGATCGCCCAGCTTGACAGCGCGATCAACAAGGTTCTGAACGACCGCTTGCGCCGTCTGAGACATCACTTCTCCCCCTTGCACTTCTCGTCAATCCATTCGCGCAGGACTTTAGCCACCGTCTTATCCTGGCGCGCGGCATAGGACTTAAGAGCCCGCTTATCCTCGCGGGTTATCGAGAGCGTGAACTTATCTAGCTCCCTTTCGGCATGAACAGCCTGATCTTCCTCCATGATCGCCCCTCCGAATTGACCTGTTCTACGTTCCTTAATTGACCGAAATCATTTTACTTCAGAATACGTAATTACGTAATTACGTATGCCAATTTGAGCCATGCATCACTCAATCACTAGTCAGTATTCGTTGACGAATCGTTGGGGATAACGAATATATCGAGGTAGACAGTCGTTTTTACCGTCTGTGAGTGCCAGCAAATCGATACTCAAAACGTCGTGAGTACATTTTGAGTACCAGTCCGAGCGGCCTCTTGCGGGCGGACGCGATCTGCCGGTCAGCATTATTTGAAATAAATTGATGGCGTTGCTTCGGTAATTGAAAACACTTTAAAAAATACCAGCAAACAATAATCCCAGCTAAACAGCTTGAGAGATTGCGTGGCTGGTTTGCATGTACCACATACACCACAATGCACAAGCATCCATGGCACGCAAATAAAAAACGAGGGAGGCCGCATCCGACCTCCCTCGCAAAGAGCTATTTACTATTCCCACTCGATGGTCGCGGGCGGCTTGGACGTGATGTCGTAGCACACGCGGTTGGCGCCAGGGACCTCGGCGACGATGCGGCCGGAGATGCGGGCCAGCACGTCGTAGGGCAGCTTGGCCCAGTCGGCGGTCATGGCATCGCTGGACTCGACGGCGCGCAGGATGATCGGGCGCTGGTAGGTACGCTCGTCGCCCATAACGCCGACGGACTTAATGTCGGGCAGGACCGCAAAGTACTGCCAGCAGCTGTGCTCGGAGTTGCGCTCGCCGGTCTGCTCAAACAGACGCTGGTTGTAGGCGTCGAGCTCCTCGCGCACGATAGCGTCGGCGTTCTTGAGAATCTCGAGCTTCTCCTTGTCGACCGCGCCGATGATGCGGATGGCCAGACCCGGGCCCGGGAAGGGCTGACGGAACACGATATGACCCGGCAGGCCGAGCGCCAGACCAAGTGCGCGGACCTCGTCCTTAAAGAAGTGATCGAGCGGCTCGATGAGGTCGAAGTGCACGCCCTCGGGGAACGGGATTAGGTTGTGATGGCTCTTGATGGTGGCCGTCTTGCCGCCCGTCTTGCGAGCGCCGGACTCGATGATGTCGGGGTAGATGGTGCCCTGGGCCAGGTACTTGACCGGCTTGCCGTCGGTCTCGAGCTGCTGCGCCACGGCGAAGAACTCTTTCCAGAACTGCGTACCGATGATGCGGCGCTTCTCCTCGGGCTCGGTCACGCCGGCCAGAAGCTCGGCATAACGGTCCTCGGCGTGGACGTGGATAAAGTCGACGTCAAACTGCTTGGTGAAGACCTCCTCCACCTGCTCGGGCTCGCCCTTGCGCAGCAGGCCGTGGTTGATGAACACGCAGGTCATCTGCTTGCCCACGGCGCGAGCGCCCAGCGCAGCCACGACGGAGGAGTCGACGCCACCGGACAGGGCCAGAATCACGCGGTCGTCGCCGACCTTCTCGCGGAACTCGGCCGTCATGGTCTCGACCAGGTTGTCCATGCTCCAGTTGGGCTCCAGGCCGCAGATCTCAAACAGGAAATTGCTCAGCAGCTGCTGACCGTACTCGGAGTGCTTGACCTCGGGGTGGAACTGAGTGGTGAAAATCTTGCGCTCGACGCACTCCATGGCGGCAACCGGGCACACGTCGGTGCTGGCGGTAACGGTAAAGCCCTCGGGCACCTCGGAAACGGCGTCGCGGTGGCTCATCCACACGGTCTGCTCCATAGGCGTGGAGTTAAAGAGCTTGGCGCCGGCCGTGCGCGTGATGGTGGCGCGGCCGTACTCGCCCACCTCGGAGTGGCCGACCTTGCCGCCGAGCGTCACGGCCGTGATCTGATGGCCGTAGCAGAAGCCCAGGACGGGAAGGCCCAGGTCAAAGATGGCGGGATCGATAGACGGAGCGTCCTCGGCATACACGGAAGCCGGACCGCCGGAAAGGATGAGCGCAGAGGCGTTCATCTCGCGAATCTCGTCGGCCGAGATGTCGCAGGGGACAATCTCGGAATACACGTTGAGGTCGCGGACGCGACGGGCAATGAGCTGACCGTACTGCGCACCAAAGTCGAGTACGAGGACCTTTGCGGAAGCCTTTTGATCCATGGTTCCCCCTCTTGTTGGCGGGGAGCCGGTGCCCACCCGCGTGAATGAACGAAAATAGCCTTCATAGTGTACACGTTATATGGGGTTTCTCGCCCCTCGCAGCCATCAGCGCACGGCAAACGCACGACCTAGGCCCCTATTTGACGGCAATTGAAGTGTTACCAAACGTTACAGATGATGTAATACGTTTGAACATTGGACGCCCTGTGCCACAATACTGCCGAACGACTCCGCCCTTGCGGCGGCAAATACGATAGGAATACCAGCATGAAGCGCATCCTTCTCATCGCCACGGGCGGCACCATCGCATCGACCGAGGACGGCAACGGCCTCTCCCCCGCCCTGACCGGTGAGGAGCTCGCCCAGAGCGTCCCCGAGATCTCGGGCCTCTGCGAGCTCGACGTGGTGCAGCCCATGAATATCGACAGCACCAATATGCGCCCGAGCGACTGGATGCGCATCCGCGATGTCATCGTCGAGGGCTATGCCGACCACGACGGCTTTGTGGTCCTGCACGGCACTGACACCATGAGCTACACCGCGGCGGCGCTTTCCTATCTGATTCAGGACAGCCCCAAGCCCATCGTGCTCACCGGCTCGCAAAAGCCCATGGGCAACCCCTTTACCGACGCCAAGCTCAACCTGTATCAGAGCCTGCTCTACGCGCTCGACGAGCATTCGCACGATGTGTCGATTGTGTTTGGCGGCGTCGCCATTGCCGGCACGCGCGCCCGCAAACAGCGCACCATGAGCTTTAACGCGTTCATTAGCGTCAACTACCCGCCCATTGCCTACATCCGCAACGACCGTATCGTGCGCAACGGGCTCCACGGCACTCATCTGGGCGAAAACCCGGTGCGTTTCTACGACAGCATCGACCCGCGCGTATTTGTACTCAAGCTTACGCCCGGCGTAAACCCGGGCATCCTCGACGCCCTTGCCAATAGCTACGACGCCGTGATTCTGGAGACCTTTGGCATTGGCGGTATTCCCGAGTTTGGCGAGTCGGGCGAGTCGTTCCAAGAGGCAATTTTCCGCTGGGTCGATTCGGGCCGCACCGTCGTTATGACCACGCAGGTCCCCGAAGAGGGCCTCGATCTGGGCGTTTATGAGGTCGGCCGTGCTTACGCCGATCATCCGGGCATTCTGCGCGGCGACGACATGACCACCGAAACGCTCGTGGCCAAGACCATGTGGGCACTCGGCCAGTCACGTGATGCGTCAGAAATTCAGCGCCTGTTCTACAGCCAAGTCAACCACGACCGTATCCCGATGGTGTAACCACCGGTCAATAGGCATCTTCTATTCAATGCCCTCGAGAAGCTCTGACACCGTCATGCCGAGTGCGGGCGCGATCTTAAATAGAACCCTGAGCGTGAAATTTGCCGTCCCATCTTCGATTCGGTCGAGGTAGGGTCGGCTGATTCCTGTTGCCACACAAAAATCAACCTTGGAGATACCAAGGTCTCTGCGTGTCTCTTCGACCCGCCTGCCAAGAATCTGTTTCGCACGTTCGTCCATGCAGCCGAGTTTGAAATGGAGCCGAACATAAACGTAAACTATAGTTTACGTTTTGCCGAATACACAGGAGTTTTCTATGTCGGGTTCTTCGGTCCGCATGTACCGAGCCACGCTTCGCACAAACAGCGCGCCGCCCAAGCTCGTCGTCGTTGAAGCTGAATGCCTTTCACCCGATGAGCGCACAGCATTTGCATTGCTATCAAGTCGCGTCGCCGCTGTTCTGGTCCCTTGCCCGGCGCAAGGTGAACTTGCCATCCAATGCCAAGCGCACAGCTGCTCGCTCAATCAGGCTGCCGTAATCGCAACCAGCCAACGCGGTCTGCCCCTTCTCCTGGAAGCCGGCATCGCACTCGCCCTTCGCGGTGCCGGATACGAGAACGAGGCCGCCGCCGACATGGTCTTTAAACCACGATCGAGCGGCGGCCTCGCAGCAGCCATTGAATATATGTGCAGGCTCGTTGCCTAAAAGGACAAGCTAGAAACCAAGGCCAAAGCCCGTTCCGGTAATCGCCGAGTACATAAAGTAAACGTTGACCACGTTGAGGAACGCACCCGTGATGCAACCGTTGCGCAGGTAGCGCTCGCACACGATGCGAGCCATGGCGGCGGAGTCATCATTGTTTTTAGCCTGGCGTCCCGCCGTAAAGTACGTCGCCACGCTCAGCAGCAGGTTGAGCACCGGCAATGCCAGCAACTCGTAGCTCTTGCCCCAGCGCGTCGCCTCGCCGGCAGCATTAAACTTTGTTGCCACCTCGGGACCAATGTTGGGGATCACAAACGCTGCGACCACCAGCGGAATCACCGCAAGCACGAGCAGCGCAATACCCATGTAGCCAGCTTTTTTGCCATATTTAAACATATGCGTCGTCCTTACACGTTAAAGCGGAAGTGCACGACGTCGCCATCGGCCATGACATAGTCCTTGCCCTCAATACGCAGCTTGCCGGCGGCCTTGGCACCCTGCTCGCCGCCGAGCTCGATGTAGTCGTCGTAGCCAATGACCTCGGCCTTAATAAAGCCGCGCTCAAAGTCGGTGTGGATGACACCGGCGGCCTGCGGGGCGGTCGCGCCCTGACGCACCGTCCAGGCCTTGACCTCCATCTCGCCGGCCGTAAAGAACGACTGCAGGCCAAGCAGCTTGTAGGCGGCCTGCGCGAGCACGTCCAGACCGGGCTGCTCCAGGCCCAGGCTCTCCAGGTAGTCGGCAGCGTCCTCGGGATCGAGCTCGGAAAGCTCGGCCTCGATCTTAGCGCAGATGGGCAGCGGCTTGACGCCATCGATGGGCGCCAGATCGTCGTTGAGCATATCCTCGTCCACGTTGGCCACATACAGGATGGGCTTCATAGTGAGCAGGAACAGGCCCTTGGCAGCGGCGCGCTCCTCATCGGTCATCTCCATGGACGCGGCGCGCTTGCCCTCGTTGAGCCAGGCGAGTAGGCGCTTGGCGACCTCAAACTTGGGCATGAGCTCCTTGTCGCGCTTGGCCTCCTTCTCGAGCTTGGGCAGCTGCTTCTCGAGCGTGCCCATGTCGGCCAGGATAAGCTCGGTCATGATGGTATCGGCGTCACCGGCGGGGTCGACGAACTCGCCCGTGCGGCCCACCTCACGCATGACGTTGGGGTCCTTAAAGTAGCGCACGACCTCGCAGATAGCGTCGGTCTCTCGAATGTTGGCCAAGAACTGGTTACCCAGGCCCTCGCCCTCGTTGGCACCCTTCACCAGGCCCGCGATGTCGACAAACTCGACCGTAGCCGGCACAATGCGGCCCGGGTTGACGATGTCGGCAAGCTTTTGCAGGCGGCTATCGGGCACATCGACGATGCCCACGTTGGGGTCGATCGTGGCGAACGGGTAGTTGGCGGCAAGGCCGGTCTTTTTGGTAAGCGCGGTGAACAGCGTCGACTTGCCCACGTTGGGCAGGCCCACGATACCGATGGAAAGGGACACGACAGCTCCTTTTGGTACAGGTACTTCAAACTGCATAAGTATAGCGCCGCCGCAGCATCTGGGCGAACCCGGACGCCACGGCGGCGCAAATGAAGCAGAGATGAGTGAGAGTTCGAGACTGCAGTCCTTACTTAAGCTCGGGCCAGAAATCCTTGTTGGCCTCGATGAGCTCGTCCAGGATCTGCTTGGCAACGCTCGCCGAAGGAATGGTCTTGGAGAGCGTGAGTGCCTGCCAGAGCTTCTGGTAGCTGCCCTCGACCCAAGCCTGGACAACGAGCTTCTCGACGGAAACCTGCTGCTCCATCAGGCCCTTCTGGAACTGCGGAATCGGGCCCTGGCAGATCTTCTCAAAGCCGTTGGAACCGACAATGCAAGGCACCTCGACCATGGCCGTCGGGTCGAAGTTGGGCACAGCGCCATCGTTGGGGACGATCAGCAGGAAGCGCTCGAGCGTGTTCTCGGCCAGTGCGCAGGCAAGGTCGACGATGTAGTTGGCATGTACATCTGGCTCAAAGCCGCCGTCTTTAGCCGTACCCTTGGCGATGATGTCGCGGCAAGCGCCAAAGACCTTCTTCTCGCGGCCGTCCATAACCTCATTGGCGCGAGTGTAGTTGGGGTCAGACGTCTCGACGACATAGTCCGGGTACAGGTAATACTTGAGGTAGGTATTGGGAATCGTCTCGGGATCGACAGCATAGACATCCTTGGCCTTGCCGAAGGTGTGAATCCAGCTCTCCTCGACATGCTGCTCCTTACCGGCCTCGTGCTCGATGCCGTCCAGGTAGCCGTTCTTAGCCATGTGCTCCTTAATCTGCGGCATGAGGTCGTTGCCGTCCTTGTCGTAGATCTTGCTCCACCAACCAAAGTGGTTGAGGCCGTAGTAGCTATACTGCAGCTCGCGACGATCCTTGATGCCGCACATACGGCTCATCTTATCCATAAGGTCGATCGGCATGTCGCAGATGTTGATGATGCGGCTGTTGGGGCGCAGCACGCGGCAGGCCTCGGCGACGATGGCCGCGGGGTTGGAGTAGTTGAGCATCCAGGCGTTAGGGCTGTACTTCTCCATGTAGTCGAGGATCTCGATGACACCACCGATGGAGCGCATGCCGTAGGCGATACCGCCGGCACCGCAGGTCTCTTGGCCAACGCAGCCGTACTTGAGAGGAATCTTCTCGTCGAGCTCACGCATGGCGTACAGGCCGACGCGGATGTGAGCAAGGACGAAGTCGGTCCCGGTGAATGCGGTCTCGGGGTCGGTGGTGTAGCTAAACTCAACCTCGGGGGCGTTCTCGTGGAAGTAGATCTCGCAGGCCTTGGCCACGGTCTCCTGGCGCTCGGCGTTGTTGTCGTAGAAGGTCACCTTGTTGACCGGGAAGCGGTCGCGCTCCTCAAGCAGCATCAGGGCAATGCCCGGGGTGAAGGTAGAGCCACCGCCGGCAATGGTCACGGCATAGTTTTTCTTGGACATGATGTCCTCCTCATTCTGGCCGCTTGCTCAATCCATCCCCGTACGCGGCCTGCACGGTTTGGAATTGTTACCTAGAAGTGGAGTTTTTATCTCTAGAATCGGCCTTGCGGTGCATACCGGCTCTGCAAGGCCGATTGTTTCGATGGACGATGGTTTACAGAAGACTCTC
This sequence comes from uncultured Collinsella sp., assembly GCA_958427145.1. Lineage (GTDB taxonomy): Bacteria > Actinomycetota > Coriobacteriia > Coriobacteriales > Coriobacteriaceae > Collinsella. The sequence continues at coordinate 8,274 of CAUAAZ010000036.1, forward strand.
GAACTTCTCGCGAACCTGCGGGACGGTAAGGCCGATGATGACCTGGATTGACTGGCCTTGGACCACCAAGCCATGCGTACCGATTGCCTTGAAGGAAGCCTCGGGTGCAACGGCGCCCTTGTCCTTGACGTTAACGCGCAGACGGGTAGCGCAGTTAGTTACATCGATGACGTTGTCCGTGCCACCGAGTAGATCGAGGATGTTCTCGGCAAGCACCAAGCGCTCGTCATCCTTACTCTGGGCGACCGATTTGCTAGCAGCAGCACCGCTCTGCTTTTGCTTGTAGTCGGCCTTGGACTTGAGCTCGACCTCAACATCGTCATCCTCGCGACCGGGGGTCTTAAAGTCGAACTTGATGATCAAGAAACGGAAGACCACGACCCAAAGAGCGGTAAAGCACAGACCGACAAGGATGGAGATGGCGTACTGCAGACCGTGTGCGGCCCAAAGGGGCAGCCAGTCCCACGAGAGCATCGAGATGATTCCGCCGTCGAAGATGCCCACGACGCCAAGGAGGTTTTGAGCCATGCAGCCGAGCGCTCCGAGCACGCAGTGGACGACGAACAGGCCGGGCGCAATGAACAGGAAGGTGAAGTCAAGCGGCTCGGTAATACCGCAAAGCATAGCGGTAAGGGTGACGGGAATGAGCAGAGCCTTGACGCGCTGCTTGCGCTCGGGTTTGGCGGTCATATAAAACGCAATGGCGACGCCGAGCGAGCCGAAGACCTTAGTCCAACCAGGGCAGGTATAGGCAGCCCAGGGTGCGGCATCCTTAAGAGCAATGCTCGGATCGGCAGCCAGTTGGGGCAGGATGTTGGCCCAAGCAGCAAAGATGCCACCGTTGACCGCCGCGTTGTCGTAATAGAACGGCGTATAGATAAAGTGGTGCAGGCCTGTAGGGATCAGCACGCGCTCGAAGAAAGCAAAGACGCCCACGCCGAACGTACCGGCGGAAAGGATGAATCCCTGGAAGGCGGAGATAGCAGCCTGAACATGCGGCCACACCAGGCAGGCGATAAGAGCGACCGGAACCATAACGAAGAAACCGATCATATAGATGAACACGGAGCCCGAGAACACGCCCAACCACTCAGGAAGTTCGGTGTCGAAGTACTTGTTGTGAAGCATCGTGGCGATACCAGAGATAATGAGCGCGCCCATGATGCCCATGTCAAGCGTTTTGATGCTTGCGATAGTGGCAAGACCAGTACCGCTGCCCGCCTCGACAGAATAGTCGACACCAAAGACAGGGCCCCACTGCCCCAAGATTGTGCTTACAAAGTAGTTGAAGGTAAGGTAGATGGCCAAAGCCTCCATGCAGCAGCGGGCGTTCTGCTTGTTCGCGAGCGAGATTGGCAACGCTACGCAAAACAGCAACGGCATCTGGTTAAAGAGCGTCCAACCACCCTGGAGCAGCACATTCCAGCAATCAAACCAAAGATGGCCCGCAGTGGCCATCTCGCCAAAGATCGCCTCGGTGGTAAACAACGTACCCAGGCCGACGACGATTCCGGAAAATGCGAAAAGAATTGCAGGCGTGTACATTGCACCGCCGAAACGTTGTATCTTTTGCATCATGACGGGGAATCCCCCTCTCTTCATTCGGAGCGCTGCGGTTTTGGCTTCACTCGAGACCGCAGACGCGCCGTTTGCGTGTACCTCGTGCAATAGGACGGGTGGGCCCGCTTCCCTGACTTCTTGCACTTACGTCTTATCACATCACTCATCTATACAAGTTAGTATAAATACTACAGTCGGTCAACGGTTGATTATTGGCCGTAAACGGTATATGTCCAGTATTTCCCCTGCTAAATCTGACATAGCTGATGGCTGAAATTTATATTTCTTTTCACCTTGTATAGATGTGCTTGTCTATATCTATAGACATGCCTATACTTCATTACAACATTCACCACCACGTTAAGGAGTCACCATGAAAAGCGCGGTCTTCTATGGAAAGCACGACCTCAGAGTCGAGGAATCGGCAAAGCCGGCCGTGGGCAAGCGCGACGTTCTGATCAACGTCAAAGCTTGCGGCGTCTGCGGTACCGACGTTCATATCTATGAAGGCGACAAGGGTGCAGCCGACGTTACCCCGCCCACGATCCTTGGTCATGAGTTTGCGGGCGTTGTCGAGGCCGTGGGCAGCGACGTCGCTGGCTTTAAACCGGGCGATCGCGTGTGCATCGACCCAAACCATCCCTGCGGCTGCTGCGAACCCTGCCGCGACGGAATCAACCACTACTGCGAGCATATGACCGGTTACGGCACCACCGTTAACGGCGGCTTTGCCGAGTACTGCTCCGTCGATATGCAGCAAGTCTACAAGTTGGGCGATCACACCAGCTTTGAGCAGGGTGCTATGACCGAGCCCGTCGCCTGCTGCCTGCACGGCATCGATATGTGCAACATCAAGCCCGGCAGCACAGTTGTCGTTATCGGCGGTGGCATGATCGGTCTGCTCATGATGCAGCTTGCCAAAAACGCCGGCGCCACCAAGGTCGTCTTGCTCGAGCCCGTCGAGGGCAAGCGCGAGGTTGCGCTCAAACTCGGCGCCGATCTGGCAATTGATTCCATCCACGAGGACGTCCCGGCCCGCCTGAAGCAGGAGGGCGTCGGCAACGTCGATGTCGTTATCGAGTGTGTTGGCAAGCCCGTCACCATCGAGCAGGCCATCCAGATCGCCGGCCACAAGGCTACGGTCATGATGTTCGGCCTCACCAAGCCCGATGAGACAATCACCGTCAAGCCCTTCGAGGTCTTCCAGAAGGAGCTTGTGCTTACCTCGTCCTACATCAACCCTTATACGCAGCGTCGCGCGCTCGAGCTCATCGACTCTGGCAGGCTCGACGTATCCTCGATGGTCGCCAAGGTGGCTTCCCTCGACGAACTCGGCGCCATCCTGTCAGACCCAGCTCTGCGTGCCATGGGTAAATATATAATCGACCCCAGCAAGTAAATCGATCGACACCTGCGCGAGCGGTCCTCATCCACCGCTCGCGCACTCAGCTCTAGGAGACCGTCATGGCGCGAGCCATCTTCCAAACTATTTATGACAACGTGAAGCAGTCGATTGACGACGGCACATACGCCTATCAGAGTTATCTGCCTTCGGAGACCGAGCTCACGCAGCTGTTTGACTGTTCGCGCATGACGGTCCGTCGCGCTATCTCGATGCTTGCGGCAGATGGTTACGTGCTCCCCCAGCAAGGCAAAGGCATGCGCGTCATTCGCAACATCAGTGACGAGAAGAGTCGTGGTGGCGGCGGACTCGAGACCTTTAAGGAAATCGCGGTCAACCGAGGCTTTGAGCTCAAAACGGTCACCACCGTCTTTGAGCTCCTCATCTGCAGCAAGGCGCTCTCTAAGATTACCGGGTTTCCCGAAGGCTGTGAGCTCACACGCGCCAAACGCATCCGTTATGCAGACGGACAAGCCGTGTGCTCCGACGACTCCTATTACCTAAGCTCACAGGTACCGGGGCTGACACCCGAGATTGTCAACGACTCGATCTATCGTTACCTCGAAGAAGACCTTGGCATTAAAATTGCCACGGGCAAACGCGATGTAACGATCGAGCATCCCACGCCCGAGGATGAGCGCGTGCTCGATCTCGACGACTTTAACGCACTCGCCGTTATACGCGGACAGACCTACAACGCCGACGGTATCCTTATGGAATACACCGAGACCAAACAGGTTCCCGGGTTCTTTTTGCTCCATGAAACCGTGACGCGCAACGGTACCGGTCGAACCGGCCACCAAAGCAGCATGAACTAACCATTTATTAGTTGCGGTGGAATAGTTCCTAGAATGGCCAGCTTAAGGGCAAAACAGGAACTATTCCACCGCAACTTTTTTGGCCGGCGGGGCAGTACCTGTCCCACCGGCCATCATTTACGCTCTTTTAGCTAGTCCGCGAGCTTCTCCACCTGATCGAGCATCTTGTCGAGCTTAGCCTTTGCCTCGGCCTTGACCTTCTCGGCCTCCTCGTGGGCCTTGGCCTTCTGAGCGGCCTTTTCCTCGGCCTCGGGATCGACGACGACCAGGTTAGATGCATCATGCTCAACCAACTTAAGCGCATGCTCGGGACACACCTTGACGCAGGCCCCGCAACCTAGGCAATACGTGGACTCCAGTGCAAAGCGACCGCTTCCCACCAAATCGCAGGCAAACGTGGGGCACACGTTGACACACTCGCCACACGACGTGCACTTGTCAAAATCGCACTCCGGCGTGCTCACCTGCATGTTCTGGGCAAGCTCGGGATGGTTTTGCAGCGTCGAGAGTACCAGCTGGCGCCCGTGCGTAAGCGTACGGCGACGCTTGGTCGTCGTGGTGCCGCACATGGTGTTGAGCGTGCGCTCCAGCTGCGTAATCTGGTGACGGTGGGCCTTCAACTTCTGCGTCACCGAGGCCAGCGCCGCCGTCGCCGGATTGAGCTTGGTCACCGTCAGGCCCGTTGTACGGGCGATCTTTTCCATGTACTCTTTGCGCTCGTACTCGCGAAGCTTATGGCACTTGAGGCTCTTGGGGTCGACCTCCAGGCCCATGCCCGTACCGGCCCACTCCTCGGCAGTGGCGATGGCCTCGCCCAGAATATCCTCGCCACCGGTGTTGCGACACTTATCGCACACGCCCAGTGGCAGGTAGACGCTCACGTTGGGATAGTCGGCCAGCACCGAGAACCAGGTCTCGGCCGTAATATCGCCCACACAGGCAACGACGACCTCGTTTTCGCGCGGCATGCGCTTGAGGGCGCGCGTGCAGGTGACGTAAGCGGTCTCATGGCTCGTAGCAGCAGAGACAATGTCGTCATACAGGTTTTTGGGCGCCAGGCGCGGCGAGATGATCGCCTCGGTCGGACAGGCAGCGGCGCACAGGCCGCACTTGCGACAGGAGTCGAGGATCTCGATGGAGTCTTCCTCGACCTCGATAGCGTTGACCGGGCACACGTCCATGCACGCGGTGCAGCCGCTCTTTTCGTTTTTGCAGGTCAGGCACGGAATGGTGTTGCCGCGCGGGCGCTCCTTGTAGTCGGCAGGGTTCCACTGCGGCGCCGACGGATCGAGTGCATCGGTCACGCCGCCAAGCGGGTTTTTAAGAAAGTCGAAACCCTTGCTGATCTCGATAATGTCATCAAACAGATCGTGTTCCTGCGCCATGCGCGGCCCCTCCCTGAGCAGTGCAAACAAGCAAGAGATAATGATACGCTATCGGCCCACGCCTCGGGCAAATTACACGCGGCGCACCTTTGAGGCAAATAGTCTATAGCCTATCGCCGCCTCGATTGCACAAGATCGATCAAACGCCAAGCTATGCCTCGCACATGAGCTGCACAAGCTTTTGTTTGGTCACCTTGGCCTGCTCGTTAGCCATATTGCGTTCGTTTCTAAAGGCCGCATCTGCAACGCTCATCAGGTCGGTAACGGAAATCTCGCCAAGTCCCAGCTCCGCGAGCGTCGTCGGTAGGCCGACGCGCTGGCAAAACTCGAGCACCTGATCAAGCTCGGGCGCACGCTCCAAACGAAGCTGGACCACTAGGCCAAATGCCACGGCCTCGCCGTGCATGGCCTTGCACTCGGGCAGGATCGTCAACCCGTTGGCGATGGCATGTGCCAACGCCAAGCCACCGCTCTCAAAGCCGACGCCCGAGAGCAGAATATTGCACTCGATCAGGCGCTCAACCGCCGGCGATATACGGCCCTTTTTGAGATCGCGCTTGGCAGCGACGCCGCACTCCATGAGTGTGTCATAGCAGGCACGAGCCGCAACCAAAGCCAAGTGCCCCGGCGCGCCACCGTGTTCGTTGACGCCGTGCGCCGCGGCGCACGAACGCGCCTCGAAGTACGTTGCCAGCGCATCGCCCATGCCAGCGACCGTCATACGCAGCGGGGCCGCCGCGACCACGTTGGTATCGACCACGACCAGGTCTGGATTCTTCTCGAGCATCAGGTAGCGGTCGAACGACCCATCCTCGTGATACAACACCGAAATCGCGCTGCACGGACCGTCCATCGAAGCCGCCGTGGGGCATACGCACAACGGCAACTCGGCATAAAACGCAACGGCCTTGGCGATATCGAGCATCTTGCCGCCGCCAATACCCACCACCATGTCGCAATACTCAGCCCGGGCTTCCTTAGCCATTTCAACAACGGCCTCTTCCGTACACGGACCGTTATAGATCTTAAAGAATGGCTCGCTTAGATCTTCGTCCAGAAATCCATCGACGATCTGCCTGCACAGCCGATCCTCGGTGCCCTGGTCAAACAGGACATAGGCAGCGCAACCCAACCATGACAAATACCTGCCCTGACGCGAGAGCTCACCCGGCCCCTGAACATACCGACCGGGACCGCCATAAACCATGGGAAGCGCCATACGAGAATCCGCCCTTTCATCAACAACAATTGGTGCAAAGCAACCTGACCCCTTTGCACCATAGCAAAAAGGGGCAAAGCCATCTGCTGGCTTTGCCCCTTCCTTAGCTTGATTTACTCATCCATGAGATAGTAGTGGCCCAGCGCGTCGGCACCCAGGATGGCGTTTGCGACCATCTCGGGCGTCACCTCAAACGGCATGTTGCACATGGTGTCCTCGGGCGCGCACGCGGCCTCGGCAACAATCATGGCCTTCTCGCGCGTAACCTCGGCAACGCCCAGCTCCTTCATCGTGACCGGCAGGCCCAGCTCAATGCAGAAGCCCAAGACTTCCTCGAGCTTCTCGGTCGGGGCATCCTCGAGCACCAGCTGGACGATAGTGCCAAAGGCGACCTTCTCGCCGTGATACATGCTGTGGCACTCGGGCAGCATCGTCAGGCCATTGTGGATGGCATGAGCAGCAGCGAGGCCCGAGCTCTCAAAGCCAATGCCCGAAAGCAGCGTGTTGGCCTCAATGATGTGCTCGACGGCAGGCGTGAGCGCACCCTTCTCCAGCGCAACCTTGGCCTTGACGCCATCGGCCATAAGCGTCTCGTAGCAGAGCTTGGCAAGCGCCAAGCCGGCCATTCCGCCCTTGCCGCCGGCACAAGTGCCACCGTCGGCATCATGCGTCGCCTGGGCCTCAAAGTAGGTTGCGAGCGCATCGCCCATACCGGAAACCGTCAGGCGCACCGGGCTCGCCGCGATAACCGTCGTATCCATCAGGACAATGTTGGGGTTTGCCTTCAGGAAGAGGTACTTGTCGAACTGGCCGTCATCGGTATAGAGCACCGAAAGCGCCGAGCACGGGGCATCGGTCGAAGCAATGGTGGGGCAAATGATAACCGGGGACTCCAGGTAATAGGCGACGGCCTTCGCGGTGTCGAGGATCTTGCCGCCACCGACGCCGACGATGATGTCGCAACCGTTGTCACGGGCGAGCGCAACCAGGCGATCGACCTCGCCCTTGGAGCACTCGCCGTTAAAGTCCTCAAACAGCAGCTCGGCCTTGGCCTCGGCAAAGCCGCCCTCGATCTTGGCACCGACGCGCTTCTTGCCCGAAGACGTCACGATGACGAGGGCCTTAGCGCCAAGCGGCTCGACATAGGAGCCGAGCTTGGCGAGCTCGTCCGGACCCTGGATGTACTTGCTGGGGCTATTGAAAATTGCAGCCATAACTATCCCATTCTCTAAAAGAAAAAAGAAAGGGGCTCCGTACAGATACGTGCGGAGCCCCTCGTTACGATAACAAGAGTCGATTAGAAATCGATGTCGGTGTCGTAGTAGCAGGCCTTGAGAATCTTCTCGAAGTCGGCAGCCTTGGTCTCACGCGGGTTCTCGGGCGTGCAGGCGTCCTGCTCGGCGTTCGCGGCGATCTCGGGCAGCTTGGCGAGGAACTCCTCCTCGGAAACCATCTGCGGGTTCTCGGCGTCGACCTTCACGCCACCATTCGCGTAATCCTTGATGGACTGCGGAATGTTGAGCTGGTCGTTGAGGTCGCGAATCTTCTGGACGAGTGCAGCGATGAGCTCCTCGTTGGTCTCGCCGGGAAGGTGCAGGATCTCCTTGGCCACGTAAGCGTAACGCTCGGCAGCACGGGGATCCTTGGAGTTCCACTGGATGACCTTGCCCAGGTACATGGCGTTAGCAGCACCGTGGATGATGTGGCCATTCTCGAAGGCAGCACCGGTCTTGTGAGCCATGGAGTGAACGATGCCGAGCAGACCCGAGGAGAAGGCGATACCGGCGATGCACTGAGCCTCGTGCATGTGCTGACGGGCCTCATGGTCGCCAGCATAGGACTTGGGCAGCCACTCGACGATCTCGCGGATGCCGTGCAGAGCGTTGGCGTCGGTGAACATAGAGGCGCAGGTGGAAACGTAGGCCTCCATGCAGTGGGTCAGAGCGTCCATGCCGGTATGAGCGCACAGCTTGGCGGGCATGGTGTAGGTGAGCTCGGGGTCGACGATGGCGACATCAGGGGTGATGTTGAAGTCGGCCAGCGGGTACTTGATGCCCTTGGCGTAGTCGGTGATGACGGAGAAGGCAGTGACCTCGGTAGCGGTGCCGGAGGTAGAGGAGATGGCGCAGAAGTGAGCCTTCTGACGCAGCTCGGGGAAGCTGAACGGCTGGATGATGTTATCGAAGGACTCCTCGGGATACTCGTAGAAGACCCACATGGCCTTAGCGGCATCGATGGGCGAGCCGCCGCCGATGGCGATAATCCAGTCGGGCTCGAACTCGCGCATGGCCTCGGCGCCCTTCATGACCGTCTCGATGGACGGGTCGGACTCGACGCCCTCGAACAGCTTGACCTCGAAACCGCCTTCCTTAAGGTCGGCCTCAACGTCCTGCAGGAACCCGCCGCGGCGCATAGAGCTGCCGCCAGAAACGATGATGGCCTTCTTGCCCTTGAGGTTCTTCACCTCGTGGCGAGCGCCCTCACCAAAGTACAGATCGCGAGGATTGGTAAAACGTCCCATACTGTGCCTCCTAAACAAGCCCCTCTTAGACTTGCGTATATAACGGAGCACCCAATTGGCTCCGTTAGGACCGGTTTGCGCGTTGCCGGCGATGGCAATGCACGATGTCCAAACGTCTCAACGCTCAGACAAACATTATTTTACCGTTCTGGTTGGTCAGTTATTCACCTAAAGCCGACAATGATGAAACGTTTTTTCTATCCCTGAAGACTCTTGTGGGGCATTCGTACCCCAAGCTGGGCAAACGTTTTATCAAGGTTGACTACATATCCCGGGCAGGGCTGTGCCCCTCAAAAATGTGCCCCGTTCGCCGCCAAAAATCGACCGTTTACGGCACTGTGATACCACCCGCGCAACCGAGGTGCCGACATTTGTGCGACATCCGTCTTCGTGGTGCAAAGGTGCAAGTCCAAGCGCGGCACCCCCGGTGTGCCACATGCGGGTAAACTAGAACTTTATATAGAGACATTTGAACCCTAACCGCAGCAAAGGAGGCCCCATGGCATTCGATCCCATTCAAGAGGATTGCCATCGCCTCGTTCTTGAGGCCTTGCGCCGCGACAATATCCCGCTCACTGACGGCCCCGCCGTCGAGCGTCTGATGGAACAATTCACCCGTAACCCCGCGCCGCTCATCGTGCACGACCGCGACCGCGCCGGGCATCTGATCGCCAAGGTGGTCGAGGCCGTCGACTACCGCATTCCCTTTATCCCCGACGATGCCCAAGCCGAGCAGGAAGAGGCAGCCGCCGAGAACATGCTCCGCGAGGCAGCCGCGCTCGATCCGGCCAACTGGGATGCCCAGCGCATGCTGACGGCGCTCACCGCCGAATCCAACGAGGAATACGTACAGTATCTGGTGTCCAAGCGCGACGAGGTGGAGCACGACCTGGCGCTCAAGATCGCCTCGGCGCAAGACCCCTACGAGCGTGAGGCCGCAGGCGACCTGACCCGCCGCCCCTACCTGCGCTGGCTTGCCGCCCTTGCGTCGCGCGCCCTCATTAGCGGCCGCTATCGCATGTCGCTCGAAGCCGCAAACCGCAGCCTGGACTTTGCACCCAACGACCCCGCCGGCGTCCGCCATACTGCGATGCTTGCCATGGCAAAGCTCGAATACCCTGCCGAGGAGCTCAAACGCTTTCGCTCTGCCCACTCCGTGCCCTATCTTGCCAACACGCCGCTGCGCCGTCGTCCCAAGGACGCGGAGCGCGACTTGGACCCGTGGACGCTCATCGCGCTGATGAGCGCTGCCTGGCGCGAGCTGGACTACGAGGGTGCCGAGCGCTACTTGCGCATCCTTGCACGCTCGTGCCCGCACGCAGCCGAGGCGCTCTACTTCCAAACCGAGTTTCCCGATGGCGTCTATGCCCGCGTCAACGTGGGTGTGGGCTCCACCGACGAGCTTGTCCTTGCGCTGTCCGAGGCGACGCCGGTACTGCAGGAGGGCTTGGGCGCCCCCGACAACGCCAGCTTTGCCGCCTGGGTCGCCACCAACGATATCGTGCGTTCCCAGATCGACGAGCGCATCCTGCGGGCGGCCGAGCAGGGCTTGCCGTTTAAGGGAGGAGACCTCTAATGGATCCGAGCGTCTACATCCCCGCCTACCTGGAGCGCGCCTACGTTGCGTCGCACCCCGAACTCACCGATGCAGCACGCGAGCTTGTCCATAACGACGTGAGCGTCAACCCTCATAAGTATGCGCAGACCGAGCATGCCCAGGCGCTGCTGTCCTATGCCGGCGTTCACCGCCACCTGCTCGACGAGCTCCATCGGATCGAGGACATGGGCAGCGACGAGGAGTTCGAGCAGACGCGCAATCGCCTGTTCGACGACATGCGAGACGAGCTGCTCAAGATTGTCCGCGTCGATGCGTATGTCCTCGATGCCCAGCTGCTCGCCATCATCCTGGCCGACACGCCCGTTGACGCCTGCCTGGGCGACCTGATGAAGCTCGAGGCGACCACGGCCGATTACCTGCAGCAAAGTGTGCCCGGGTTCGACATGGAAGCCCCGCACTACTGGGCCAACAAGGTTTTGACGGACGATGTGACGGCGGCAGATCTCACCGTGAGCGAGCCGGCACTTATCGGGTGGCTCCACACGCTCGAGGCCATCTCGCAGCTGTGCATGGCGAGCGCCCGCTACCGTGCTGCCGCCAACTACGCCCGCCGCGTCCTTAAGGCGGAAGGCTACCCCACCCGAGCCGCAGGCACCGTGTTGCTCGCCCTCGCTCGCCTGGAAGACCAGGACGGCTTTTTTGCCCTGGCCCACCAGCTCGAGGAAGAGATCGGGGCTGACGCGCTCGAGAACTCTCCTTGGTATCTGCTCGCCCGCACGATTCTGCTGTTCAAAACAAACAAGATGCGCCCGGCGACACGCGCGCTGCGTGAGTTTGCCAACCGTTGCGAGGGCGGTGCGTTCTTCTTACTGAACCCCATGTACCAGACACCGTACCTTCCCTGCCGGCCCGAGCCACACGATCCCTGGGATCTTTCGCACCAGGCCGTTTGGGATGCGGACGGTATTATCTCGGACACTCCCGACTTTGCCCCTTGGGCCAATGCCTGCGAAGACGTGTCGCAGCTTGCCCAGGAATTTGCGCGCCGCTACGGTTTTTAGTGACGCACTCGACCCGACCATGTCGTTTACGTTAGGAACGGTTTCATGAACCTCCGCTCATCTCTTGCCTGCACCTCGAGCGATATCGCCCGTTGGGGGCTGCGCTCCGTCCTTAAGCGCCAGGGCGGCGTACTCCCCGGCCGCATCGCCATGAAGATCGACCCCGAGCTGCTGAGCGACCTCGCTGGCCTTGTCGACCGCAGCGTGGTGATCACCGGTACTAATGGCAAGACCACCACCTCCAACCTCATCGCCGACGCCGTTGCCGCCAGCGGCGCTACCGTGGTGTGCAACCGTGCCGGCAACAATATGGAGCCCGGTGTGGTGGGTGCTCTGCTCGAGGCCCGCAGTGGCCTCAAGCGAGCCGGCGGCGGCAAGCGCGTGGGCGTTTTTGAATGCGATGAGCTCTACACCGTGCGCGTCCTGCCCAAGCTCAAGCCGACGTACTTCGTGCTGCTCAACCTGTTCCGCGACCAGCTAGATCGCTATGGCGAGATCGATCACACCCAGGAGGTCATCGCCCACGCGTTGGAGCTTTCGCCGGCAACGACGCTCATCTACAACGCCGACGACCCGCTGTGCGCCTCGATTGCCGCGCGCGTTCCCAATGCGAGTATTGCCTTTGGCATCGACGGCGCCACCGACACCGAGTCCGACCGTATTAGCGACTCGCGCTTTTGCTCGCAGTGCAACGCTCCGTTGGAGTACGACTATGTGCAGTATGGTCAACTCGGCGCCTACCATTGCCCCTCGTGCGGTTGGGCACGCCCCGCACTGGTCCGCCGTGTGACGGGCGTGGAGCTCGGCTGCGACGGCTACGGCTTTGACCTGGTCTTTGGATCTGCGCCCGACGCGGCTGCCGCACACATCGCCACACGCTACAACGGCCTGTACATGGTCTACAACGTTGCCGCCGCCTTCTTTGCCGCGCACGAGTTGGGCGTGGATACGGCGTTTCTGCAGCCCACGCTCGATGCCTATGTGCCCGCCGGTGGTCGTATGGGGCGCTGGGATATCGCCGGCCGCACCGTCGAGGCCAACCTGGCTAAGAATCCCGTAGGCTTCGATCGACAGATCCAGTCCATTAAGACGGCGGGCGGCAGACTCTGCGCTTTCTTCCTCAACGACAACGACGCCGACGGACACGATGTATCGTGGATCTACGACGTCGACTTCGAGCGCATCGCCGACACGCCGGGTCTTGTCGCCTTTGCCGGAGGCACGCGCGCGCACGACATGCAGGTGCGTCTCAAGTACGCCGGCATCGATGCCGCGATTATCTCGGACGTCGCGCAGGCAATTGGCGCCGTGGCAGACGAGGCCGCCAATGACACCTTCTACGCCGTCGCCAACTACACGGCCTTCCCGCCGCTGGTCAAGGAGCTCGACGGGCTGAAAGGCGCTGCCGCCGACGCTGTTGCCGGGCGCGCCGTAGCCCGTGCCGACGGCAGCGCTCTTCCTGTCGGCATCGCGCCAGTCGAGCTTTCGCGCCCGCTGCGCATCGTCTACCTGTACCCCGATGCCCTCAACCTCTACGGCGACGGCGGCAACGTTATCGCCCTCGAGCGTCGCTGCGCCTGGCGCGGCATCCCCGTTCGCGTGGACGAGGTCCGCATGGGCGAGTCGCTCAATCTCACCGACGCCGACATCGTCATGATGGGCGGCGGCTCCGACCGCGACCAACTGGCCGTGGCACACGAGCTGCTCGCTCAAAAAGACAAGGTCGCGGCCTATGTTGAGGATGGCGGCTCGCTGCTTGCCATCTGTGGCAGCTATCAGCTGCTCGGCCGTTCGTACTACATGGGCGACGATCGCATCGAGGGCCTGGGCGTCATTGCCGCCGAAACCGTACGTGGCTCCGATCGCCTGATCGGCAACGTAGCCGTCAAGACCGACCTGTCACCCGAGCCCTTTGTGGGATTCGAGAACCATGGAGGTCGCACGCTTTTGGACGCTGAGGCCACGCCGCTCGGAACGTCCGTCGTCACGGGCACCGGCAACAACGGCGACGATGGCTTTGAGGGCCTGATCTACAAGGGCGTCATCGGCACGTACCTGCATGGCCCGGCGCTGTCCAAGAACCCCGAGCTCGCCGACTGGCTGATCGCGCACGCCCTCGAGCGCCGCGGCGACGCGCAGGCCACGGCCCTGCTGCCGCTCAAAACCCTCGACGACACCTACGAGCACGCCGCCCACGACGCCGCCATGAAGCTCCTCCCCTAACGCCCCAACCACCACAAAGGGGACAGGCACCTTTGTGGTGGGTTGATTTCCGATCTCAGCCGAACACTTTGAGCGGATAGGCCGTTCCCGCAGTTAGCCGAACGCCCCCGCGGCCCCTCACGGGGTCCGGGGGCGCCGTT
>CAUAAZ010000037.1 GCA_958427145.1 uncultured Collinsella sp.
GGAATCGGCTAAAGTGCGATGGCGAAATTGGTTGTTTTTACAGTAGCGCTAACATGCTTCGCCGCCGCGAGCCTCGCGGTCGCCGCGTCGTGGGCCCCGGCGAGGTCCCTGAGCCCCTCGATCTCGGGGGACGGCACCCATACCGGGGTGACGTCGTGCGACAGTATCGCCTTGGCCATCCTGGCCGCGTCGTTGCGGTCGTTCTTGGACGAGAGGTCGGCCGCCGACCTCGGGACCCTGGAGACGGCCGCGACGACGCAGTCGACGCCGAGCCCGGAGAGCTCCCTCTGCGGGGCGAAGCCGAGGTAGCCGCTCTCGTAGGCGGCGAGCGACGGGCCGGGGAAGCCCGACATCCACTCCGCGACCTCGCCCCAGGGGTTGCCGCGGAACCTCCTCGTCACGGCCTCGCCCGTCTCCGCGTCGAGCGCGCAGACGGTGGTGGACCTGAGGTGTACGTCCATTCCGAAGGCGGTAGAATATCTAGGTACGGGAGCCTCCCAACCTCGTTGCGGCGCGGCTGCGCCTCTGGCACTTCAACAACATTGTCGCAGCCCCGACCCGCGGTCACGAGCGGGGGCTCCTGTCGTTTCCGTGCCCTCGGATTGGGTCATAGTGTCTGGCTTTGGCTCTGCCTGTGACGTTTTCATTGTTGGTGCTGAGTGCCTTGTTTCCCGTCCCAAATGAGCTACCCCGGGTCCCCGGTGGTTGCGGCGGGCGTGTTTGGTTGGTGCCTGTTGATGGTCTGGGTATCGGGAAGGGCGGGCTCCGTTATAATCGCCTAGAACATTAAATGGAAACGGGACGGGAGCCATATATGCGCCAGGGTTTCGACAACGCGAAGTATATCGAGCTGCAGGCTGCTCACATTAAGGAGCGCATCTCGCAGTTTGGCGGCAAGCTCTATTTGGAGTTTGGCGGTAAGCTGTTCGATGACTATCATGCGAGCCGCGTGCTGCCGGGTTTTGAACCGGACAGCAAGTTCCGCATGCTCAAGAGCATCGCCGACGATGTCGAGGTTATCATCGCGATCAACGCGAACCACATCGAGAAAAACAAGGCTCGTGGTGACCTCGGCATTACCTATGACGAGGATGTGCTGCGCCTGGTTGACCTGTTCCGCGGCAGCGGCTTTGCCGTCGCGGCTGTGGTCATCACCCAGTACGCCGGCCAGCCCGCTGCCGATGTATTCCGCAACCGCCTGAACGCGCTCGGTATTCCCGCCAAGCTGCACTATCCCATCGAGGGGTATCCGCACGACGTCGACCTGATCGTGTCCGACGACGGCTATGGCAAGAATGAGTTTGTCGAGACCACTCGTCCGCTCGTCGTGGTCACCGCTCCCGGCCCCGGCTCAGGCAAGCTCGCCACTTGCCTCTCGCAGCTCTATCACGAGCACAAGCACGGCACCGCCGCCGGCTACGCCAAGTTCGAGACTTTCCCGGTCTGGAATCTGCCCCTCACGCATCCGGTCAACATCGCCTATGAGGCAGCAACGGCCGATCTCGATGATGCCAATATCATCGACTCCTTCCACTTGGAGGCCTACAACAAGACCACGGTCAACTACAACCGCGACGTCGAGGCCTTCCCGGTGGTCCGTGCTCTGATGGAAAAGATCCTGGGCAAGAGCCCCTATCAGAGTCCTACGGACATGGGCGTCAATATGGTCGGCTTTGCCATCACCGATGACGATGCCTGCCGCGACGCTTCCAAGATGGAGATCGTCCGCCGCTACTTTACCGCGGTTGAAAATGTGCGCCGTACCGGCGTGGGCGATGAGCAAGTCGACCGTCTCAAGATTATTATGAAGAAAGCCGGCATCGATAAGAACTACTCACCGGCGCGCTCGGCGGCCCTCACCAGGGAGCAGCTGACGGGTGGTCCCGTGGGTGCCATGGTCATGCCCGATGGCTCCGTGGTGACCGGTAAGACCTCCACGCGTCTGGGCGCCGCGAGCTCGCTTATCATGAACGCCCTCAAGCATGTCTCGGGCGTCGACCTTGAGCTCGAGGTCATTAGCGATGAGGCGATCGAGCCCATCAGCAAGCTCAAGACGCATTTCCTGGGCAGCAAAAACCCGCGCCTCCACACCGACGAGACGCTTATGGCGCTGTCGATCACCTCGGCCACGAGTGAGACGGCCGCTCGCGTCCTTTCGGGCCTGGAGCAGCTGCGCGGCTGCGATGCCTTCTTTAGCGTGATTATCTCGCCGACGGACGAGACGGTACTGCGCAAACTGGGTATCAACGTGTGCTGCGAGCCCAAGTTTGAGCGCCGCGGTTTCTTCCATCGCTAAGTTTGAAGCACCGCGGTAATTACATTGCATTTTGGCCGTATCGGGTTAGCGCCCGGTACGGCTTTTTGATCAATAAAGCGCCTATTTCGGCGAAAAATAGCTGTTTACCTGCCTAGAAACAATTTGAGCGGTATACAATAACCGTAACTGTTTCATCCTTAGCGGGATGCCGCATGATGGATATTACCTGCCATCGTGAGGTGTGTCGGTCGCGCACGGCGCGTTAGATGCTCGTGCTCGGTTTGAGGAGGCTGCTATGGCGGGCAAGGGTCGTGCGAGTGTCAACGATATGAAGCGTGTCGAGGTGCTGGTGTTGATGGAGATCGACCAGCAAACCGAAGACAATGGCGGGCCGTATGGTTTCTCGCGCAAAACGCTTGCCGAGCGCGTGGGGGTTTCGCCGTATCGTGCCCGCGCCGCAATCGATCGCTTGGATTCCGAAGGCATGATTGATGTCGTCTCGCGTTATAGCGACGACGGCGGTCAGCTTGCAAATGGCATTTGCCTCACCGAACGTGGCGAGTGGTATCTTGAGGGCGTCCGTACCGGCATGCTCGTTCAAGAAATGCTTGAGGACGAGGTTGCTGATCGATAGCAGCATGTAACCCTTGCCATAGCGACGCCGCCTGGGAAACCGGGCGGCGTTTTGTTTCAAGATTGAGAAATGCAATCTCACGCGAGAAAAATTGCGAACGGTCCGCGGCGCGAGTATTACAATGAAGACCCGTAAGATGTGGATAAACAACTTCTACGGGAAGCGCAGGTAACTCAATATGACCAAGCATGTGTTCGTAACCGGTGGCGTGGTTTCGTCTCTGGGCAAGGGTATCACCGCGGCCTCGCTGGGCCGTCTGCTCAAGTCGCGTGGCTACAAAGTAACGATGCAGAAGGCCGATCCGTATCTGAACGTCGACCCCGGTACCATGAGCCCCTTCCAGCATGGTGAGGTCTTCGTTACCGAGGATGGTTACGAGTCCGACCTGGACCTGGGTCATTACGAGCGCTTTATTGATGAGAACCTGACCCGCGATTCCAACTTTACGACCGGCGCCATCTATAAGAGCTTGATCGCCCGCGAGCGTCGCGGCGACTTTTTGGGCGGTACCGTGCAGGTGATTCCTCACGTCACCAATGCCATAAAGGACAAGTTCCGCCGCATCGAGGAGCAGACCGGCTCCGATGTAGTCATCACCGAGCTGGGCGGCACGATCGGCGACATCGAGTCCCAACCGTTTGTCGAGGCCATCCGTCAGTACCGCAAGGAGGCCGGCCCCGAGAACGTCTGCTACATCCACGTGTCGCTCGTTCCCTATATCGCCGCCGCCCACGAGGTCAAGACCAAGCCCACGCAGCATTCCGTCAAGGAGCTCCGCAGCTTTGGCATCCAGCCCGATATCATCGTGCTGCGCTCCGACCACCATATCGATGACGCTATCCGCGGAAAGATCGCAAGCTTCTGCGACGTCGACACCGATTGTGTCTTTACCAACGAGGACTGCGCGAGCATTTACGATGTTCCGCAGCTGCTTGCCGAGCAGGACTTTGACCTGCGCATTTGCGAGCGCCTGGGTCTGGACCCGCGTGAGCGCGACATGAGCGAGTGGAACGAGTTCCTGCGCAAACAGAATCACGCCAACCATCACGCCGACAAGGTGAAGATCGCCGTCGTGGGCAAGTACACGCAGCTGCCCGATGCGTACCTGTCGGTTATCGAGGCCCTGCACCATGCGGGCGTCTTCTACGATCGCCATGTGGACGTCCAGCTGGTCGACGGCGAGAGCCTCGACGAGCAGAATGTCTCCGAGGTTCTGGGCGACGCCTCGGGCATCCTGGTCCCCGGCGGCTTTGGCAAGCGCGCCCTGGAGGGCAAGATCCTCGCGGCCGAGTTTGCCCGTGAGCACAAGATTCCGTATCTGGGCATTTGCCTGGGTATGCAGGTGGCCGTGTGCGAGTTCGCCCGCAACGTCGTCGGCCTTGCCGGCGCCAGCTCCTCCGAGTTCGATCCGGATGGCCCGTATAGCGTCATCGATCTGATGAGCTCGCAGGAGGACGTGACCGAGAAGGGCGGCACCATGCGCCTGGGCGCCTATCCGTGCAAGCTCGCCGCCGATACCCTTGCTCGCGAGGCATATGGCGAGGAGCTCGTCTACGAGCGTCACCGTCATCGCTTTGAGTTCAACAACGCCTTCCGTGACCAGCTCGAGGACGCCGGCTTGGTTATCTCGGGTCTGTCGCCCGACGAGCGCCTGGTCGAGATGGTCGAGCTGCCGCGCGACGTGCATCCGTGGTATGTGGCAACCCAGGCTCATCCCGAGTTCAAGAGCCGCCCGACCAACCCGCAGCCGCTGTTCCGCGAGTTCGTGCGCGCTTCGATCGGCCAGCACGAGGGTGTCGACCGTCTGCAGGTGACGCCCATGAACCTCGCTACGGACTAAGGGTGCCGGCGAATAAGGAACATACCGAAGCTACTCCCTCGTCGCTCGCCGTGGCGGCGGGGGAGTATCTCGATTACCTCGCGGTCGAGCGGGGTTTGGCGCGCAACACGATTGCGGCCTATCGTCGTGACCTGACGACGTACTGCGCCTATCTGGAGCGGGCGGGTATTGTGTCTTTTGAAGAGGTGACCCGTCAGGTCGTGGAGGGCTTTGTCGCCGACCGTCGCGATGGGGGCTATTCGGATGCCTCGGTGGAGCGTGCGCTTGCGGCCGTGAAGGGCCTGCATGCCTTTTTGGTGCGCGATGGGGCTGTGGCCCAAAATCCAACGGCGGCGTTGCGCCTGCCTAAAAAGGCTGAGCGTTTGCCGGAGTATCTATCGGTGGAGGATGTCTCGGCGCTGCTCGATCAAGACTTCCCCGAGGGCGAGATGGGCTTGCGCGACCATGCCATCTTGGAAGTGCTCTACGGATGCGGTTTGCGTGTGAGCGAGTTGGTGGGGCTCGATGTGGGCGATATCCATATCGACGATGGCTTTGTGCTCGTTCGTGGTAAGGGCTCGAAGGAACGCCTGTCCCCGCTGGTAGGAAGCGCGGCGCGAGCTCTGACGCTTTATGTAACTGAGGGGCGTTCTCGCTTGGCGGCCCATGCCCGCGGAACCGAGACCTCGGCGGTCTTTTTAAATAAGAACGGCCGCCGTCTGTCGCGCCAGGGCATCCATGCCATCTGTGAGCGCTACGGGCGCCAGGTGGGACTGGTGGGGCTCCATCCCCATACGCTGCGTCACTCCTTTGCCACCCATATGCTTGCGGGCGGCGCAGACCTCCGTGTGCTACAGGAGATCATGGGACATGCCGATATATCGACCACGCAGGTCTACACGCATGTCGATCGTACGCAACTGACCGAGGTCTATCTGGCGGCGCATCCGCTGGCACATCGCTAGCACCTCGCTGACCTGCATATTTATAAATATTAAAGGGGACGGGCCCCAGATTGCCGAGACGCACTTTTGCGCGCATGGGCAATCTGGGGCCCGTCCCATTTTTCGCCAGACACCGACGCGGTGGTGGGCCGTGTGTGTCGTGGGTGGGGGAGTTTGGGGGCGATGTGAACGGCGTGTAAAGGGACGTAAAAATCGCCTCAAGGTCAACTTGAAGGTTGAGGTTCGCGGGCGTGGTTCTACAGGTGGCATCACGCCTTTGCTGCAAACACAACATATTGTGTTCTCGAACATATGCTCGGGGGTGTTTTACAACATATTGAGGGTGGAGTGGTGGGGCGGGGTGGGGGAAGGGGTGGGGAAAGGTGTTGAAAAATGGGGCGGTTCCCCATATTATTGATGACGTCGACAGGCGGGGTGGTTCCCCGCGTACGTGCCATCTGAGTAACCGAGGGGAGGGCGCACATGGGAATGACGGGTGCATACGAGCGCAATCTCGATGCAAAAGGTCGTCTGTCCCTGCCTGCACCCCTTCGCGAGGAGCTTGGAGAGCACGTTCGCGTGTTCAAAGCCCTGGATGTCGATGCTCTGTACGTGTTCTCTGCCGAGGCCTTCGATAAGTGGGTCGAAGGACTCTTCGCGGGTCGTGAGGGCCACGAGGGTTTTAACCCGCGTGACATCAACGACCAGAAGCTCATGAGGGCGATCAACAAGCGCACCACGTCGATGGACGTGGACAGCGCCGGTCGTATCGGTCTTTCCGAGTCTCTCCGCAAGCAGGCGAACCTCGACCGCGAGGTCACGGTTGTGGGCAACTACGACCACCTTGAGGTTTGGGATCGCGCCGCGGCCGATGAGGACGATGACGATGAGGCCCTGCTGGACCTCTTCTTCTCGTAAGGGCAAGGCACGGGTAACGGATGGAGCGTGGGATCTTGACACAAGAATATCGGCATGAACCTGTCATGCTCGGCGAAGTGCTTGAGTCGCTGCGGCTAAAGAGCGGCTCCGTTGTCTGCGATTGCACCCTTGGCGGTGCCGGCCATTCGGTAAAGATGGCCGCGCAGGTGGGGGAGACGGGCCTTTTGCTCGGCGTCGATCAGGACGACATGGCCCTCGAGGCCGCTGGTGCCCGTCTGGACCGCGAGGTTCTCGGCGTTCCGCACCAGCTGCTGAAGGGCAACTTCGGCGACTTGGACGAGCTGCTTTGCTCGGCCGAGGTGCCCGGGGTCGATGGCTTCCTGTTCGATTTGGGCGTTTCGTCACCGCAACTCGATATCCCTGGCAGGGGCTTTTCGTATAACGAGGACGCCCCATTGGACATGCGGATGGATCCGGGTAATAACACCTTAAACGCAGCTGAGGTCATCAACACCTATAACGAACACGACCTCGCCCGGATTCTACGCGTCTACGGAGAAGAGAAGTTCGCCTCGCAGATTGCGCGCGAGATCGTGCGCCGCCGCGAGCAAGAACCGATCGAAACCACCGGCCAATTTGTCGAGATCATCAAGGCGGGTATCCCGGCTGCCGCTCGTCGGCATGGCGGACACCCGGCCAAGAAAAGTTTCCAGGCCATTCGCATCGAGGTCAATCACGAGCTCGATGTGCTCGAACGAGGGCTTGATGCCGCCACCAGGTGGCTCAACCCGGGCGGACGTATCTGCGTCATCTCGTATCACTCGCTCGAGGACCGTATCGTAAAGAACCACTTTAAGGAGATGAGCCAGGGGTGCACGTGTCCGCCGGAGATTCCGGTGTGCGTGTGCGGCAACGTGCCGATACTCAAGGTCATCACCCGCAAACCCTTGGTTGCCCAGCCTGATGAGGTTGAGCGCAACCCTCGGGCGAGATCAGCCAAAATCCGCGTGGCGCAGCGTCTGTAGGCGCGACCGCGCGATATTGGACCTCCCGCTCGCACCATAAACGAAGCTTAAACACACTACCAACGTACTCGGGATGGGAGGCGGCATATCATGGGCTACAACACTTCAAGCGCAGCACTCGCCTATGATATGAACGCCATGCCCGCCTATCGTGAGACGCCGCAGGCCCCCGTTGCTCCCCGTGAGCAGCGCGCGCCGCGCTTTGATGTCTACACGGGCGCGGGCCGTCAGGCAAACCAGGCGGTAAGCCCGGTTTTCATGAGCGTTCTTAAAACGTTTTGCATCATTGCGGCTATCTTCATGACGATCGGCGTCGCCCGCGTGGCGCTCGCCGGCGTTACGGCCCAGGTGCTCAACAGCAACGCCGAGCTTACCAGCACGCTCGAAAAGGCGACCGATGAGAGCTCCGACCTGGAGGTCATGCATTCGGTCTATGGCGCCGACACGCGCATTCGCGACCTTGCGGGCGCTTATGGCATGGTGGAGCCCAGCGAGAGCGTTACACTTGACTTTTCGCAGGATGCAGCCGCGGGCGCCAACGCGACCGCGACCGCTCAGTAGCAAGACGGTAGCTGAGTATGACAAATGACTATCGCCGCGGTTCCGATGGGGGCCGCGGTTCTGGACGTCCCTCGTCGCGGGGACGTTCTGGTTATCAAGGAACGGGTCGGCAATCTTACAACGTCGGGCAGTCCCGTGGCAACGACCCGGCGTCGCGACTTCGCGGCTCGGGCGGCCCTCAAGTGCATAACACCAGGTCGCGCAAGAGTTCGTCGACCGAATGGCTCACAGGCGCACCTCTGCCTCGCCGCAAAGCCGTCATGGGCTTCATCGGGCTTGGCTTGGGCTTGGGCGTCTTTCGCCTTGCCGACTATCAAATTGTCGAAGCCGATAAACTGCGCGAGCGTGCCGATGCGCGCCGCCTGCTTGCGCAGACCCTCTATGCCAAACGCGGCACCATCTACGACCGCAACGGCAACGTGTTGGCGTCGTCGGTCGAATGTCGCAACATCGCCGTGAACCCGCAGCTTGTCGAGGATGTTGACAAGACGGTGTCGGCGCTGGTCAAGGCAACTGGAATCGATAAAAAGACCTGCCGCAAGCTCGTTGAGTCCGATGGAACCTGGGTGTATATCAAGCGCCAGGTGGACGAAGACGATGTTGCGGCGCTGGAGAAGAAGAACCTGCCCGGCGTGCTTTTTGAGCAGGCCATGAAGCGCGTATATCCATACGGCAATCTGGCATCGCAGGTGCTGGGTGTAGTGAATGTAGACAACGACGGCTTGACGGGTCTCGAAAAGCAATACAACAAGCTTCTGACCGGCACGAACGGTTCTCTCGTACGCGAGCGCGCGAGGGACGGCAGCTATATCGCGGGCGGTGCCTATAAAAAGGTGGCTGCGGTCGACGGCGTTGATATCGTGACGACGCTCGACGTCAATATCCAGCGTGCGGCCGAGGATGCCCTGGCAGAGGCAGTTGAGAAGACTAAGGCCAAGAACGGCTCGGCGCTGGTCACCGATCCTACGACAGGCGAGATTTTGGCAGCCTGCTCGTACCCGACCTACGACCAGACCGATCTGGAGAATGCCAAGACCGAGGATATGAATCTGCGCCTGGTCACCGACGCCTACGAGCCCGGCTCGGTCTTTAAGACGCTCGTGGCGGGCGCCGGCTTCGACTTGGGCGTCGTGCGATCGAGTACGTCGTTTGAGGTGCCGGCGAGCATTAAGGTGGGTGACGATACCGTCACCGATGCCGACAAGCGCGACTATGCCATGACCATGGATGTGCGCGAGATGATGCGCCGTTCGTCCAACGTGGGCTTTGTCCTGGTGGGGCGCAAGATCGGTGCCGACGACTTTGCCGCCTATGTGGACAAGTGGGGCATCGGTCACAGCTCGGGTGTCGATTTTCCGGGAGAGAGCCTGGGTATCGTCAAGGAGCGTGACCAGTATGACGGCGCCACGCTGGGCTCGATGAGCTTTGGACAGGCACTGTCCGTCTCGCCGATTGAGATCGCACGTGCCGTGGGCGGCATCGCCAACGGCGGCGTGATGATGACACCGCACTTCTATAAGTCCAGCAAAGGCGACGAGAAGGACTGGGGTGAAGGCGAGCGCGCGATTTCGGAGGACGCCGCATCCCAGGTGACATCGTGCATGCAGACGGTCGTGTCCGAGGGAACGGGCGTTGGCGGCGCGGTTGACGGCTATGACGTGGCGGGTAAGACCGGTACGGCCGAACGTGCCGACGAGAACGGCGGCTACCTCAAGGAGAACTACATGTCGTCCTTTATGGGCTTTGCACCGGCACAATCGCCCAAGGTGCTGTGCTATATCACGCTCGACGGAACGCCGAGCGGCTCAGATGCCGCTGCGGTGCCGTTCCAGTCCATTATGGCCAACGCGCTCGACGTGCTGGGTATCCCGCACACGAAGTAGGGGGTTACAATCTTTGGGGCGTTGTTTGTTGTCCCATATGAGGGTGTTCACATGCCCTGCACCACGCATGTGCGGCGTTGGGATACAATACGCCGATAGCATTATTAGGTTTACAGGGGAGCTGCAATGATAGAGATCGCCGTCAACAACCTCGCGGCCGCAACAGGGGCCCGAACCGTGACGGGAGAAGCCGATCGGGTATGCCGCGGGTGCGTTATCGACTCGCGCCAGGTCGAGGAAGGGACGATTTTCGTCGCCTTTCCCGGTGAAAACGTCGACGGCAATGATTTTGCTTCCCGTGCCGTCCAGTCGGGTGCCGGCGCCGTCGTGATGACGCGTGAGCCCGAGGCTGAGCTGGTCTCGCTGGCGCAGGACAAGGGGTGCGCCATCCTGCTGACCGATGATCCCGAGGAGTTTCTGCTGCGTTTGGCGCACACGTATCGCCTGGAGCTTGGCTGCCTGGTCGTTGGC
Source organism: uncultured Collinsella sp. (assembly GCA_958427145.1). GTDB lineage: Bacteria > Actinomycetota > Coriobacteriia > Coriobacteriales > Coriobacteriaceae > Collinsella. Next base: position 10,474 of record CAUAAZ010000037.1, read on the forward strand.
ATTACCGGTTCCATCGGCAAGACGACGACCAAGGACGTGCTCGCCGCCGTGCTCGCCAAGCGCTATCGTGTCTGGGCCACCAAGGGCAATTTCAATAACCTGATCGGCATGCCGCTCACGGTGCTTTCCGCTCCGGCCGATACCGAGGTCCTGGTGCTCGAGATGGGCATGAACCATTTCCACGAGATTGAGCGCCTGTCCCAGTCCGCCAATCCCAACCTTGCCATCGTAAGCAAGATTGGTACCTCTCACATCGGCATTTTGGGCAGCCGCGAGAACATCGCCCGCGCTAAGGCCGAGATTGTCCAGGGTATGTGCGCCGCCGGCGACTTCTTGCCGCTGCTGGTTTTGGGCGGTGAGGACGACTTTACGCCGTTCATTCGCGATACGTTCGCCCAGCCTGCTGGTATCGATGTGATGCTGGCCGGCGTCTCGGACGATGATGAGGTCCGTGCCCGCGACATTCGTGTTGATGACGAGGGACGTCCGGTCTTTACGCTCGATTTTGGCCAGGGTGAGACGATCGATACTATGCTTGCCATCCCCGGCGTGCAGTCCGTTCCTAATGCCGTTAAGGCCGCCGCGGTTTCCTATCGCCTGGGCGTGACGCCCGAGCAGATCGATGCTGCCTTTAGGGGCCTCACGATCACCGGTCACCGCCAGGAGATCAAGCGCGCCAAGAGCGGTGCCCGCGTCATCGACGATTCCTATAACGCCAGTGCCGAATCCATGGCTGCTGGCCTCGATCTACTGTGCTCGCTTTCGTGCACGGGGTCTCGCATGGCGATCCTGGGCGAGATGGGCGAGATGGGCGATGAGGCTCCTCGCATGCATGAGCTCGTGGGCGCCTACGCGGCCGCCAAGAAGCTCGACATGCTGGCGTGCGTGGGTGGTGAGCTGGCCCAGCTTATGGCCGATGCCGCGCGCATGATGGGCATGGACGAGGACCGCATCCAGGTGTTCTCCGATTATCAGCAGGTGCTCGACCGCATGGGCGGCGCGCTTGAAAAACATGATGTTGTACTGGTCAAGGGTTCCCGCTTTGTTGAGCTCGACCGCTTTGTGGAAGGTGTGTGCTAGCCCATGTTCGGCAATCCCTCGTATCCAACGTATCAGGCTTTTTTGGGGCTTGGCATCGCCGCTGCCATTGCGCTGCTGCTCATGCCGTGGTGGATCAAGCTGCTGAAGGTCGAGGGTATCGGCCAACAGGTCCGAGCCGACGGCCCCAAGCGTCATTTGATTAAACAGGGTACGCCCACCATGGGTGGCGTTGTCATCCTCGTCGCGATTTCGCTGACCTGCCTGCTGATGGGCAAGCTCACCACCGAGCTCGTGCTCGTGCTGCTCGCCACGCTGGCGACCGGCGTGCTGGGCCTGATCGACGACCTGACCTCCGTTACGCATGGGCGCTCGCTCGGTCTGACGCCTCATGCCAAGATGATCGGCCTAACCATTATCTGTGTCACCTTTACGGTACTTGCCGTTAACTGGTGCGGCGTCGCCCCCGAGATTCGTTTTCCCGGCGGCCTGACGATTGACCTTGGCGTGCTTTCGACCACCATCTGCGGCCTTTCGTTCCCGTGGCTCTACATTGTCTTTTGCTGGCTGATGATCGCCGGTCTTTCTAATGCCGTGAACCTGACCGATGGCCTTGACGGTCTTGCTGGCGGCACCTCCATGATTGCCATGCTCGCCATGGCTGCCATGGCGTTTTTGCACGGAGACGTGAACCTGTCCATCTTCTGCACCGCGTGTGCCGGTGCCTGCTTGGGCTTTCTGTGGTTCAACTGCTATCCGGCGAGCATCTTTATGGGCGATACCGGCTCGCTTGCCCTGGGCGCCGCGTTTGCCTGCACGTCCATCATGACCAACACCGAGGTCGTCTCCCTTATCATCGGCGGCCTGTTTATCGTTGAGACCCTGTCGGTCATGATTCAGGTTGTCTACTTCCACTTTACGCACAAGCGCGTCTTCCTTATGGCGCCCATCCATCATCATTTCGAAAAGAAGGGCTGGGCCGAGACCAAGGTCGTCATCCGTTTTTGGATTATCGCTGCGGCCTTCGGTGCCGTTGGCCTTGCTCTGTTCTTCCAGTTGGGATAGTGGTCTTTCATGTCTCTTGCTGATGTCTTTAGCCTGCTCGTTTTGGGTCAGGGCAAATCCGGTCTCGATGTCGCCCGCTGGGCGCTGGCACATCCCGAGCGCGTAAGTGCCGTTACCGTGTATGGCGGTGGCACCTCTGAGCCCAATGACGCCACGCGTGCGCTCGAGGCTGCTGGTGCGTCGTTTGTCTATGGGACCGAACAGGTCGAGGGCGCCTATGACGTATGCGTGACGTGCCCGGGCATCTCGGAGTTCTCGGGCTTCTTTAAGGCTGGGCGCGAGCATGCCGCCCAGATTATGGGTGAGCCCGAGTTTGCCTATCGCCTGTCGCCCGATAACTGGATTGCCATCACGGGCACCAACGGCAAGACGACCACCACGTCGCTGACTGATTATCTGCTTAAGGCTGCCGGCGAGGCCAGCGTTGCTGTCGGCAACATCGGCGAGCCGCCGGTCAACGAGATTGACGGCCGAGCCCACAACGAGTGGTTTGTGGCTGAGCTGTCGAGTTATCAGATTGCTACGACCGCCGAGCTTCATCCTCGCGTGGCGGTGCTGCTCAACATCACGCCCGACCACCTGGGCTGGCACAAGAGCCACAAGAACTATGCGCTTGCCAAGATCAAGTTGTTCGAGAATATGCTCGACGACGACCTCGTGGTTATCGACGTTGAGGATGCCGGCATCCATGAGTTCGATGAGTACATCTACATGCCGGGCCGCCGCATCTGCAAGGTCGCTTTTGACGAGCCCGAGGGTGCAGACGCCGCCTTTGTGCGCGACGGCAAGTTGGTCGTCCGCCTGAAGGGCGTCGAGACTCAGCTTGTCGCCACTTCCGAGCTCAAGATCTCGGGCCATCACAATGTCATCAATGCCCTATGTGCTGCCACGGCTGCTTTGGCCGTCGGTGCCGATCCCGAGGGCATTTGCCGTGGTTTGGCATCGTTCCAGCCGCTGGAGCACCGCGTTGAGCCCTGTGGCGAGATCGATGGCGTGCGCTACGTCAACGATTCCAAGGCAACGAACACCGATGCAGTCGAAAAGGCCCTGACGGCGTTTCCCGACGACGATGTGATTTTGCTGCTCGGCGGCCACGATAAGGGTACGCCGCTTGCGGACTTTGCCCGCGTCGTTATGGACAACGTGCGCTCGGTCGTTTGCTTTGGCGATGCGCGCGAGCGCTTTACCGCCGCTATGGACGAGGCCGATGTCGATGGTGACGTGGATATCGCCCAGGCGGATGACCTGCGCGATGCCGTGGACGTCGCCCGTTCGCTGTCGAGCCGTGGCGACGTGATCTTACTTTCTCCTGCCTGCTCTTCGTTCGATGAGTTCTCGGGCTATGAGGAGCGCGGCCGCGTGTTTAAGGACTATGTGGCCCAGCTTGCCGCTGCGGCGAAATCGCAAATGGAATAGGGGTTGCCGGTGAGAGAGGAGAGCCCCCGACAAGGTATGAGGAGGCCCGACTCGGACCGTGCTTCCTCGCGGCGCAGCACACCGCGTTCCGGTCGCGGCGGGCAGACGTTTAGCGAACGCTATATTGCCGGCGTTCCCGCCCGTATCATGCGCCCCCGTTTGATATTCATGGCATGCCTGTTTACCTTGGTGTGCTTTGGCCTGCTGATGGTGTACTCGGCGTCTTCGGTCGAGGCGCTGCACGAGAATGGCTCGGCGACGTTTTTTCTGTTTCGACAAGCCGCGTTTGCCGGAGTTGGCGTGCTGGCTATGGTTGCCATCGTGCGCATCTTGCCGGACAGTTGGTTTGGGGAAGACGTGCTCAGGATCTTTCTCATAGGCATGATAGGGCTACTGTTTCTGGTGTTCTTGGTGGGCAGCGGCAGCCGTGGCGCCACGCGCTGGCTCAACATCGCCGGCATTCAGTTCCAGCCTTCCGAGTTTTTAAAGCCATTTGCCATTGCGTATTCGGCCATCATGCTCGATCGCTTCTTTTCGCCCGGTGGCAACATCAACGAATTCCTTCGCAAGATGGGCATCTACCTGGGCATTTCGCTCTTTCTGATCTTTATCCAGCCCGATTTCGGTACTGTCCTGATCATCCTGTTGACCCTCATGTGCATGGCGTTGTTTGCGGGTCTCGACCCCAGATTTATCATCGGCGTGCTAATCTTCGGCATTCTCGTGATCGTGATTGCGCTTGTCGCAGAGCCGTACCGTATGGTGCGTATTCAGGTTGCCTTGAACCCTTGGGCCGACGAGTATGGTGACGGCTATCAGGCCACGCTTGCCATCATGGCCTTTGCCTCGGGCGGTCTGTTCGGCCGTGGCATCGGCAACTCAACCATGAAGTACTCGTATCTGCCCGAGGCGCACAATGACTACATCCTGGCTATCATTGGCGAGGAAGTCGGCTTTGTCGGAACCGTGCTGTTCTTCTTGGTGTTTGCGATGCTGATCTACTCGGCGTTTCGCATTGCCGAGCAGGCGACCGATCGTCGGGGCGCGCTCATGGCGTCTGGCTCCGCGGTCATTCTCGCAGTGCAGTTTTTGATTAACGCGCTGGGCATCCTCAACGTGTTTCCCATGACGGGCAAACCGTTGCCGTTTATTAGCTACGGCGGTTCGTCGATTATTGTGTCGCTTATGCTTGCCGGGTTGATCCTGCGCGTTTCGTACGAGAGCGCCCGCCGCGATGAGTATGACCGCCGCCGTGAGAGCTTTGCCGTTATGGACGAGAGCACCGCCGGCGTAGCCCATGTGCGCGGTGAACGACCTTCGCGTAGCGGCTTTACCGTTCTGGATGGTTCTGCATCCGAGCCGGCAGCTCGTCCACGCCCGCGAATGGCTCCGCAAGGTCGTCCGCAGCGCCCCAGCCCTCGCAACGCGGGCGGCGGATATAATCGAATCGATTTGAACTCGGACCCGTCGGCGCGTCTGCGTACCGACGACCAGGGACCGCGTGTACGAAGGGACTACCATGACCGATAAAATGACCGTTGCTATTGCAGCCGGCGGCACGGCAGGACACATCAACCCCGCGCTCGCCTTGGCCGAAGAACTGCGTGACCGTGGCCACCACGTTGTGTTCGTGGGCCAGTCGCGCAAGCTCGAGGGTCGTCTGGTCCCCGAGGCTGGGTTTGATTTTGTGCCCATTACGGTCACGGGCTTCGACCGCTCCCGTCCTTGGACGGCGCTGACCTCGCTGTGGCGTGTCAACAAGGCCAAACGTGCGCTCGCCAGTCATTTCTCAAAGGTCGGCAAGCCCGATGCTGCCGTCGGTTTTGGTGCCTATGTCGAGGTTCCGCTGCTGGGGTGGTGCAAGGGCGCAGGCGTTCCGTATCTGCTGCATGAGCAGAACTCTGTTCCGGGCCTGGCCAACAAGATGATGAACTCCCACGCCGCCCGCGTGTGCATCTCGGTGCCGGCAGCGCGTTCGGTCTTTGAGCGCGAAGGTGACCCTGACCACGTGCTCATGACCGGCAACCCCGTACGTCGCTCGGTAATCGAAGGCGATCGCGCTCGCGGCCGCAAGGCACTTGGCGTTCCCGAGGACGCTACGCTGCTGCTCGTCTTTGGCGGTTCACTTGGCGCCCAGCACCTCAACGAGCGCGTGGTTTCGCTCAAAAACGAGCTGCTTTCGCGCAAGAACCTCTATGTGTTGCATTCGACGGGTGCCGACGGCTTTGAGGAGACCGAGCGCGCTTTGGCGCTGACGCCCGAGGAGGCGAAGCGTTACCGCGTCCAGCCTTACATCGACAACATGGGCGATATGTTGGCTGCTGCCGATTTGGTGCTCTCGCGTTCGGGCGCATCGAGCGTGGCCGAGATCGCTGCGCTCGCCGTGCCCTCGGTGCTCGTGCCGTATCCGCATGCGACGGCCGACCACCAAACCACCAATGCCCGGTATCTGGTCGACGCCGGGGCCGGCGTGCTCTGCGCCGATGCCGATATCGACGGTTCTGCCTTTGCCGATGAACTGCTGCACCTGGTCGATGACGCGGCGGCGCGCGACGCCATGCGTCAGGCGGCGCGTGGTCTGGCTCAGGATAGGGCCGCCGCTCTTCTGGCGGATGCGGTAGAGGGTTTGCGTTAGTTAGACGGGATATCGTCGGTCGCCCTCGCGCTGATGCGGTAGGTGCGGTACAGTTAACGGGTTACAGGCAGTGTTTACGCAAGGAGTACACGAGCACATGGCTGATTCCCAGACTGCAACCTCCGCGCCCGAGTTTAAGAGCGCCCACTTTATCGGTATCGGCGGCGCCGGCATGAGCGGCATCGCCCTCGTTCTGCACGAGCGCGGTTATGCCGTTACCGGCTCCGACCTTAAGACGTCACGTTATATCCGCCAGCTTACCCGCGCTGGTGTGAAGGTACATGTGGGCCATGAGGCCGCCACGATCGACGAGGTCAAGCCCGACGTGGTTGTTGTCTCCACCGCTATTCCGGAGTCCAACCCTGAACTCGTGCGCGCTCGCGAGCTTGGTATTCCCGTGTGGCCCCGTGCCAAGATGCTCTCTGCCTTGGGCCACGGCTACACTACCGTCGCTGTTGCCGGCACGCACGGCAAGACCACCACGTCTTCGATGTGCGCCACCATGCTCGACCGCATGGGTCTGGATCCGAGCTTCCTGATCGGTGGCATCGTCGAGGGCTATGACACGAACGGCAAGAACGGCTCGGGCGACTACTTTGTCGCCGAGGCCGACGAGTCCGACAGCTCCTTCCTGTTCCTGAACCCCAACGTGGTCATTGTGACCAACGTCGAGGCCGACCACCTCGATCACTACTCGGGTATCGAGGAGATCGAAGCGACTTTCGCCAAATTCATGAGCCTGGTGGGCGAGGACGGCACCGTCATCGTCTGCGGTGAGGACCCGCATCTGGTCGAGCTCGCCAAGTCGACGGGCCGTCACGTGCTTTCCTACGGCTTTGCCGAGAGCAACGACATCGTCTGCATGCACCCGGATGTCAAAGGCATCCAGAGTGACTTTATCGTTCGCTTTGAGGACGGCACTGAGCATGCCGTGGAGATCAAGAGCAATCCCGGTCGCCACAACATGCTCAACGCCACGGCGGTGCTCACCGTCGCCCATGTTCTGGGCCTTGACATCGACGCCGCCGCCAAGGCGCTCTCGAGCTTTGAGGGCGTCCGCCGTCGCTTTACCCACGTGGGCGATATCGATGGCATCACCGTGGTCGATGATTACGGCCATCACCCCACCGAGATCAAGGCGACGCTTGCTGCCGCTTCGTCGCTGGGCTACAAGCATGTCGACGTCGTGTTCCAGCCGCACCGTTATTCGCGCCTGCAGGCCCTGTGCGACGACTTTGCCGATGCATTTGCCAATGCCGATAAACTGCTGCTGATTGATGTGTTCTCGGCTGGCGAGATGCCCATTCCGGGTGTTACCTCTAAGATGCTCGCCGATACCGTGCGCGCCAAGCATCCTGGCAAGGAGGTCGTGTACTGCTCCAGCCGTCTTGAGCTCAATCAGGAGCTCGAGCAGATGGTGGGCGAGGGCGATCTGCTGCTCACTATGGGTGCCGGTGACGTTACGACCGTCGGTCCCGAGTTCATTGAGTATCTGACTGCCAAGAAAGACGCTTAAGTCTAATGGGTCTGTTTAACGCCGTCATGGCGCTCTCGGGCATGATCGACACGGATGTGATCGAGGACGAGCGCCTTGCGCGTCATACGAGCTATCGTATCGGCGGCAAGGCCGACCTCTTTGTGACGTGCCATAGCTATCATGCCCTCCGCCGCGCCGTGGCGGTGCTCGATCGCGAGCAGGTGCCGTGGGTCATCATCGGCAAGGGCTCCAATCTGCTGGTTGCCGATGGCGGTTATCGCGGCGCCGTCATTTCGCTCGGACGTGAGTTTCAGCGCACGGTTGTTGCCGATGACGGTTGTACGCTGACGGTCGGTGCGGGCGTGATGTTTGCGCGCCTGGTCAACGATGCCCTGTCGCGTAGCCTCTCGGGCCTTGAGTTTGCCGTTGGCATCCCTGGCTCGGTTGGCGGTGCGATATCTATGAATGCCGGCACACGGACCGAGTGGATTGGCTCGCTGGTTGAGGATGTCGTAACGTTTGACCCGGCATCCGGTATCAAGCATTATGCGGGGTCCGAGATCACTTGGGGCTACCGCGAATGTAGCCTTCCCCGCAATGAGATTATTCTCGAGTGCGTGCTCAAGCTTAAACCGGCGCCCAAGGCCGACATTCGCGAGCGCATGGAGCGGTACCTGACGAGGCGCAAGCGTACGCAGCCCATGGGTCGCGCATCCTGCGGGTCGGTCTTTCGCAACCCGCCCGATGCGAGTGTGGGCAAGCTCATCGAGGATTGTGGATTAAAGGGTTTTTCGATTGGCGGCGCGGAAGTTTCGCCCGTTCACGCTAATTTTATCGTTAATAACGGAACTGCCTCGGCCGATGACGTTGCCGCGGTTATCAGACATGTGCACGGAAAGGTGAGGGAGGCGTATGGCATCGAGCTCAGACCGGAAGTTAAATTCCTCGGCTTCTAGAGCATCGAAACCCACCTTCCGCCGCGCCGGAGGGCGTTCCGGCGCGCCTGCCAAACCTCAACGCAATACCGTCGCGCACTCTAAGTCTGTCGGGCATGCTCGACAGACCAGTCGTCCGGTTGTCGGCTCGCAGCTCGGTAATCGTCCGGCCGCAAAAAAGTCCTCGCGTCCCTCGGTGACGTCAAAGCCTGTTATGGGCGCCAAACCCGCCCGTCCCGTGGCAACTCCTAAGCCCTCGACGGGAACTAAAGCGCCGCGTCCAGGTCGCACGCTGGGCGCATCGAAACCGCGCTCGCTGACATCGGTGCCGGCTACCGCCAAGAAGCCTTCGGGTAAAAAAAGCGTCAACCCGTTGTCTTCACTTGGGGCGATGGTAAATAAAACATCAGACGCCGCTTCTGTCGTTGCAGGCAAAGGCAAAATCGTGGGCGGCGTTCTGGCCGCCTTGGCCGTGCTCGTCGTCGTTGCCATCGTGGTGATCAACTCTGGATTGTTTACCGCCACTGATATTCAGATTCAAGGCAGCGAGCATGTGACGAAGCACGATGCTATCCAGCTGATCGATTTGCCCGAGGGAACGTCGCTTTTTAACGTCGATCCCGACCAGATTACCGAGGACCTCAAGCAGAATCCGTGGGTCTCGGGCGTGGATGTCCAGCGTCAGTTCCCGCATACGCTCATCATTACGCCGATGGAGCGCAAGGTCATCGCAATTGCCTATATCAGTTCCGATGACCTTGCCTGGGCCATCGGGGATGATGACACCTGGATCGCCCCACTGTCGACGTCGGTCGAAGTGGACGACCAAGGCAACGTCATCACGACAGGGCAGGGCTCAAATACCTTGACCGGAATCGATGCCGCGCTGGCGCTCGCTAAGCACTATGGCGCGGTGTTGTTGACTGATGTCTCGGCGGATGTCGCTCCGGTTTCCGGCCAGGCAGTGAGCTCCAAGGCCGTTAAGGCTGGCTTGGATTATGTGCGTGGTTTTTCGAGCGAGTTCTTGGGACAAGTCAAGGATATTTCCACGCCTTCGGTCGAAGCCATCTCGGCAAACCTCAATAACGGCATTGAGGTGTCGCTGGGCGATTCGAACGATATCGTCAAGAAGGAGCGCGTAGTCACCAAGCTGCTTTCGCAGGTAGAGGGCGTAACGTATATCAATGTGCGCTCTCCGGGTAACTATACATTTAGGAACGCTCCGACCTCGTAGCGCTGGTTGATGCTTTGTTGAGGGGCCATACCACGCCGTTTATCTGGTTTGTTTGGTTTTCACGGTCAATTATTTGACTGATACGTTCATAATGTGCAAACATAATACGGTTTACCTTTGCATTTACTTTCAACCTGAAGGTTAATGTGCGCAGGGGTCGACCCATGCTATGGCTATAACCTTTGTTCGGAGGACCGACATGCACGAGACAGAGATCAACAACTACCTTGCCGTCATTAAGGTGGTCGGCGTCGGCGGCGGCGGTACCAACGCGGTCAATCGAATGATCGAAGAGGGCATCCGCGGCGTCGAGTTTGTTGCCATCAACACCGATGCTCAGGCACTCGCGATCTCTGATGCCGATATCAAGGTGCACATCGGCACCGACCTTACCCGCGGCCTGGGCGCCGGCGCCAACCCCGAGGTTGGCCGCAAGGCTGCCGATGAGTCCCGCGACGACATTGCCGAGGCGCTCGCTGGCGCCGACATGGTGTTCATCACCTGCGGCGAGGGCGGTGGCACCGGTACCGGCGCTGCTCCCATCGTTGCCGATATCGCGATGAACGAGGTCGGTGCGCTGACCGTCGCCGTCGTGACCAAGCCCTTCACCTTCGAGGGCCGCAAGCGCAAGAAGAGCGCCGAGGAGGGCATTAAGACCCTCTCCGATTGCGTCGACACCATGATCGTCATCCCTAACGATAAGCTGCTCGACATCGCCGAGAAGAAGACCACCATGCTCGAGGCCTTCGCGATTGCCGATGGCGTCCTTTCCCAGGGCACCCAGGGCATCACCGACCTCATCACCGTCCCCGGTATCATCAACCTGGACTTCGCCGATGTTAAGACCATCATGAAGCAGGCCGGTACCGCCATGATGGGTATCGGTACCTCTTCTGGGGACACCCGTGCCGTCGACGCTGCCCAGCAGGCCATCTCCAGCCCGCTGCTCGAGAGCTCCATCGATGGTGCCACGCGCGTGCTGCTCTCCATCGCCGGTTCCAAGGACCTGGGCATCCAGGAGATCAGCGACGCCGCCGACGTTGTCGCCAACGCCGTCGACCCCGAGGCCAACATCATCTTCGGTACCGTTGTCGACGAGTCCCTGGGCGATCAGGTGCGTATCACCGTCATCGCTACGGGCTTCTCCGACTCCAACGTCAACCGTCAGGACGAGCTCTTTGCTGCTCAGCAGTCTCAGAGCAAGGCCGCTGCCTCCGCTGAGCCGCAGCGCACCGCTCCTGCCACGAGCCCGGCTCAGGCCGCTCCGACCCGCAACGTCGGTGGCACCGAGCTTCCTAACTTCGGCAACGATCAGTTCGAGCTTCCCGACTTCCTGAAGCGCGGTAGCTTCTAAGTCGTTCTTTGCATTGTTGTGCACAGGGGCGTGTCCGTATGGACGCGCCCTTTTTATTCAAGACTTTAGTCTGCTGGCCGCGCAGCGGCCAGCTTTAAACCACCCGCTAC
>CAUAAZ010000038.1 GCA_958427145.1 uncultured Collinsella sp.
TATACCACGGTGGCATCACCTATATGTCAATTCTGGTCTAACAGAGCCTTTTTGTTTGCGATTCCCTGCGTGCTGATCGTCTGCGCCACAGGGTCGACCTCGTACACCTGGTGGGTCACTACGGCGCCGTCCGATCGGTAAAAAGTTGCATTGTCGCCCACGGCAATATCCGATGGCTCAACCTGGCGAACAAACACCATGGAGCCAACGGGAAGCTCGGGCTCCATAGAGCCCGAAAGCACGGCGAAGGGCATATAACCAAATGCACGGGGAGCGAAAGAAACGACGGCAAGGGCTATGACAAGCGCGAGCGCCATGCCACTAAGAAGTGAAATAAATCGTCTGAATCCGCGCGCTGCCAACGTGATTATTTCATCCCCATCGAGGCCATATTCGATCCCATCAAGGATTAGCCGCTTTTCTAAGACGTTTAATAGATGAGTTCGAAAAAGCCAATCTGAAATCTATTTCTAACAATCACCGTAGCTACTTCCGCGTTTTTATCAACGTCTTTCCGCCAAATGCTACTATTTTTGCCGTAAGTGGTTATTTGTCCCCGCACTTGTCTGCTTTATCCAACGCCTGCAGCTAACCCCTACACAACTTCTCAATAGAGGGTCTAATATTTTGTACGGCTCAGATATCGTACCCCCCCCCCACATTAAATTTATACTGCATTTAGTATCGTTTATTTTCAACCCCCTTATTCATGCATCTACGGCTACCCCGTGTAGCCCTCAGCCCATACCTTCTGGAAACCCCATCCATCCGGAAACCCCGTCCCACTCTGAATACATCCAGCGAACGCATGCGAGCGTGTTGTCCAGAACGGCCTCGTCATCGGGGTGATGGAAAATGTCACCCCAAACGCTTGCCACGGTTGCGCCCACAAGTGGCAAGAAAAAAGCCTCGAGAATATCGAGGCTTTCACATTTGTATTGCTTTGCACGAAGGACCGCGAACGGCGAAGCTACTCTCCCAGCACGGCCTTCTTGGCCGCCGCCGCCATATGGTCCAGATCTTCCTTGGTGGGATGGTCCTTCGCGGCAACCCAGTTATCGAGCAGCATCTTAAATCGGGCGTTGTCGGGATCTTGCTCGAGCATGGCCTCGTAGCGCTGCTTGACCGCGGGGCCCATCTTGCCCTGGCACATCGCCCAGCCCGCAAGCTCGGCATCCCCAGCCAAATTGGAAGTTACGCGGTCGATAATCTGCTGATAGTAGCTCTGGTCGGCCCCAAAGCCGCAGGTGCCAAACAGGAACACGCGCTTACCGTGCAAGGCGGAGAGCAACGCCGCGACCGAAGGCGTGCACGCGCCCTTGTCGCACCAAAAACCGACGAGCACCGTGTCGGCCGCGCAGGCGCCCTGCGCCTCGAGCGCAACCTGATCTGCATCCGCATCGTCGCTCAACGCCGCGGCATGGACAAACTCAACACCCGCAGCCTGTAGAGTGCGCTTGATCGCACCCGAAACCATCCTGGTATTACCGCTCTTGCTGTTAACCACCAAAGAGCACGTCATAGTCACGTTGCCTCGTATCCCCCAAAACTAAAGCCACTAATGCAATTTATTAGATGACTATCTTAGTACTAACGTGACAGATGTAAACCACCGTCTGTCGATTGATTAATTTGCCCCACGGGCTTGCTTACTGGGCAAACTGGCTGCGGTAGAGTTCGGCGTAGAAGCCGCCTGCCGCTAGCAGCTCGTCGTGCGTGCCGCGCTCGATAATTTGGCCGTCGCGCATCACCAGAATGCAGTCGGCGTTGCGGATGGTGCTCAGGCGGTGCGCCACGACAAAGCTTGTGCGACCGGCCATGAGCTCGTCGAATGCCGCCTGCACCTGCAGCTCGGTACGCGTATCGATGCTCGACGTTGCCTCGTCCAGCAGCAGAATCGCCGAATCGGTGAGCATAACGCGCGCAATGCACAGCAGCTGTTTTTGACCCTGGCTAAACGTGCCGCCGTCCTCGCCGATGACCGTATCGTAGCCGCCTGGCAGCTGCACGATAAACTTGTGCGCATGCGCGCGCTTGGCCGCCTCGATAACCTGCTCGCGCGTGGCGTCGGGACAGCCGTAGGCGATGTTTTCCGCCACCGTGCCCTCGAACAGCCACGTATCCTGCAGCACCATGCCAAAGGCGCGGCGCAGGCTTGCGCGCGTGTAGTCACGCGAAGACCGGCCATCGACCATGATGCGTCCGGCATCGATATCGTAAAACCGCAGCAGCAAGTTGATGAGCGTCGTCTTGCCGCAACCCGTGGGGCCGACCAGGGCAAAGCGCATGCCGGGTTTGGCCTCAATACAGATATCCTGCAGCAGCTTGCGGTCGGACACGTAGCTAAAGTCCACATGCTCAAAGGTCACCTCACCCTGCGGGGCGGTAAGTTCCACGGCATCCGCCGCATCGGGCTCCTGCTCGCGCGCATCGAGCAGCGCAAACATGCGACGCGCCGAGGCATACGCGGTCTGGATCTGCGTAATGACGTTGGTGACCTCGTTGAACGGCTTGGTGTACTGGTTGGCGTAGGACAGGAAAATCTGCACGCCACCCACCGTAAGCGCCGCCGGCACGCCCGTGATCACGCCCACGCAGCCGATCACGGCGACCACGGCATAGATGATGTTGTTGATAAAGCGCGTACCGGGGTTAGAGAGCGAACCCATAAACTGTGCACGCTCACCTGCCGTATAGAGCTCGGCGTTGAGCGCGTCAAAGCGCGCTTGGGCGTTCGGGCCGTAGGCAAACGCATCAACCAGCTTTTGCTCGCCCACATACTCCTCGATATGACCACCGAGCTGACCCTGAATACGCTGCTGGGCCGTAAAGCTCTTGTTGGAAAGCTTGGCGATGGCGCCAGCGGCAAAAATGGAAAGCGGCGTGACGAGCACCACCACAAGCGTCATGGTCAGGTTAATGGAGAGCATAAACGCGAGCGTGCCAACGATGGTGATAACGCCGGTGAAAAGCTGGGTAAAGCCCTGTAGCAGACCGTCGCCCACCTGGTCGACGTCGTTGACCACGCGGCTCATAAGGTCGCCGTGGGCGTGGCTGTCGATAAAGCTGAGCGGCATGCGGCTGAGCTTGTCGCTCGCCTCCACGCGCATGTCGCGCACCGTCTCGTAGGACAGGCGGTTGACGCAATAGCCCTGCAGCCACTGGAAAGCCGCGGTACCTACGACGACAATCGCGAGCTTGGTGACAAGCGGCAGTAGCGCGTCGAAGTCCACCTGCCCGGCGGCGACGATAAGGTCGATGCCTTCGCCAATAAGGACGGGCGTATAGAGCTGCAAGATTACCGAAACGGCGGCACTCAAAAACGATGCCGCAAACGAGACGCGGTGCGGGCGAACATAGCCCAGCAGGCGGCGGGTCACCGCATCCACGGGATAACGTTCGGGGTCGCCGGGCCGGCGCGGGCCATCGCCCAGGTCGTTGAGGCTATCGTTGCCGGACACGTTGGCCGTCATCGTGGCGACCGAGCCGGAAGAAGTGTACGGATTCATTTAGCAGCCCTCCTTTGCGCAGACGGATGCGGAGGCGATCGGGGCGGACACGGGCGTCGCGTTCCCCTGCTGGCCCTCGAGCTCCTCGCGACGCAGCTGCGACTGGCAAATCTCGCGATAGAGCTGGCAGGTCGCATACAGCTCGTCATGCGCGCCCAGGCCCGCGACCGAGCCGTGATCGAGCACGCAGATCATGTCGGCGTCACGCACGGTCGAGACGCGCTGGCTTACGATCACGGTTGTCATGGGGATGCCCCTCGAAAACACCGGAGCTCTTCCTGCGAGTTCGCGCACGGCACGGCGCAGAGCCGCATCCGTCTTTACGTCGAGCGCCGATGCCGAATCGTCCATAACGAGAATCTGCGGGTATTCCACCAGAGCACGCGCGATTGTCAGGCGCTGACGTTGTCCGCCGCTAAAATTTTTGCCGCCTGCCTCGACGGGAGCATCGAGGGCGTCCGGCAGGTTCCGTACAAAATCGTCCGCCTGGGCCGTCTCGAGCGCATCCCAAAGCACATCATCCATAAAGCACGTCCTTTGACGCCATGCCAGATTGGAGCGAATCGTTCCGCTCATGAGACTCGCCCGCTGGGGGACCATGCCGATAACCTCCCTCAGCTGGTCGAGATTCCACGCGCGCACGTCGCGGCCGAAAACGCGAACCGTTCCCGTCGAGGCATCGTACAGGCGCGGAATCAGCGAAACGAGCGTCGATTTTCCCGAACCCGTGCCACCGATAATGCCGAGCGTTCCGCCCACAGAAACAGAAAACGACACGTTGTCAACGGCGTTAACGGCTCCGGCGCCAAACGAAAAGCTCACATGGTCAAACTCGATGGCAGGCGGCACGACATCGACGAGCGGATGCTTGTCGGCCATGTAAGCACTGGGAGAACACCGGTCTTCTTTAAGCATGCAGGCATTTCCGATCGCAAAAAGATCCAGCTTTTGGTTGCCCCCGTCCGTGATACTCGGCACACAGTCGAGCACCTCGTTGATACGCGAAGCGCTAGCGCTCGCCTTGGTGAAGACTACAACCAAGTTGGCAACATACACGATGGAGGTAAGGGTCTGCGTCATGTAGTTCACAAACGCCATGACCTGGCCCTGCGTGAGCTCGCCCACGTTGACTTGGATGCCGCCCACCCACAGGATGGCGCACACGCCCAGGTTCATCACCAAAAACGTGACGGGGTTGAGAATCGACGAGAGCTTGCCCACCGCGATTGCGACACGCGCCTGGTCATCGGCCGCCTGGGCAAAACGCTCACGTTCGTGACCCTCGCGCACAAACGCCCGGACCACGCGGGCACCCGAAAGTCCCTCGCGGCAAATAAGCGCGATGCGATCGAGCTTTGCCTGCAGCTGCTTGTAGTACGGGATGCAGCGCGCCATGACAAACCAAAACACCAGGCCGATAGCGGGAGTGCAGATCAAAAAGATCATGCCGAGCTTAAGGTCGATGGCAAGGGCCGCGACCATTGAGCCCACCGCCAGGAAAGGCCAGCGGATGAGCATACGCACGCCCAGCGCCACGGCGAGCTGCACCTGGTTGACGTCGTTGGTAATGCGCGTGATGAGCGACGGCGTGCCAAAGCGATCGAGTTCAGCATAGCTCAGCTTGTTGATGTGCTTGTAGAGTGCGCCGCGAATGCCAGTACCCATGCCCTGCGAGGTGAGCGCCGCCATCTTTTGGCAGACGAGCGTAAACGAGATGCCAATCACGGCCATGGCGGCGAGCACCATACCGTAGTGGACGACGGCACTCACGTCGTGCGCACCGATACCTTTATCAATCATCTGGGCAATCACGAGCGGCGTAAGCAGGTCAAAGATCACTTCAATCAACTTGCACGCAGGGCCAATCACCATATACCGGCGAAACTTACCACCAAAACGCCTGAGCAGCTCAATCATGTATAGGCGCTCCCTATCATCATCTCTCTTCAATCTGATTCATGATAGTACGGAGAACCCTGGAGATGCGTAAGCAACTCGTTACAGAAGAATCTTGGATAGCGGTAAAAACCGCGCAAAAAAGCGCGCTCGATGGATCCGGATGCCCGACAGAGGCTCCTTATGGCTGCTTCCTTCCGGACCTGACCAGATTCGGAACATGTCGTCATCCGAACCCATCGAACGCGCTAGGCGTTCGATATATATTACCCGCTCCCGCCCGATGGGGCAAGACAGCTAATTTGGAACGGGGCTTTTTTGACTGCTTTTAGATGCGGCCGAGGTCGTAGGCTTGGGCGGCTGCTTCACCGGCGCAGATGAGGTTGGTTGTGGCTTCCTGGGGATCGAGCGCCTGCTCCAGGTCCATGGGCTTGCGACAGATCGGCAAAACCAAGTCAATACCCTGCCCATACACCGTATCCAGGTTGTCAGCACGACCGCCCACGACGGCGACTACCGGCTTGCCATAGCGATTGGCACGGCGGGCCACGCCCACCGGCGCCTTGCCGGCAGCGGATTGCTCGTCCATGTTGCCCTCGCCTGTAATGACCAGGTCGACATCGCGCACGCGTTCGTCAAACCCAATCAGATCGAGCACCGTCTCCACGCCTGAGCGTAGCTCCGCACCGAGCGCTAACAGCGCGGCGCCTAGGCCGCCGGCGGCGCCGGCACCGGGCACACCGAGCACCGAGCCAAATGTCCGCACGCCCTCGGGCGCGCGCAACAACCCCTGAGCCCGCACCCCGGTAATCGCCGCATCGAGCAGGCGGCCATAGCCGACCATCCAGCTGTCGTATCTACACAATGCGTCGGCATCATTCGTCGGCAGGCCCTTTTGCCCGCCAAACACCGCCAGTGCGCCCCGACGCCCCACGAGCGGATTCTCGACATCGGAAAGCACCACGACACGCGCGCCATTCAGTGCCCGAAGCGCCGGTGCCAAATCGATATTCGCCACGCGTTCAAGGCCCGCGAGGCCGGGGGCGATATTGCAGCCACGGCCATCGACAAGGTGGGCGCCCAGCGCCTGCAGCATGCCGGCGCCACCGTCGTTGGTGGCGCTGCCGCCCAGACCAATATAGATCGTCTTTGCCCCAGCACGGACCGCGCGAAGCATGAGCTCGCCCACGCCATAGGTCGAAGCCGCAACCGCCGCCGATTCCGTGCAGGGCGAATACCCAATACCCGCCGCCTCGGCCATCTCAATAACAGCAGATTCGCGCTCGCCGTCCACCAGCATCCGGGCAGGCACGCGGTCGCCCAAGGGGCCTGCGACTTCACCTGCCACGACCTCACCGCCGCACGCGGCAACGGCATCGAGCGTTCCCTCGCCACCATCTGCCAGCGGCAACGCGCTTACCTGGGCATCAGGCCACACACGGCGCACACCTTCGGCAACGGCACCCTCCGCCTGCGAGCTCGACACGCTGCCTTTAAAGGAGTCGATCGCCAACAGCACGCGGCGGAACCGGCGCTGCACGGGGCCAAAGTCGAGCGTCTCGCCAGCGAGATCCCCAACACCCGCAAGCGCCTCGGCGTGGGCGGCATGCGCCTCAAGATCGGCCCCACAACCGCAGCCAGCACCATCGGTGCCACGCAGCCCACTAAAATAACCGCTCAACACCTCACGACACTCATCCGCCAGCACGCCGGCGGTCACATTAAACCGATGATTCAGGCGCGAATCGGCATTCAGGTCGTATAGCGACCCCAGAGCGCCCGCTTTAGCATCGGACGCGCCGTACACGCAGCGCCCCACGCGCGCGTTAACCATAAGCCCCGCGCACATGCAGCAGGGCTCGAGCGTTACGTAGACCGTGCAATCGGAAAGGCGCCAACGACCGAGCGACCGCGCGGCGGCGCATAGGGCCGCAAACTCGGCATGCGCCGAAGGGTCCTGGTCGAGCTCGCGGCGATTATGCGCCCGCGCGACGATCTCACCCGCGCGCACCACTACGGCGCCGATCGGCACCTCGCCCACCGCCGCGGCGGTACGCGCCTCCGCCAGCGCCTCGCGCATGAACTTCTCATCGATTCCGGTGCTCGTCATCGTTCGCCTTCCCTGTTGCAAACCCAAAACGATGCTATCATTACGACTCACGGAGAGATGGCAGAGCGGTTGAATGCGGCGGTCTTGAAAACCGTTGAGCGCGAGAGCGTTCCGGGGGTTCGAATCCCCCTCTCTCCGCCACTCTTAGTGACTCACCGGCGTCATGGTCCGCTCGAACAGCGCATCGACCACGTCGGCGATTTCGGATCGGCGCTCTAGTACGTGGCCCGATTCCCACCACATGGTAAAGAGTCGAATAATACCGCCGGCGACAAACTCAGACGTTGTCTCGAGCGATACGGGCGCGAGCGCGTCCTCGTCAAGCGCGATCATCACGCGCCCGCGTATGGAGCGCGCGATGCGGTCGCAAATCATGCTGGTCAGCATACCCGACATGCTGCTCGCCAAAATGTTATCCATGAGCTGCTCATGCGCCAGAATCAGATCCATGGCATCGGCGAACACTTCGTGGCGAAGCGTGCGTACGTCCTCGGCGCCCTCCGCGCCATCCGCATCGGCCCGCTTTTGCGGCAGGCCCGACATGAGCTCATCGATATAGAAGGCAAAGTAATCGTTTTTGTCGCGGAAGTGCTTGTAGAACGTCGTCCGACGAATCATAGCGCGGTCGCACAGCATGGCAACCGTCACGTCCTCAAACCGATGCTCTTCGAGCAGCTCAGTAAAGGCCTCGAACAGGGCCCGATAGGTTTTCTTGATGCGAAGGTCCATATATATCGCCCTCCTCAAGGAGAAGACAACGCTCACTAATCTGTCGCATATCTTACACCTGTATCGCCCGCCCCCTGGCGAATGGCCTTACCTTGGCGGAAACATAACGCTTACCGGAAAGTTCGGTATCGCCAAAGGTTGCGGGTATACTAGTAGCGTTACACCAACGGCAGCCGGCGGAAGACGCCGCGGCCATTCGAAACGGAGACACCATGATTCCCGTCATCATCGGTATCGTTGTTGTCGTTGTGATTGTCTGCGCCATCGCCGGCATCTACAACAACATGGTCACCAAGCGCAATCGCATTGATAACGCCTGGCAGAACATCGACACGCAGCTGCAGCGCCGCAACGACCTGATCCCTAACCTGGTCGAAACCGTCAAGGGCTACGCCAAACACGAGCAGGACACGCTTGCCGCCGTGGTCAACGCGCGCAACGCCGCCGTGAGCGCCACCACGCCCGAAGCCAAGATGGAAGCCGACAACGTGCTGACCGGCGCCCTGCGCCAGCTCTTCGCCGTGGCCGAGGCTTACCCCGATCTTAAGGCGAACACCAACTTTACGCAGCTCCAAGCCACGCTCGAAGACACCGAGAACAAGGTGAGCTACGCACGCCAGAGCTACAACGACTGCGTGCTTAGCTACAACAACGCCATCCAGACCTTCCCGGCCGTCATCTTTGCCGGCATCTTCCAGTTTAAGGAGCGCCAGGGCTTCGAGGCCGCCGAAGCTGCCCGCCAGGCACCGACCGTCAAGTTCTAACAGATCCGCAGCGTATCCTTAATCGGGTATATGCATAAACCGCCTCGTCGAATGCATACTTCGACGGGGCGGTTTCCTTTGTTGCGAAGGTCCCCCTCTAAGCACCGTGCATTTTTAGGAGTATTCAATATAACCAAGGGCTTCGGGCGCCACGATAAATGCCAAAGACCGCGAATATCCCTGCAAATCAAACGCTGTCAGCCCATAACCCCGTCCATCATTCGTAGAAAACATCGAGAAATCCCGATTTTTCGCCCGAAGTCGGTATGCAGTGGCCTTCGATTGCAGAATACTCGCAAAAATGCACGTCGCCACCACCCCCACATGCGCGAACCAAAACAAAAGCGCGGTCAATAGGCCGCGCACCATCTTTATTCAGATTAATTATTGCCCGTTGTGGCAACGCCGAGCCCGCAGGGCGGAGAGCAAGTTCCCTCCCGGCGCATTCCGCAGGACGCAAGAAGCCCTCGCCACACGAAGTGCGCAGCGAGGGCTTCTTGCATGTCCGAGGACGCGCCGGGAGGGAACTTGCTCTCCGCCCGGGCAGGTAAGACGAATTACGCGACGGTGTAAACCCAGTTGTGCTTATCCTCAACAGCACCAGACTGGATGCCCGTCAGGGTCTCGCGGAGCTTCTTCATCACAGGACCGATCTCGGTGTAGCCAGCCGGGAAGGTCACAGTCTCGTCGGCACCGTAGACCTTGTTGTCGATCTCGCCGACCGGGGAGATAACGGCAGCGGTGCCGCACAAACCGCACTCAACAAAGGTGCCGGCCTTGACCTCGGCCCACTCGACGGGACGCTGGTCGACGGTCATGCCCAGGTCCTCAGCGACCTGAACGAGCGAACGACGGGTGATGGAGGGAAGAATAGAGTCGGTGTGCGACTGCGGAACGACGAGCGTGCCGTCCTCCTTCACGAACAGGACGTTGGCGCCACCGGTCTCCTCGACATAGGTGCGGGACTCGGAGTCGAGATACAGGTTCTCGGCATAGCCCTCGCGGTGAGCCTCCATCGTGGGCTTCAGGGACATGGCGTAGTTGAGGCCGGCCTTGATGTTGCCGGTGCCGTGCGGTGCGGCGCGGTCGTACTCGGAAACGCGCAGCTTGACAGGCTTGAGGCCACCCTTAAAGTACGGACCGACCGGGGTCACGAGAATGCGGAACGTGTACTCAGGAGCGGGAGCCACGCCGATTACGTCACCGGAGCCGATCATAAACGGACGCACATACAGGGTCGCGCCAGAGCCGAAGGGCGGAACCCATGCGGCGTTGGCAGAAACGACCTGCTTGACGGCCTCCACGAACTTGTCCTTGGGGAACGGGGGCATCTCAAGGCGCTGCGCGGAGTTATACATACGCTCGGCGTTCATGTCGGGACGGAAGCAGACGATGCTGCCGTCCTCGGCGGTGTAGGCCTTCAGGCCCTCAAAGACCTCCTGGCAGTAATGGAAGATGCCGCCGCACTCGGAGACATGCAGGGTGTGGTCGGTGGTCAGGCCGCCCTCGTCCCACTCGCCGTCCTTCCAATGGGCCTCGTAGCTGTAATCGGTCTTCATGTAGCCAAAGCCGAGGCTACCCCAATCGATATCCTTCTTCTCGACAGTCATATGTCGCTCCTTACATACACGGTTGCATACTCGCGAACCCGCACGCAAGGACCGAAGCCGGCCGCGTCGCAACGTCGCATACCCGGAAGCGTAGAGCCGGGCAGGACACGCGGGCAGCATCAAAGCCGATGGCGCGTCGATTCGCATGCAGGTGATTGTACTCCCCGCACGCCTTGGATAAAACGCTTTTCTTTAACTAAGTAAAGTATTTTCATTTGCCTTCAACACAAAAGGCCCGCCATCGAATCCGATGACGGGCCTTGGAATTAACGTCCGGAAACAAGCTCGGACTAGGCGTTCTTTTTACCGAGCTTAGCCTTAACCAGACCGACCACGGTCGGGATGATCGACACGGCGACAATCCCGATGATCAGCAGCTCAAAGTGCTCCTGCACAAACGGAATGCCACCAAAGAAGTAACCCAGCAGCGTAAAGACCGTCGACCAGGTAATGCCACCCAACACGTTAAAGACGATAAAGTTGCGCCAATGCATGCCGCCCATGCCAGCGATAAAAGGCACAAAGGTGCGGATGAACGGGAAGAAGCGGCCGAGGAAGATGGCCAGATGGCCCCACTTGTCCAAGAAATCCTCGGACTTTTTGATGCGCTCGGGCGTCATGGCCTTTACCTTGCCCGAGGCGATGATCTTGCGGCCAAAGAAGTGGCCAATCATAAAGTTGCACTGATCGCCCAGGATGGCTGCGGCCCATGCGGTGGCCAGAAGCGCCACGATGTTAAAGCCGCCATTATGGGCAAAGAAGCCCGAGGCAAACAGCAGCGAGTCGCCGGGAAGGAACGGGAAGAACACCACGCCCGTCTCGATAAAGATGATTAGGAACACGCAGCCGTAGGCCATAAGCGGGCCGGCGGCGATCCAGCTGGCGATCGCGGTGCGCGGGTCCTTAAGCAGCTCGGCGATAAAATTGATGAAACCCATGAAGTAAAACCTCTCAGTTGTGGGCGCGGACACGTCCAAGTTGACCAGTATACGGTTGCGGCGTCCCCTCGTGCGCAACCCCACAAAAGCATGACTCCATTACCAGCAAGTTTGCATAACTGACACTTGTCGCCCAAAGCAAAGCAAGATCGCCCTTCCTAATCCCTAGCGAATCGCTATACTTTATTGAATCGCATTGTCACGGCGCTAAGGGAGGGCGGCCGGTGAGCTTTATCAACACCATTCGAGAGGACATCAAGACCGTCCAGGCGCAAGACCCCGCTGCGCAAAACGGTCTGGTCATCTTCCTTTCCTACCCCGG
Source organism: uncultured Collinsella sp. (assembly GCA_958427145.1). Lineage (GTDB taxonomy): Bacteria > Actinomycetota > Coriobacteriia > Coriobacteriales > Coriobacteriaceae > Collinsella. The sequence goes on from CAUAAZ010000038.1 coordinate 11,879, forward strand.
CTTGCACGCCAAGTGGAACCACGTGCCCGAGCACTGGCTGTGGGAACACGGCCATCGATCGCTTGCCCGTGTGCTCTCGCAAATCACCCGCCACATCACCGGCGTCGAGATTCATCCCGCCGCGCAGATCGGCAAGCACTTCTTTATCGACCACGCCATGGGCGTCGTTATTGGCGAGACTGCCATCGTGGGCGACAACTGTGTGCTCTACCAGGGCGTCACGCTCGGCGGCACCGGCAACGAGACCGGCAAGCGCCACCCCACCCTGGGCAACAATGTCACGGTGGGCACGGGCGCCAAGGTGCTTGGCAACATCCACATCGGCAACAACGTCAAAATCGGCGGCAACTCGGTCGTCGTCAAGGACGTGCCCGACAACTGCACCGTCGTGGGCGTGCCCGGGCGCATCATCAAGCGCAACGGCTGCCGCGTGTTCGAGGAGAGCTTCGACGCCAAGCAGCATCGCGAGTACATGCCCGACGATGCCGCCGAGCAGAGCGCCCTCAACCGTCAGGGCATCACCGAAAACGCCCGTCGCGTCAAGGAACTCGAGCAGGAGGTGGCCGAGCTCAAAGCCCTCGTCGCCAAGCTCGTGGACGAGCGCTAGAAGCGGACGGCCACCGACAACATTGACGCCAACACAAAAGGCGCGCCAGGGAATCCGCCCCCGGCGCGCCTTCTTTTCGATGTGACATGCGGGACTGCCCCTTTGTCACCTTATGCGAACTGGCTTAGGTAGAGGTCGGCATAAGCGCCCTCGGCAGCCAGCAGCTCCTTGTGCGTACCCTGCTCGATGATATTGCCGTGATCCATGACCAGGATGAGGTCGGCATCGACGATCGTCGACAGACGGTGCGCGATCACAAAGCTCGTGCGCCCGCGCATGAGCGCGTCCATGGCGCGGCCGATGGCGAGCTCGGTGCGCGTGTCCACGCTCGACGTCGCCTCGTCCAGGATGAGGATCGCCGGGTTGTTGAGCAGCACGCGCGCGATGGTCAGCAGCTGACGTTGGCCCTGGCTGATGCTCTCGGCATCGTTAGCCACATGCGTGTCGTAGCCCTGCGGCATAGTGCGCACAAAGAAGTCGACCTGAGCGGCACGTGCAGCCGCGACAATCTCCTCGCGCGTCGCCTCGGGACAGCCATAGGCGATGTTCTCGGCAATGGTGCCATCGAACAGCCAGGCGTCCTGCAACACCATGCCAAACTGCTGGCGCAGCTCGCCGCGATCCATGCGGCTCGTGTCCACACCGTCGAGGGTAATGCGGCCACCGTCGATCTCGTAGAAGCGCATGAGCAGATTGATGAGCGTGGTCTTACCCGCACCCGTGGTTCCCACCACTGCGATCTTCTGACCCGGCTCGGCGGTAAACGACACGTCGCGCATAAGCGGCTTGTCGGGCGAATATCCAAAGCGCACGTGCTCAAAAGCGACACGGCCCTCCACCTTGCCCGGCAGCTTGGCGGCGGCCGCCGGCAACGGATCGGCTTCCATCTCGGACTCGTCGAGCAGGTCGAACACGCGCTCGGCGCTCGCCAGCGCGCTCTGCAGCGAGTTAAAGGTAAACGACAGCTGCGTCATGGGCTCGGACGCCTCATAGATAAACTGGAAGAACGCCTGGAACACGCCGACGGTCATATGCCCGGCAACCAGCATGCTGCAGCCCACCAGCGCGATCACGATCTGCGCCAAGCGGCCGATAAAGCGCACCGCGGGACCGACGGCGTTAATCATAAAGTCGGCCTTGGTGCTCACGCGCGCCAGCTCCCTCGAAGCCTCGTGCACCTCGGCAGAGCTCTGGCGCTCGCGGTTAAACGCACGGATTACCAGACGGCCCGAGTAGCCTTCCTCGACCGCGCTCGTAATCTTGGACACCCACTCCTGGCGCTCGCCCGTCACATCGTGCGTGCGGCGCGAAACGACCTTTGTCACCAGCAGCGAAAGCGCCGTAAAGAACAAAAAGACAAGCGTGAGCGGCACGCTAAACACGAACATCACGCTCACGGCGCCCACCACGGTACCGATCGACACCAGAAGCTGCAGCAAGCCGCGCTGCATGCTCTCGGACATCTTGTCCAAGTCATTGGTCGCACGGCTGACGACCTCGCCGGGTCGATGCGCGTCAAAGTAGGCAAGCGGCAGACGGTTGAGCTTTTGCGCGATGCGGTTGCGTAGGCGCAGGTTGAGGCGCTCGGCAACGCTCGACATCAAAAAGCTCTGGAGTGCGTAGAACGAGGCGGCGGCGGTCCAGATCATAAAGTAGATGAAGATGGTCCTGCCGCAGTTCTCCCAGGTAATGCTGAAGGTAGTGTTGTTGGCAAACGCCAGCTTCATGTGCCCCCACAGCTCATCGATCACGCGGGCGCTGTAAGCCGGCGCCGCGGTGTTAAAGATGACATAGAACACGATGCTCGCGAACACGATATAGAAGCGCCAATGGTCGCCGGCGGCCTCGCTCCACAGGCGGCGCACCGTCGCCCAGGTGTCGCGGGGCGTCTCGTCCTCGTCCTCGTCGTCAACGTCGCGCATGCGCTCCGCCTCGGCGCGGGCGCGCTCGTCCTCGGCGCGCTCGTTTTCCTCGTAGAGTGCCTGGCGGCGAGCCTCGCGCTCCGCCGCCTTGGCGGCTTCGTCCAGGTCGGGCGCGACGCCCGTCCCCCCGACTGTCCCTGCAACCGCGGCGCCATCGGCAATGCCCTGCTTCTTGGGCTTCTCGGTCATGCTACTCACCTCCCTTCATCTGCGATTCCGCGATAGCGCGGTACACCTCACAGGTTTCCATGAGCTCGTCGTGCGTGCCTAGGCCGACGATCTCGCCGTCTTTGAGCACCACGATCTGATCGGCATGCAGAATGGTCGAGATACGCTGCGCGATGATGAGCACCGCGGCATCGCGCGTCTCGTCCTGCAGCGCATGGCGCAGGGCGGCATCAGTCTTAAAGTCCAGGGCCGAAAAACTGTCGTCGAAGATATATAGATCGGCGCGCTTCATGAGTGCGCGGGCGATCGCCAGGCGCTGGCGCTGACCGCCCGAAAAGTTCGTGCCGCCCTGGGATACCGGCGTATCGAGCCCCTGCGGCTGGTCGAGCACAAAGGTGCTCTGGGCAACTTCCAGCGCATGGAGCATGTCAGCCTCGGTCGCGCCCTCGTTGCCAAAGCGCAGGTTGCTCGCCACCGTACCCGAGAACAGCCACGCCTTCTGCGGAACGTAAGCGATATGCCCGCGAATCTCACCTTGCGAAAGGTCGCGCAGGTCAACGCCGTTCAGGCGAATGGCGCCCTTCGTGGCATCGTGGAAACGCAACAAGAGCTTGGCCACCGTCGACTTGCCCGAACCCGTCGAGCCTACAATCGCGGTCGTCTGTCCGCGGCGACAGGCAAAGCTCAGGTCGCACAGGGTGTCCTCGTCGGCATCGTCAAAACGGAACGACATATGGTCGAACACGGCAACCGCATCGGCACCGTCAACAGGCTCCGCCGCGCACGTATCCAGCGTAGCCTTGCCGTCCACGATGCTCGGCTCGATTTCGAGCACCTGTTGCGCGCGGTTGAGGCACGCCGCGGCGCGTGGGAGCGTCAGAATCACCATCTGCGCCATCATCACAAAGAACAGGATCAGGATCGCGTACTCCAGCACGGCCGAGATGCTGCCGATTTGCATGGCATGGACGCCCACGCGGTTGCCGCCCACCCACAGCACCGCCACCTCGGCGATATTCATCAAAAAGAAGCTAGAGCTGTCGAGACCCACAAACAGGTGGTTGACCTTGATGGCGTTGGCCGCGTAATCGCTAAACACCTCGTCCAGGCGCTGCTCCTCGTGGCGTTCCTTGTTAAATGCGCGGATGACGCGCACGCCCACGATGTTCTCGCGCAGCACCACGTTCATGCGGTCGATAAAGCTCTGCAGGCGCATAAAGATCGGCGCGGCGTTGGCAACGGTAAAGACCGCCGCCACCAGCACGATCGCAACGACCACGCCCAGCAGCGTGCCCATGGCAGGATCGATGAACCAGGCAAAGATGATGCCTGCCACGGCCAAGAACGGCACCGGCAGCACCAACTGAATCGTCTGAAGGACAGCTTGCTGAATCACGTTGATGTCGTTGAGCGAGCGCGTGATCATCGAGCCCGTGCCAAAGCGCTCAAAGTCGCTGGCGGACAGCTCGAGCGACTTGTCGTACACGGCATTGCGGATATCGCAGGCCACGTTGGCGGCCAGGCGCGCCGAAAGATAGCAGCCCAGCACCGTGCCGCCGCTGGCCATGCCGGTCGCGATAAGCATGTACAGGCCGTTGCGTAATATATAGTCGACATCGCCCGTGGTAATACCGGTGTTGACCATGTTCGCCAGCATCGTGGGAACCAACAGCGTACCGACGTTATCTATCAGCACCGCAAACAGCGTCACCGCAATCAGACCGCGGTACGGCCTCATAAACCTCATTAAGAGTCGCATGTGTCCCCCTCGCCCTTATCGTCAGCCTCGTTCTCGGCGGCCACTTGCCGTTTAAATGCCTCGCACTCTTCGTTAAGAACATGGGAGAACTTACCGACCAAGCGCATGATCTCGCGCTGTTCCCACGGCTCAAGCGCCTCGAATGCCTGTTGTTCGGCTTTTTGCGCCGGCAACGCGTAGCGCCTGGCAAACTGCACGCCTTCTTCGGTCAGTCGCACAACCTTGTTCTTACGACTGCCCTCGGCAAACTCCAACGTCGCAAGCCCTCGCGCCCTAAGCGTCTTAATCGCCGAATTGATGGTCTGTTTGCTGTAGAACCATTCACTCGTCAGCCGACTCACGGCAACGCTTCCGCCCGCCGCACTCGTGTCGACGAGCATCCAGTAGGCGCAGTCCGAAAGACCGCAGGTGCGTGCGAACTCCGAATAGATACGGTCAAGCCCGTTGAGCATCCGGTCGAAATCGACCGGGCTAACTGCACTATTCATCTCTCCCACCATTCGATAGTCCGAGTTTTGACCAATTCATATCTCTACATTAGTCCGAGTTTTGACTATCGTCAACAAGTTCGTTGTCTATGGTCGGCTCCACATAAGCATATCGGCAAAAAAGACCGCCGGCGCGGGGGCGGCGCCGGCGGTTGCGAGAGAATATCGGTTGTTGGCTGTTAAGCAGCGACGGCCTCGTAGACCGTGGCGCCCGAGAAGCTGTCGTGCAGGCTCTTGCCGCAGATCCACGGCAGTTCGACGACCTCGCAGACCGTGTTGACCAGCTCGGAGCAGTCAGTAAAGTGGCCCTTATCGTTGAGGGCCTCGCAATCCTGAACACGCCAATAGCCATCGGTGTGCGTGATGTAGTACTCGTGATCGTTAATCGACACAAAAGCGCGCGTCTTGGAACGCAGCAGCTTCAGAAATCCTTCGAAGTCGGTCTCGACGACATCTCCAGCCTGGAACATGATTTACCTCCTGGCCCGGCGCCACCATGGCGCGTTGATAAACGTTGGTGCTCCTTTAGTAAAACCTTTATCAGAGCTTATGCGCACATCATTTAGGCAAGTGGTAAAAAACCGCAGGGTAGACGGGATAAAACGTTTAACCATCCCATTTGTTTGTCACATTCTGAAGGTACTTTTATGCAAACCTACTTTCCCAATTGGAATCTATCCTTTTGGCCGGGCAATTGACCGTCTATCGTTTAAGCCCGACGGGTATGAACGGGGCATCTGCAACGCCACCGCAAGGAGACACCATGGAGACTATCGAAGCGCTCATTCACCGTCGCAGCTGCCGCAACTACAGCGATCGTCCCGTCGAGGCCGAAAAGCTTGCGCGTATTATCGAAGCCGGCCAATATGCACCGAGCGGCATGGGTCGCCAGCCGGTGACGTTTGTCGCCGTCACCGACCCCGCGACCGTCGAGCGTCTCTCACGGCTCAACGCCCAGGTCATGGGCAGCAACGGAGACCCCTTCTATGGCGCCAAGACCGTTGTGGTGGTGCTGGTTGACCGCAGCGTGCCCACACATCTGGAAGACGGCTCGCTCGCCATGGGCAACCTGCTCAACGCCGCCTATGCACTGGGTGTCGATTCGTGCTGGATTCACCGCGCGCATGAGGTCTTTGACTCGCCCGAGGGCCTGGAGCTGCTGGCCAGCTGGGGCCTGCCCGCCGACGGCAGCCTGCGCGGTGTCGGTAACTGCATTCTTGGCTACGCCGAGGACACGCTACCCGAGGCAAAGCCGCGCCGCGACAACATCATCTACGTAAGGTAACCCAGGAGCGTCAGCGGGGTGGCTAATTTGGGACGGGGCTATTTTAGCTACCCCACTCGCAACTTATCCCGCCGATGGAGTTGTTGCCGTTTCGCTCGTCTGATTCGCATCGACGTCGTCGCCTTGTTCGTCCTCGTCCTTTTGAGCATCTGCGATGGTGGAGGCCGCCGCGACGATGCCGCGCTGGGGCGCGACGCCTGTCTGGGTCTGAGCGCCCTCGATAACTTCTGTGCCTGCATGCGCGAGCTCGGGCGATTTAAACACTGCGTCCAAGTTGGCGCCACCGCCGGCGTAGCCAAGCGCAGCGAGCGCGATGACGATCACTGCAACGACGGCCACGATCGGAACATAACGATGCCAACCAGCCGGATTGAGTCCACTGCGGCGAGCCGCCCCGCGGCTGATGTAACCGAGCGTTCCGTCGTGCTTGAGCTTTGAGCCCACCACGCGTTTGCGGCCCCACAGCGAGGACTCTGCCTGCATTGCCAAGCGGGCGCTTGCCGAAGGATAGCCGTATTTAGTGCGCTTGAACGAGCCATCAAACCCCGAGGCGTGTTTACCCCACGTCACCGATGTCGTGCGTCGGTTGACCGGCGCGGCACTCCGCCTTCTGCGGCTCGGTTTTGAAGTCTCAGCCATATGCCCTCGCACGCCGTAACCAAATCGAAACAATAACGCTTTGGACTGTAGCACACGCGTCGCGCGCGGTCACGGGCGCCTCGCTCAACGGTCATCGTCCTTCAGCAAGCGCCACAGCGTTGTACGGCTTATGCCCAGTACCTCCGCCGCACGGGTTCGGTTGCCGTGGAGATGATCTACAACCAGATGCGCGATATCTCGCTCGGTATCGGCCAGCGGTCGCAGGATATACAGGTCGCTTTCGAGCGTCGGGGCGCCAAAGGCTGCGGTCTTAATCACGTCCTCTTGGGCGAGCACTTCCTCCGCCACAGCGCGGTCCACCGCGCCCGCCCCCACCAATATATACAGTCGTTCCGAGACCTCGCGGAGCTGCAGATAATTGCGCGGCCAGCGGTAAGCATCGAGCGTCTTCGTCGCCGCGGAAGACAGCGTGGGCGCTGCCGTTCCAAATGCATCAGCGAGATATTCCAAATAGCGCGCAGCCTTCGTCGACGCGGCTCCCTGCTCGGCGATTGCCGGCGCCACGCTCACCGCACAGGCGAAGCGCTCGGTCACAAAGGCGGCTTGATCACTTTCGCTGCCGCCCGGCATGTCATTCGCCGTCAGCACCACATGGCAGCGCGTCGCCAACGCGGTGTCGGCCATCGTGGAGACCAGCTCGCGGAGGCGCTGGGGGCCAACCGCGTTCCAGCCCTCAATGCAAAGGGTCAGCCCCGTTTGGAACAACGGCGATTCGGCGCTTTTGAGCACATGGCGCCAACCGCGCTCGGTGAGCTCATCGAGCGCAACGGAAACAAAGGGCTGATCGGCAAAAGGACCGTCCAGGTAGAGGCGCTTGGCAATCTCGACCTGACCCGCTCCCAGCTCGCCCTCGAGCATAAGGGGCACGCCGCGCGCATAGCTCTCGGTAACCGGTACAGCCACCGAGGCCGCCCCCTCAACGATGCCGTACGCGCTCGATTCATAGCGGACCTCAACTTCGTCGGCGTTGAGCCACTCGATGCCCGCATGCGCCGCGGCACCGCGCACCTCGCGGACCACAACGACCCAAAGCCTCCCGCCCTCTTTGTCGGTGGGGCGAACGGTCAGGCTCAGGCGCGTACCCTCACGCCCCATAACCAGACGCGCGCCGTCTCCTATACGGTCGAGACGCTCAGCGACAAAAGCCGCCACATCCCGCTCAAGCGCCGCGTCATTCATGGTCGAGATCGCGACGTCCCCACGCGCATCGATTGCCAATGCCGAGGCCCCGGCAGCAGCTAGGGCATCGGTCAAGATGTTCAGCTTGGCATTGCTATCCATGATTTGCCCCTGTCCGCGGTGACGTGCAACCGCCGACGGTCGCACGACCGAGTGTTTCAAAATTGAACGATATTGCTCACCAAACACTATAGGGCAGAAAGCGCCGTCCTGCGAGTATAGGTGTTGCCCCGCATCGCCATCCTGGCGGGGCGATAAGAGCTCTTCGGGACTTATAAACCTGCGGACAAGCCATACCCGCAAGAGCTCCTATCGCTCCACCGTGAGAATGC
>CAUAAZ010000039.1 GCA_958427145.1 uncultured Collinsella sp.
GAACCTCCAGTCCGGACCGCCCCGCGGTCCAACTTTCTGTCCGCACCCCCCTTTGGCAGCAAATACAGGAACTATTCCACCGCAACTTCTTGTTCGTCTTTTTGGGATGGAGCCGTTTCGGTTTGGTAAAATACCGCCGCACTTGGGAACGGATGGGCTCCGGTGGGCTCCGCGGTCCTCAAAACCGTTGCGAGGCGTGCAAAACGTCTTGGATGTGTTCGATTCACATACGTTCCCGCCACACGCTACCAGCGCTTTTGTGCTCGCGGTCTTGCTGCGTGCCGCAAAGGCGCTGTTTTGTTTTTGCACGAGTTTTTCGTAGCGCCGCTATTTCGGCGGCTGTAGTTAGCATCGTGCACCGGGTTTCGAGCATGCCGATGGAGGTGTTTTGCCGTATGACTACCGTAAGACGTGCCGATCTTTCTTGTGTCGTCCAAGCGGGTGGGCTGTCCTCGCGCATGGGCTGTGATAAGGCTCGCATGGCGTTTTGCGGCGAGCCGCTCATCGAACGCGTGCTGGGTCGGCTGGCGCCAGTTGCCGGCGAGTTGGTCGTGACGACGTCGCGTCCCAGCGAGCTTGCCTACCTTGAGGAGCGCGCGTTTGGCGGCCTGGTACCGCGAATAGTGTCGGACCTTGAGGGGCCGGCGGGCGCCATGCGCGGCATCGCGAGCTCGCTGGCTGCGGCTCGGCTTCCTCATACGGCTATCGTCGCCTGTGATATGCCGTTTGTCTCGCCGGAACTCATCGGCGCGCTTGCCGATCGTGTCGAGGCCGAGGCGCTCGACGTGTGCGTGCCGCGCGAGGAGCGGGGGATTGAGCCGCTGTGCGCCGTCTGGCGTCGCGAGGCCTGCGCGCCGATCGCTTGCGAGCTGCTTGCCGGTGACCGCCAGCGCATTCGCTGCCTAATCGATCGGGTGAACGCTGGATATATGGATGAGCCGCAGATCGTTAAGGCCGCGGGCTCAACGCCCTGCTTCGAGAACGTCAATACGCCCGAGGAGTTTGCGGCGGCCGAGTTACTCGCCTAGACGATTGGAGTTGCCATGTCTCACGATATCTGTCCCGACACGGGAGAACCTTGCACCTGCGATGGGTCCGAGCCCTGTACCTGCGGTTGCGGTGGTTGTGGACATACCGCGGAAGAGGAGACTGCTGCCGCGGCGTATCGCGAGTCGCACCGCGAAGGCCCGTCCGGTGATGCCCTCGACCACGAACGCAAGATCATCGTTTCGTTCGATAGCACTTACGATGTGATGGAATGCGAACAGCTGTGTCTTGCCGCCGGTGTGCCCGGGCGCATCATGCCGCTGCCCGGCTCCATTACCGCCGGCTGCGGGCTGTGCTGGGCCATGCCGTTCTCGGGCGATGCGCTCGCGGCCTTCCGCGCTGCCACCGAAGGCCGCGTAACCCCCGCCGACTACCATCAGCTCGTCCTCTAGCCACCAAAACCACCACATTGGGGACAGTGAACTGCGCCCCGAAACTTGGACTGAATAAATAGCGACTACGCCGCAAGGGCCTGGTTCCGGAACTCCTCCGGCGTCAGGCCCTTCAATCTTACCTGCCTGCGCCGCGTGTTCCAATGGGCTATGTACTCCTCCAGGTCGCGCTTGAAGTCCCCGAAGCTGCCCCACTCCCTGCCGCGGTAGAACTCGTCCTTCACGTGGCCGAAGAGCTGCTCGGTGGCGGCGTTGTCGATGCAGTTCCCCTTGCGTGACATGCTTTGGGTGATGCCCGCCCCCTCCAGCCTGGAGGCGTAGGACTCGTGCTGGTACTGCCAGCCCATGTCCGAGTGCATGGTCGGCGCCGCCCCGTCTGGCAGGGCCTCGAGGAGCCGGTCGAGCATCCTGTGCTGCTGGGCGAGGTCCGGCGAGGTCGATATGTCGCTCGCCACGATCTCCTTCGTGCAGAAGTCGAGCACCGGGGCCCAGTAGGCCTTGGCGCCGGCGACCTTGAACTCGGTGACGTCGGTGCCGAGCTTCTGCCACGGCCCGTCGGCGCCGAAGTCCCTCGCGATGACGTTCTCGAACGTGCTCCCCACGAGCCCCCTGTAGGAGCTGTACCGGCGGCGGGAGCCCCGGCGGCGTATCCCGCACCGGATGCCCATCTCGCGCATCATCTTGAGCACGGTCTTGTCGGCCACGACCGCGCCCAGCTCGGCGCGCAGGCACATGGCTATCTGCCGGTGCCCGCAGCCGTTGGCGGTGCGCGAGAATATCTCGGCCGCGGCGTCGCGCAGCTCGGGCCTGGTCGGCCTCCGCGGGTGCGCCAGCGCGTAGTAGTAGGTCGACCTCCTGAGCCCCGAGCACTCCAGCAGGTGGCGCAGGGAGTGCCCCTCCGCCCTCAGCACCCTCACCGCCTCGGCCGCCGCCCTGGTCAGAGCCCGTCCCGCTCGACCAGGGCGCGCAATTTTTTTAGGTAGGCGACCTCAGCCTCGAGCCTGCGGCAGCGCTCCTCGAGCTCCTGCTCGCGGGTGCGGGCCCGGGGTTTCGACCTCGACCCCCTCGGCCTGCCCTTCGGGCCGGGCCGCAGCGCCTCGGCGCCGCCCTCGCGGTAGAGCCTGCACCAGCGCTCCAGCGGGGACTTCGACCTGATCCCGAACTCGGCCATGGCGTCGGTCTTCGCCATCCCGCCGTCGACCACGGCCGACGCCGCGGCGACCCTCTGCTCGAATGTGTACCTGGATTGTTTCCCGCCCATGGACAGCAGCGCCTCGCTTCCGAACGCCCGGTATACCCACTGCCATTCTCTCACGGTCTCGCGGGGGACGAACAGGGCCTCGGCCGCCGGCTTGCAGCCGACGCCGGCGTCGAAGAGCTCGACGGCCCGCCTCCTGGACTCCAGGTCGTGCTTCACCCTGAGGTCTATACTCATGGAAAACCTCCCATTTCCCGATGTCCAAGAAATGGGAGGCAGTTCAACAGGTACCTTTGTGGTGGTTTGGAACACGTGGACGAAACAGGTTTGAAACACGGGTTTTGCACGTCAGGCATTCAAAAACGCTTCTACCTGCATCGTAATCAAAATGAAACATCTGCTCGTCGGCTTATGTGAAACTTTGCCGCAACAGTGCGATATTATCCATACACGATAAAGCTCGCGGCGCATAGGGTGCCGCGACCAACATTTTTCGTTTCCCATCATTGGAGGAAGCATGAGCTACACGCAGAAAGTTCTCGAAGAGCTCAAGGCCCGCTATCCCGAGCAGCCTGAGTTCATCCAGGCCGCGACCGAGATCCTCGGCACCATCCAGCCGGCGCTCGACGCCCACCCCGAGTACGAGGAGGCCGCCCTGTTGGAGCGCCTCGTCGAGCCCGAGCGCATCGTCATGTTCCGTGTTCCCTGGGTCGACGACCAGGGTAAGGTTCAGGTCAACCGCGGCTATCGCGTCGAGTTCAACTCTGCCATTGGACCCTACAAGGGCGGCCTGCGCTTTAACCCGACGGTCACCCTGGGTATGCTCAAGTTCCTGGGCCTGGAGCAGATCCTCAAGAACAGCCTGACCACCCTTCCCATGGGCGGCGGCAAGGGCGGCTCCGACTTTGACCCCAAGGGCAAGTCCAACAACGAGATCATGCACTTCTGCCAGTCCTTCATGACCGAGCTCTATCGCCACATCGGCCCCAACACCGACGTTCCTGCCGGCGACCTGGGCGTTGGCGGCCGCGAGGTTGCCTACCTGTTCGGTCAGTACAAGCGCCTGACCAACGAGTGGACCGGCGTCCTCACCGGCAAGGGCCTCTCCTTTGGCGGCTCGCTCGCCCGTACCGAGGCCACCGGCTACGGTCTGGCCTACTTTGTGGACGAGTACCTCAAGAGCCGCGGCGACTCTTTCGAGGGCAAGAACGTCGTCGTGCACGGCTCCGGCAACGTCGCTATCTACGCCGTCCAGAAGGTCTCCCAGCTCGGCGGCAAGGTGCTGGCCTGCTCCGATACTCACGGCTGGGTCGAGGATCCCGACGGCATCGACTACACTGTGCTCGAGCACGTCTACAACAAGAAGCGCTCCGGCCACGACAAGGGCGTCACGCTCGCTATGTACGTTGACGAGAAGCCCAACGCCGTGTGGCACGAGGGCGACGGCCGTGGCGTTTGGCAGCTGCCCTGCGACATCGCGCTGCCCTGCGCTCGCGAGAACACGCTGCTGCTCGAGGACGCCCAGGCGCTCGTCGCCAACGGCTGCAAGGTGGTCGGCGAGGGCGCGAACATGCCCACGACCATCGAGGCCACGACTTACTTCCAGGAGAACGGCGTTGCCTTTATGCCCGGTAAGGCTGCCAACGCCGGCGGCGTGCTCGTGTCCGGCCTGGAGATGAGCCAGAACGCCGAGCACCTGTCCTGGACCTTCGAGGAGGTCGACGGCAAGCTCGAGCAGCTCATGCGCGGCATGTTCCACAACGTGGACGACACCGCCAAGGAGTACGGCCAGGAGGGCAACTTCGTCATGGGCGCCAACATCGCCGGCTTCCTGAAGGTCGCCGACGCCATGCTCGCCCAGGGCGTCTGCTAAATCTTCGCTCGACATAGCATGTGATGAGGCTCCCAGCTATCCGGCTGGGAGCCTTTTTCTATCCCGGAGGACTCCTCATAACTTGCGGTGAAATACGGACTGTTTAGCGCCCCAGAGCGGCTAATCAGTCCGTATATCACCGCAAGTTATGTATGGGTGGGTGGATTTTGTCCTAAAACGGTGTGCGGCCCCTCGTTTGGTACACTTAAACGTACTGGACAAGTGGAGAGATGGGGGAGAACGTGCTCAAGTTCGGTACCTACGTCCGTGTTGGAAACGCGGCCGAAGCCTATGAGCTCTTACAGAAGAACCGCAACAACAAGATTGTGGGTGGCGGCATCTGGATGCGCCTTGGTTCGCGTCGCGTGGCGACGGCGATTGACCTTTCGGCCTGCGGACTCGATCAGATCGAGGAGACCGAGACCGAGTTTCGCATCGGTGCCATGTGTACCCTGCGCCAGCTCGAGCGCCATGCCGAGCTCAACGCGCTTGTCAACCATGTCTTTGAGTTCGCCGTCCACGATATCGTGGGCGTGCAGCTGCGCAATACCGCCACGGTGGGCGGCAGCATCTACGGTCGCTTTGGCTTCTCGGACGTCCTCTCCGCCTTTCTCGCGCTCGATTCCTATGTTGAGCTGACGGGCGCCGGCCGCGTGCCGCTCGCGGAGTTCGTGGACATGGGCTACGTGCGTGACGTGATCGAGCACGTCGTAGTCGTCAAGCACGATTACCGTGCCAGCTATGAGGCCGTGCGCAAGGCCGCGACCGACTTCCCCTCCTTAAACGTCACCGCCGCCTGGTGGGGCAACAGCTGGCATGTCACCGTAGGCGCCCGCCCGCTGCGCGCGACCCTGCTGCAGGGCGAGGCGTGCGGTCTGGTGAACGAGCAGCCTTCCGAGGACGAGCTGCGCGCCCTGGCCGCGTCCGTACGCGCGCTGAGCTATGGCACCAACCTGTGGGGCTCGGCTGACTACCGCCGTCGCATCTCGGCCCCGCTGGCGATTCAGGCCGTGCGCCGCGCCGCCGGCATCGAGCTTTCGGCTGCGCTTGCCCGCGAGCTCGAGACCGTGCAAGTGCCCAAGTTTGCCACGGACGAGTATTCCTGCCGCCGCGTGCCCGGCGTCGATTCTAGCGAGGTGCGCTAATGGCTGCCAAACTCATCGATCTTTCCTTTACGCTCAACGGCCGCAAAGTCAAGGTTCAGATTGCCCCCGACACCATGCTCTTTGCGTTGCTGCGAGAGCAGGGTTGCGCGTCGGTGCGCTGCGCCTGCGAGACCACCAACTGCGGCCTGTGTACGGTGTGGCTCGACGGCGATCCGGTGCTGAGCTGCTCGGTTCCCGCCGCTCGTGCTGAGGGCCACGCCATCACCACGCTCGAGGGCCTTAAGGCCGAGTCCGAGGCACTGGCCCGTGCGATGGCTGCCGAAGGTGCCGAGCAGTGCGGTTTTTGCGCCCCCGGCCTTATTATGAACGTGCTGGCGCTCGCCCGCGCCGCCAAGGAGGACCCAAGCCTCGTCGCCACGCGCGAGGAGCTCTCGCGCCAGCTCGCCGGCAACCTCTGCCGTTGCAGCGGCTACGAGAGCCAGCTGCGCGCCATCGTCCGCTTTCTCAACGAGTCCGGCGTGCAGGTGGGCTTCGAGATGCCCGAGCTGCCGGTCAATAACACCAGCTCCGACGGTGTCGCGTACAAGCAGATTACTCATAAGCAGCCCAAGAAGGACTCGAAGGCGCTGCTCGAGGGACGTCCCGTCTACACGGGCGACCTGGTGCCTGCCGGTGCTCTGATCGTCAAGCTCAAACGCAGCCCGTATGCCCGCGCCAAGATCCGCTCCATCGATACGTCGCGCGCCCTGAAGGTGCCCGGTGTGGTGGGCGTCTACACCTACGAGGACGTGCCCCAGCGTCGCTTTACCATTGCCGGTCAGAGCTATCCGCAGCCGAGTCCCTACGACCGCCTGATTCTCGAGAACCTCGTCCGTTACCAAAACGAGGAGGTGGCGATTGTCGCCGCCGAGACCGAGGAGGCCGCCGACAAGGCGCTCAAGCTCATCAAGGTCGACTACGAGGTGCTCGAGCCGCTGCTCGACTTTACCCAGGCACTCGATAACGACATCGTGGTCCACCCCGAGGGCGACGTGACCTTTATGTTCCCGCAGGGCGGCGATGTTTCGCGCAACCTGGTTTGCAGCGGTACCAGCGATTTTGGCGACTTGGACGAGGCCTTCGCCCAGAGTGACATCGTCTTCACCCGCGCCTACACCAGCCAGGCCACGCAGACCGCGCCCATGGAGACCTTCCGCGCCTTCGCGACGACCGACGCGTTCGGGCGCATCTCGGTGACCACCTCTACGCAGGTGCCCTTCCACGTGCGCCGCATGGTCGCTCAGTCGCTCGACATCCCGCAGTCGCAGGTGCAGGTCATTAAGCCGCGCATCGGCGGCGGTTTTGGCTCCAAGCAGACGGGCTGCTGCGAGATCTTCGTGGCGTTCGTCACCCAGCAGACCGGCCGTCCGAGCTATTGCTGCTACACCCGCGAGGAGACCATCACTGCAGGCAACTCGCGTCACCAGATGCAGATGACCGTTAAGCTGGGCGCCATGAACGACGGCACTATCACGGCCATCGACCTGCACACACTGTCCAACGCCGGCGCGTACGGCGAGCACGCTACCACGACGATCGGCCTCTCGGGTCACAAGAGCCTGCCCATCTACAACCACGTGAAGGCGAGCCGCTTTAGCTGGGACGCCGTCTACACCAACACCAACCGCGGCGGCGCGTATCGCGGCTACGGTGCCACCCAGGGCCAGTTTGCCGTGGAGAGCGCCGTCAACGAGCTCGCCGACATGCTGCACATGGACCCTGCCGACCTGCGCCTTAAGAACATCGTGCGCGAGGGCGAGGTCATGCCGCAGTACTACAACGAGAAGCTCAACGCCTGCGCGCTCGACCGCTGCCTGCTGCGCGCGATGGACATGATCGGCTGGCGCGACAAGCCGCTGGCCGTGGACCTGGGCGACCGCGTGCGCGCCCTGGGCTGCGCGCTCACCATGCAGGGCTCGGGCATTTCCAACGTGGACATCGCCGGCATCGATATGCGCCTGGAAGAGGACGGCTTCATTACCATCGGCACCGGCGCCACCGATAACGGCATGGGCGTCGATACGATCCTGGCGCAGATTGCCGCCGAGGAGCTGGGCGTGGAGAGCTCGCTGATCGTGGTGCGCGGCGTGGACACCGATGTGTCGCCGTTCGACGCCGGTTCGTACGCGAGCTCGGGTACGTACGTGACGGGCCTTGCCGCCAAGAACGCCGCGACCGAGCTGCGCGAGAAGATTTGCGCCAAGGCTGCCCAGATGTGGGATGTGGACGTCGCCGACGTGGTCTTCGATGGCCAGTACGTTCGCCTGTCCGACGAGCGCGCCGCGCGCGAGCAGAACCGCTACCTCACGCTGCGCGACTTTGCCAACCTGTGCGTCAAGAACATCGCGGGCGGCGACGCGCTCACCTCGCATGCCTCTGCCTGCCTGCCCGTTTCGCCTCCGCCGTTTATGGCCGGCATTGCCGAGGTCGAGGTCGACAAGGCCACCGGCAAGGTGACTGTGGTGGACTATGCGGCGGCTGTGGACTGCGGCACTGTGATCAACGAGGCGCTCGCGCGCGTCCAGGCTGAGGGCGGCATTGCCCAGGGTATCGGTCATGCGCTCTACGAGATCGTCGAGCACGACGACCGCGGTCGCCTGCGCACCGGCAACTTTATGAGTTACAAGCTGCCCACGCGCCTGGATATCGGCAGCATTCGCGTGGCCTTTGAGCCGAGCTACGAGCCGACGGGTCCGTTTGGTGCCAAGTCGATCGGCGAGGTCGTCATCAACACGCCGCTCGCCGCCGTTGCCTCGGCCGTGGCACACGCTACCGGACATCAGGTTCGCTCGCTGCCGATCACGCCCGAGAAGGCCCTGCTGGGGGAGTAGCGGGTCGGCGAACAAGTCGTAATGGGCGGGGCGGGGCAACTCGTCCCGCCTTTTGCACTCGTGGTGAGGTCGTGAGTCTGTAAAACGTGTGCGTGCGCTTGTCGCTCGTATCTGCTATCATTCCTAATCTGTGCGCTCATGCGGGCGTGGCGGAATTGGTAGACGCGCCAGATTTAGGTTCTGGTGGGATTCCCGTGAAGGTTCGAGTCCTTTCGCCCGCACCATCGCACCTGCGTCGGCCTTGGCCGTCGCGACACTTTGTTGCATAAAGGTACCAGCACCTCAGATAAGCTGGGCAGTATGAGGAGGAACGTGTTGAACATCACCGCTTCTGACGTCAAGGACGCCAAGCTCACCGCTACGGTCACCATCCCGGCCGCCGACGTCGACGCCGCGATCAAGAAGGCCTACAAGGACACCGCCAAGAAGTACCGCTTCCCGGGCTTCCGTGCCGGTAAGGCTCCCCGTCCGGTCATCGATTCCGCTCTTGGCGCCGAGGCTACCCTCGCTCAGGCCACCAACGACCTGATCGCCGCCAACGAGCCCGCCGTCCTCAACGAGCTGGACATCGTCCCCACCAAGAACGGTGACTACAAGGAGCTCGACCTCGCCAAGGATCACGAGGACTACACCTACACCGTCGAGTTCTCCCTGCGTCCCGCTGCCGAGCTCTCCTCCTTCGACGCTGTCGAGATCGAGATGCCCCCTGCGGAGGTCACCGAGTCCGAGATCAACAACCAGGTTGAGATGCTCCTCAACTACCGTGCCACCTTCGAGGACGTCGAGGGTCGTGCCGTCGAGGCCGAGGACTACGTCACCGTCGACCTCAAGGCCGTCGAGAACGCCGACAACTTTGCCGCCGAGGGCCGCATGCTCATCGCCGGTAGCGACAGCAACCCCAAGGAGTTCAACGAGGCCCTGATCGGTGCCAACGTTGAAGACGTCAAGACCGTCACCTGGACCGACGAGGTCGAGGAGGGCGAGGAGGCCGAGACCCACACCGTCGAGGTCACCGTCAAGGGCATCAAGGTCCGCAACACCCCCGAGCTCACCGACGAGCTCGTCAAGTCCGACTTTGGCTTTGACAGCATCGACGCTATGCGCGACGCCATCAAGATCGAGATCGAGCAGGACAAGGCTTCCCGCCTGCCGGCCGAGAAGGAGAACCGTTGCGTCTCCGCTCTCGCCGAGCGCCTGCAGCTCGACGAGATGGACGCCGACTACGAGCAGTCCGTCTTTGAGGAGCTTGGCCAGAACTTCCTGTCCAACCTCGCTGCTCGCGGCATGACGCTCGACACCTGGCTGCCCGCTTCCGGCCTGACCATGGAGCAGTTCATCGGCGACCTGCACAAGCAGGCCAACGACGTTGCCCGCGAGTCCCTGGCTCTGGACGCCCTCGCCCGTGAGCTCAAGATCGAGGTCACCGAGGACGACGTCAACGCGGAGTTCGAGAAGGCCGGCGTCAAGGACGTCGAGGCTTCCAAGGCCGAGTTCATCGCTGATGGCCGCATGCCTGCTGTCCGCGAGTCCATCCGTCGCTCCAAGGCCGTCGACCACCTGGTCGAGAACGCCAAGGTGACCGAGGTCGACGAGACCGCCAAGGACGCCGAGTAATTCTCGCCACCTTGCCCGCGAGCGCATGCGTGCGCCCGTGATGGGGTAAAGTTATACACCGGTTATCCGGTTGCTTCGTACGGTGCCAGCCAATGCATAGCATGCGGGCACCGTACGTTTATCTAGAACCAATTTGGTCCGCAAGAGAGAAATGGAGATGCGTATGATCGCTAAGTTCGAATCCGCCCTCGTGCCATACGTTATCGAGCAGACGCCGCGCGGCGAGCGCAGCTACGATATCTATTCGCGCCTGCTCAACGACCGCATCATCTTTTTGGGCGAGGAGATCAACTCCGTCAGCGCCAACCTGGTCGTTGCCCAACTGCTGCATCTTGAGAGCCAGGATGCCGAGAAGGATATCTCGCTCTACATCAATTCGCCCGGTGGCGAGGTTTACTCCGGCCTGGCGATTCTTGACACCATGAACTTCATCAAGCCGCAGGTCTCCACCATCTGCGTCGGTATGGCCGCGTCCATGGCTGCCGTGCTGCTTTCGGCCGGCGCTAAGGGCAAGCGCTTCTGCCTGCCGCACTCCAAGGTCATGATTCACCAGCCCAGCGGCGGTGCCCAGGGTCAGCAAACCGAGATTGAGATCGTTGCCGAGGAGATCAAGAAGACTCGCCGCGAGCTCAACCAGATCCTGTCCGACGCCTCGGGCCAGCCCATCGAGAAGGTCCAGGCCGACACCGAGCGCGACAATTACCTGACCGCTTCCGAGGCCCTCGACTACGGCCTGATCGACCGTATCGTCACCTCGCGCGACCTCGCCGCGAAGGACGCCTAGGATGGCAGGTAACATGCAGGACAACTTTGACGAGAACGGCAACCCCATCCGCTGCTCCTTCTGCGGAAAAGAGCAGGGCCAGGTCCGTCGCCTCGTAAAGGGCCCGACCAACATCTTTATCTGTGACGAGTGCGTCGCCGCCTGCTCCGAGATTCTGGAGGAGTCGCTTGCTTCGGACTTTATGGACGCCGCCCGCAACGGCAAGCTGCCGGGCTTCCTCAACGACCACGGCCAGACTGCATCCCAGCCCGCCGTGGATCCCGAGACCGAGGGCTTTGAGCTCGAGGACGACGCCCGCCAGGTCATTACGCATGTGCCGACGCCGCACGAGATCTATGACGAGCTTTCGGCCTATGTTATGGGCCAGGAGGACGCCAAGCGTGCCATGTCGGTTGCCGTGTACAACCATTACCGCCGCGTGATCGAGGGTGGCGCTGCGCTTTCGGCCTTTGACGACGGCTTGGACTCGCAGCTCGACAATGATATGGACGAGGTAGAGCTCGCCAAGTCCAACATTTTGCTGCTCGGTCCCACCGGTACCGGTAAGACGCTGCTCGCCCAGACGCTCGCACGTATCCTCGAGGTGCCGTTTGCCATCGCCGACGCCACCGCGCTCACCGAGGCCGGTTACGTGGGCGAGGATGTGGAGAACATCCTGCTCAAGCTCATCAATGCCGCCGATGGCGATATTGAGCGCGCGCAGGTCGGCATTATCTACGTGGACGAGATCGACAAGATCGCCCGCAAGGCCGAGAACCTCTCCATCACCCGCGATGTTTCGGGCGAGGGCGTTCAGCAGGCGCTGCTTAAGATTCTTGAAGGTACGGTGGCAAGCGTTCCGCCCACCGGCGGCCGCAAGCATCCCCAGCAGGAGCTGCTGCAGATCGATACGACCAACATCCTGTTTATCTGCGGCGGTGCCTTTGTGGGTCTGGACAAGATCATCGCCGACCGCGTGGGCAACAAGGGCGTGGGCTTTAACTCCGAGATCGCCGGCCCCACCTCGGTCGACGAGAACGACCTGCTGCGCCAGGTGCTCCCGCAGGACCTCAACGCCTTTGGCATGATCCCCGAGTTTGTGGGACGTACGCCCGTCGTCACCCAGACGCAGGCGCTCGACGAGGACGACCTGGTGTCGATCCTGACCGAGCCCAAGAACGCCGTGGTGCGTCAGTACCGCAAGATGTTCCAGCTCGAGGACGTTGAGCTCGAGTTTGAGGATGCCGCCCTGCACGAGATCGCCCGCATGGCGCTCGCCCGCAAGACCGGCGCCCGCGGCCTGCGTTCCATCTGCGAGGACGTGTTGCAGCAGACGATGTTCGACCTGCCCAGCGAGGAGGGCGTTTCCAAGGTCATCGTGACCGAAGCCTCCGTAAAGGGCGAAGAACAGCCCCAGCGCATCTACGGCTAAACCAGCCAAAAACGTGCTTGCAAATAGCCTCCGACCACCCGCGGTCGGAGGCTATTTTATATATACGCGATAACCCCAACTACCTGTGTTATTCTGTGTGTTTGTTTAAGCCTCAGCGAAGTCATATCAGACTGAAGGAATCGATACCTAAGGGGAGGAATGTAGGCTCTGGCGGGCCTACATTCCTCCCCGGCGGGACAGGGAGAGATATATGGAAGAGATGCCCAAGAACTACGATCCGTCGACCAACGAGCCGGCGATCCTGCAGAAGTGGCTCGACGGCGGCTACTACAAGCGCCGTGAAGGCGTGGGCGACTGTACCGTCACCATTCCGCCTCCCAACGTGACTGGCAAGCTCCACATGGGCCACGCCACCGATGACTCCATCCAGGATGCCATTGTCCGTATGGCCCGCATGCGCGGCAAGTCCACGCGCTGGGTGCTGGGCACCGACCACGCCGGTATCGCCACGCAGACCAAGGTCGACAAGAAGCTCAAGAGTGAGGGCATCAGCCGCCTGGAGATCGGTCGCGACAAGTTTGTCGACGCCTGCTGGGACTGGACCCACGAGTACGGCGGCATCATCGTCGAGCAGATCAAGCGCATGGGCTGCTCCGTCGACTTCGACAACGAGCGCTTCACCATGGACGAGGATTACGCACAGGCCGTGCGCAAGGTCTTCTGCGATTGGTACCACGACGGCCTGATCTACCGTGGCAAGCGTATCGTTAACTGGTGCCCCAACTGCACCACCGCCATCTCGGACGACGAGGCCGAATATAAGGACGAGAAGGGCCACCTGTGGCACCTGCGCTACCCGCTGATCGAGCCGGTCAACGGCCAGGATTACATCGTCGTCGCCACCACGCGCCCCGAGACCATGCTCGGCGACACGGGCGTCGCCGTCTCCCCGAAGGACCCCGAGAAGGCCGCTTTTGTGGGTAAGACCGTCAAGCTCCCCATCGTGGACCGCGAGATCCCCATCTTTGAGGATTGGCACGTCGATGCCAACTTTGGCTCCGGCTTCGTCAAGGTCACCCCGGCTCACGACCCCAACGATTACGCCATGGGTCAGGCCCACGACCTGCCTCAGATTAATATCTTCGATGAGCACGCGGTGGTCGTCGAGGGCTACGGCGAGTTCACCGGCATGACCCGCGAGGAGTGCCGCGAGGCCGTCATCAAGTGGTTCGAGGAGCACGACCTGCTCGACCACGTCGAGGACCTCGATCACTCCGTCATGCACTGCTACCGTTGCGACGCCGCGCTGGAGCCGTGGCTGTCCGAGCAGTGGTTCGTCGCCGTCGATAAGCTCAAGGGGCCGGCGCTCGACGCCGTCAACTCTGGCAAGGTCACCTTCCACCCCGCGCGCTGGACGCAGACCTACACCACCTGGATGGAGAACCTCAAGGACTGGTGCATCTCGCGCCAGCTTTGGTGGGGCCACCGTATCCCCGTGTTCTACTGCGAGGATTGCGGCTGGGAGGACGCCCTTACCGAGGACACCGATGTGTGCCCCAAGTGCGGCGGTCATCACGTGCACCAGGACGAGAACGTGCTGGACACTTGGTTCAGCTCGCAGCTGTGGACCTTCGCCACGCAGGGCTGGCCGCAAAAGCCGGAGCTGCTCGAGGGCCATCACCCCACGACGGCGCTGGTCACCGCGCGCGACATCATCGCGCTGTGGGTCGCCCGCATGGTCATGAGCTCGCTGTACTTCCTGGACGAGGTGCCGTTTAAGGACGTCGTCATCTACCCGACGATTCTGGCCAAGGACGGCAGCCGCATGTCCAAGTCCAAGGGCAACGGCGTTGACCCCATGGACCTCATTGGCATGTACGGCGCCGACGCCATGCGCTACAACCTGCTTACGCTGTGCACCAACAACCAGGATGTTAAGTTCGACGCGAACATCGACAAGAAGACCAAGAAGCTTATCGACAGCCCGCGTACCGAGCAGGCCAAGTCGTTTGTGACCAAGATCTGGAACGCTAGCCGCTTCCTGCTCATGAACATGGAGGGCTACACGCCCGGCGAGCCTGCCGTGGAGACGCCGGCCGACGCTTGGATGTTCAGCCGCTTGGCCAAGGCCGTGAAGATGGTCACCGAGGGCATTGAGAACTACACCTTTGGCGACATGGCCCGCGGCGTGCAGCAGTTCTTCTGGAACGAGGTCTGCGACTGGTACGTCGAGGTCACCAAGGCCCGCCTGAAGGGCGAGGGCCGTCTGCAGGCGCAGCGCAACCTGATCTTTGTGCTCGACACCTCCATTCGCCTGATGCACCCGCTTATGCCGTTTGTCACCGAGGAGATCTGGGACAACATGCCGGCGAGCGTGCTCGATCTGGACGCCGAGGGCAACGTTGACCGCGCCGAGGCGCTCATGATCGCCAAGTGGCCTGAGCCCGCCGACTACGCCAAGTATGTCGATGAGCCCGCCGAGCGCGCATTTGAGCTGTGCCGCACTGTCGTTTCCGCCGCCCGCGCCACGCGTTCGCGTTACCGCTTGAGCCCCAAGGCCGAGCTCGACGTGGTCGTGCGCGCCGGTGCCGAGGACATCGAGAAGCTCGAGAGCCTGCGCTCGACGATTGAGCCGCTGGCTAACACCGCCTCGCTGGTCATGGGTACCGACGTTGAGAAGCCTGCCGCGAGCATCGCCGTGGTCGACAGCGGCGTCGAGGTCTTTGTGGTGCTCGAGGGCAAGGTTGATCTTTCGGCCGAGAAGGCGCGTCTGGAGAAGGAGATCGCCGCGGCCCAGAAGGAGCTCGCCGGCTGCGTGAAGACGCTGGCCAATGAGGGTTTTGTGGCCAAGGCTGCGCCCGCGGTGGTCCAGAAGAAGAGGGACCGTGCAGCTGAGCTCAAGGAGATCCTGGCGGCGCTGAACTCGCAGGTTGCTGACTTCTCGTAGGTCTAACTTGGGGGCGCGTCCCGATGCTTTGCTCTCCGCTGCGGACACCTATTCCGCCGTTCTAACGAACGGCGGCTGACTCGACGCTGCAAACGCCTCTGATGGCCAATCTGCCGTTCAACTTCGGGCGCATGGGCATAAGCCCTATGCGCCCTTGTTTCACGGCACCTTGGCTCATCAGAGGCGTTTTCGCTGACTATCCTCAACCTATACTGTTTTATTTTTCTATGAATGGCGGTTCTGAAAATGCCTAAGCGTTCTGGCTTGTATACCGTTCCTTTTGAGTTTGATTTGCTTTCGTTTGGTGAGGCTGTGGGGCTTGCTGCTGATACGGGGCGGATTTCTGGGGATGCTGGGCCTCTGCTTGAGACGGTTGTCGATATGCTTGATGAGCTGGGACGTCCGGACGAGTATTTCGATTGCATTCAGGTTGCCGGTACCAATGGCAAGACTTCGACCACGCGTTTTTCGGCTGCCATCCTTCGCGGCGAGGGGCTCAAGACCGCTCTGTATACGTCGCCGCAGCTGGTACGCTATCCCGAGCGCATGGAGGTCGATGGGCGCGTCGTGAGCGATGAGGCGTTTGCCCGTGGCGTTTCTGCCGCCGTCGAGGCGGGGCATCGCGTGAATACTCGACGTGTGGCGGCGGGAGAGCGCGCCTATACCATCACGCCGTTTGACCTGCTGACGGCTGCCGCACTGGTGGTGTTTGCCGAGGCTGCGGTGGACGTTGCCGTGCTTGAGGTTGGCATGGGCGGCCGTTGGGACGCTACGAGTGCGACAGATCCCGTCGCCGTTGCCATCACCGGTATCGGGCTCGACCACACTCGCATCCTGGGCGACACGCTCGAGGCCATTGCGGGGGAGAAGGCTGCGGTCATCAAGCCCGGGCGCTTGGTTGTGCTGGGCGAGGGCACGCACGAGGCGAGCGTTCAGCGCGTGATGGATGCCCGCTGCCGTGAGTGCGGTGTCGTGCCGCTCGTGGTGAGCCACGCCACGACTAAGGTGCCGGCGCGTGTGGGCGACACGGTTGAGTTTAGCTGCACCACGCCGCGTGCGATCTATACGACGAACATGGTTAAGCCGGCGTATCAGCCGCAGAATGCCGCATGCGCGATTATGCTGTGCGAGGGGTATCTGGGTCGCGAGCTCGACCACGATGCGCTGGATGCATCGCTTATGGGCTGTCCCACGCCGGGTCGTTTTGATGTGCTGGGGACCGATCCGCTCAAGCTGATTGATGCCTGCCATAACCCTCAGAGCTGCGAGAACTTTGTGAGCGCGCTGGACGAGATCGATCCGTGCGTGGAGAATCGCCCCACGCTGCTGTGTGCCGCGCTGGCCGACAAGGACGTGGCGGGCATCGTTGACGTATTGATCCCTGCCTTTCCGCGCGTAGTCGTGACCCAGACCGATTCCGATCGCGCCCTGCCGGCAGAGGAGCTTGCTGCCCTCGTTGATGCCGATAAGCTCACGGGAGTATATCCGAGTGTGTCCGAGGCCCTCGCTGCCTTCGATGTCGCAGACGAGCCTTTCGTAGCCGCCGGCACCATCACCCTAGCCGGCGAAGTAGCCGGTCTGCTCCGCTAACCCATCCCCTCATCAGTTGCGGTGAAATACGGACTGTTTTACAAGCCAGAAGCCTCAAACAATCCGTATATCACCGCAACTCAAAAGCAGCCAATTTGGGACGGGGCTTTTTTAGCTGCCCTGTACCCCGAGTTGACTCGCTTGTCACGAAATGGGCCTATCTACTACGTTTGACAGGTTACCCTCGACCACACGGAACATCGCGAAATTAAAACCGCAGGTAGACGGCTTGCGTATTTTGCGAAAACTCGGTTATGGTCGACCCATGCGGGTTAAACGTAGTAGATAGGCCGTTTTTGTGGCGCGACGTAATCGCAATGTGACAAAGGGGCTGTCCCTTTGTCACATTGGCTAGTCTAGGCGGAGCGGATCGTGGGGGTAGGCGTTGAGAATCTCGACGCCGGTCTCGGTAACCAGGGCCAGGTCCTCGATGCGGACGCCGGTGCGGCCGGGGAGGTATATGCCCGGCTCGATGGAGAACGTCATGCCCGGCTCTACGACCTGCTCGTTGACGAGTGAAACGTCGCCCGGCTCGTGGTCCTGCAGGCCGATCGAGTGACCCAGGCGATGCGTAAAGTACCGCCCATAGCCCGCGTCTTCAATCACATCGCGCGCGGCGCGGTCCAGGTCGCACATGCGCACACCCGGTGCGATGAGTGCCTCGGCGGCCTCGTTGGCGCGGCGCACGATGTCGTAGATGCGCGCCGTCTCCTCGTCCGGATCGCCCCAAAAGAACGTGCGCGTCATGTCCGAGCAGTAGTTGCGATGACGCCCGCCAATGTCGAACAGCACTACGTCGCCGCGCTTGAGCACGGTGTCGTCGGGCTCGTGGTGCGGGTCGCCGGCGTTAGCACCAAAGCTCACGATGGGCGGAAAGCTAAAGCCCTCGCAGCCGTGCTTGCGATACAGGCCGAGCATCTGGTCGGCAATCTCGCGCTCCGTCACGCCTTCGTGGACGAGCTTGATGACGTCGGCCATCACGGCGTCGTTAGCGGCCGAGGACGCGCGCATGAGCGCCTGTTCGGCGTCATCCTTGTGGGTGCGCGCGGCGGTGACGGCAAAGTCGCCCAGGAAAAACTCGCTGGCTGTGTGGCGCTCCATGAGTGGCATCAAAAAGCCGGAACGCATGACGGTGTCGATGCCGAGCGGTTTGTTCGGATCGACCTCGCGAACGATGGCGTCGGCCACTACGTCAGTATCGGTGTGATAGGCCACGCGGGCATTGTCGTACTCGGGTCGCTGATGCAGCGCGTTGACCAAGATCACAGGTTCGCTATCGCGTGCGAGCAGCACGCCGCAAAAACGCTCGAACATATCGGCATAAAAACCGGTCAGATAGTAAATCGACCACGGGTCGTTTACGAGCAGCTGTGCGCCGGGGTGCTGAGCCTCGAGCGCATCAAGCACGTGCGCCACACGCTGGTCATCGACATGTGCCATGAAACATCCTTTCGCTAGGTTGCCACCATGGTATCCCCAATGCCAGGGTAGTCAATTTGGGACGGGGCTATTTTAGCTGCGTCAAACTTGCGGGCTAATAGGTAAAAGTAGCCATAAGAGGCCAGTCCCAAATGGGCTGGTTTCAAAACTATGGCGGATTACGGGGCTGTACCTGTATTACATGACCATGGGAAAAATCGCGAAATTAAAACCGCAGGTAGACGGATTATCAAAAATCGAAAATTGCCGGTATGGATGGAGGTCTCCGAATCAGCCCCGTAATCCGGCATAGTTTTGAAATGACACTAAAGTAGGCACAAGCTAAATACCGATTCCAAGGATAGTTGCGGTGGAATAGTTCCTGGATGCCGGGGTTTTGGCGGAAATGGGGGTGCGGACAGAAAGTTGGACCGCGGGGCGGTCCGGACTGGAGGTTCG
>CAUAAZ010000040.1 GCA_958427145.1 uncultured Collinsella sp.
CATCGACCTGCGCCGATGCCCCCAACGTGGACACACATTTTGTCCTATAAGCCTATTTCGATAACAAAAAAGCCCCATTGCTGGGGCTCATACCATCTAATGGCGGAGGAGGAGGGATTCGAACCCTCGTGACCTTATACAGGCCAAACGGTTTTCGAGACCGCCGCATTCAACCACTCTGCCACCCCTCCGCGTGGGGTAAAAACAAAGCAGGCTCGAAGGCCTGCTTTGGAATTAACTGGCGGAGAGTCAGGGATTTGAACCCTGGAGACGCTTTTGACGCCTACACGATTTCCAATCGTGCTCCTTCGGCCACTCGGACAACTCTCCGTTAAATGCGAAAGTCAGTATACACGAGGAATCGCAAAGTGCAAACAGAAAAGTTGGCATTTTTTAAAACGCTTGGCCGCGCTTGGCGTTGCAGTGGGGTTTGAGGTGCCAAAAAACGGCTTCCGACCAGCGTGGTTGATCAACTCAATTGTTCAAAAGGAGTATTCATAAGCGACTTGGCAATGAATTTAAAAATCTTTGGGTGGTGCTGTGGACCACTGGTATGCATTTTGCGACCACAGCCTTGTGCCCGTTGACCTGCGGCTTGGCTCAGCTTGTCCCCACGGCACCGTATCTTGTCCACAGATCTGTCAAGCTTTTGGTCGGCATTTGGTTGGAATGCGCATGAAACGTGGTGCGAGTATGGGCATATGTGGAGGTCATGAGGTTGTAGCTGCATATTCTTGCGGCTTGGGAGGTTGAAAGATATTATTACCAAGTCTTTTCCTGCTTCAGGCGCACCTTCACGACCTGAAGCCACATTTGCCCAGAGGAGGTGACAATATGAAGGCTTATGAACTGCTGTTCTTTGTTGACCCGTCGCTCGACCCCGAGACTCGTCTCGCTGTTATGAAGCGTATCGATACCACGATCGCTGAGGGCGCTGGCAAGGTCGACTCCGTTGACGAGTGGGGCAAGCGCAAGCTCGCCTACGAGATCAACGACCTCACCGATGGTGACTACACCCTCATCAACTTCCACGCAGATCCTACCCAGATCGCCGAGCTTGATCGCGTCCTGCGCATCACCGACGCTGTGGTCCGCCACATGATCGTCCGTCGCGACGACCAGGAGTAAGACTGTCGTTTTGGACTGGGCTTGTGCCCCAAGAGGAAGTAGTGAGTTATGAGCATCAATCGAGTGAACATCACCGGTAACCTCACCCGCGATCCTGAGCTGCGCGCCACCGCCGGCGGAACCCAGGTTCTGTCCTTTGGCGTTGCCGTGAACGATCGTCGCCGCAACGCGCAGACTGGCGAGTGGGAGGACTATCCCAACTTTGTCGACTGCACCATGTTCGGCACCCGCGCCGAGGCCGTGAGCCGTTTCCTGGCAAAGGGAAACAAGGTCGCGATCGAGGGCAAGCTGCGCTACAGCTCTTGGGAGCGCGACGGTCAGCGCCGGAGCAAGCTTGAGGTCATCGTCGATGAGATCGAGTTTATGAGCTCCCGTGGTGGCCAGGGTGGCTACGATCAGGGCGGTTACGCCCCTGCAGCTCCCGCGCCCGCAGCACGTCCTGCCGCACCGGTGGCCACGCCGCCTGCGGTCGACGTCTACGATGAGGACATCCCGTTCTAAGGGTTGTTCACCTATTTTTGAGTGAGAGGCGGCTTCGGTTCGCCGAAGTTGCCAAATGAAAGGTATTTTGACATGGCTAATGATTTTTCTGCACGTCAGCCGCGTCGTAAGTACTGCCAGTTCTGCAAGGAGAACACTGAGTTCATCGACTATAAGGACACTCAGCTTCTCCGTAAGTACATGACCGACCGTGGCAAGATCAAGCCCCGTCGCGTCACTGGCGCTTGCACGCAGCATCAGCATGACATCGCCAACGCCATCAAGCGCGCCCGCGAGATGGCTCTCCTGCCGTACACCGTCCCCGTGGTTTCCTCTCGTGGCAACCGCGACCGCGGCTAAGAAGGGAGACGCATCATGAAGGTTATTCTTCTCGATGAGATCAAGGGCAAGGGCGGCGAGGGTGACGTCGTAGAGGTCGCTCAGGGTTACGCTGAGAACTTCCTGTTCCCCAAGAAGCTCGCTGTTGCCGCCACCAAGGGCAACCTCAAGCAGCTTGACGAGCGTCGCAACAACATCGCCAAGCGCGAGGCCGTCCGTCTGGCTACCGCCAACGAGACCAAGGCTGCCTTCGAGGGCAAGACGGTCACCGTTGACGTCAAGGTCGGCGACGAGGGCATCCTCTTTGGCTCCGTTACCGCCGCTATGATCGCTGACGCCATCAAGGCTCAGCTCGGTATGGACATCGACCGCAAGCGCGTCGAGCTCGGTAAGCCCATCAAGGTTGCCGGTGCCCACACCGTTGCCATCTCGCTGTACCGCGAGATCAAGGCCGAGGTTGTCGTTCTCGTCGGCGTTACCGCCGAGGAGCTCGCTGCCGAGGCTGAGGTCGAGGAGGCCGCTGAGGTCGCCGAGGCCGAGACCGCCGAGGTCGAGACTGAGGCTGCTGCCGAGTAGCATTTGCTGCAACGCAACAATCTTGTTCTAAGAAGGGCGCTCTGGGAAACCAGGGCGCCCTTTTGTTTTTTGCGCTGAGTGAGTGTCATAGTGAACGTCGCGTCGAAGTCCTGTGTACAGGACCGTTCATCCGTTTGGTTCGGTGATGATTGGCCGCGTGCGGCGCGTTTTGGGACCGTGGCTGATACTATGGATGCTCGCAAGCGATATGAATGAGGATGCTCATGGCATATGACGATAGGGAGACCGGGCTGACGGTTGAGGACCGCGGCTCAAAGTTGGGTCTTCCCCAAAACCAAGATGCAGAGGCCAATGTACTGGCCGCTATGCTGCTATCGCCCGAGGTGGTCGAAGAGGCCCAGGTCGAGCTGCAGCCCGATGACTTCTACCGGCCCATTCATAAGACCATCTATACCGCGATGGTCGATATGTACAACAGCCGCATTCCCATCGACTCCATCTCGCTGATCGATTACCTGCGAAGCATCAACAAGCTCGATGCCGTGGGCGGCGAAGCGTACATTTTGGAGTTGATGGGTCAGACCCTGTCGCTCGTCAACTGGCAGCACCATGCCGCCATCGTGCGTCGCGACTCGATGCTGCGCGAGCTGATCGGCGCCACCAACGAGATCAACGCGCTGGCCTATAACGCCCCTACCGACACCAAAGAGGTCGTGGAGCTGGCCGAGAGCAAACTGCTCAAGGTTACGGCACGCGAGGTCAAGTCGAGCTACAAGACGCTGACCGAGTTTATGGTCGAGGCCTATAACGAGGCCGAGGAAGTGTGCCAGGCCGGTGGCCAGGCTGCGGGCGTGCCCACGGGCTTCCCGTCGCTCGACCGCATGCTCATGGGTTTTCGCGAGGGCCAGCTCATTATCATCGGCGCCCGTCCTGCCGTGGGTAAGACGTCGTTCGCCCTGAATCTGGCGCTCAACGCTGCCGCTGCTGGTTATACCGTCGGCTTCTTCTCGCTGGAGATGTCGGGCAAAGAAATTGCCCAGCGTCTGATTTGCGCCTACGCCATGATCTCGATCAGCGACTTCCGCATGGGCCGCATTAGCCCCGAGCAGTGGGCCAATATCAACGAGGCCACGCAGACCTTGTCTAAGCTCGATATTCTGATTGACGATACGCCCGGCACCACAGTGACCGAGATTCGTGCCAAGAGCCGCCGTATGCTCCATAACAAGGAGAAGGCAATCATCATCTTGGACTACCTGCAGCTGGTGA
The DNA here is from genome assembly GCA_958427145.1 of uncultured Collinsella sp. Taxonomy (GTDB): domain Bacteria; phylum Actinomycetota; class Coriobacteriia; order Coriobacteriales; family Coriobacteriaceae; genus Collinsella. The sequence continues at coordinate 3,754 of CAUAAZ010000040.1, forward strand.
GTCCTCCGCCGGGACGCCGCTCCGAGAGCCGTACCGTCGAGGTCTCGGAGATGTCGCGTGGTTTGAAGATCATGGCCAAGGAGCTCAAGATCCCGCTCATCGCGCTGTCACAGCTCTCGCGTCAGGTCGAATCCCGTACCGGCAAGCGCCCACAGCTTTCCGACCTTCGTGAATCGGGCTCCATCGAACAGGACGCCGATATCGTTATGTTCTTGGACCGCTCCGCCGACGAGGCCGAAGCCTCGCGCGACGATCGACCCGACGAGGGCGTTACGCGTATCGTCGTGGCCAAGAACCGTTCGGGCCCGATCGGCGACGTCGACCTGATGTTCCTGCCGGCATCCACCAAGTTCTATGAGCTTGATGGGGCACATGCCGAGGAGTAGGACAGGCGCCCGTTGCACGGGTATACTGGGAATGTTTTGTGCTTCTGCGTGCCGGCGTGGCGCGTAGACAGTCCATGAATGTAAGGAGTAAACATGCCGTCAACCGTTTTGGTCGGTGCCCAGTGGGGCGATGAGGGCAAGGGTAAGATTTGCGACCTGGTCGCCGGCGACTTCGATGCCGTCGTGCGCTACTCGGGCGGCAACAACGCCGGTCACACCATCGTCGTCAACGGCAAGAAGTACGGCCTGCACCAGGTGCCCTCCGGCATCATGTATTCCGACCACGTGTCAGTGATCGGTAACGGCTGCGTCGTCAACCCCAAGGTTGTCCTTGAGGAGATCGATATGTTCGAGGCCGACGACATCACCACCAAGAACCTCAAGATTAGCGGCAACGCGCATGTCATCATGCCGTACCACATCGATCTGGATGGCGCCTTTGAGCAGAAGCTCGGCAAGAAGAACATCGGTACCACCAAGCGCGGCATCGGTCCGTGCTATCAGGACAAGATGGCGCGCATTGGCCTGCGCATGCAGGACATGCTCGACGAGGGGCTGTTCCGCGACAAGCTGGAGACCGCTCTCGCCCGTGTGAACCCCGAGCTCGAGCTCATCTACAACCTGCCCACCTACACCGTGGACCAGATTTGCGACGAGTACCTGCCGATGGCCGAGCGCCTGCGTCCCTACATCACCGAGACGAGCCTGCTGCTCAACAACATGATCGATGAGGGCAAGAACCTGCTGTTTGAGGGCGCCCAGGCGACGCTGCTCGACATCGACCACGGTACCTATCCGTACGTGACGTCTTCCAACTGCACCGCCGGCGGCGCCATCACCGGCTCCGGCGTGGGCATGAAGAACGTCGACCGCGTGCTGGGTGTCATGAAGGCCTATATCACCCGCGTCGGTTCGGGCCCCATGCCCACCGAGCTTTCCTATGAGTCCGAGGCCGGTCACACGCTGACCGAGGAGGGCTATGAGTACGGCGTGACCACCGGTCGCCGTCGTCGTTGCGGCTGGTTCGACGGCCCTATCGCCAACTATGCCTCGCGCGTCAACGGCCTCACCGACATCGCCGTGACCAAGCTCGACGTGCTTTCGGCCTTCGACACCATCAAGGTGTGCGTGGCCTACGACGTCGATGGCGAGCGCTACACCAGCGTGCCCGAGCATCAGGTGCGCTTTGAGCATGCCAAGCCCATCTACGAGGAGCTCCCTGGCTGGAAGTGCGATATCACCGGTTGCCGCAGCTTTGACGAGCTGCCGCAGGAGGCTCAGGACTACGTGGCGTTTATCGAGGATCTGGCACACACCCGCGTGACGTTCATTGGCGTTGGCGCTGGTCGCGAGCAGATCATCAACCGATTCTGGAAGTAATCGGGACTATTTGGTTATTGCGATATACCCCTTTGCAGCCCGGACGGGCGGCCGAGGGGTATATTTGCTTGCAAAGGGCTCGCGCGGAGCGGGCCGTTCATCCATAGAGGAGGCACCCTTGAAGGCGGACACTCAAACCATCGACATCCTGTTGTTGGGCAGCGGCGGCCGTGAGCATGCTTTGGCAGCTAAGCTCGCAGCATCACCGCGCGCCGGCAAGCTCTACATCGCGCCGGGTAACGGCGGCACCGCGAGCTGCGGCGAGAACGTTGTTCTCGACGACTGCGATCCTGCGGCCGTGGCGGCGTTTGCGCAGAGCCACGGATGCGGACTCGTGGTAATTGGCCCCGAGGCTCCGCTCGTGGCGGGCGTGGCCGACGCCGTGCGCGCGGCGGGTATTCCCTGCTTTGGCCCGGGTGCCGAGGGCGCCCAGATGGAGGGCTCCAAGCTGTTCTCCAAGCAGCTCATGGAGCGTGCGGGCATTCCGACGGCAGCCTATGGTTCGTTTACCGACGAGGCTTCGGCTCTCGCTTACGTGCGCGAGCAGGGCGCCCCGCTGGTCGTGAAGGCCGACGGCCTTGCCGCGGGCAAGGGCGTTATCGTGGCGACCGAACTTGAGCAGGCCGAGGAGGCCGTGCGCGAGTGCTTTGGCGGCACCTTTGGCGATGCCGGCAATACCGTGGTCATCGAGGAGATGCTCGTTGGTCCCGAGTGCTCGCTGCTGGCCTTTACCGACGGCAAGACCGTGCGCCCCATGGCCACCTCGCAGGACCACAAGCGTGCACTCGAGGGCGACAAGGGCCCCAACACCGGTGGCATGGGCGTCTACAGCCCGGTGCCCATCGTGACCGATGAGGAGCACGCCACCATGGTGAAGGTCATGGAGCAGACCGTGGCCGAGCTCGCTGCCGAGGGTATCGACTACCGCGGCTGCCTGTACGGCGGCTTTATGCTCACGCCTGCCGGCCCCAAGGTGCTGGAGTTCAATGCCCGCTTTGGCGACCCCGAGACGCAGGTCGTTCTGCCGCGCCTTAAGAACGACCTGGTCGAGGTCATGCTCGCCTGCGCCAACTGCGAGCTCGAGCAGATTGAACTCGACTGGCGCGACGAGTGGGCCGTGGCCGTTGTCCTGACGAGCGCGGGTTATCCCGGCAGCTACGAGAAAGGCAAGGTCATTACCGGTATCGCCGATGCCGAGGCCATGGAGAACGTGACCGTGTACCACGCGGGCACTGCCGTGGTGGACGGCCAGCTCGTGACCAATGGTGGCCGCGTGCTTGCCGTGACCGCGCTGGGCGATACGTTTGAGAACGCCCGCAACCTTGCCTACGAGGCCTGCGAGAAGATTGATTTTGAGGGCAAGACCCTGCGTCACGACATCGGCCTGCGCGCGCTGCGCGGCCGCGACGCCTGGGATGCCTAAAATCCGAGAGGAATGAGACGGATGGACGAGAAGAACGAAGAGCTCGTGGACGCGCAGATCGTCGAAGAGGACAGCCGCGTGTATGGGCACGCCGAGGGCGAGCCTGGTGGCGAGGTCGCTGACGAGCCGGCGCTGGTGCTGGGCGATGACGACCCGCACGATGCCGAGCTGCACGAGAAGATTCTTTCGGAGGAGTGCGCCTGGAAGGGCAAGATCCTCGACGTCCACCGTCTTGAGGTTGAGCTGCCCAACGGTCGCCGCAGCGCCCGCGATATCGTTCGCCATCCGGGTGCGGCGGCTGTTGTGGCACTGACCGAGAGCGGCAAGATCGTACTGGTGCGTCAGTACCGCACCGCCATCGACCGCGTGACGGTCGAGATTCCCGCCGGCAAGCTCGATCCAGGCGAGGACCCGCTCGATTGCGCCAAGCGCGAGCTGCATGAGGAGACGGGCTTTAGGGCTGGTCGCATTCGCTTTTTGACGTCGATTGTCACGTCCTGTGGTTTTTGCGATGAGATTATCCACATCTACTTGGCTACCAAGCTCGAGTTTGATGCGCCCAACCCCGATGATGACGAGTTTGTCAACGTGGACCTGGTGCCGCTGCACGAGCTGATCGACGCCGTACTCGACGGCAAGATCGAAGACGCCAAGACCGTCGTGGGCGCCTTGGCCTGCGACAGCATCGCACACCGCCTTGGGGGCACGGAGCTTTAACGAGTGGGGATAGCCCTGGGACAAGTACTACTGATTGCTTTGTCCCAGGGCCTTACGTTGCTGATATTTCTTTGAGGATCACATGCTGAAGAGGTTTCTTTCGTATTACGAGCCCCAGATGGGGCTTTTTGTTGCTGATACTGTTTGTGCTCTGGTGCTTGCTGCCATTGACCTGGCGTTCCCCATTATCCTGCGCAATTTGACCGGTGGGCTGTTTACCCAGGGCCAGGCTGCCATTATGCAGGCGCTCGGTATGATCGCGGTGGGGCTGGTGCTGATGTATGCCGTTCGCTGCGCCTGCCGCTACTTTGTGAGCTATTGGGGTCACGTGATGGGCGCGCGCATGGAGTCCAAGATGCGCGAGGACCTGTTCGACCAGTATGAGCGCTTTAGCTTTGCGTACTTCGACCGCAACAGCTCGGGCGACATGATGAGCCGCGTGGTCAACGATCTGTTCGATATCTGCGAGGCGGCGCATCACGTGCCCGAGTGGATCATCATCTGCGGCATCGAGATTATCGGCTCGTTTGTGATCCTCTTTACCATCGCCCCGGTGCTGGCACTTGCCATGGCTGTGGTGACGGCGGCGTTTGCGGTCATCATGTTTTGGCAGAACATGCGTATGCGCGAGGTCTTTAGCGACAACCGCAAAAAGATCAGTGGCATCAATGCGCAGCTGCAGGATTCGCTGGCGGGCATGCGCGTAGTCAAGAGCTTTGCCAACGAGGAGACCGAGCGTGCCAAGTTCCGCGCCTCCAACAATCGCTATCTTTCGTCCAAGGAGAACATGTATCACGCCATGGGCGTCTATACCGCGACGTATGGCCTGCTCTCTGGTGTGCTCTATGTGATCGTGGTGCTGCTGGGCGGCTGGCTGGTCGCCCAGGGACAGCTGCAGGCGGTCGATATGGCGACCTTTGCACTCTATATTTCGCTGTTCTGCACGCCGCTCGAGACACTCGTCAATTCGGCCGAAACGTATCAGAAGGCTATCGCCGGCTTTAAGCGTATGGACGAGGTGCTTTCGACCGCGCCGGATATCCAGGACAAGCCGGGCGCTACGGATCTGCAGGTGACTGCCGGCGCCGTGGAGTATCACGACGTGTGCTTTAACTACGAGGATGTTGAGCTGGGCGAGGGCGATGCCGACGAGCGTCCCGTTATCGACCATATGGACCTGTCCATCAAGCCCGGGCAGACCATCGCTTTGGTTGGCCCTTCGGGCGGTGGCAAGTCCACGACCTGTTCGCTGCTGCCGCGCTTTTATGACGTGGCTGCCGGATCCATTAGCATCGACGGCCAGGACGTGCGTGATGTGACGCAGCAGAGCCTGCGTCGCGCCATCGGCCTGGTGCAGCAGGATGTCTACCTGTTTGACGGTACGATTGGCGAGAACATCGCCTACGGCAAGCCGGGCGCTACGGCAGAAGAGATCGCCGAGGCCGCCCGTCGCGCCAACATCGATGCCTTTATCGAGTCGCTTCCGCAGGGCTACGACACCGTGGTGGGCGAGCGCGGCAGCCGTCTTTCGGGCGGACAGAAGCAGCGCGTTGCCATCGCGCGCGTGTTTCTCAAGAACCCCAAGATCCTGATTTTGGACGAGGCGACGAGTGCTTTGGATAACGAGAGCGAGGAGGCGGTGCAGGAGTCACTCGAAGAGCTGGCACGCGGCCGCACCACGATTATCATCGCCCACCGTCTTTCGACCATTAAGCATGCCGATGAGATTGCGACCGTTGAGCATGGTCGCGTTGTGGAGCGTGGCACGCACGAGGAGCTTCTCGCCCGTGGCGGCACCTATGCCCGTTACTATCGAATGCAGTTCGAAGGTGCGCGTGCGCACGAGCTCGACTGATTGATATGACAGGAAGATCATGGCTGATAAGAACCCTTTGACTCCGGAAGAAGTGACGGAGTTATTCTCCGAAATCGATGCATCCGGCGTCTTGGATCCTACGCTTGCCAAAAAGCGTACCGAGCGCATGCGCGAGAAAGAGGCCGCCGTCAAGCGCGGTGACAAAGCGGCGCTAGCGCAGCTGCGCAGCGAGGACCGCGCGAGCCAGGCAAAACATATCGACCCGCTGTCCGAGGACGATCCTTCGGGTTCGCAGGTGAGCCATACCATTACGAAGACCGCGATGGCCGTGGTCATTGGTATTTTGGTGCTGATCGTGGGCATGCAGATTGGCTACGGCGTGATGCGCCGTCTGAACACCGCCAACCTGTCCGAGAGCGTTTCGGTCGATACCGTTTCGACGGCGCTGAAGGGTGGACTTGAATGGGGCAACGGCTTTACGCAGTTCCCGCTCGACTTCACCGTCGATGAAGCCGATGAACGCACGGGCACGGTCGAGGTGACGGTGTTGGACACATCGTCTGCCAACGAGCTCGAGCTGCTGTCCAACGGGCAGATTCAGGCCGCGGCGCTTGCGACCAACGCGTTACTCAACGATAAGATCGACCGCGTGGTGTATAACGTTCACGCCTATATCGACGAGGATAGCAACATTCAGCACGATTCCTTCTTTGGCATGTTCCCCGCGCGCGGCCACCAGAGCGCCATTTTGACGTTCGTGTGGACCAAGAGCTCATCCAACGCCACGAGTATCGACTGGAAGATGCGCATCGTGAGTATGGATGACACCATCGCCGAGCGCATTCAGAAGCAGGTGAACTCGGTGTCGTCGTTGATTGAGGACCCGGTGGTGAGCCAGACCAAGATTGACGAGGAAAAGGCCGAACGTGACCTGGAGCATCGTCTGCATGGCCGCGAGATTTTCCGCGGCGGCAAGCCCGATCGCACACCGTCCGAACTGCTGGAGCAGGACAAGAAAAAGTAAGAGGCCATTATCCCGCGTGAGCCACAAGCCCACGCGGGATAATTTTTCTGGGACGGGGATTAAATTATCATTATGCATAGAAAGTCATAATTATCATTTCGTAAACATTTCGATGAAATTAACGCCATGAGGCATGCTTGCGGTTACAATACCGCGAGGCCTAACTACACACCTTTAAGCCGGTCCTGTGAGACCGGGAAGGAGAATTATGGCGAACAACCATACCGCGGGCACTACCGCCCGCACCTTCGCGCCCAGCGAGCTTTGCCAGCGTATGCTGGCCAAAACCAGCAAGGGCACCTGCGGTCCCTGCATCCTGTATCTTGAGGATGGGACCATTTTTTATGGACGTGCATGCGGCGCCGAGGGCACCGCGACCGGCGAGGTCTGCTTCAACACCTCGCTCGAGGGTTACTTTGAGGTCATGACCGACCCGAGTTATGCCGGCCAAATCGTAACCATGACCTATCCGCAGATCGGCAACTACGGTATCGACGAGACCGATGTCCAGTCGGCCTTCCCCGGCGACGCCGTGCGCCCTGCGAGCGCTCCGGCTATGCGCGGCATGATCGTTCGCGATATGTGCGCCACGCCTTCTAACTGGCGCTCGGCCGTCAGCGTGCCGGAGTACCTGCGCGCTCACGGCATCGTCGCTATCGAGGGTGTCGACACCCGCGCTCTGGTGCGCCATCTGCGCGACAATGGTTCCAAGATGGGCATTATCTCGACCGAGATTTTCGACGTCGACGAGCTTGCCGAGCGTCTGGCCGCAGCGCCCACGCTGGTAGGCGAGAACCTGGTCAAGACCGTGAGCTGCCCCGCGCCTCACGAGTTTGTGGCCGCCGATCTGCCTGCCACGCATGACTTTGCGCTTGCCCCTGCCGCTCCTGCCCGCCACAAAGTGGTCGCCTACGACTGCGGCGTCAAGTGCGGCATTCTGGAGGGCCTCGTCCGCGCTGGCTGCGACCTTACTGTCGTGCCGTGGGATACGCCCGCCCAGCAGGTACTCGACATGAATCCCGACGGCGTCTTTTTGTCCAATGGCCCCGGCGACCCCGACGCCGTGGTGGAGACCTACGAGCAGGTGCAGCAGCTGATCGGCAAGGTGCCGGTCTTTGGTATTTGTCTTGGTCACCAGATGATCAGCCTGGCCTGCGGCGCCCAGATGGAAAAGCTTAAGTTCGGTCACCGCGGCGGCAACCAGCCGGTCATGAACCTGGTAAGCCGTCGCGTGGAGATCACCGCGCAAAACCATGGCTTTGGCCTGCTGTTCCCCAGCTTGGGCAAGCTTGTCCCCGAGCTTTCCGGCGGCGAGACCGAGCATGCGGCCGATGGAGATCTGCGCGTCTGGGTGCGCCGCGGAATCGCGCCGGTCGTGATGAACGAGCGCTTTGGCCGCATTCGCCTGACACATGTGAACCTCAACGACGGCACCGCCGAGGGCATCCAGCTGCTCGACGCCCCGTGCTTCTCGGTCCAGTACCACCCCGAGGCCTCGCCTGGCCCCACCGATGCCCACTATCTCTTTACCGCCTTTACGCGACTCATGGACGGCGAGGAGAACTACCTGGACATCGACACCGCGAAGGACCGCCTTGCCGGCTGGAACTTTGCTGAGTCCGAGACCGCTGAGACCGAGGAGAACTAACATGCCGAAACGTACTGACATCAAGCGCATCCTTGTCATTGGTTCGGGCCCCATCGTCATCGGCCAGGCCTGCGAGTTCGACTACTCCGGCGCCCAGGCCTGCAAGGTGCTCAAGGAGGATGGCTTTGAGGTCATCCTGGTCAACTCCAACCCGGCGACCATCATGACCGACCCGGGTCTTGCCGACCGCACCTATGTCGAGCCCATCACCGCCGAGTTTATCGAGCGCGTGATCAAGAAAGAGCGTCCGGACGCGCTGCTGCCCACGCTGGGCGGCCAGACCGGTCTGAACGCCGCCGTCGAGCTGGCGAAAGACGGCACGCTCGACAAGTACGGCGTCGAGATGATCGGCTGCGACCTGGCCGCCATCGAGCGCGGCGAGGACCGCAAGCTCTTTAACGAGGCCATGGCCGAGATTGGCCTGGAGGTCGCACGCTCGGGCTATGCCTACAGCGTGGCCGACGCCGAGGCTATCGCCGAGCGCGTGGGCTATCCCTGCGTACTGCGCCCGAGCTTTACCCTCGGCGGCGCCGGCGGCGGCATCGCTCACACTCACGAGGAGCTCGTCTCCATCGTGAGCCAGGGCCTCGAGCTCTCGCCCGCCCACGAGGTGCTGGTCGAGGAGTCCATCGAGGGCTGGAAAGAGTACGAGATGGAGGTCATGCGTGACCACGCCGGCAACGGCATCATCGTGTGCTCCATCGAGAACCTCGACCCCATGGGCGTGCATACCGGCGACTCCATCACCGTGGCGCCGGCGCAGACGCTCTCCGACCTGGAGTATCAGCGCATGCGCGTGGCCTCGCTCGCCATTCTGGAGAAGATCGGCGTCGAGACCGGCGGCTCCAACGTGCAGTTTGCCGTGAACCCCAACACCGGCCGCCTGATCGTCATCGAGATGAACCCGCGCGTGAGCCGCTCGTCCGCGCTGGCCTCCAAGGCCACGGGTTTCCCCATCGCCAAGGCCGCCGCTCGCCTGGCCGTGGGCTATACGCTCGACGAGATCGTCAACGACATCACCAAGGCTACGCCCGCCTGCTTTGAGCCCACAATCGACTACTGCGTCGTCAAGGTGCCGCGCTTTGCCTTCGAGAAGTTCAAGGGCACTGATCCTACGCTCACCACGCGCATGAAGGCCGTGGGCGAGATCATGGCGATCGGCCGCACCTTTGAGGAGGCCTTTGGCAAGGCTATGCGTTCGCTGGAGGACGGGCATCAGGGCATTTGTGCCGGTGGCAAGGAAGGAGCCGACAAACTGAGCGACGATGAGCTCGCTCAAGCCGTGGCAACGCCGACCGAGCATCGCATCTTCTTTGTGGTCGAGGCCCTGCGCCGCGGCTGGGATGTCGCGCGTATCCGTGCCATCTGCGGTATCGATCCGTGGTACCTCAACCGTATCAACGACATGGTGCAGGTCCAGGAGAGCATCCGCGGCCTGCGTGTGGAGGATATCGATGCCGACGCGATGCGCCTGCTCAAGCAGTACGGCACGAGCGACGCCGAGATCGCTGCGCTGACCGGCTCGGACGAGCGCTTTGTGCGCGCCTATCGCAAGGGCCTTGGCGTGGTTCCCAGCATGAAGACGGTCGATACCTGCGCTGCGGAGTTCTCGAGCGCCACGGAGTACCATTACAAGACGTACGAGAACATCTACCGCACGAGCCCGGATGCCAAGAAGTGCGTGGCTCCCGACGAGACCACGCCGGCGGACAAGCCCAAGGCGATGATCTTGGGCGCCGGTCCCAACCGCATTGGCCAGGGTATCGAGTTCGATTACTGCTGTGTGCACGCGAGCTACGCGCTGGCGGCCCGCGGCTTTGAGACCATCATGGTCAACTGCAATCCCGAGACCGTCTCGACCGACTATGACACGTCCGACCGTCTGTACTTTGAGCCGCTCACCTACGAGGACGTCATGGACGTTATCGACGTTGAGCGACCCGACGGCGTCGTGGTGACGCTCGGCGGCCAGACTCCGCTTAAGCTGGCGCGCATGCTCGAGGAAAGCGGCGTGAACATCATGGGCACCAAGCCCGATGCCATCGACTTTGCCGAGGACCGCGAGCGCTTTGCCGCCCTGCTCGACAAGCTGGGCATTATGTATCCGCCGGCGGGCCAGGCAACCTCGTTTGAGGAGGCCGAGGCCGTGGCCGCGCATATCGGCTACCCGCTGCTGGTGCGTCCGAGCTACGTGCTGGGCGGCCGCGGCATGATGATCGCCTACGATGCCGAGCATCTGCGCGATTACATGGCCGAGGCCGCGCGCATTAGCCCCGACTACCCGGTGTATCTGGACCGCTTCTTGGAGGGTGCGATTGAGTCCGATGTCGACGCCCTGTGCGATGGCGAAGAGGTCTACATCGGCGGCATTCTGGAGCATATCGAGGAGGCCGGTATTCACTCCGGCGACTCTGCGACCTGCATCCCGCCGTTCAGCTTTAGCGAGAGCCTGCAGGCAAAGCTTCGCGAGACCACGCGCCGCATCGCGATGGCGCTGGGCGTACGCGGCCTGGTCAATGTGCAGTATGCCATCAAGGGCGAGACCGTCTACGTGATCGAGGCCAACCCGCGTGCCAGCCGCACCGTGCCGTTTATCTCCAAGGCCACCGGCGTGCCGCTGGCCAAGTGCGCGGCGCGTATCATGGCAGGCGATTCCATCGCAAGCCTGGGTCTGCCGAGCGACGAGCGTCAGCTGGACTGGTTCTGCATGAAGGAAGCCGTTATGCCCTGGGGCCGTTTCCCGGGCGCCGACGTTATCCTGGGGCCCGAGATGAAGTCTACGGGCGAGGTCATGGGTATCGCCAAGAGCTATCCCGAGGCATACGCCAAGACGCAGCTGGCGATTGACTACAAGCTGCCCGACCCGAGCGCCGGTAAGGTGTTCATTAGCGTGTGCGACCGCGACAAGCGTCATATCCTTTCGGTCGCCCGTATCCTGCGCTACCTGGGCTTTGACATCTGCTCCACCGAGGGCACGGCGCGCGTGCTGCGCGGCGGCAACGTGACCTGCGAGGTTGTGGAGAAGATCAGCGGCCCGCACGACGGCGAGCGTCCCAACATCGGCGACCTCATCGCCGATGGCAAGATCGCGGTAATCATCAACACGCCGTATGGTCCGGGTTCGCGCGGCGACGGCTATCTACTGCGCACCGAGGCCGTCCGTCGTGGCGTGACCTGCGTGACGGCGATGTCTGCCGCCAACACGTACGTGAGTGCCATCGAGGCGGTGCGTGAGGACCAGCAGGGTCACGGTAGCGCCAACGACATGGGCATGGACGTCATCGCCCTGCAGGACCTGCCGCAGCACACGGTGTAGTGTGACCTGTCCGGCCGGGGCGGGAGGGGCCGAGATTTCCCCCTTTCGCTCCGGCTGCAAGCAGAGTCGCTCAGGAGGAAACTCGGCCCCTCCCGCCCCGGCCTGCGGTGACTCGGTTGCACCGTGTGCTGCCAAAGGGGCTTTGCGCGATGACTAGGGCTGAATAAAAAGTGAGTGTGGGATCCGCCGTTCGTTCGAACGGCGGATCCCACGTTAATATTTCAGCCAACGTATGTCATGGCAATTCCCGGTAGGTCCCCGGGTGCCCCGCGGCGGGCTGGGTTTATTGTCTGAGCGACTTTGCGAAGCAAGGGGAGCGAAGATAAAAACCCAGCCCGACGCGGGGCACCCGGGGACCGCAGGGACGGGAGCAGCTATACTACTCTCAGTAGTTAAGGGTCGCGGATCCGCCGCGTCACCGCTCTCAACAGGAGGTCATTGTTTATGGCAGATCAGAAGCCGGTTGTCGGGATCATCATGGGTTCCAAGTCCGATCTGGGCGTTATGGAAGGCTGCACCGCCGAGCTCGAGGCGCTTGGTGTGCCCTATGAGCTCGTCATTGCGAGCGCACACCGCACGCCGGCGAAGGTCCACGAGTGGGCCTCGACTGCTGCCGATCGCGGTATCAAAGTGATTATCGCCGCCGCCGGCAAGGCTGCTCACCTGGGTGGTGTCGTGGCTGCCTTTACGCCGCTGCCGGTTATCGGCGTGCCTATGAAGACAAGTGACCTGGGCGGTATGGATTCGCTGCTGTCGATGGTGCAGATGCCTTCGGGTGTGCCCGTGGCCTGCGTTGCCATCAATGGCGCCAAGAATGCCGCCATCTACGCTACACAGATTCTAGGCGCCTGCGACCCCGAGTATCGCAAGGTTATCGAGAAGATGAAGCAGGAGATGGCCGACGCCTAGGCGTTCCGCCGTTTCACCGCAGTATAAGGAGAGCCATGTCCGACTATCAGGGAAAACGATTCAAGGCTTCTCAGATTCCCGATCCGTCGAAGCCGGGTGCTGCCCATGCGGCGCAGCAGGGTCGGACATCCTCTCCTCAGCAGCCGCGCGCGCCGCGTTCTGTAACGCCGACGTCCCATCGCCGTCAGGATACGCCGGCTGCGTATCGCCCTTCGTCTTATAGCACCGCTAAGAAGCCGCCCCGGTCTTCATCGCATGCCGCGCCGTCGGATTACACCGAGCCGCCGCGCAAAAAGCGCCGCTCCATTATTCCCATTCTGCTCATCATCATCGGTATCGGCCTGATTGTTGCCGCCGCTGCCATCTTTATCAATGCGCAGATCGGTTACAAGCAGGCGGGCGAGTCGTACCAAAAGATCGAAGAGCAATATGCGCCCGCTAAGGACGCCAGCGGCGTGCCGGTTATCGACTTTAATGCCCTTGCCCAGACAAATCCCGAGGTCGTCGGTTGGATTTACGCACCGGGCACCAACATTAACTATCCCGTCGTGCAGGCTACTGATAACTCCAAGTACCTCAACACGTTGTTCGATGGCACGTCCAACGCATCGGGTGCCATCTTCTTGGATTACGAGGACAATGCGCCCGGCATGGTGGATCAGCAGACTACGATCTATGGTCACCACATGAACGACGGATCGATGTTCAATGTGATCTCGGATACGACCGATCAGGCGACGTTCGACAGCATAGAGTACGTGTATTACATCACGCGCGACGCCACCTATAAGCTGCGTCCGCTGGCGACCAAGGTGGTCGAGGACACGTATGCCAAGGCGCGCACGACCAATTTTGAGGGCGACGACGGGCTCAAGAACTACCTGTCCGAGATGCTCGACGGTGCCTCTGCCGTGGCGAGCGATGCCACCGATCGTGCCGCTTCGGCAACCAAGATTGTAACGCTTGTGACCTGTCGTTCGTTATCGCTGAGCAACACGCGTGCCGTCATGGTGCTCACGCCCGTTGATGAATAAATTGTCCGAGAGTAGCTAATTTGGGACGGTAAGGGAGAAATGATGCTCGAGAATGGCAAAACGATGCCTTCGGTTGATGCTTGGCTGCGCGAGGCCAAGGCCGATTCGTCGGCACCTGCGTGCGGTATGTATCTGACACATAACGGTGTGGTGCGCGCGACGCCCAAGGCCGAGGCGCGCGGTGTCGAGACCGATGGCGTGGCGCCGGGCCACAAGGTGGGCGGCATGGTGTTCGGCTTCGATGCTCAGAAGGTGCAGGCTGCTATCGAGGCCACGCGCGCGATGCCGGGTATCGGCTATGTGCGCGTGTGGCTGGCAAGCGGCGAGCTTGCCGTAGGTGACGACATCATGCTCGTGCTCATTGGCGGGGACATTCGCCCGCACGTGGTCGATGCGCTGCAGGCGCTCGTTGGCACCATCAAGAACGAATGTGTGAGTGAGGTCGAGCGCGAGGCGTAGAGGTTTGCGTCGATAGAAGGCTCGTTTATAAAAATGCCCGCCGGTACGTGTTGAACTGCGCCCCAAATCTTGGACGCCCTAAATAGCGACTAGGCCGCAAGGGCC
>CAUAAZ010000041.1 GCA_958427145.1 uncultured Collinsella sp.
CCCTCCCCGAGGGTGTTCTATACGGGACTATGACATAGGGCCCAGAAACCGTTTGCCGAGACCTTTTAACCTGGCTCAAACCAAGCAGCGTTTCCCGTTTATCCTCATAAAAGGATTCGAATCCCTGCATGCCATAAAGACCTACCTTCGCAGAAGGGGAAACACCTATGGACAGAAGGACATTCGTAAAGCTCGCCGCAGCAGCTGTTATCGCATCGACGATAAGCGGATGCACTTCAGCAAACGATGAAACGGGAGCGAATCAGATGCCGATGGAAGATGGCTTGACGAGCGGCGGTCCGATGTCGTGCATAACGTTTAGTACGGGAGAAATAACCGACATCGACGAAGACGCGCTTACAACGACGATCAACCTTGACGGCAACCAAAAATATGGCGGCGAAACCATAGTCGTCGAATATACAGGCGTATGCCAGGTGTCGCCATCGTCGATTCGAAGCGCGAAAATAGGCCGGCGGGTAAGGGCCGGGTACTTCGATTCAAAATATAAAAACGGCGTTTTTCCTGGTGAAACGCTCGAGTTCATCAACTGATTTCTTCTGATATGTCGAATCGCGCCCGCATCGTGCCAATCCTAGCCATAGCGTTTGTCGTAGCCGCTTTGATTTCGGTTTCCCTCATTGCGGTTACGACAAATGACAACAACAGCACGACCGCCACGACAAATCAGGAGAGCTTCGAAAACGTGAGCGATGTTAAAAAGAAAAGCGAAAAAAGCCCTGAGGAATATTCCACTGGCGGCCTAACGGACGCCCTTCATTTCGCGGACGGTGTCATAATTTCCCTAGACAGGGATTTGGAAACGGCCGAAGTCAAAATAGCGACCCCGGGATACGGTCTGAACAGCGGAAGCGTGTACGCATTCGGCTTTTCCGAAAGGATCGAGCATAGAATCATATCGTTCGACGATCTAAGCATCGGCGACGAAGTCCGTGTCGAGTACATGTACTTCCTCAACAAGGACGAAACGCTGCACGGCGAGTACATCGTGAGAGGATCCGTCGAAACCAGGCCGTCTGCCCGAAACGCGACGACGAGCGAATGATCGCGCAAGCGCATCATTCGCTCCCACGAAACCGCAAAGCGCGGGCTTTGATGACAAGGCCCGCGCACTGGGCGGCGTTTCTCGACAGTATTAAGCCAGGGTGCTTTCCACGGTCACCTGGCTTTTTTTCATAGCTCGAATCGCGGTTTGCCGTCACTTGTCCTTCGAAAGCCGTCGACCGATCTTGCTCGACGCGCCACGCGCATCAAGCGTCGAGGTCGCCGAACTCGGCGACGTACCTGCAGTCCACGAAGTGCACCCCGCACCTCGGGCAGAAGTCCCACTTCTCGTCGACGACGCACCTGCAGTAGCCGCACTCGGCGACGAGCCCGCCCGCATGGAGGTGGATGAACGCGATGTCGGGGGACAGCAGCGCGCTTTCGCGATCGGACAGCTTGCCAGACCGCGCGATGCGCTCGGCCTCCTCCAGGCGCGCGTAGCGCACGGCGAGCCTCTTGTCGCCGTCTTCCAGCGCCTTGTCATTCCTTTTCGCGTAGTACGCGACCAGATCGATCATCGAAGGGCCGTCCTTCCTTGAGCGGCGGATGTTTGCCAGCCGTCCCGGCGCTTGCTAGAATACGCAATGAGGACGCCCCAGTGTGCCTGGGCAGCGTTCTACATCGTCAAAGCCGGGCTACTTTCCAGGGTGTCCCGGCTTCTTCTTTGCCAAATCGCGGTTCGCCGTTGTCATTCCTTCCTCACCAGCAAAAGGCCGATGATTCCGATTACCACCAGTAAAACGTTGCACGTCGCGTTGATGGTGTTTGCATCCATGGTCAGACCTCCTAAGCGGTGGTGCTGCCCAGGCGGCGAAGCGTCCCCGCTCGACATTGTACCGTGAGCGAACGGCGCCGCAGCCGGTCACCGGCGCCGCCAAGATGAACGGAAGCAGGCAATTGAAAAAGCCGAGAAATCCGCGAATCTCAGCAAAAGATTCGTAGCACGCGCTTTATCTGCGGAAACACGAATCTGTAGCACATTTTCATTCGTGGGTGTAGCACATGGTGTAGCACGTACCTGTGTTCTATTTTCGCAGGGAAAAGTCAATCATAGTCCTCGAATGTTCCGAGGTTTTTCGACTCGCCCTCCCCCTTTGCCCGATCCCGCCCCATCGAAGCGCTTTCGCGCTGCTTCTGGGCGTGAATCTGCGCTGATTTTTGTAGCACGCGATTCACAAGGGGAAACGATGATTTGTAGCACATTTTTATTCGTGGGTGTAGCACGCTTTGTAGCACGTACGTCCGTTTCGTTTTCGCAGCTCGGCTTCTTCTGATTGGGCACAGCCGCAGAACCACCGCCGGCGCTTGGAAACGGCAGCCCGAAAGACCTTGAAAGGCCCTGAGTCAGCAGAAACTTTGTAGCACGCTTCCGACCAGGCGTTATCGATGCGTTTTCCCAGGTCGCGCTAATTTGCTGTAGCACATAGCCAAAATCTCGTTTCCGCAGCTCATCGATTATTTTCTCGAAATCTGTGCTACAACCCACGTATGATTTGTAGCACACGAAATCGACCCGTCTTACAGCCTTCAGATTTCGCGTTGAGCCTGCTCAACCCCGTTTTCGGCTTGCCGAAAATCGCAATATAGACGCTTCGCGTCGTACGTCCTTATCCTGTAACCAACGATTTTTCGCCGAGCGAGACGGATGGCGAGGACGTCTTCGCGCACGAACCGGCGGAGAGGCGGCTGGCGCAAGGAACCGGTAACCGGACAGGGGTCGTCGGACATCGTTTCTGGGATATCGGAGGCATCGGCGACGGAGCAGCATACCCCGCCTTGTTTCGCTTCCGGGCCTGGCGTGGCCGTACGGCAACGTCGAGTTGATCGAGGTCGACGGCAGGCCGTTCTGCATGAACCCCGGCAAGGGCGCGAGACAGGGAAAAAGGGCCGTTCGCTACATCGAACGGCCCTTTCGTTACAGCTCCTCCGCCTCGGCCGCGTCGAGCCGCCTCCATGCGGCAGCGCGGCGCGCGCCCTGCTCGCGGCGGTCGACCTCCTCTCCCTCGTGCTCCTCGAGCCAGCGCAGCACCGCCAGCGTGGCGCGGCAGTCGGCCAGCGCGTTGTGCGCCCCCTCCGCGTCCCAGTCGTGGCCCACGTACGCGGCGGCGGTGGCCAGTCTCTGCCACCTGTATCCCCCGTGGTAGTCGTCCCGCAGCCCGAAGACCGGCGCGAACATGGCCATGACGTCCACGTAGTCGCAATCCGGCAGCGCGATGCCCGCTGCCCTCAGGAACTCGATGTCGAGGCCGACGTTGTAGCCGATCACCACCTCGGCGGCGTTGAGGATGCGCTGCAGCTCCGGGCGCACGTCCTCGATCGCCGGCCACGTCACCGTGTCTGCCGGCGCGATGCCGTTGACCTCCTCTGCCTCCGGCCACTCATAGCACTGCGGCGGCGGGCAGATCTTGAAGCTGGCCACCTCTGCACCCTCGCCGTCGACTATTCCCACCGTGAGCAGGTGATCGCTCCAGCAGCGCAGGCCGGTCGTCTCGACGCCGATCGCGATGGTGGCCGGCAGCGGCCCCTCGACGTGGGGCACGGGCTCCTTTACGGCCGTCGCCAGCGCCGCCCGCCGGTCCTCCAGCGCGACGCGGCGGGCGCGCTCCTCCTCCGCATCCTCCCGCGCCTTGCACTCGGGACACATGATCACGTAGTCGTCGGCCTCGTGCCACGTGCCGGCCCGCAGGCAGGCCTCGCGCGCCTCGCGGACCGTCTCGGCGACGGCCCGCCCGCAGCGGGGGCAGCGCAGGCGGTCGCGGCGTCTCCTGTCGGCGATGCGCCTAGCCTCGCGCCGCAGCTCAATCTCGTCGTTCTCCCCCATGGCTATCCCTCCTCGATCTCTCGCGCGCCGCCGTCTGCGGCGGGTTTCTCGGCGTCGATGTAGACACGGACGCATCGGCTTGCGCCCCTGTTGACGTACGGTTCGCTGCGCTCCAGGACGCATCCGGCGGCCTCCAGCGCATCCGCGAACTCGGCCACCTCGTCGGGCAGGCCCTGGACCCTGATCTTGATCATCTCCGCACCTCCTCGGTCGTCGGCCCGCGCCGTCTGCGGGCTGTTGCGGCGCATGCTACGCGTTAAAAAATCGAAGCGAAAGTCTTGGCGGCGCCGCCCCGGCGTGCCACCGCGCGCACCCGCCTGCGCGTCATACGAAAACGCGCCCGCGTTATAAAGACGCGGGCACGCGAGGCAAGAATTTTTGAGAAATTTTTTCAGAATGGCGCGGAATGCGTCCTGGCGGCAATCGGCGGCAACACCGAAAACGGCCGAAACAGCCGAAAGCAAAACCCCAGGTCAGCCCTGCAGTCGGAAAATCAGACTGCAGGGCTGACCTGGGGTTTTACAGATCATGGCTTGCGGGCGCGGGGTAGAGCTCGTCATAGACATCGTCCTCCTCGCAGTATTCCTCGGCGGGAAGCACGGTGCGGCCATGTTCGTCGGCTTTGCCGACGATTCTCGCTTCGACGTCCTTTGGGTCCATGGGCTTCGGATACCCATTGGATTCATCGCCATCGCGGAAGCATATCGACGTC
Source organism: uncultured Collinsella sp. (assembly GCA_958427145.1). Taxonomy (GTDB): domain Bacteria; phylum Actinomycetota; class Coriobacteriia; order Coriobacteriales; family Coriobacteriaceae; genus Collinsella. The sequence goes on from CAUAAZ010000041.1 coordinate 4,599, forward strand.
ATGCCCATGCCCCCTCGCCGCGGATCTGGTCGTAGATGTTGTGCATGTTGTCCCTCATGAACGACTCGATATCCCACAGCTCCGATTCGGCGAAACCCTTGCTCTTCACGGGGGTGCAGGTCGGGAGCGAGCCCTGGGCGAAATCGAAGTCCCCTTCGCCGTTGTCGCGCTCGACGTAATAGGGGACCGCGTCGCACAGCCGCCCTTTGACGATGTCGCCATATGTGACGGTCATGCCGTCTATCTCCATGAAGAAATGCTTCATCTTGGCTCGCCTCTCACACGGAATCGCCGCCTAAACATTCGTCAGCGTACCTGATGTCCACGAAGCGCACGCCGCAGCGGGCGTACTCGCAAAGGCCGTCGATCACGTCCATTGCCGCAGCTTCGGCGAAATCGCAGGCCTCCGCCTCGGAAGCGAAAGCCTCGTCGATCTCGATCGTCTCGGCCGCACAGCGAGGACGACGATCATTCATCGCCGACCGCCTCCCTGCATCGCATCCAACTTCAGCTGCTTCTGCGCTGTTCGGTAGCCGAACACCATGTCCAGCTGCTCTGGGGTGAAGGTCGCCTCGCCGCAGCTTGGGCACAAGAGGTGGGGGATGCCGCGCACGGCGTCCCCGTTGACCTCGAACGCCTCCGTGGTCGCGACCATGTCCTTGCCGCACGATGGGCAGATCTCACGCATAGCGAGCGCCTCCTTGCATCGCATCCGACAACGTAGCCTAGGGGAACATGGAACGATGGCTCAATTTGAACTCGTGCATTTCGGTCAAGTGCCTGGGCCCGAACGTTATCTCGCCGCATTCCGGGCACTTGTTGTGATGGACCCCCGTTATCGTGATCGGTCCGTTCGGGCCCTCTAGGCCCTCTAGGGAGAAAGCCTCGTCGGTCTCGATCATCCCAGCCTCGCAGTAAGGGCATGTGTCCTTCACCCGAGCCTCCCCCTTGCGCTGCGACGACTCACGGCATGCGTCGATGTAGTCGTCGACGGCGTCGCGGAACGCCTTCTCGATGCCCTCCGCGGTCTCCGACTCGTACTCGCAAAGGCCGTCGATTCCGTCGACCAGGCCGTAGAAGACGCCGCACTCGGCATCATGCTTCGGGGTCGATTCGTACCCTTTGTAGACCATTCTGTCCATATCGGAATCCCTTCTCGAGAAACGCTTTGCCCGCCCTTCGGCGTCAGTCCCGGCTAGATACCACGGGCTTTGCCGGCGCACCCCTATGTCGCCACGCTCGAAACGGCGCGCTCAACCTCGGCCGAGGATGCGGGAGACGAGGCCCTTGCGCTTGGGGGTCACCGGGTCGCCGAACACATCGAGCTCGATGTCGGGGCGGCGGGCGCGGATGTAGGCCTGCACGTCGGCGTCGGTCACCTCCGGCGCGGGAAGCTCCTGCTGCTGCACGGCTATGGGCTGGTTCCTGATCGCGTCGGCAAGCAAGGTCGTATGCGTCACCTGGTCCGCCTTGATTGCGGCCTGGTTCGCTGCGAGCCCATCGAGCTTGGCGATAATCGTCTCAATCTTGGCCGAGTCTGCAGACGAGCCATCGGAGGCGTGGCCATCGAGGAGCGCGTCGACGGCCTCGGAGATCAGCGCGGTGCGGTTCGTGCCGAGTTCTGCGGCCCGACCGTCAAGACGCTTGATCTGGTCGATTGTGAGGACAACGCTAATCTGCCTTTTGTCTTTGCTGATCTGCTTCGGCATCGGATCTCCAGTCAGGTACCTATGAAGTTCATAGGTACCCATTTTATCAGGTACCTATGAAGTTCATAGGTACCTGTTTTACCTGGGAAAACATTGACTTTAAGCACTATGCGGCAAACTGCCGCCATAGGCGCCTCACCGGCACCCGAGACAACGACATCGGAGTCATTACTGGCCTTGTTTTCTCATTCTGAGTCTCGGGCGGATTTCTGCTTGGTAGAACCCCGTCAGATCAGCAAGGGCGACGTAGATGAAGAAGCAGCGATTGGGGTCGGACGGCGAGTCTCTCGAGTAGACATCGAGGAACAAGGGGTCGTCTATATGGCGATCTATGTATTCCCTTCTCAGTTCCTTGTTGGTGCACTTCTCGAACATCGGGTCGTTCAGCAGAAACTCGCGAAGCCTTTCCTTCGCACGCTCTAGCCGTTCGCTCGCCTCGCGGCTGTAGTCTTCTTCGCACGATCTAACCTTTTCTGATACCTGCCCTTCCTCGTCCAGGCGGTTCAGGTACATCCCTGGCGTGAAGCAATAGCCGGAAACAAGCAGAAACGAGACGACGACGCCCTGCCAAGGGAAGAAAACCTCCACTCCCAAGGGCACATCCGTCGGACGTTTGCGCTCGTGCTGAGCCCATCCCCTCAGCAAAGGGCGTGCGATGCGGTCCAGGAGCTCTTCCGGGTAGCCGATCAGCCCGTCATCTAGGTTTTCGAAGTCTATTTCCCGGTCCGCCAGGCAGGCGGAGAACGATAAGTCGTAGAAGACGGGGCAGCGTATCTGCCCCCACGTCTCGACGAACGAGCCGATGTCGTCCAGGCTGACGACGGCGGACCCGTCATGCGACCCGGGGACCAGGACGACGTCGTCGCGGGCAGACCATTCGTTGAGCTCGACGACGGCGTCGGAGATCTCGTCGACGGCGTCGCACCAATATTTTCTCGCCTTCTCGGATTCCGGCCCGTACAGCTCGAATCGCACCTGAGACATATCACCACCATCTTTCCTGAAAACAGGCCGTTCGCCCAGTTAAAACGGGTGTTTACGATTGTCGTACACCCTTCATCCATTTGTTGACCGTCGTAGGGGACACCCCGAGCGCCTCGGCTATGGCTCGCTGGCTCGCGCCTGGGTTCTCTGCGGCGTAAGCGCGTATTACGTCGGCCTTAGTACCACTACCTTTCGGCCGACCATCCTTGTTGCGCCATTCACCATTTGGATAATCAACCGACTGCACCGCTCGTGCTCGCCGCAGATGCTCGGCTTGTTTTCGGTAGTTCCGCCTATTTGCAGGCATTGGCACGCCGGTATAGTTTGCCAGCTCATCGCGCGAGAAGTTGCAGAAGCGCAGGTCGAGGCACTCAAGGGCGCTCTTCACGTCGTCCTCGGTGAACGGCTCGGCTCCCGCGAAGTCGTTGAACTTGCCCATCAGGCTCTCGGCGTCGCGGCGCACGCGCTTCTTATTGAGGATGCCGCACTTCGCGGCGAACACCGCGAGCGCCATCACGCAGTAGTAGCGATGCCCGGGCACACCTTCGTCGTAGGCCTTCTTGAGCCACCAGTTGTACAGGTCCTCCTTCACGACCCAATGCCCAGCGGTGCGCTCGCCGCCCACGATGACCTGCTCGTACCACTCGGGGAACAGCTCTTTCACCTGCTCGATGGTGTATTTCGACTTCCTGCCGGGCTGCACGCGGGCGTCCTCCGGCACCCGCTCGTTGAGCTCCTCGATGGAAAACGGGTGCTCGTTGAGCCTGAACGCCCGCACGGTGGGGAATGCCACGCCCTCGGCGTCCTTGGTCCTGCCGCCGACGATGCGGAAGCCCTGGTTGATGCCCTGCGCATCAGGCTTCTCGATGTTTGTGGTGTACATGTTCATCATGATGCGCGAGAGCTCGTGCTTGAGCTTCTTCGCCTGAGTCTTCACGACGGGGAACAGGTCCAAAGGCTCTTCAAGAACATAGTACAGGTGCACGTTGTGGCTGCTCAGGACCATGTAGTTGGGTATAGGGTAGAGCTTTGACTCGGAGAACGCGCCGTAGAGGAAGTTGTAGAGCTTCTTCGGCTCCTGCTTCTGCTTGTCGATGTCGTAGTCGAACACGAAGGCGCACAGCTTGTTCTGGTGCTGCCCATCGTTGACGCGCCCCCAGTACGTCAGGCCGTTCAAGATCGCCCAGTCGGCCTGCTCCTGGAACCTCCGCAGCTGCTCCTCGAAGGTGTCCTCGAACACCATCTCGCGGCGGATCTTCTCGTCGAACGAGCCGAGGATGATCGGGTTGCCGTTGAACTCGTGGCTGTCCCTGTGCTCCCCGGCCTTCGTCAAAAACCCCGTCCCAAGCTTGAACACGTCGCCATAGAGCTCCATCGCCGACACCTCGTAGGCACCGAAGTGCTCGAGGATCGAGACGTAGTCGGTGAGACCTTCTGGAAGAGACATGGCGACCCCTTTGAACCCCTAAAACCCCTTATGGGGGGTATATTATCAATACAGTTTATTGTAACACCCACGGCAAAAGCAAGGGGCCTGCCCTTTGAACCCCTAAAACCCCTTATGGGGGGGTATATTATCAATACAGTATTTCTGAACACCTTCGGGGATTGGAAAAGGCGGCCGAAACCGACCGCCCGGGAGCCATCCTCAAAGCCCTCCCCGATGGCGTTGCACGCAGGAAGACATCTACCCTTGTATCTTCGCCACATATGGAGTATCTTCGCCATATTATTTATATTTGGCGAAGATACAAGGAATGTGGCGAAGATACTCCATGGCCCAATTCGACTATTCGAGGCAGCTCAGCACCCTTATGTCGCCCGAAATCATGTCGTCTATCGGCGATATGAGGGAGCACCGCGGAAAACAAGCGCTTTACGAGGCGACAAGGCCGGACGTGCTGGAAAGCCTCGTCGAGGTCGCAAAAATACAGAGCACGAGCGCGTCAAACAAAATCGAGAATATCGCGACCTCGGACAAAAGGCTTCGCGACCTGATGGCCGAAAAGGCCGAACCGAAGAATCGAGACGAGCGCGAGATAGCCGGATACAGGTTCGTGCTCGACACGATCCACGAAAGGCACGATGCCATACCCGTGACACCCGGCGTGATCCTGCAGCTCCATCGCGACCTGTACAGGTTCAATGGCGACTCGTTCTCGGGAAGGTGGAAGGATTCCGACAACGTGATCGCCGAGAGGTCGGCCAGCGGGGAGATGGTCGCAAGGTTCAGGCCTACGAGCGCCGCCGCGACTCCGGCGGCGGTAGACGCCATCTGCAGGGAATACCGAGCGCAAATCGAAGCCGGAACGTACGATCCCGTCCTCGTGTCGCTGGTGTTCGTGTTCGATTTCGTGAGCATCCACCCGTTCAACGACGGGAACGGGCGCATGAGCAGGCTGCTCACCCTGCTCCTCCTATACCGATGCGGATACACGGTCGGAAAATACGTATCGATCGAAAAGGAAATCGAAAGATCGAAGGAAACGTACTATGAGGCGCTCGGCGCAAGCTCCGCCGGGTGGCAGGATGGCGAGAACGACTACACCCCGTTCGTGACCTACATGCTCGGCGTGATGACGGCCTGCTACAAGGAGCTTGACAGGAGATTCGCCATTGCAGCGGGCCCCAAAAGCGGCGAAGGCATGCTGCGCGCATATTTCGAGCAGCTCGTCGGCGCAGCGACGAAGCGGGACATCATGGATGCGAACCCGTCCATAAGCAAGCGAACGGTCGAGCGCGTCCTCAAGAAGCTCCAAGATGACGGGACCATCGAGAAGACGGGCTCGGCGAGGTCTACCGCATATCGCAAACGCTAAGAACGGCGTCGTCGGGCTCGCTGAACGTGTCATCGAAGGCCATCTCGCGGCGGATCTCGCCGTCAACTTCTTTTTGGCCATCCTAAAAGCCCTCCCCGAGGGTGTTCTATACGGGACTATGACATAGGGCCCAGAAACCGTTTGCCGAGACCTTTTAACCTGGCTCAAACCAAGCAGCGTTTCCCGTTTATCCTCATAAAAGGATTCGAATCCCTGCATGCCATAAAGACCTACCTTCGCAGAAGGGGAAACACCTATGGACAGAAGGACATTCGTAAAGCTCGCCGCAGCAGCTGTTATCGCATCGACGATAAGCGGATGCACTTCAGCAAACGATGAAACGGGAGCGAATCAGATGCCGATGGAAGATGGCTTGACGAGCGGCGGTCCGATGTCGTGCATAACGTTTAGTACGGGAGAAATAACCGACATCGACGAAGACGCGCTTACAACGACGATCAACCTTGACGGCAACCAAAAATATGGCGGCGAAACCATAGTCGTCGAATATACAGGCGTATGCCAGGTGTCGCCATCGTCGATTCGAAGCGCGAAAATAGGCCGGCGGGTAAGGGCCGGGTACTTCGATTCAAAATATAAAAACGGCGTTTTTCCTGGTGAAACGCTCGAGTTCATCAACTGATTTCTTCTGATATGTCGAATCGCGCCCGCATCGTGCCAATCCTAGCCATAGCGTTTGTCGTAGCCGCTTTGATTTCGGTTTCCCTCATTGCGGTTACGACAAATGACAACAACAGCACGACCGCCACGACAAATCAGGAGAGCTTCGAAAACGTGAGCGATGTTAAAAAGAAAAGCGAAAAAAGCCCTGAGGAATATTCCACTGGCGGCCTAACGGACGCCCTTCATTTCGCGGACGGTGTCATAATTTCCCTAGACAGGGATTTGGAAACGGCCGAAGTCAAAATAGCGACCCCGGGATACGGTCTGAACAGCGGAAGCGTGTACGCATTCGGCTTTTCCGAAAGGATCGAGCATAGAATCATATCGTTCGACGATCTAAGCATCGGCGACGAAGTCCGTGTCGAGTACATGTACTTCCTCAACAAGGACGAAACGCTGCACGGCGAGTACATCGTGAGAGGATCTGTCGAAACCAGGCCGTCTGCCCGAAACGCGACGGCGGACGGATGATCGCGCGAGCACATCATTCGCTCTCGCAAATTCTCACTATGTTGTAATTACAACATACAGTCTTTCGAGGCCTCTTTACAATTTCCCCAACAGACAACGCACGCAATCATTCAGGGGGACCCATGATTCGCACGGTTATCCAGATCGACGAAGAGAAATGCAACGGCTGCGGCCTATGCGCTAACGCATGCCATGAAGGCGCCATCGAAATAATCGGCGGCAAGGCAAAACTCACACGCGATGACTACTGCGACGGCTTCGGAGACTGCCTTCCCAGCTGCCCCACGGGCGCCATCACCTTCATCGAGCGCGAGGCAGCCGCCTACGACGAGGCCGCAGTTAAGGCCAATATGGAAAGGAAGCAGAGCATGTTGAACGCGGCGAACGGCAATATTGAAGGCGGGCGCGCGACGTCACCCGCCGCTCACGAGCACGCCCCCCATGCGGGCGGCTGTCCTGGTTCGGCCATACGCTCGTTCGATCGCGGGAGATCGACCACGCCGGCACCGTCCGCGACAGAGGTTGGCGCCCCGGCGCAGGCCCAAGAAGCCCAGGTGCCCGTCGCCTCGTCCCCCAAGCCGTCCGAGCTGGGCAATTGGCCTGTGCAAATCAAGCTTGCGCCCACACAGGCTCCGTATTTCCATGGCGCGAATCTGCTCATTGCCGCAGATTGCTGCGCCTATGCCTATGGCAACTTCCATGCCGAGTTCATGCGCAACAAGGTGGCGCTCATCGGATGCCCCAAGCTCGACGCCGTGGACTACGCCGATAAGCTCACGCGGATCATCGCCAATAACGACGTCAAATCAGTCACCATCACGCGTATGGAGGTGCCCTGCTGCGGAGGCCTTGAAAACGCGGCGATCAATGCATTGAAGGCGTCAGGCAGGTTCATTCCGTGGCAGGTGGTAACCTTCAGCCTCGACGGCCATATCCTGGACTAAGGTCCCGTGCACGCACGTTGATGAGCAGTCAGCCCGTTTGCATATACCCACCCGCAAAGCGCATGCCACCATGCGCCACGGCAGGATCGGCGGGCTCAACGGCCCCGGCTTCAGGTGGCGCACGGCGCCGCACCTGATCGGATACGGCGACAGCGCCGAGCCCGTGTACCGCCGCCTGCTCGCCGCCGGCGATTGGCGCTGCACCATCGAGGTCCCCAGGGCTGGCGATGAGCCGACCCGCCACGTCATGTACCGCCCGGACCCCTTCCACGATGCCCATCCCGACGGCATGGCGGCGGATGAATGCACGCCCATAATCGTGCCCGCGGCGGTCTTGGGCGGCCCAGGGGCCCGGGGTCTCCCCCGGCGGGCGTATCCGCGCCCGTGTGGCTTCCCGCGCGCGCCCCTCGGCGCGCGATCCTGGCGGGAAGCCACCCTGGGGTCCGGGGTTGCCCCGGCAAGCTGCATCGGAGGGGCGCGGATATGGTGAAGCGTAGCGAAACCATATCCGTGACACGAGATGCGTCGCTTGCTGTGGTTCCGAAATGGCAGCAAAAGAGGGGGTTTCTTTTCAGACCCCCTCTATATCCAAGAGGCCCCGGGGGCCTGAAAGGCGCCGCTACCGCTTCGGGACGATCGCCTCGAAGTAGAGGGCCCGCCGATCCTGCCGTGGCGCCTCCCGTGGACGTTCGCCGGCGTGCACTCGTACGCCTCCTGCAGCCGCTCGTAGACCTCGTTGGCGGCATCGGCGTCGGCCGCGTCTTCGAACGATATGCGGACGCGGACGGCGTGGGCCGCTTCGCGGTACGCGGCCCCGGCGGCGTAGACCTCGGCCACGAGCCAGCGGTACCGAACAACCTTCGCCTCGCGGGCGGCCCGCACCTCGTCCGGCCACTGCTCGCGCGCCATGCGGCGAGCCTCGTCGGCACCCAGCTTGCTGCGGCCGGCCACCTTGTGGGCGGCCAGGATCCTCCTCGCCTCCTCGCCCGTCAGGTACGTCGACCCGTAGGCGTCCCTCTCGTGCTCCTCGGCCGTCTTCGGCGCGGTGCGCGCGTCATCGTAAAGCATGGCAAACCTCCTCCTGGTCGTCGGCCCGCGCCGTCTGCGGGCTCCTACGGCGCATCGTAGCCGCAGGATTTTCGAAGCGAAAGACTTGGCGGGGCCGGCCGGGCGTGCCACCGCGCGCGGCCGCATGCGCGCAGATGCAAAACGCGCCACGCCGATACCGGCGAAAGCCCCGGAAAACCGCGCTGAAAACGCCTAAAACAGCCAAAAGCAAAACCCCAGGCCAGTCCCGTAGTCGGAAAATCGTACTACGGGACTGGCCTGGGGTTTTGCTTTTGTCATATTTGCAAGGGCCTCATCGCCGATAACAACCATGCGAAGGCGGAAACGGCACCAACCCGTTCAGTCGCCGCAACGGCTTTGCGACAAGGCGATCAAGGAGCCAAGGTGTCGAGCGGCACGACCTGTACACCTCTGTCCGTGACATGGGCAGAGGCGCCGAACCCGATGACGACGACTTTAGCGGCTGGAGGCTTGTTCCCCGCCGCCACCATCCGCTCCTCGACGGCAATGAGGTTGTCCGATGCGTCTTCGATCTGGGCTGAGCTGAGCTTCACCTCGACAGGAATCCACGTCCCGCCAGGATTAGCGATAACGGCATCGACCTCAAGGTCTCTCATGTCGTGGTAATGGTAAAGTCCCATACCGCACGCCTGCGCGTAGACCCAGAGATCATGCAGCACGAGCGACTCGAACAGCAGTCCCAACGTCTTGAAGTCCTCGAGCAGCGTGTCGACCGACGCGCCGATGGCCGCAGCCGCTAGCGATGGGTCCGCAAGGTGGCGCTTGGCCGACTCGCGCAAACGCACCGGCGACCTCATAGCGGGATTCCAAGCTGGCACGTCGCGCACGAACCCAATTCTCGACAGCAGCGAAACGTATGAGGCCGCCGTCTGCCTCGTCACATCGCCGCGGAGATCCTTGGCGACGACGCTCATCGTCGCCAGCGTCGACTCGTTGCGGGCTAGCGACGCTATCACGGCCTTGACCTTCTCCGGATCGCGTCTGACCCCGTCGACTTTCGTAAGGTCCTCTTGCGCCACCGTCTCGATATACTGCCGAGAAATCTCCGCAACGGCGGCATCCCCCATACCAACCGCGACAGGCCATCCGCCCCTTACCACGAGCTTTGCTATAGACTTCGAGTCGAGGCTTCCGAGCTTCCCAGCAAAAACGCCGCCCGAGGCGATGCCGGATAGACTGACCTCACCCGTTGACTTCCCGAGCTCGTACAAGGTCATCGTGTCCATACGAATTCTCGCAAAGCGCCCGGCTCCGCTGTGCATCGGTCTATCCTCGTCTCTGGGCGTAGCCGACCCAGTGAAGATGAACTGCCCCGGAGCGCCCCCTCTGCTGTCGCACTCGAAACGCGCAGCGTCCCAAAGCTTTGGGACCTCTTGCCACTCGTCAATGAGGCGCGGCGTCTCGCCCTCGATTGCAAGCGCTGGATCTGTTTCAGCCCGCAAGCGGTTCTCGAAGTTTCTTGCCGGATCGGCAAGCAACAAGCTCGATGCTGCGCGCTGCTTGGCCGTCGTCGTCTTTCCGCACCACTTCGGCCCCTCGATCAGTACCGCTCCGAAAATTCCGAGAAAATCATCGAGTTCAGAATCGATGATTCTGCGGATGTAGTTTCCGACCATCTATTATCAGCCCTCTCATCTGGTGATTTAACAACATTTTCATGTTTGAGTTAACAAGATTTTCAAGATTCATTTAACAACATTTTCATGTTTGAGTTAACAAGATTTTCAAACGAGGGCACAGAACGCAAATCAGGCTGGACGTTGCCGCTCATCCCCGCAACACGTTCTTCAGACGCTGCCAGCGGCTCGGCGCTTGGGCAGCGGCCGTTTGGCCGTTCGCATCGCCGACGTTGGCGGCGGGCTCCGCAAGCACCGCCTGCTTGTCGGCGGCGTGCAGGGCGTGGGCCTGCTCGATGGACTTCTGGGCGGAGACCAGCGCCGCGGACAGGTCGGCTATCTGGCGATCCTTCACGGCAAGCTGCTCGGCCAGCGCAGCAACGGCAACAGACGCCGCACCGTCAGCAACTCCCCCGGCTGGAGGCTCATCGGCCGCGTTCTCGGGCGTATGGCTCGGCGTATGGCAGGCGTATGGCTCGGCGTATGGCTCGGCGTATGGCTCACTGCCATACGCCCGTATGGCCCGCTCAAGCAGCTCGGTGGCGGTGACGCCCTCCCGTGCTGCAAGTTCTCCCAGATGGGAGGCTGTTTCTTCTTCAATCCTGAAGGTCTTCTTCACTTTAGGCATGCGTATGGCTCCCCGTATGGCAGGCGTATGGCTCGGCGTATGGCAGGCGTATGGCAGGCAAGGATACCTCTACTCCTTGGAATCTCGGCCGAGAAGGCCGGCGAAGGCGCTCAGATCAATCGCCCCACCCGCAATCTCCCCGGCATACAGCTTGGCCTTGACGTACATTTTCGCGCCGTCCAGCTTTTCCGCCGCAGCCTTTCCCTGCCCGTGCTCCTGATCTGGCTTCAGCCATTTGTTGACGGTCGTCGGAGACACGCCCAGGGCCTTCGCGATCGCCCGCTGGCTCGCTTCGGGATGCTCGGCGGCGTAGGCGCGTATCTCGTCGCGCTTCGTAGGCGCGCCATCACGATTGCCGCCATCCCACCAATTAGTCCCTTTACGGTGCTGGCGTATATCCCGAATAGCCCGCGCTTCCTCAAGATGTTCTTTTTGCTTTTGGCCGTTGTGCTTGTTCGCGTGCGGCGCGATCTTGGCGCGGCGGCACATGTACTCGTTCTTCCAGAATCTCAGACCGTTCGAGCCGTAGGCGGAAAGGGCGCACGCCACGTCGTAGTCCGTGAATCGGTTGCCCGGGTCGTCGCTCAGCTTGTCGAGGGCGGGGACCAGCGCGTAGGCGTCGCGCTCCAGGTCCTCCAGCGGCACGTTGCACTTCACGGCGTAGGCCACGAGGGCCAGCACGGCGAAGTACCGCCCGTGAACCACGGCCTCGTCCTCGATGCGGGAAAGCCATGACTCGTAAGCCCCGCGGTTGGTGTCGTAGCCCTCCTTCTCCTCGCCCTGCACCACCCGGCGCTCGTACCACTCCGGCCACCTCTCCTTGGCCTCGGCGATCGGGGTGCGCCCGCCCTTGGTCTCCAGGATGCGGTACAGCTCGCCCGGTATCTCCTTGCCGCGGATGCCGCAGTAGTCCACAAGGTAGTCGAGCGTCACGCGCCGCGGCTCGGAGGCGCCGTCGGGCGCGTACATGAACGCCAGGGCCTCGTACTTGTTCGTGTCCTTGGCGTCGACGCCGTGGCCGTTGAGCCTGGTCGTCGTGCCGGGCATGCGGAAGCCCTGGTAGATCCCCTGGTACTGCCTGCCCTCGTTGCCGTCCTCGCTGGTGTAGTCGGTCCACACCACGTCGGTGAGCCTGCGCTTGAGCTGCTGCAGGAAAGGCACGACGGCGGGGATGAGCGGAACGGGGCGGTCGAGCAGGTAGTACAGGTGCAGACCCCGCCCGCTCATGACGATGTAGGACGCCTGCGGCATCGACACCCACTTCTCGTTGGCGGGGTCGTGCCCGTTGCGCATCTGCTTGAGCACGCTCCCGAGCTTCGCCGGGGTGACGCCGTCGAGATCGACCGCGAAGGCGTGCAGGAACCGCGCGTTGGCCGCCTTGTTGTTCCTTCCGTACCAGGACACGGGTGCCATGTAGACGGGGGCGTTCTCGGCGATGGACGCCTTCACGAGGGCGGAGACGCCCTCCAAATCGTCGGTGACGGTGAGCCGCTCGATGACGGGGACGTCGACCTCCTTGCCCTTGACGAGCTGCTTGCGGGTCTTCGGGCCGAACTTCAAGGCGATGGCGTTGGGCTTGCCGTCGAACTCGCTGCGCCTCTCGCCCTCGGCCCACCTCTCCTGGAGGAACCCTTCGGGGAACACGTCCCTGTAGAACGCCAGGGGGTCGCGCCACTCCCAGCCAGGCTCGTCGAGCATGCGGCGGCTCATCGCTATGTAGGCGTCGCGCTTGCCCTGCCAATAGGCGCGCTCCTGCTCCTTCGTGAACTTCTTCTTGGCCATCCTAAAAGCCCCTCCCCGAGGGTGTTCTATACGGGACGTATATTATAAATATATGTTATTGTAACAATTCGAGGATTGAAAAAGGCGACCGTCCGGATCGCCTCGAAAGCCCCTCCCCGAGGGTGTTCTATACGGGACGTATATTATAAATATATGTTATTGTAACAATTCGAGGATTGAAAAAGGCGACCGTCCGGATCGCCTCGAAAGCCCCTCCCCGAGGGTGTTCTATACGGGACTATGACATAGGGCCCAGAAACCGTTTG
>CAUAAZ010000042.1 GCA_958427145.1 uncultured Collinsella sp.
CGATTGGCGAAAATGCGTTGGTGGAAATGGTGAAAATTACATTGACGCTAACAGGGGCGGCCACTACCGCTGGCCGGAGTGGATCGGGATCTGCGAGGAGAACGGCCTGGTCAGGAGCATGTCCGCGAAGGGCTGCAGCCCGGACAACTCGGCCTGCGAGGGCTTCTTCGGGCGCCTCAAGAACGAGTTCTTCCACTACAGGGACTGGGAGGGCGTGACGGCCGAGGAGTTCATGGGAAGGCTCGAGGCCTACCTCGTGTACTATCGTGAGGAGCGGATCAAGAAGTCCCTCGGGTGGCTGAGCCCGATGGAGTACCGCAGGAAGCTTGGATACGCCTAGGCGCGGTCCAAGAAATCGTCCGCACCCCCCTACCCACCAAACAGTCCTTATTTCACCGCAACTCACAAGGAAACCTGGGTAGCTTGATTAGCTACCCATAGAGCAAAGAAATAGCCCCGCGATCGGTTTTGGTCGCGGGGCTGCTTGGTTCCTAGTGGCTATGCGGGCAGTTGGCGCAGCAGCCACTGGTGGCGTTGGTACTGGAGCCGCCGCTTCGTTGATCGGTGTTGTAGAAACCGCTGCCCTCAAATTTAATGCCGCTGGCCGAGAACGTCTTGGCCGCCGGGGCACCGCAGCTGGGGCACACGACCTCGGGAGTCTCGGACATGGGATGCTCAACCTCAAACACGTTGCCGCAGCTCGAGCACTTGTAATCGTAGCGCGCCATAATACTTCCTTTTCAGCACAAAGCGGGCAGATTACTCTGCCCGCATAAATTCAAACGTCTGTAACTGTACCCTATATCGAGGGTTTTATCACGCTTCGCCCCAGAATCTATGGTTGTTGCGCAGGAGCTGTGCGGTTTTGTTCTCGGCGGCTGCAATGTCTGCCTCGTCAGCCTGCCAGGTCCAGTTGCCCGTGGCCACGCCCGGAACGTTCATGCGCGCGTCGTCGCCAAGCCCCAGGACATCCTGCAGCGGCATCATCACCAGGGGAGCGTCGCTTGCCAGCGCGTCGCTCATCAGCTTGGCCGCCACCTCAACACCGCTCGGTTCATCGCCGCCCGCAAAGGAACGCGTACACCAGCCGGCCAGCGTCGACGTATCGTGCGTTGAGGTGTACAGGATCTTTCCTGGCGTGGGGTGCACGCCGCAACGCACGTCGTAGTCGCTAAACTCCAGCACGTCCATGCCGGGGAAACCGCAGGTCGAAGCCATAGCGCGAACACCGGGCGTCAAATAGCCCAGGTCCTCGGCGATAAAGTTGAGCGGACCCAGCTCGTCATAGGCGGTCTGGAACAGGTCCTTGCCCGGGCCCGCCAACCAGCGGCCGTCGGCGCATGCCTTGCCCGCGGGAATGCTGTAATAGCTGTGGAATCCCAGGAAGTGATCCAGACGCACGCGGTCGTAGAGCGAGAACGCGCGGCGCAGGCGATCCATCCACCAACTATAGCCGTTCTGCTTCATGTGGTCCCAGCGGAACGTCGGGTTGCCCCACATCTGGCCCTCGGGCGCAAAGTTGTCGGGCGGCGCGCCGGAAATCTCAATCGCCTTGCCGGTATCGGACAGCCAGAAGTTCTCGGGTTCGCTCCAGGCGTCTGCCGAATCGTCGGACACGTACATAGGAATATCGCCGATGACCTCGATGCCCTTCTTGTGCGCATAGTTCATGAGCTCACACCAAGCCAGGTCAAAGCGGTACTGCATGTACGCCTGAAGCTCGGCCTCGTTGTGGAAGCGCTTGTCGTCGATTAGATGCTCGTTGTAGCGAGCGACATCTGCCGGCCAATTGTGGCGCGACTCGCCCTCAAAGTACTTTTTGACGGCCATATAGACGCTGTACTTCTCGAGCCAATCGGCATTGCGATGTTTAAACGCGGTGTACAACGGATCGGCATCTTCGCCGCCGCGGGCCATCCAGGTCTCAAAGTCGGCGGCCAGCTCCTCGTGGCTCTCGGGTAGCAGGTCGATATTGCCTGCAAAGGCCGAAGGACCGGCGTAAGGGGAGCGGAAGAAGTCCGTGGGGTTGACGGGGAGAACCTGCCAGTAGCGCATGCCCATGGCGGCCAGATGGTCGATAAAGCGACGCGTGGGAGCGCCGATTGTACCGGGCTTGCCGTCGTCGGTCGGCACCGATGTGATATGACACACAACACCCGCACCGTGATCGAGCGGCTCCTGCAGGCGCTGCTCGGCATGGTGGTAGATGATCGACGAGCCCAGCGGATAAAGATCGAGCGTGACCGTGCCGTTGTGGATCTCGCACTCGTGACCGCTAATAACATCGCTCGCGCATTCGCCGAGCGCCGGAATCGTCACACGATGCGAATTGCGCAGGCTGCGGTTGATGATGACGGTCGCGGACTCGCCGTCTTTACCGGTACGGTTGTAGGCCAGCACCTCGTCATTGAGCGCGAAGGCCTTGATCTCGCCATCGATCATAAACGGCAGCGCGCGGCGCACGGCCGAGGCATTCTTGACGATCGCGAACGTATCGAAGTCGTGCAGGTTTTCCTTGGTCGGCATGGTGCGGCGATTGCCCGGATCGGTGAGACCCTCCAAGCCGTACTCGTCACCGTAATAGATTGAGGGAACGCCCGGGAACGTCATCTGCATGAGCGTCGCCAGCCAAAAGCGGCTCTTGGCCAGGCCCATGGAGTTCTCGTCCAGGCGCCATTTGCTGCGCTCACTCTCGGGCAGCTGCGACTCGTCGGGGCCGCCGCCGAGCACCGAGATAATGCGCGGGCGGTCGTGGCTCGACAGCAGATTGAGCGCGCAGGATAATGCCTCGCGCGGGTAGTTCTCGCGCAGGGTCTCGATATCCTCGGCAGCTTGGTAGGCGTTTTTGTAGCCCATCAAAAAGCCGATGACCATGTCGCGGAAGGGGTAATCCATAGCAGAGTCCAGCTCAGAGCCCTGCAGGTAGCGGCGCAAATGGCCGTAGCTGATCTTGTTGGAGGCGTCTTCCCAGACCTCGCCGAGCAGCAGCGCGTCGGGCTTCTCGGCGAGCACGGCTTTTTTGATCTCGGCCAGGAAGTCGTCGGAAAGCTCGTCGGCCACATCCAGGCGCCAGCCGTGAGCGCCGGCGCGCAGCCATTTACGAATAACGCCGTCCTTGCCCAGGAGCCGCTCGCGTACCAGTTCGGAGCTCTCATTGATGGCGGGCATATTGCCCACGCCCCACCAACAGTCGTACGAGCCGTCCTCGTGGAAATAAAACGCATCGCGCCACGGCGAGTCCTCGCTCTGCCATGCACCGACGCCGGGATAGTTGCCGTAGCGGTTAAAGTAGATCGAGTCGTCGCCCGTGTGGTTGAACACACCGTCCAGAATAATGGAAATGCCCAGCTTCTCGGCCGCCTCGCACAGCTCAGTAAAGTCCTGCTCGGTGCCCAGAATCGGATCGATCTTGGTGTAATCGGCGGTGTCGTAGCGGTGGTTGCTCGCGGCTTCAAAAATGGGGTTGAGGTAGATGGCTGTAAAGCCCAGCTCGGCGATGCGAGGCAGGTCTTCCTGGATACCCTTGAGCGATCCGCCGTAGAAGTCCCAGGTCTTGATGGAGCCGTCCTCGGCGCGCTCGTACACAGGCGGCTCATTCCAGTCCTCGACCATGCGGCGCTGAATGCCCTTACGCGGTTTTTCGACCTCGGCCAGCGTGCGCTCGCGCCAGTGCTCGTCGCGGGCATAGCGATCGGGGAAGATCTGGTAGACCATACCGCGCTCGTACCAGGTAGGACGGTTCTCACGGTGTTTGTAGACGGTGACCTGGAATGACGGCACCTCGGCGTAATCGTAGGTTACGCCTTCGCCGCCGGTGCGGCCCTGTGGTGCGCCCAGGCGAACCTCGGGCTGACCCTCGATATTGCAGATAAAGCTGTACCAGATAAGACAGGGCTCGGTGCACTCAAGCTCTACGGTAAATATGCCGTCGCCCTCGTGCGTCATGGGATACAGAGACTCACCGATCTCATCGACCCAGGTGCGCAGCGTAAGCGTTGCCTGCGCGGGATCGGCATCCTCCAGAATCACGGAGAGCGAAAGGGTAGTTCCTGTGGTCACAGCACCAAACGGAGTGCGAAACTGCGGCAGACGGCTGTTGTGTATCAATCTCATAGTACGGTCCAGTTCAATAGAATCATGGCCTGCTGGCCATGGGCTTTACGCACAGGATGTAAGTATATCTGTTGTACACAGGCTGTATAAACAACATCCGTTTACCATCGGCGAACGGTTGTCCTAGAAAATCGTTTTACCATCCAAATTATCACGATATTCAAAAACGCCTATACCGATACTATTTGTAGCCAAACAAAAGTACCCCGGTTTACTACAACGAATTGAACGATCTCAACCATGGTCATTTTGATGATATTAAAACCGCAGGTAGAGGCGTTGCCATTTTAATAGATTACTCGCCATGGTCGGCCGGAGCCATTTTGTCGTAGTAAACCGGCCCTCTTTTTAATAAAGAAGTTCAACCAAGAAGAGGGCGCCTGGTTGGGGCGCCCTCTTTTGCGTTGAGGATTAAGTTTTAATCATCCGAACTAGCGGCGCTTGCGGGTGGCCGTTGCCTTGCGGACGGATGTTTTCTTCGACGGCGCCTTTTTCGTTGCGACGGCGGGGGAGACCGGGGTCTCCTTGGCAGGCTCGGGCTTAGTCCCTGCCTTCGGTGCGGCCTTGACCTCAGCGGCCTTCGGCGCCGGCTTAGTCTTTACCTCGGCCTTGGGCTCCTCTTTGGCAGCAGCGGGCTTAGTCTCTGCCTTGGGAGTCGTGGTCTTTGCCGTGGTCTTCTTGGCCGTCGTCGTGCGCTTTCGCGTGGTGGTCTTGGCGGCGGGCTTGGTCTCGACGGTTACCTCCGCCTTGGACTCTGCAGGCGTCTCCTCGACCTTGGCTGCCGGCTTTGCGGCTGACTTGGTCGTGGCGGCCTTCGTGGTCGTCAACTTCGTTGCCGTGGTCTTCTTGGCTGCCGTTGTCTTCTTGGCAGCAGTCTTTGCCGGAGCCTTGGTGGCCGGCTTGGCCTTAGCGACCTCGGCCTTTACCTCGGGAGCAGCCTCGGCTTCGGCGGCCTTCTTGGCAGCGGCGGTCGTGCGCTTGCGCGTGGTCGTTGCCTTGGCAGCCGTTGTTTTAGTCGCGGCAGACTTGGTCGTCGTAACCTTCTTAGTGGTCGTCTTGCGGGTCGTGGTCTTCTTAGCTGCGGGCTTTGCAGCGGGCTTGACCTCAGCCTTTGCCTCAGGAGCAACCTCAGCCTTTGCCTCAGGAGCAACCTCAGCCTTCACCTCAGGCTCGGCCTTTGCGGGCTCAGCTTCAACCGGCTTCTCCTCGGCCTTGGACTCCGGCTCAGCTGCAGCCTCAGGCTCGTCGACAACAGACGCCGGCCTCTCAATCTCCGGATGCATAAAGAAGTACAGGTCCAGATACTTATCGGCCGAGCGCGTCCAGCTAAAGTCCTGGCTCATGGCCTGCGTGACCAGCTGGTTCCAGGCATCGCGGTTGTCCCAGAACAAGCGTGCCGCGCGGAACACGGCATCGCCCATCTCGTCGCCGTTAAAGTTGGTAAACGAGAAGCCCGTGCCCTCGCCGGTAAACTCGTTGTACGGCTGTACGGTGTCCTTCAGGCCACCGGTCTCGCGCACGATGGGCAGGGTGCCGTAGCGCATGGCGATGATCTGCGACAGGCCGCAGGGCTCAAACTTCGAAGGCATCAGGAACATGTCGGCGGCGGCGTACATGCGCTGCGACAGCGCCGGGTCAAACTCGATGCGTGCGGCCATGGTGCCGGGGTACTTGTCCTGGAAGTAGCGCAGGCCGTCCTCGTAGTCGCGGTCGCCGGTGCCCAGCACCGCCACCTGCACGCCGCCGGCCAAGATGCGGTCGAGCGCGTACATGACCAGGTCCATGCCCTTCTGGCGCGTCAGACGCGTGACCATCACCATGAGCGGGCGGTCGTCGCGAACCTCGAGCCCCAGCTCTTCCTGCAGCTTGGCCTTGCACACGGCCTTGCCGGAACGGTCGTCAACCGTGTAGTTGGCGGCAATGCGCTTGTCGGTTGCCGGGTCAAAGGCCGCCACGTCAATGCCGTTGAGGATGCCCTGCAGCGCATAGGAGCGCTCGCGCAGCACGCCGTCCAGGCCCTCGCCAAATTCGGGCGTCTGGATCTCGTTGGCATAGGTGGGGCTCACCGTGGTGATGGCGTCGGCATAGCGCAGCGCGCCCAGCATGTAGTTGATACTGCAGGCGTCGCAACGCAGCTGCGAGGCGGCCGCCGGAATATGCGCCACACCCAGGATGTCCTCCATCACGGTGTCGCTAAACTGGCCCTGGAACGCAACGTTGTGGATCGAGAACACGGTCTTGACGCGGTCGTACAGCGGCAGGCCCTGGTAGAACTCGCGCAAAAACACGGGCGCCAGCGCCGTCTGCCAGTCGTTGCAGTGCAGGATGTCGCACTCAAAGCCGGCCGGCAGGTGCTGCAGGCTCTCGGTGATAGCCTTGGAGAAGAACGCGAAGCGCTCGCCGTCGTCAAAGAAGCCATACGGATAGTCGCGCGCAAAGTAGCGCTCGTTGTCGATGAACATATAGGTGACGCCGTCGTGCTCGAGCTTCTCGAGTCCGCAGTACTCATTGCGCCAGCCCAGGCTCACGTAAAAGTCGGAGAAGTGCTCCATCTGCGCCTTGTACTCGTCCTTAATGGTGGCGTACTTGGGCACCATCACGATGACTTCGGCGCCGGCGCGCACAAGCGCCGCAGGCAGCGAGCCCGCCACGTCGCCCAGGCCACCGGTCTTCACAAACGGTGCGCACTCGGCCGAGGCAAACACGATCTGCATCTTTTTGCTGGAATCAGCCATATTGTCTCCCATATTGTTATTCGAGAATAGCCGCCTGGCGCGAACCGGGCGGCTATTCTACATGTTACGAGCGATGTTGCGGTGCCAACGTTAACGTACGATGGTGGTGTCGGAAGTTAACGGAGCCTTGCCCAGCACCAGGATGTTCTCGGGCGTGCCGCGAAGCTCGGTGTTGGCGGGAACCACGTTGTTCTTGTCCAGGATGGCGTTCTCAACGCGGGCGCCACTCTTGATGATGCAGCTCTGGTTGATGATCGAGTTGGTCACCGAGGCGCCTTCCTCGACCACAACGCCGCGCGACAGGATCGAGTTGCGCACGGTGCCCTTGATGATGCAGCCGGCCGAGATGATCGAGTTGCACGCGTGGCTGCCGGTCGCGTAACGCGAAGGCGGCACGTCGTGGGCCTTGGTCAGGATCGGACGCTCGGGGTCGAAGAGCTGCTCGGCCACGGTCTGGTCGAGCAGATCCATGCTGCGGCGATACAGCGACTTCTCGCTAAACACGCCCACGACCTCGCCCTTGTACTCGTAGCTGCACACGTCGATGTTGCCAAAGTCGCCCTGGAGTGCCTCGAGCAGGTCCAGATAGTCGGCGGCCTGGTAGTGGTCGATGATCTCGAGCAGCGTTTCGCGGTTGACGATGCAGCAGTCCATAGAGGCGTTGACGCCGTACACGACGCCGGCGCTCACGCCCGTCAGGCGGCCGTTCTCGTTGATCTGCAGCTTGGTCTCGTCATCGACGTTGCGCGTGGCCTTGCAGTACACCACGGTCATCTGGGCGCCGGAGTTCTCGTGCGCGTCGATGATGGTGTTGAGGTCCATATTAAAGATGATGTTGGTGCCCATCATCACAACATAGGGCTTGTCCGAGCGCTGGAACAGCGTCTTGTTGGAGATGATGTCGCGCAGCAAGAAGCGCATGCCGCCCTTGGTGGTGCCATAGGCGTTGCCGGGCACCATGAACAGGCCGCCCTTCTTGCGGTCCAGGCCCCAGTCCTTGCCCGAGCCCACGTGGTCGATCAGCGAGCGGTAGTTGCCCGGCATGACGACGCCGACGGTCTTGATGCCGGCATTCATCATGTTGGACAGCGGAAAGTCAATCAGGCGGTAGCGGCCCAAAAACGGAACGGACGCGATGGGGCGATCCTTGAGCAGCACACTGCCGTAGGTCGAAGAGTAGTTAGCGGTGATATAACCGATGGCCTTGCGATTGATCATCGGATCATTCCCCCTTCCCGATAACGACGTCATTTCCAACGACGGCCGTATCCTTGGTGGTATCGACAGAGCCGAGCTTCACGCCCTCTTCGACCGTGGAGTTCTCGCCCAAAATAGCGCGGCAGATGTGCGCGCCGCTCTTAACGTGCGCGCCCGGCAGCAGCACAGAGTCCTCGACCACGGCGCGCTCATCGATGATGACATCGGTCGAAAGGATCGAGTGGCGAGCGGTGCCGTAGATCTTGCAGCCGTTGGAGACCAGGCAGTCGTCCAGGCGACCATCCGGGCCAATGTAGTGCGGCGGACGCGTGGTGATGTTGGACATGATAGGGAAGTGCTTGTCGAACAGATCGAACTCGGGGTTGTTGCCCAGCAGGTCCATCGAGGTCTCGTGGAAGCTGGCGATGGTGCCGACGTCCTTCCAAAATCCGTGGAACTCGTAGCTGTACAGGCGCTTGTCCTCGCCGAGCAACTTGGGGATGATGTCCTTGCCAAAGTCGTGGCTCGAGCGCTGGTCCAGAGCGTCCTGCTCGAGCGCCTCGATCAGCACGTCGGCCGAGAAGATGTAGATGCCCATGGATGCGAGGTTCGAATCGGGCTTATCGGGCTTCTCGGTGAACTTGGTGATGCGGCCGTCCTCGGGGTCGGTGGTCAGGATGCCAAAGCGGCTGGCCTCCTCCCACGGCACGGGCATAACGCTCACCGTGAGGTCGGCGTTGTTCTCAATGTGCGTCTTGAGCATCTTGCGGTAGTCCATGCGATACAGGTGATCGCCCGAAAGAATCAGGACGTACTTGGGGTCGTTGGCCTTGATGTAGTCGAGGTTCTGCGTGATGGCGTCTGCCGTACCCGCATACCAGGCGCCGCCGGTTTGCGTCTCGTACGGCGGCAGGATCGAAACGCCACCGTCGCGGCTGTCCAGATCCCAGGCCTCGCCGGAGCCCACATAGGCATGCAGCAGGTAGGGGCGATACTGCGTCAGAACGCCCACCGTGTCGATGCCCGAGTTGGAGCAGTTGGAGAGCGAGAAGTCGATAATGCGGAACTTGCCACCAAAGCTAACCGCCGGCTTAGCGATCTTTTGGGTGAGTGCCCCCAATCGGCTGCCCTGTCCTCCTGCGAGGAGCATCGCGATGCATTCTTTCTTACTCATCGATTTCTCCTTCTGTCATCGATGTTTCTAACCCATTAGCGACGGGCGCAGCGCAACGTTGCGCCCGTCGAGTAATGCCGTGCTGGCATAAGGGAGCTCGCGGCCTTTACGCGTGCCAGATCTCGTCGCGGTACTCGCGAATGGTGCGGTCGCTCGAGAACCAGCCCGAGGAGGCGGTGTTGAGCAGCGCCTTGCGGTTCCAGGTCTCCTGGTCGCCGTAGCTGCCCGTGAGCTTTTCCCACGCATCCACGTAGCTGCGGAAATCGGCCATGACCAGGTCGGGGTCGTTGTTGTTCATGAGCTCGTTGTAGATGCTCTCAAAATTGCCCGAAAGATCCGCAAAGGTGTTGTCCTTGAGCTCGTCCATCACGCGGCCCAGGCGCTCGCGGTCGCCGTTGAGGGTATCCCACGCAAAGTAGCTGTTGGATGCCCAGAGCTGCTCGACCTCGGGAGCGGTCAGGCCAAAGATGGCCTCGTTCTCGCGTCCGGCCAGGTCGGCGATCTCGATGTTGGCGCCGTCGAGGGTGCCCAGCGTAATGGCGCCGTTCATCATGAGCTTCATGTTGGACGTGCCCGAGGCCTCCTTGCCGGCCGTGGAGATCTGCTCCGAGATCTCGGCGGCGGGGTAGATGAGCTGGGCGTTGCTCACGCGGAAGTTGGGGATAAAGCAGACCTTCATGACCTCGTTGACGCGGGCATCGTTGTTGATGACGTCGGCCACGGAGTTAATGAGGCGGATGGTCTCCTTGGCAAAGGTGTAGCTCGAGGCGGCCTTGCCGCTAAAGATGAAGGTCGTCGGCGTCACGTGGAAGTTGGGATCGGCGATGCGACGGTTGTAGATGTCCATCACCTTCATGATGTTCATGAGCTGGCGCTTGTAGGCATGGAAGCGCTTTACCTGAACATCGAAGACGGTGTTGGGGTCGATGACCAAACCGGTCTCGGCCTTAACGTAGGCGGCCAGACGCTCCTTGTTGGCGCGCTTGGAGGCACCCACGGCCTTCAGGAACTCGGTGTCGTCCTTAAACTGCTTGAGTTTCTCCAGCTCAAAGGCGTCCTTGAGCCAGCCATCGCCAATAGCCTCGGTTACGAGCTTGGCGTAGGTGGGGTTGGCTTCGGCAAAGAAGCGACGGTGCGAGATGCCGTTGGTCTTGTTGTTAAACTTCTCGGGCGTCAGGGCATAGAAGTCCTTGAGCACGATGTTCTTGATGATGTCGGAGTGGATCTTGGCCACGCCGTTGACGCTGTGGCTGCAGATCACGGACAGGTTGGCCATGCGAATCTCGCCGTCCCACAGGATGGCGGTCTGGCGCAAACGCTCCTGCCAGCCCTCCTGCGTGGTGTCGAACGACTCGTGCCAACGACGGCTGATCTCGTCGATGATCTGGTACACGCGAGGGAGGAGCTTGGAGAACGTGCCGATGGGCCACTTCTCCAGGGCCTCGGGCAAGATGGTGTGGTTGGTGTAGCTCACGACCTGCGTCACGATGTTCCAGGCGTCATCCCACTCGAGCTTCTTCTCGTCGATGAGGATGCGCATGAGCTCGGGGCCGCACATGGCGGGGTGGGTGTCGTTGGTATGGATGGCCACAAACTGCGGCAGCAGCTCCCAGTTCTCGCCGTGCTCCTTCTCAAAGGTGTCGAGCAGGCTGTAGATGCCGGCCGAGACAAACAGGTACTCCTGCTTCAGGCGTAGCAGACGGCCGTGCTCGCCGGCGTCGTTGGGGTAGAGGATGGCGCTGATGGCCTCGGCCTCGGCGCGCTCGGCATCGGCCAGGGCATAGTCGCCGCGGTTGAAGGCCTCAAGGTCAAAGTGCTCCTCGACCGGCTCGGCGGCCCAGACGCGCAGCTTGTTGACGGTCTCGCCGGCATAGCCGACAACAGGGATGTCATAAGGGACGGCCAGGATATCCTGCGTGTCCACCGTGCGGTAGAACGTGCGGCCGTTCTCCTCAAAGCCCTCGACGCGGCCACCAAACTTGATGGTCACGGCCTTGTCCTGACGGCGGACCTCCCAGGGATAGCCGTGGGTAAGCCACTCGTCGGTAGCCTCGACCTGGCTGCCGTTGACGATCTCCTGCTTAAACAGGCCGTAGCGGTAGCGCATACCGTTGCCGTAACCGGCAATGCCCTCGGCTGCCATGGAATCCAGGAAGCATGCGGCAAGACGGCCCAGGCCACCGTTGCCCAGCGCCGGATCGGGCTCCTGGTTCTCGATGACGGACAGGTCAAAGCCCATGTCGTCGAGTGCTTCGGCGACCATGTCGCGCACGCCAAAGTTGAGCAGGTAGTTGTCGAGCAGGCGGCCGATCAAAAACTCGATCGAGAAGTAGTACACGCGCTTCTTGCCTTCGGCGGTCACACGGGCGTCACTCTTGGTGGCAACGGTGCGTGCCTTCTCGGCCACGAGCTTGGCCAGGGCGTTAAAGCGGTCCAGATCGCTGGCGGCCTCGAGGCTCTTGCCACTGATGCTCATGACGGCATCGCGATAGAGCTCGGTAAACTCCTGCTTGTTGTCGAAGATCTTATTCATACGTTCCTTTCCCCCGGGGATGTTTCTCCCGGAACGGTTATGACTTGTATCCTACGCCCCCGCGGGGCGGGTAATTACAGCCGTAACGGCTTTGTTACGCATCCTTGGCAGGAGCCTTAACAGCTGCTGCCTTAGCCTTGGGAGCAGCCTTTTTGGTGGCTGCCTTCTTGGCCGTGGTGGACTTGGCCGTAGCCTTGGCAGCGGGCTTGGCAGCCTTCGCCTTAGCCGTCGCCTTCTTGGCAGTGGCCGCGGCCTTGGGCTTTACCGAGGACGCGCGCTTGCGCATCGCCTTCTTGGGCTTCTCGACCACGGGCGGCTTGTAACTGCTGGGACCGCGGCGCTTAAGCACCACGCCTGCCAGGCCGGGCACCTTAATCTCAATGGAGTCCATCTGCCCGTTCCAGGGATAGGGCTCGCTCGAGCAGGTGTAGGGCTCCTCGCCGGCATAGCCGCTACCGCCAAACTCGGGACGGTCGGAATCGAAGATGACCTCCCAGTCACCCTCGCGCGGCACGCCCACGCGGAAGCTCTCATAGCTCGCCGGATCAAAGTTGATCAGGATCACCAGGTCGTCATCGACGTCCTCGCCCTGACGCACAAAGCTCACGATGGACTGCTTGGAGTTATCCGCGTCAATCCAGGTAAAGCCGTCGTCGGTGTAGCCGCGCTCGTACAGGGCGGGCTCGGCGGTGTACAGGTGGTTGAGCGCCTTGATAAACGCCTGATGATGACGGTGGGTCTCGTACTCCTCGGTCAGGAACCACTGGATGGACTCGTAGTAGCGCCACTCAATAAACTGGCCGATCTCGTTGCCCATAAAGTTGAGCTTGGCACCGGGATGCGTCATCTGGTAGAAGGCCAGCGTGCGCAGACCGGCAAACTGGCGCCACCAGTCGCCCGGCATGCGGCCGATCAGCGAGCACTTGCCGTGCACGACCTCGTCGTGGCTCAGCGGGCAGATGAAGTTCTCGGTAAAGGCGTACATGATGGAGAACGTGAGCAGCCCGTGGTTGCCGGGGCGCCACGGAAAATCGGTCTGCATGTAGTGCAGGGTATCGTTCATCCAGCCCATGTCCCACTTGTAGTGGAAGCCCAGACCGCCGTCCTGCGGCGGGTAGGTCACGAGCGGCCACGCGGTGGACTCTTCGGCCATCATCATCACGTCTGGGTAGTGCGCCTCCACGGCGCAGTTGACCTGGCGGATAAACGCGCTGGCGTCCAGGTCCTCCTCGGTACCGTACTTGTTGAACTTTTTTTGGCCGGGATCGTCAATGCCAAAGTTGAGGTACAGCATGCTGGACACGCCGTCCATGCGAATGCCGTCCACGTGGAAGTTCTCGAGCCAGTACAGCACGTTGGAGACCAGGAAGGAGCGGACCTCGCCGCGGGCAAAGTCAAACTTGTGCGTGCCCCAATTGGGGTGAATCTCGTGCTCAAACAGCATGTGGCCGTTAAAGGTAGCAAGTCCGTGGGAGTCGGCGCAAAAACCGCCGGGCACCCAGTCCATGATCACGCCGATGCCCGCCTCGTGGCACGCATCGATAAAGTGCATGAGCTGCTGCGGGTTGCCGTAGCGCGATGTGGCGGCATAGTAGCCGGTCGTCTGGTAGCCCCAGGAGCCGTCGAAGGGATGCTCCATAAGCGGCATGACCTCGATATGCGTATAGCCCATGTCGTGCACGTAGTCCACGAGCTCCACCGACAGGTCGTCGTAGGTGTAGAACTCGCCGCGCTGCGCGGGGAAGGGATCCATGGGGCCGGGGTAGTTGCCGTACTCGTCGGGCTCGCCCTGCGGCGCGTCGCCGTGGCGCTTCCACGAGCCAATATGCACCTCGTAGATGTTAAGCGGCTGCGACATGTGGTTGTGGCCGGCGCGGCGCTTGAGCCACGCGGCGTCGTTCCACTTGTAGCCATCGAGTGTCCACAGCACGCTTGCGGTACCCGGAGGGCACTCGGCCTTAAAGGCATACGGATCGGCCTTATAGAGCTTCTCGCCCTCGTTGGTCTCGATGAGGTATTTATAGAGCTGGCCCTGCTCGGCGCCAGGAATAAAGCCTTCCCAGATAGCGCTCGTATGCACGGGCACCAGCGGGTTGGCTTGTTCATCCCAGTCGTTAAATTCGCCAATGACATGGACGCTCTTTACGTCGGGCGCCCAAACGCAAAAGCGCCAGCCGCGCGTGCGCTGCTGCGTGTCGGGATGCGCGCCCATCTTTTCCCAGCTGCGCTCCCACGTGCCGATGCCAAACAGATAGACATCGTCCTTAGTGAGTTCCGGCGCGTGCGGGGCGGCTTTACGAGTAGCGGGCTTTTTGGTTGCTGGCTTTAGCTTTGTATCGCTCACGTTTGATCCCATCATGACGCGGCAGCGTATTGCCTTGGTGACTAGATGCGAAAGGTCCAAGGCTGCACGAATCGAAGGGACGGCGAAGTTTCTGTGATTCGTTCCACCTCGCGTGCTCGGTGGAACTTTCGGCAGAAACTACGATAACACCTGTGCGTTAGTTTTATGGACGAAAGCGGATTCGCGGGTGCGTTTAATCGGTAAGCGACATGTTTATACCACTGGCAGAATTGCCGTGGTAAAACTCTTGACAGTTTTATCAAATTGGGTTTCAAAATTGTCTGTCTGACGTTTGGTAAAACGTTTTTAGCAGGTTGTTTACCATTTGACATCGAAAGGTACGTTTATGTCCCAGACCGCCGCTCCCAAAGTCGCTTTTATTTTCGATTGCGACGGCACACTGGTTAATAGCACCCCCGTATGGGCCTATGCCCAGCCCGAGTTATTGCACCGCCACGGGATTGACGTGACGGTGGATGACTTTGCCCAATTTGAACACCTGTCGCTGGAGGACGAATGCCAGGCCTACCACGACACGTGGGGCATTGGTACGAATGGCGAGGAGCTGTATCGCGAGCTGAGCAATATTCTGATTGATGGGTACTCCAAGGTGCCGCCGCGCGAGGGGCTCCTGGCTTTTTTGGAGCAGGCGAAGGCGGCGGGCATTGCCATGTGCGTTGCCACGTCCACGCCGGCCGAGCTGGTGCAGTCCGTGCTCGCTGGTGCCGGGCTCGACGCTTACATGGAGTTTGTTACCACGACGGGCGAGGCGGGACGCTCCAAGCAGTTCCCCGACGTATACGAGCTGGCGCTGCGACGCCTGGAAGAGCGCCATGGGCATAAGTTTGAGCGCGCATGGGTATTTGAGGACGCCGTCTTTGGCCTAAAGAGCTCTGGGGTCGCTGGCTTTAAGCGCGTGGGCATCTATGACCCGCACGGCCGCATGAAGCGCGACGATGTGCGCACCAACTGCGATATCTTTATCGACAGCTACGAGGAGCTGGATCTGACCCGCGTGCTTTCGTTTGAGGGATAGGCGAGGGCTGTGGCTTGCAAAGTATTAGTGGTCTGCGGCTCGCCTGTGGTGGCGAGCGCGGATCTGTTACGTAGGCTAGCAGGGAAGTGCGACCACGTTGTCGCCGTGGACCGCGGACTCGACGCGCTGCTGGGCGCCGGCCTGGGCTGCGACGTTTATGTGGGGGATGCCGACACGGTGAGTGATGCGGGTCGTGCTTTGGTCGATGCCGCCACGGACTTTGAAGTTGAGCGCCACGACCCGTACAAGGACTATACCGATCTAGCTCTGGCGCTCGATTCCGTCCGCCATCGCTGGCCGGGTGCCGAAGTGGTTGCGACCTGCGCCACGGGCGGCCGTCCGGACATGGCGCTTTCCGTACTGGGCCTGCTCGCGGGCTACAAGGGCGCCCCAGTCTGGATTGCCGAAGACGAGATCACGGCCCGTATCCTGCACGGAGGCGAATCCTGGGCCATCGAAGGTGCCGAAGGCAAGACGTTTTCTATCATCGCCATAGCCCCCAATACCGAGGTTAGCGAGCACGGCCTAGAGTGGGAACTAGATCACAGCCCCCTGGGTTTGTTGGCCGACACAGGCATTAGCAACATAGTAAGATCTACCGCAAAGATCGAAGTCCACACCGGTACTGCAATAGCGTATTTGCTGCATCAGGGTTTTATCGGGACGGCGGATAAAAATAATCGCTCGTAGAGTGATTATTTTTGCCCCGTCCCAGGAAAACCCGTAAGTAAGAGATTCAACCCAAAAAAGTCCTTGCATCAAAGAAAGTCTTCCCCTATAGTATCTCCTCGTCACGGGGGCGTAGCTCAGCTGGGAGAGCGCTTGACTGGCAGTCAAGAGGTCAGGGGTTCGATCCCCCTCGTCTCCACCATCGTGAATGCAGGGCCACTCAATCGAGTGGCCTTTTTTATTTGCATGCGATATTAAGTGGCTGAACTGCATTTTTGCAAAATATGCAAATTGCTTTCCTGTTCAAGTTCGCCGTCAGCAGCAGTTGTCGCAAATTTTGCGACAACTACACCTAAAAAGTCGTCCAACAATCTGCCTCAAAATGTGTTGACTCTGTAGCCAGGCGTGTCTATTGTGCGATGAGTATCTTCGCAATGCGACGCCCGCGCCCGCCCCATAAAAAGTTGCACAATTTATTTCTCATGTCTGTACGTAGTTTGTTAGACAAACGCGATTATCGGCGCTGCTCGCTGCTTCATTTGGGCTTCAGGAACGCTCCCAATTATTGCCAGCACCCCAATAACCTGCGTCAATGTGAACAACATCCCAAAATAACCCCCTTAAGCACGTCAAATTAACGATATGTTGTCCAACGCAGCCCAAATCAATTTCACTAACAGCTTGTGCTAGAATACCTAACGTTACATGAGTTCAACTGTGCTCACGGCTCCAGCAAGCCACAAAGCGTAGGGTCGATCAGCATCCGGCCGTAACGGCGGTGCCAGAAACACCACGAGCTCCAATAAAGAAGTCATGCGACGTTACTTATTTGTATTGAGTTGATTCACAGGTGCAAATAGTTATAAGCTTGGATGTCAAAGCGTAGCAGTCGGGGGTGCGGACAGAAAGTTGGACCGCGGGGCGGTCCGGACTGGAGGTTCGCAT
>CAUAAZ010000043.1 GCA_958427145.1 uncultured Collinsella sp.
AGAAACACTCCCCGATTTAAAACAAATCCCGTGAGAACGAAAAAGGCGGAATAGACGTGCAGTTGCGTAGTGGCTTGCTTGTTCATTTGATACTTCCGATGACAATTTTGGCCTAGCGGGCGGCGGAATCAACCGAAGATGAGGCGCGTTGGCGCCGGGCGTCCAGATGCGTCATGCTGAAAATAGATGAAGCGTATGATTGACAAAACCATAGAGCCCGTCACAAATTGACTACTCCCAATGCTGGTCGTGGAGGGCGGCACCGAGAAAGTCGGCATCGAAAGGCACAGCTTCGGCAAAAGCGTAGTCGCCGTCGCTGGCGATGAGCAGGTAGTTCTCCTCGCCGCCGAACTCCGCATCACCGCATGGGACCACCCAGGCGTGGGAGAATACCTCGAGTGCCGTGGCAGCGCAGTCGCGCAGGAGCGTCACGTCGCTCCCCTCGTTTGCGCTCACGATATTGGCAACGTAGATACCCCCGGGGTTCAGGCTGCCTCGCACCAAACGCAACGCCTCAACCGTCGCCAGCTCACGTACGGGTTCGGCACCGCCAAAGCAATCGCTCGCGACCACGTCGTAGCGACGATGCCCCACGCTCGTCACGCCCAGATACGAGCGAGCCTCGGCGGTTATCACCCGCAGGCGATCGCCCGCCGCGCGCTCCAGCTCATCTAGGTAGAACCAGCGACGCGCCAGGCGCGTAATCTCTCCGTCATACTCGATGACGTCCATGCGCAAGCTCTCGTGCGACATCAGAGCGAACTTAGGATAGGCAAACCCGCCGCCGCCCAGCATAAGCATGCAGTTGATACCGTGACCATAAGCGTCACGCATTGCGCCCTCGGCCTCAAACACGTCGTCAAACGCACGATAGTACGCAAAGACCGGCTCCGCCCAACGATCGCCGACATAGCTCGCGCTTTGGTAGACGCCGCCCTGCGCGAGCACACGGACCTCGTCGCCGCTCTCATCGTGCACGCGCTTCACACGCGCCAGTCCATTGCGGGTCCTCGCGACCTGCAGACAGGCAGCATGAACAGCGACGGCGGCTGCTCCAAGCGCCGCAGCTCCCAGGGCAACGCCGGCAACGACGCCAGCAGAAACACTTGGCTTGTTCATCTAGAGCTCCTTTTGCAGATAGAGTCCGTGGTCATAAAAACCCAAATGGCGATAGTACTCGCGCGTACCGATCGCGCTAATCACGTTGATACGCGCATAACCCGCATCCCGGGCAATCTCGCATGCGCGCTCCACCAGCGACCGCCCCAGCCCATGATGCTGAGCCGCCTGGCCCTGATCGCCCACACGTGCCGCCATGCCATACACGTGCACCTCGCGAATCATTGCCTCGTCCGGCGTCGTCGGCAACTCGTCTGCGTGCGCGGTAACAAACGCACGATCGGGCAACGACAGGCGCAAAAAGCCGGCGATCTTGCCTTCGAGCGTCACCCACTGCAAAAAGCGCTCACGCGTCACCGGCGTCTCGTACGCCGCTTCCTCGTCAAGGGTCAGCTCATCCAAGTCGGCACCCGCCGTGCTGATCTCGCGATAGCGAATCTCACGCACCGTCGCACCATCACCCCGAGCAGCCAGGCGGTTCTCAACGAGCTGGCGCAGGTTGGGCTTCTTGTTGCCCACCATAATGTCGTCGGAGCTAAAGTCACGAATCATACGGCTGATGCGACAGAACGCCGGCGTCACCACGATGTCATCGGCCAACACATCGAGCAGCTCGTCCTCGGTATAGGGGCGCCACTCGCCACGCTCATAGCAGCCCACCAGACGCGAGCCCTCGATGAGCGCACACGGGTAGACCTTGACCTCGTCGGGCATAAAGGCCCCTTCGGTCATAAAGCGTTCGTAGTCGCGCTTGTCCCCCTCGGGCGTGGCGCCCAGCAGGTTGAGCATAAAATGCGCATGGATCTTAAAGCCAAACAATCGTGCAAGCGAAAACGCCCGCTCGATCTGAGTCACCGAAATGCGACGCTCGTTGATATCGAGCAGGTGCTGGTCGAGACTCTGGATACCCATCTGAATCTTGGTGCAGCCCAAGCGGCGAATAAGTGTAAGGGCCTGCGGCGTTACGGCATCGGGGCGCGTCTCGATAACGAGCCCCACCACGCGATGCTTCGCCGTCTCGTTGACGCGCTGCTGACGCTCAAGCTCATCCATCGTGGCGGTCTGCCACTCGGCAACCTCGCCCCACGGCGTACCGGGTCCGTACAGACGACGCACCGCGCGGTTATAGCCACCCACGGCAGCATCCACACGCCCCTGCTCGTCGGTAACACCGCTCGCAAGCTCGGCCTCGTCGGTCGCAATACCGACGGCCCGATAGCGTTCGCGACGCTCCGCCACCACCGGCGGCAGGGCATCGGCGGGAGCATCATCGAGCAGGCGCCCTGCCTCGGCACGGCTGATGCCCGGACGCGCCAACATGGGGTTGGCCGCCACGCCGGCCACGGCATCGTCATTGAGCGCGCGGAAGAGCTCCGACATAAACCACATCTGATACCCTTGCGGATAGTCGCTCCAGGTACCGCCAAGAACGATAAGCTCGATCTTGTCGGTCGCATGACCCATCTGCGAAAGCGCGGTCAAACGGGCGCTCACCTGCAGATATGGATCGAAGCAGTTTTGCTCTGCACGGGCACACGCCGGCTCGGCATGTAAATAGCTTTTGGGCATGCGCAGGTCGTTGGGGCAAAATAGGCAATCGCCCGAGCACGGCCACGGCTTGGTGATGACGGTAATGGTTGCCACGCCCGAAGCCGTGCGACGAGGCTTCATACGCAGCACCTGCAGCAGTTGACGTTCCAGCTCGGCATCGACATTCCACCCAGCCCAACGAGCCGGCTCCTCACGTTTAACCCGCTGGTAGAACGGCAGCAGACGGCGCTTGGCCAAATCGCGTTTGTCGGCACCCTCACGGCGCGCCTCGGCATGTATCAGTTTGACGAGCGCTTTGTCGTCCACGATCTCGCCGCGACGCAGAGCCTCGAGTATGTTCAAGATAATCTGTTCCATGTCCCCATTGTAAAGGCAAAGGCGCCGGAGCCGGTCTCGGCTTCGGCGCCTTCATCAAAGAGCGCAGCTATGGTTTATAAGTCTTCGATAACCGCCCGTCACTCTGAATCAAATGACATGTCGCCCGAACCAACCTCAAAACGATACGTGGCGGACTTATCGCCATTATCGAATTCAAGATTCAAAATGGTCTCGCCGTCGTAGTCAAGCGGAAGGAAATCGCTCTCGAAGTCGCCGCTGCCCAAGGTGAGGCTCGCCTTAAAGCCCGTAGAGTTCGGAACCGTCATCTCCACATCGCCCGAGCCCACACTCACGTCCATCGACTTCGCGGGGGCCTGGTAGAGCTCGAACGTTACATCGCCCGACCCGACCTCAGCATTCAGGGTATCGGTCACGGTGCCTGTAAACTCAACGTCTCCCGAGTCCAGAGTCAGGTTGAGGTCATGACACGCAATGCCCGCGACCGTCAGATCACCCGATCCTACATTCGCTGTAATGCCCACCACGTTATCGGCAACTTTGCGCGGCAGTTCGACGGTAACCGTGCGGTCAATGGCGCGCTCGTCATCGCAATCGAACTGGCGAATCTTGAGCGTAGAGCCCTTGATTTCGGCCAGGTTCTGGGTTGCCGCATCGAAGGCAACGGTCCCCGTTGCCACGCGACCGCTTTCAATTACGCGCACTGGCCCGCCGGAAACGTGTTTGACCTCGACCGTGCCCGACGTCACATCCAGGTCAAGCGATGTGAACGCGTCGGCATCAAACGTTTCGCTCGAAAGTTGCTGAGGCCGAGCGGAATAGCTGCCGTCGTCCAAGAGATTGTCCTCGTCAACCGCATCGTCCATACCAGACAAGCCGGATACGACATCGTCGAGATCCCACGGGCCATCATAATGAATCAAAGTCCGTGAAATGCCAAAAACAAGCCCGATGATGAGCACAAACGCTCCGATGCCAACGCCCAGACGCAGCCTGGATTCATGCGAAAGCTTCATCATTCGTCACCCTCTTTGGCACACGGCTCAGCGGTGGCCGCGGTAGCCACGTCAGCATCAGGCTCCGCAGAAGTATCCTTCCCCTGGGCCTTGACCGCCACCGGCGCCGGACCAACCTGGATATCCCCGCGCGCCCAATCGCCATCGAGCGCACGCGCCACCCAGTGATAGATGGGAATCGTAAAGAAGATCAGTGCGGGAAAAGGGCTGGCACCAACCAGGAACATCAGCAAAAAGAACAGCAGCCAGCACACGGCCCAATACGGGAACGACTGGAAGGGGCCCTTCACCGGAGTCGAGCCAACTGCGTGGCCACTCGTCGCCTGCGCCGTAGCAGCGTTGGCGGCCTGTGCACTCCAGCTTGCCGCCTGTGCCGCCTTAGCCGCGGCATCACTCGCCTGCGTTGCTGCTTCGGTGGCGCGCACCGCCGCCTCATGGGTGCGAGCGCGCTCTGCCGCCTCGGCCTCGCGCTGGCGGGCGCGGTCCTCGTTCTCAAACTCGATATCGTCCTCGATCTCGTCGCTCGGATTGAGCAGCTCGTCCAGACTCACGCCATAAAGCTTGGCGAGCGAGATCAGGTTCTCGGTATCGGGCGAGCTCTCCGCGCGCTCCCATTTGCTGACCGCCTGGCGCGACAGCCCCAGCTTTCGCGCCAGCCCTTCTTGGCTAAAACCCTTGCTGCGACGAAGGTCGGCGAGCCGCTGCGCAGTTTCTACATTCATGGTTCCTCCTATGTGATGCCAGCCGTGCCGCCGGACCGTTTTTGTTCTTAAGGCGCCTTGCACAGTTAAAAATCTATCCGCCACCGCCAAAAGCATGCCACCTATTCTAGTGAGATTTTTGACAACCGGCGGTTGCGGGTGCATATGAGCTGCGGAAATGTGTCCAAACAAAGCAATGACCCGTAGCTTGGTTGTCCCCGTTGCGGCGTTAACGGTAGTATGGTCGTACTGTTTATTCCGCACCGCCAACGGAGGGAGTTCCGCGCCGTGAACCGCGATTTCGCTTCATCGCTCATCCAGCTTAACAATACGTTCTATCGCGAGCACTCCGCCTCCTTTTCCGATACGCGCCAGGCCCCGTGGCCCGGCTGGGTGCGCACCATGGACATCGCGCTCGAACAGCTCGACATCGCCACAATCGAGCATCCCGTCCGCGTCTTCGATCTCGCCTGCGGCAACATGCGATTCGAGAACTTTGCCGCCGGCGGCGCACTTGCCGCCAAGGGCGTCGACGGCGCAAACCCCTCGGCAGATGCCAGTTGCCCGTTTGAGTTCTATGGTGTCGACTCGTGTCAGGATTTGGCTATCGATGCACGTGGCCACGCCCTGCGCATTCCCAACCTGCACTTCCAGGAACTCGACGTGCTCGATGCCCTCATGAAGCTCAACCCCGCCGAGACGTCCGATGTCCTTTTCGACGCCCCGCTCGCCGACATCTCGGTCTGCTTTGGCTTTATGCACCATGTGCCGTCGTGCGAGTACCGTGTACGCGTGCTCGACGCTCTGGTGCGCCAGACGCGCCCGGGCGGCATCATCGCCATCAGCTTTTGGGAGTTTATGAACGACGAGCGCATGGCGCGCAAGGCTGTTCGCGCCGAGGCCCGCGCCGAGCTCACCCCGCCGTTTGAGGGTTACGATTCCGCGCAGTTTGAAGCCGGCGACCACCTCATCGGCTGGCAAAACGACCGCCACGCCTACCGCTATTGTCATCACTTTGACGATCAGCAGATCACCGACCTGGTGCGCGGCGTCCGTACGTTCTACAAGAGTGGCGAGGTCCCCGTGCGCGAGCTTGAGCGTTTCCATGCCGACGGTCGCAGCGGCGAGCTCAACCGCTATGTGATTCTCAAGCGCCTGTAGGTATCGGCGACTCGCCGCCGGGCTGCACCGCATCTTTCGGGCAAGCTATGCCCGCCCTTTTTCAATCCATTGACGGAACGTGCAGCTATGCGTTCCAAACTTATGACCAAGGAGCCTCATGGGAGCCGTCCACGTTCGCACGCCTAAGAACTTTGTGCTCGAGGAGCGCCTGGAGCGTTACGCCGATGCGATTGAGACGAACCCCGAGGCCTATGCCGGAGATTGGCGCGCGGCTTGCGCGCCAGTTGGCAGCGTCTCGTTCACCCGCCTTCATCTGGATCTGGGCTGCGGCAAAGGCACCTATCTGGTTGAGCGCGCTCGCCGCGAGCCCGACACCCTCTTTATCGGTATGGACCAAGAGCCCATCTGCATCGCCTATGCCGCACAGAAAATCTGCGAGCATGAACTGACCAACGCACTCGTTCTGCCTCGAGGCGCCGCATCGCTGCCGCAGCTATTTGCCACAGGCGAGCTCGATGCCATCACCATCAACTTTCCCACGCCGCAGCCCAAGGCCAAGTACGCCAAAAAGCGACTCGTCCATGTCGACCACCTAATGCTGTACCGCCCGCTCTTTGCAGCCGGCGCTACCGTCACGCTGCGCACCGACAGCAAGCCGTTGCGCGACTACGCCCTGGGGCAGTTTGCCGCGGCGGGCTACGACACACTTTGGGTAAGCGATGACGTGCGCCGCGACCATCCCGAGCATCCCGAGACCGAGTACGAGTGCCGCACGCGCGAGATGGGTGCCGTCGTCTACGGCATTTGTGCCACACCCGGCGAGAAGCCTACCGAAGAGCAACTCGCAGCAGGCCGAGCGCAGGAGCAAAGCCTTGCCTGCTACCTGCCCGATAACCTCGATAAGCTTACCTATGTGCCCCTCGGCATGGAAGAGGCCGTCGAGAACTTTAAAAACCGCGCCCGCAAGGGCAAGAAGCGTCTGCCGCAAGAGTCCTAGGGGCTTCTGATGGTCGCGATGTCGACAAACAAGCGCGAATAGGCGCCGGCGAACGACCCTCAAGCCTAAGTGAGTAGACTTTTTTGCAATAGCCAAGCACAACCCGCATAGCGAAAAATAAAACCGCAGGTAGAGCCCTTGTGCAAAAGCCATGTGCTCGCGACATCGCAAAAAGTCTACTCACTTAGCTGGCAACCGCACCAAACGGCCGGGCAGAACGCCCATTTCCTGCATTTTCTCGCGCGCTGGCACCCCGCGCCGCCGCTACGCCATAATAGTTGGCGGACAAACGGCGAGAGAAAGCAGCCACATGGCACAGACCACGACAGATACCGCCGCCAGCACCGTTTCTGGCGCCGGCGCCGCCAGCTCGTTCTCGGGCGGCACGGGAACCGAAGCCGAATTCGGCTCGCTCGGCGCGCTCTCCCCCACCTGGTGGGAGCCCGAGGATGGTAGCGAGCCCGAACCATGGCTCACGCCCGATCAGGCCTTCGAACGCTTCTTTGAATGGACAAGCGACCGCGGTATTGAGCTGTGGGACCACCAGGAAGAGGCCCTCATGGATCTAGCCGCCGGTGACCATGTCATTTTGGGAACACCGACCGGATCGGGCAAGTCGCTTGTCGCGCTAGGCATGCTCTTTATGGGCATGGCGCAAGGCAAGCGCTGTTATTACACGGCCCCCATCAAGGCTCTGGTCAGCGAAAAGTTTTTCGACCTTGTGCAGGTGCTCGGCCGCGATAACGTCGGCATGATCACCGGCGATACGCATATCAACACCAAGGCACCCGTCATCTGCTGCACGGCCGAAATCCTTGCCAACGACGCACTGCGCGAGGGCGAAGATGCCGACGTGGGCTGCGTGGCCATGGACGAGTTCCACTACTTTGCCGACCCCGACCGCGGTTGGGCCTGGCAGGTGCCGCTGCTCACCCTGCCCCACACGCAATTCATGCTCATGAGCGCCACGCTCGGCGATGTCACCGCCATCGCCGCCTCACTCGAGGAACACACCGGCGCTACTTGCGACTTGGTTGTCGACGCCCCGCGCCCTGTTCCGCTGAGCTACGACTATGTGACGACCTCCCTCGAGGGCACGGTCGAGCTCGCCATGCGCCGTGACGAGGCCCCGCTCTATATCGTGCACTTTAGCCAGGATGCCGCCCTTGCGACGGCACAGTCGCTCGCCAACTTTGGCATTGCCACCAAGGAGCAGCGCGAGGCTATTAAGGAAGCCGCCAAAGGCACGAGCTTCTCCACGGCTTTCGGCAAGATCCTCAAGCGCTTGCTCGGCTGCGGCGTCGGCGTGCACCATGCTGGCATGTTGCCGCGCTATCGCCTCCTGGTCGAGCGCCTGGCGCAGCAGGGCCTACTGCCCGTCATCTGCGGCACCGACACACTCGGCGTCGGCATCAACGTACCCATCCACACCGTAGTGCTCACCGCGCTCACCAAGTTCGATGGCTACAAGATGCGTCGTCTGCGCGCCCGCGAGTTCCATCAGATTGCCGGTCGCGCCGGCCGCTCGGGCTTCGATACCGAGGGCATGGTGATTGCCGAGGCCCCGGAGCACGAGATCGAGAACGCCAAGCTCATGGCCAAGGCGGGCGACGACCCCAAGAAGCTCCGTAAAATTAAAAAGAAAAAGGCCCCCGAGGGCTTTGTCACCTGGAACAAGCAGACCTTTGAGCGTCTGATCGAGACGCAGCCCGAGACACTCAAACCGCGCCTGCGTATCACGCACTCCATGGTGATTAGCGTGGTCGAGCAGGGCGGCGATGCCCGAGCCCGTATACACGACCTCATCGAGACAAGCCTGCAGACCTCCGAGGAAAAGGCCAAGCTCGAGGTTCGCGCCGACGAAATCTTCGCCACACTCATCGATTCCGGCGTCGTCGTTCGCACCGAGGTGCCGCCCGCGCCCGACGCTCCGGCTGACGCCGCGCCGGACATCGACTACGCGCTGACGGTCGATCTGCCCGAGGACTTCGCACTCGATCAGCCGCTCTCGCCGTTCTTGCTTGCCGCGTTGGAGCTGCTCGACCCCGAGAGCGAGACCTATACCATGGATCTGATCTCGATGGTCGAGGCAACGCTCGAGGATCCCAAGCAGGTGCTGCGCGCACAGGAGCGCGCCGCGCGCGACCGCGCGATGGCCGAAATGAAGGCCGACGGCATAGAGTACGAGGAACGTCTGGAGCGCATTCAGGACGTCACCTACGAAAAGCCGCTCGAGGACTTGCTCGATGCCGCCTTCGACAAGTACTGCCAAGAAGTACCTTGGGCCAACGACTACCAGCTCTCGCCCAAGAGCGTCCTGCGCGACATGCTGGAGAGCGCGAGCGACTTTAAGGGCTATATCCAAAAGCTCGGCATCGCCCGCTCCGAGGGCATTCTGCTGCGCTATCTAGCCGAGGCCTACCGCTCCCTCGATCGCACCGTGCCCATTGAGAAGCGCGATGAGCGCTTGCGCGACATCATTTCGTGGCTCGGCTTTGTGGTACGCTCGGTCGACTCGAGCCTGGTGGACGAGTGGGAGAACGCCGGCAACCCGGCGGCCCTCGACGCCGCGCCGCCGCAGGGCATCGACGAGGTCGTTGCGGACCGTCGCGGCTGCACGCTATTGGTGCGCAACGCGCTCTTCCGCCGCGTGACCCTTGCCGCCCGCGAGCACGTTCGCGACCTGGGCGAGCTCGACGACGACTGGGGTATGAGCGAGATCCGCTGGCAAAAAGCACTCGACGCTTACCACGAGCAGCACGAGGAAATCCTCACCGACGGAGATGCCCGCAGCGCCGCGATGTTTTCCATTGACGAGTCCGACGAGAAGACCGCGCACGTATGGCACGTGCACCAGATCTTTGCCGACGAGGATGGCGACCACGATTTTGGCATCATGGGCGATGTCGATCTGGACGCCACGCAAGACGGCGGCGAGGTCATCTTCAAAAACTACCGCGTCGGCTTTATCGAGGACCTGCTCGAGGACTAGCCGAACATACTGGAACGAAACGAAGCGGGGCCGCTGGCAATATAGCCAGCGGCCCCGCTTTTGCGCTATACGCTATGCCTTACTCGGCACCCTCGACCTCATACGAATCCGCCTCGGCTGGCTCATCGTTTGTCTCTGTCGCAGCCCCGCGCGCCTCGTCAAACGCGGCCTTCATGGTCTTGTTGCCCCACGTGAGCTTGCGAATGGTAAGATCGTCCGCCTTCTTGTTGGCTAGGCGCAGATTGTTCTCGGAGGACAGCAACGCCTCCTTGGTTTTCTGCAGGTGGCTAATCGTCTTGTCGATCTCATCAATCGCCGTTTGGAACTTGCGGCTCGCGATCTCGTAGTTGCGACCGAAATCATTCTTGAACTTCTCCATCTTGGCTTCGAAGTTCGTGACGTCGATATTCTGCTGTTTGTACTCCGCCAGTTCCTGCTTATAGCGCAGCGAACCCATGGCGGCGTTGCGAAGAAGCGTGATCATGGGAATAAAGAACTGTGGGCGAATCACGTACATCTTCTCGTAGCGATAGCTCACGTCCACGATGCCGGCGTTGTAAAGCTCGCTCTCGGGTTCGAGCAACGTGCAGAGCACCGCGTACTCACAGCCTTTCTGGCGACGATCGTGATCGAGTTTCTTAAAGAAGTCCTCGTTTTTATGCTTGGTCGCAGTCTCGTCGTTCTCGTTTTTCATCTCGAACATAATCGAAATGACCTCGTTGCCGCTCGCGTCGCACTCACGGAAAATGAAGTCGCCCTTGGTGCCCTCGGACGCATCGTTGTCCTTCTCGAAGTACGCGTTGGGAAACGCCGTCATGCGCAGGCGATTGAACTCGGTCTCGCAGTGCTGCTCGAGCGACTCGCCCACCATCTTGGTGGACAGTCGGACCTTCATGTCCTTAAGGCGCTCAATCTCTTCATCCTTGTAGCGAATCAACTCGTCGCTCACGCGTTTGGCCTGCGCAAGCTCAAGCTCATGTGCCGCCTTGGCTTGCTCCTCGCGAGAATCGCGCACCGCCAGCTCGCTCGTCAGTTTGGCACGTGCCTCGTCACGCTCACGCTCCGCCGCGGCGACCGCCTCAGACAGGTTCATTTTTGCCGTAAGCTCTTGCTCGCGCAGTTGGGCACGAAGGTCCTCGGCCTCCTGCTCAGACTGAGCCTTTGCGGCGGAAAACTTCTCTTGCACCTTCGCGCGATAGTCAGTAAGCGCGCGCTCGGCCTCGCTGCGAGCGGCATCGAGCTCACGCTGCGACTCTGCCGCGGCAGCGGCAAGCGCCATCTCCTGGGCCTTGTCCGCCGCGGCGAGCCTGGCCTGCAGCTCGGCAATCTGAGCGTCGCGGGCGGACAGGTCGTTTTGAGCGGCATTGCGCACCGCCGCCTCGGCGAGTTTTGCTTCGTCATCCTTGCGCCCCAGCTGCGCACGCAGGTTGTCGATCTCGCGCTGCAGCTCGGCATTCTCCTTTTGAGCATCGGCGCGGGCCTCAACCGCCGCACGCTGACTTGCGCTCTCGCGCTCTGCGGCAGCGCCCTCGAGCTTGGCGCGCAGCTCAGCAAGCTCGGCATTGCGCTTGGCAACCTCTTGTGCCAACTCCTGCGCCGCAGCGTTCTTCTGCTCGACAAGCTGAGCGTCGCGTTGAGACTCCGCCTCCTGCAGGGCAGACGCCGAACGCGAACGCTCAAGCTCCAGCGCCTGCTCGCCCTCGCGTCGAGCCGCCGCTACGCGCTCATCAAGATCGCGCGAGAACTCGGCATCGCGCACTTGCTTGACGATATCCGCATAGCCGGACGCATCGACCTTAAAAACTTCGCCGCAATGCGGGCACTTGATCTCGTTCATAGCAGCTCCTCGATGGACGCAAATTTCAACCTCCTACACTCTACCGCGCCGCACGGACAAAAAAGGCGCCGCTGCCATAATGGCAACGGCGCCAGAGCCACCACAAAGGTGCCTGCCCCCTTTGTGGTAGTTTGCGAGCTACAGTCCAAAGAAGCTCAGGATCTGGTCTCGGCTTACGGGCTTGTAGTTGTTGGCGTCGAGGCCCACATCGTAGCGGTAAATGGGGCGCTCGCGATCGCGGTTGCGCGCGTTGGTGCGGTCTCCCCTGCTGTGGATATGCCCGTGCAGCATGATGGCGCCACGCGCCTTTCCATTCCAGCTGAGCATGGGGTAGTGGCTCATTACCAGGCGATGGCCTTTGGCGTAACCGGGAGCGACTTCCAGATAATCGCGCACGTCATCCCAGATTTGGGGCGCAGCTGGATCTTCCCAGTCGCCGTCATGGTTACCACGGATGAGCGTTACGTTCTGGCATTCGATACGCTCGCGCAGGCGCACCGCCTCCGCCATGGGCAAGCGATACGTAAAGTCTCCCAGGATATAGAGGCGGTCGTCCGCAGCCACGCACTCATTGATGGCATCGATGGCCTTGCGGTTCATCTCCTCGACCGAATCAAACGGTCGATCCATATCGTGCAAGATATTCGTATCGCCCAGGTGCAGGTCGGCGGTAAACCACATCATCGTCTATGCCCTCATTTCGTAACGCGTCAAACTCGTGCTAAGTATACAGACACAGCGATGCGGCGGTTATCCAAAGAGCCCGCCGAACAGTCCGCGGCGGCGTTTGTCTTTCTTTTTCGACGCATCACCCTGGGCGTTCTTGTCCTGCCGTTTCCTACGGCCCTGCTCCAACTCATCGTCATCGAGTAGCATATCCCACTCAAACGGATCATCTGTCAGATCGAACAGGTCATCGTCATCAAACATGGCAGTCTCCCTTACCGATTAGCGAGCATCCACCACGTAGAGTCCAACGCGCACCTGATGCCACGGGCTGCGCTCGGGAGCAACCTGCTGCACGCGCGCCTCAAATACGTCCTCGTGGCCGTAATACATCATCAAGGACAGTGGGCCGACCTCGTTTCCCGGAACGTAGCCAAGTTTGGTCTTGCCATAGTAGATCGCAACTGCCTCGGGGTCATGGGGATTATCGCGCTCGGCACACAGCGTCAGCTTATCGCCCGCTTTAAGATCGCCCAGGACCAAGGCGCCATCAGCATACTGAAATCCTGCAATGTGAAATGACAGAAGAACACGTGAAGGCTCGTACATAGCAGCTCCTCTAACGGCCGGATAAACCGGTGTGTAACCTTATTGAGAAGTCTACGGTCCCGTGCGGACACAAATACATCCTGTCTGCGTCCTTCAATCGTTTGCCTCAACGCTTGCGCGACAGAACGCTTGCAGATAAGATAGGAACACGGATGGCACCCGTTGCCGCGGGTCTTGCCAACTCCGATACACGTTTTCATCGTGAGAAGTGGCCGTCTTCGCTTACGCGGGGGCGGCTATTTCATTCGGCCGATAAACAGACCGAGTTCGATAGCCGCAATCAACAACGCCAATAACGAAATAACATCGCTTACGTTCATACCAAATCCCTTCTAAAGGGAGTTGGCCCATCCGTGCTCCATAACAGTAGTCTAACGCAAAATGCAGGTAATAGGAACACTTGTTCGTATTACCTGCGCCCTTTTCTAATGCACAAACATGCGCACGAACTTGTGCTTCCAGCTTGCGTAGGGCGCATACCGAAACGGCACGTCCAGCCAAGTTGCCTTGTTCACGATGCTCTTCTTGTGGCTAAACGTATCGAAGCTCTCGCGTCCATGGTACTGCCCCATACCGCTCGCGCCCATGCCGCCAAAGCCCATATGGCTCGTAGCCAAGTGCATGATCGTGTCGTTGACACAGCCACCGCCAAAGGGCACGTAACGCACGAAGCGCTGCTGAACTGCGCGATCCTGACTAAAGATATACAGGGCCAGCGGCGTCGGACGATCCGTAATAAACGCTTCGGCCTCGTCTAGGCTCTCAAACGTCAGCACCGGCAAGATGGGACCGAAGATCTCCTCCTGCATCACGGCGTCATCGGGGGTCACGCCGTCTAGGATCGTCGGCTCAATCTTGAGCGACGACTCGCGCGCCGTGCCTCCCAGCACGACCTTATCGGGATCGATCAGCCCGCGCACGCGCGCAAAATGCTTAGCATTGACGATATGCCCGTAATCCTCGTTATCGAGCGGATGCTCGCCAAACATACGGCGGACCTCTTCCTTGATGAGGCCCAGCAGCTCGTCGTGCACGCGCGTATCGACCAGCAGGTAGTCGGGCGCCACGCAGGTCTGCCCTACGTTGAGCCATTTGCCAAAGGCGATACGCCGTGCCGCGACCTTCAAGTTTGCCGTCGCATCCACGATGCAGGGGCTCTTGCCGCCCAGCTCAAGCGTCACGGGCGTGAGGTTTTTACTCGCGCGCTCCATGACGAGCTTGCCGACCGGAACGCTACCGGTAAAGAAGATCTTGTCCCAGCACTCATCGAGCAACGCTTCGTTCTCGGCGCGCCCGCCCTCGACAACCGTCACCAGGCGCGGATCAAATGCCTCTTCACAGATTTGCTTGAGCACCGCGCTCGATGCCGGAGCATAGGCACTCGGC
The DNA here is from genome assembly GCA_958427145.1 of uncultured Collinsella sp. Taxonomy (GTDB): domain Bacteria; phylum Actinomycetota; class Coriobacteriia; order Coriobacteriales; family Coriobacteriaceae; genus Collinsella. The sequence continues at coordinate 14,333 of CAUAAZ010000043.1, forward strand.
TTGATGACCACGGTATTGCCCGCGGCAAGGGCGCCGGCGAGCGGCTCGAGTGTTAGCAAAAACGGGTAGTTCCACGGAGCCATGATGAGCGTGACGCCATAGGGCACGGCTTGCGTTTTGCACGCGCTCACGGCGTTGGCAAGGTCACACGGACGCAGGCGCGGACGACTCCATCGAGCCACGTGAGCGATCTGATGACGAATCTCGGAAAGCGACGTGCCGATCTCGCACATATATGCCTCGTCATGCGACTTTCCCAAATCGGTCTTGAGTGCATGGGCAATATCGGCCTCGTGCGCCCGTACCGCATCGCGTAAACTCACTAGCGCGCGACGTCGGGCATCAACATCAAACGTAGCGTGCGTTTTAAAGTAAGTGCGCTGATCGCCGACGATGCGCGCGATTTCCTCGGTGTTCATGGCACCCTCCTAGTTCTCGTCCTCAAACATACCACCCGCGACGACCTCGTACATACGCTCGAGCTCCAAGCGGTCCATCAAAAGCGGAACGGGGTACAGCGGATTGGCCTCGGCATCGGCATGCGCCGCCATCTCGGGAATGTCGGAGCGGCGAATGCCCGAGACATATATTGGGGATTCCCAGGATCTCGTTCATGCGGTCGACCCAATCGATAAAGGCCTCGGCCGCAAGACTATCCTGCGCGGTAGCCGGCGCAATGCCCGCCATGCGAGCAAGATCGGCAAGCTTGGGGGCGGCGGCGTCACCATAAGCGCGAAGCATGTGCGGCAGGATGATCGCGTTGGCCAAACCGTGCGGAATTCCGTATCGGCCGCCCAGACTGTGCGCGATGGCATGCACATATCCGACATAGGAGCGGGTAAACGCAACGCCCGCCTTATACGCCGCCGAAAGCATATTGCGACGAGCGCGTATGTCGTCACCATGCTCATAGGCCTCGAGCAAATTGTCGTGGATAAGCTGCACCGCCTGTCGCGCCATCTTGCGCGTATAGGGCGTGGTGCTTCGCCCGATAAAGGCCTCAACGGCATGCGTCAGGGCGTCCATGCCCGTCTGCCCCGTAATGGAAGCGGGCAAGCCGCACGTAAACTCGGGGTCGTGGACTGCAAAACGCGGGATGAGCACAAAGTCGTTAATGGGGTATTTGTAGTGCGTCCCGTCATCGGTAATTACCGCCGCAAGTGTGGCTTCGCTTCCCGTACCGGCGGTAGTGGGAACGGCGATGAGCAGCGGCAGGCGACGATGAATCCGCAGCAGGCCGCGCATCTTGTTGATGGGCTTGTTTGGCTGCGCAATGCGTGCGCCCACGCCCTTGGCACAGTCCATGGCCGAGCCACCGCCAAAGCCGATAATGGCCTGGCAGGCGCTCTCTCGATACAGGGACGCCGCTTCTTCCACGTTTGAAACCGTGGGGTTTGCACGCGTTTCGGCATAGACCGTAACGCCAATCCCCCTGGATGCGAGCGCCGTCTCGAGCGGTGCCGTGAGTCCCAGACGGGCAATGCCGGGATCCGTCACGATAAGGACCTTCTGGATCGAGCGCTTTTGAAGCACCGCGGGCACATCCTCGGCATGCTCCAAAATGCGCGGCTCGGTATAGGGCAGGATCGGCAATGCAATGCGAAAAACCGTCTGATATGTTCGGCACCAGGCACGACGGGCTAGATGCATAAAGGAAACTCCTTCATTTGTTGATAGGTCAACATTTGCTCGCCCGATTGTACTCAGCGGCGGTCAAAGACGGCCTGCCAATCGTTAATCAATCAACATCTTCATATCTCAAAATTGTTTGGTTGATTTCCGATCTCAACCGAACACATTGAGCGAATAGGCCGTTCCCGCAGCTAGCCGAACGCCCCCGCGGCCCCTCACGGGGTCCGGGGGCGCCGTTTTCCCAGTT
>CAUAAZ010000044.1 GCA_958427145.1 uncultured Collinsella sp.
CATCGACCTGCGCCGATGCCCCCAACGTGGACACACATTTTGTCCTATAAGCCTAGCGTGCGGGCACAAAAAACGGAGCCGTGTTGCCACGACTCCGTTTCTCAAGAGGATGGGTAAAGGAAACGAAATTAGCTCAGGTGCCAAATCTCGTCGTTGTACTGGGAGATCGTGCGGTCAGACGAGAAGGTGCCGGCGTTGGCGATATTGATGAGCGTCTTGCGCATCCAGGCGTCCTGGTCCTCGTAGTCGGCCAACACGCGCTCCTTGGTCTGGATGTACTCCTCGATGTCGAGCAGGGCCATAAACCAGTCCTTGCCCTTAATGTCATCGTGCAGGCGCTGCAGGCGCTCGACGTTGCCGGTCGCCATAAAGGCCGGGTTGGTGATGAAGTCCACCAGCAGTTTAATGCCGGGCTTGCGGTAGAGCACACCGGCGTCATAGGTGCCGTCGGCATAGAGCTGCTCGACCTGTTTGGACGAGGCACCAAAGGTATAGATATTCTCGTCGCCCACGAGCTCGGCAATCTCCACGTTGGCGCCGTCGAGCGTGCACAGGGTTAGGGCGCCGTTGAGCATGAACTTCATGTTGGAGGTGCCGCTCGCCTCCTTGGAGGCCAGGCTGATCTGCTCGGAGATATCAGCGGCGGGGATCACGCGCTCGGCGGCGGTGACGTTGTAGTTCTCGATCATGACAACCTGCAGGTAGGGGGCCACATCGGGATCGTTTGCGATCCACTGCGACAGTGTCAGGATCAGATGGATGATGTCTTGGGCGATGGTGTAGGCAGGTGCTGCCTTGCCGCCAAAGATGATGGTGACGGGATGCTTAGGTCTGTTGCCGTTCTTGATGTCGAGATACTTCCAGATGATGTAGAGCGCGAGCATCTGCTGGCGCTTGTACTCGTGGATACGCTTGACCTGGACGTCGATGATGGCGTTGGAGGGAATGGTCACGCCCTGCTCGAGCGCCATGAACTGGCGCATGATGGCCTTGGCCTCGACCTTGGTGGCGGCCAGGCGCTCAAGAACGTCCTTGTCGTCGGCGAACTTGGCGAGTTTGCTCAGATCGCCGGTGCTGCGCCAGTCGGTGCCGATCACATCGTCGAGCAGGCTGGCGAGCGCGGGGTTGGCCCCATGGACCCAGCGGCGGAAGGTGATGCCGTTGGTCTTGTTGGAGAACTTCTTGGGATAGATCTCGTAGAACGGATGAAGCTCGGTGTCCTCCAGGATCTTGGTGTGGAGGGCGGCTACGCCGTTGATGGAGAAGCCAAAGTGGATGTCCATGTGGGCCATGTGGACGGTGTCGTGCTCGTCGATGATGGCGACGCGCGGGTCATCGTGCTCGGCTTTCGCGATCTCATCGAGCTTGACGATAATGTCGGCGATGGCAGGGGAGACCTTCTGCAGGCTGGCGAGCGGCCACTTCTCGAGCGCCTCGGCAAGAATCGTGTGGTTAGTGTAGGCGACCATGGATCGTACGATGGTCACGGCCTCGTCAAACTCGATGCCATGCTCGGTGGTGAGCAGGCGGATGAGCTCGGGGATGACCATGGTGGGGTGCGTGTCGTTAATTTGGACCACGGCGTAGTCGGCCAGATCGTGCAGGTTGCTGCCGTGCTCGACGGCCTCGTCGATCAGGAGCTGGGCGGCGTTGCTCACCATGAAGTATTCCTGGTAGATGCGAAGCAGGCGGCCCTGCTCGTCGGAATCGTCGGGGTAGAGGAACAAGGTGAGGTTCTTGGCGATCTCGGTCTTGTCGAAGTCGATGGAGCTGCCGGGGACCAGGCCGTCGTCGACGCTCGCCAGGTCGAACAGGCGCAGGCGGTTCTTGGTGGGCTGGCCGTAACCGGGCACATCGATGTTGACGAGCTTGGAGGTAACGGCAAAATCGCCGAACTCGACGGTGTAGGAGCGGTCATCGTCGACTAGGATGTCCTGCTCACCGAGCCACTCGTCGGGGACGGCCTTCTGCTGGTTGTCGACAAAGCGCTGACGGAACAGACCGTAGTGATAGTTGAGGCCCACGCCATCGCCGGTCAAGCCCAGCGTGGCGATGGAATCCAGGAAGCATGCGGCCAAGCGGCCCAGGCCGCCGTTGCCGAGTGACGGCTCGACCTCGAACTCCTCGATCTTGTTGAGGTCGTGGCCTGCGGCGGTGAGCTGGTCCTTAACCTCGTCGTAGATGCCGAGGTCGATCATATTGTTGATGAGCAGCTTGCCGATCAAAAATTCGGCGGAAATGTAATAGAGCTTTTTCTTGCCGTTGTTGAGCGGGCGGGCGGCGGAGCGCTCCTGCACGAGTTTGACCAGCAGCTTGTAAATGCGACGGTCGTCGAGCTGCTCGAGCGAGGCGCCAAAAGACTGCTCGGCGAGTTCCATGAGGTTAATTTGGGGCATGTTTTCTCCTGTGATGGGTTGTTTCATGTCTGCAATTCATAAGAAGCCCGCGCGAGGGGATTGGGGTGGCCTCGCGCGGGAAAAGCAAGCGCGTCCGCACGGTGGGGAGGGGTCGGGCGCGGTAGCTCCTATTGAGGAAGCTCGATTTCGGCTTCCGACGGGATACGGAAGTAGGTCTCGGTCCAGTCGGTGAGCTTGTGCTCGAGCTCGCGGGTGATGGCGCCGTCGAGCATGCGCCAGGTCCAGTTGCCGCCCAGCGTGGCAGGGGTGTTGATGCGCGCCTCGTTGCCCAAGTTGAGCAAATCCTGCATGGTGTAGATGCACGTGTCGCTCACGCTGGCGGCGATGGTGCGATTGAGTGCATCTGTCATGGGTTCGCCGGCCTGCTGATGGGTGTACAGGGCTGCCTGCTCGCGCTGACGCGGGGTGGCCGTTCCCTCAAACCAACCGCGCGCCGTCTCGTTGTCGTGGGTGCCCACATAGGCGACGGTGTTGGCGATGTAGTTATGCGGCAGGTAGTACGAGTTGGTGCCCTCAAAGGCAAACTGCAGGATCTTCATGCCGGGGAAGCCCGAGTTGTCGCGCATGTCGATGACGCCGGGGGTGAGGAAGCCCAGGTCCTCGGCGATGATGGGCAGCGTGCCGAGCTTTTCCTCGAGCGTCTTGAAGAACTTGAGGCCGGGGCCCTGCGTCCACGAACCGTAGGACGAATCGGGCGAGGAGAACGGCACCTCCCAATAGGCCTCGAAGCCGCGGAAGTGATCCAGGCGGATGACGTCGTACATGTCGAGGGCGGCGCGAATGCGGCCCTCCCACCAGGAGAAGCCGTCGGACTCCATAGCGTCCCAGTCGTAGATGGGGTTGCCCCAGTACTGGCCGGTGGCCGAGAACTGGTCGGGCGGCGTGCCGGCGACGCTCACGGGATTGCCGGCGGCGTCGATCTTAAAGAGCTCAGGCGTCGCCCACATCTCGACGGAGTCACGCGAGACATAGATGGGCAGGTCGCCGATGATGAGAATGTCGCGCTCGTTGGCATAGGCCTTGAGGCGGCTCCACTGGCGATCGAAGAAGTACTGCGTCATCTGGTGGTAGAGCATACGCGCCGGATGGTCGGCGCAGACCTTGGCGGAAGCCTCACCGCGGGTGCGGAGCTCCGCGGGCCACTCCCAAAACGCCTTGAGACCGCACTCCTCTTTGACGGTCATGAACTCACAGTAGGGGATGAGCCAGTCCTCGTTGGCTTGGATAAAGTCATCGAAATCGGCCGGCTTGTCGGCAGCAAAGCGCTCAGCGGCGCGGTCGAGAATCTGACGGCGGCCGCCAAAGATAGCACCGTAGTCGACATTGCTGGGGTCGGATCCCAGATACACGCCATCGATATCGCGCTGCTCCAGATACCCTGCCTCGATAAGCTCGGCAAAGTCGATAAAGTTGGGGTTGCCTGCGCGGGCCGAGAACGACTGATAGGGCGAATCGCCATAGCTGGTCGTCGTAAGGGGCAGAATCTGCCAGTAATGTTGTTTGCACGAGGCGAGAAAATCGACGAAGTCGTAGGCATTCCAGCCAAAGCCGCCGATTCCGTATGGTCCGGGCAGAGATGAGACGGGCATGAGGACGCCGCTTGCACGCTCCATGAATGCGCTCACCAACCTTCTTGTTGTGGGGTCGGCCTGCCGATGGGTGTGCAGTCCGCCTCCGATGTTCTGATTTGATACGCCTATTGTAAAACATGTTGTTTAAACATGTACAGGCAAGATAAAAAAGTTGGTCGATTTTCGGCGAATGGTTACATGCCATGAAAAAGCCCCGACCTCACAACGTGAGATCGGGGCAAGAGCGGTATGTAGGTTTTGCTACTCGGCGTCGGCGAAGCCGTTGGGGTTGTGGCTCTGCCAGTTCCAGCTATCGCGGCACATGTCCGCGATGTCGTACTGGGCCTTCCAGCCCATCATGCGCTCGGCCTTGGAGGCATCGCACCAGTTGGCAGCGATGTCGCCGGCGCGGCGCTCGCGGATCACGTAGGGCAGCTCCTTGCCACAAGCCTTGGAGAAGGCGGCGACGACCTCGAGTACCGAGGTGCCGGTGCCGGTGCCCAGGTTAAAGATCTCGACGCCGGTCTTGCCGTTCATCCAGTTGAGGGCGGCCACGTGACCAGATGCCAGATCGCACACGTGGATGTAATCGCGCACGCCGGTGCCGTCGGGGGTGGGGTAGTCGTTGCCAAAGACCTGAACGGCCTCGAGCTTGCCCACGGCGACCTGGGCGACATAGGGCACCAGGTTGTTGGGGATGCCCTTGGGATCCTCGCCGATCAGGCCCGACGGATGGGCGCCGATGGGATTGAAGTAACGGAGTAGCACGACGTCCCACTCGGGGTCGGCGGTGTGGACGTCCATAAGGATCTGCTCGATCATCCACTTGGTCCAACCATAGGGGTTGGTCGCGGGCTTCTTAGGATCCTCCTCGGTGACGGGCGGGTTGTCCGGGTCGCCGTAGACGGTCGAGGAGCTCGAGAAGATGATGGACTTGCAGCCATGGTTGCGCATGACGTCGATGAGCACCAGGGTGTTCTCGATGTTGTTGTGGTAGTACTCGACGGGCTTGCTCACCGACTCGCCGACGGCCTTAAAGCCGGCAAAGTGAATGACGCGGTCGATCTGATGGGTATCGAAGATCTTGTTCATCGCATCGCGGTCGAGCACGTTGGCCTCGTAGAAGGTGAGGTTCTTGGCGGCCTCGTCGCCCACGATGGTCTTGACGCGGTCGACGGCGACGGCGCTGGAGTTGGAGAGATCATCGACGATGACGACCTGGTAGCCACCCTCGAGCAGCTGAACGACGGTGTGCGAGCCGATAAAGCCGGCGCCACCGGTAACGAGGACACAGGTGTCTTTGGGGTCGAGTGCTTTGGACATGTAGTCTCCTATCGAATCAGGAACACTTCTTCAGGGGAGTATAGCGCAGGCAGGGACGCCCAAATCGTGCGCTGTAGGAAAAGCAGAGGATTGTGCTAACGTACTCATAGAAGAGCTTGCGTACGCATAACCTGATCTTTGGCATTTGCTTACGAGCCGCTGACCTTGCAGTTTCCTGCCGTTCGTGGAAATCGTTGGGACGCGCCATATGTACGCTAATATGTATGAGTTGAGCGACATATAAATAAGCATGTAACGGAGTACATATGTCACCAAACAGCGATTCCATCCTTTCCCAGGAGCTCTCGCGCCGCACTGCCCTCAAGGCCCTGTTCGGCGCCGCTTCTGCGGCAGTTCTTTTTGGCCTGCCCGCTCGCGCCCATGCGGCGGAGGCTTCCAAAGAAACCACCGATAAACTGAATGCCGCCCAGGCCCAGCTCGACGAGGTTCAGGCCCAGCTCGACAGCATCGCAAATGAGTATGCGGCGCTGGCCAACAAGAATGCCCAGACCCTCAACGACATCGAGAATGTCCAGGGCAAGATTGACGACACGCAGGCCCAGATCGATGAAAAGAAGGCCGAGCTCAAGAAGAAGCGCAACGACCTTTCCGATCGCGTGGCCGCCAGCTACAAGTCCGGCGGCACGAACATCCTGTCGCTGCTGCTGGCCTCTGGCTCGTTTGAGGAACTCGTCGCCAACGCGCATTACGTTGAGAAGATCAACAAGAGCGACCGCGACGCCATCGAGGACATTCAGACCATCCAGGAAGAGCTCGATGCGCAAAAGACCGAGCTCGAGTCGCAGAAGGCCGACTTAGAGAAGCTCAAGGACCAGCAGACTGCCCAGATGCAGGACATGCAGGCCAAGCAGCAAGAAGTCCAGACCGTGCTGAACGGTCTTTCCGACGACGTCAAGGAGCTCATGGCTCAGCGCGATTCCGAGATCCTCGCTGCTGCCCAGGCTGAGGAGGCCGCTAGGAAGGCTGCGGCTGCCGCGAACAAGAACAATTCCTACTCGGGTGGTTCGAGCTCGGGTGGTGGATCGTACGCGCCCGGAACTCCGCAGCAGAATGCCGGCTCGGGCAAGCAGCAGGCTGTCGTCAACGCGTGCTACTCCACGCCTTCGCCGGGTCAGAACTGGTGCGCGGCGTGGGTCACCAATGTCTTCCGTAACGCCGGCGTTGGCTACTTTGGAGGCAATGCGTGCGACATGTTTAACGCCTGGTGCTATAGCTCCGACCGCTCGGCGCTGCAGGTGGGCATGATCGTGGCCGATTCCTCGCACAGCGGCACGGGTGCTCCGGGCCTTATCTACGGTCATGTGGGTATCTACGTTGGCGGCGGCATCGTTATGAGCAACGAGGGTGCCATTACATCGAAGTCGCTCGATTCGTTCATTAGCTTTTATGGTACTGGCTCTGGCGTGCGCTGGGGCTGGCTTGGCGGTATTGCACTGTCGTAACGGCGGTTTGGTCCGGGACAGTCCGAGAGGCATAAGGTTGCCTGCTCGGGCAGTCCTGCTCGCACGGAGAGCACATTAAGTGCTCTCCGGCTCGTGCGGAACTCGCGATCAACCTTATGCCTCTCGGACTGTCCCGGCCCTCTCGGGTCCTGAGCGCGACACACCGGACTGGGTTATCTGAATAAATATGGTGAAGGCCCCTTTCGGGGCCTTCTTTTTTATAAAAATTCGCCGACTCGGTGGACTTCGGGTTCTAGGTCTACGTTGAATTGGTCTTTGACGGTTGTCTGGATGTGGCGGATGAGTTCGTCGACGTCGGCGGCGGTGGCGTGGTCGGCGTTGACGATGAAGCCGCAGTGCTTCTCGCTCACCTGCGCGCCGCCAACGGCGTGTCCTCGCAGGCCGGCATCCATGATGAGTTTGCCGGCAAAGTAACCCTCGGGGCGCTTGAAAGTGGAGCCGGCACTCGGCATGTCGAGCGGCTGCTTGTCCTCGCGGCGCTGGCGGTAGTCGTCCATGTCGGCCTTGATCATCGCGGCGTTGCCCGGGGCGAGATTGAAGGTGGCCGAAAGCACGATAAAGCCGTCATCGGCGATGCGGCTCTTTCGATAACCCAGGTTGAGCTCGTCGACATCGAACTCGATGATATTGCCGCTGCCGCGGGTGCCGTCGTCGAGCTGGCGAGCGGGTTTGTAGACGCGCACGGACTCCAGCACATCGGCCATGCAGGCACCGTAGGCACCGGCGTTCATGTAGCAGGCGCCGCCGACCGATCCGGGGATGCCCGAGATGGGCTCCATGCCGGTGAGACCGGCCTCGGCTGCCGCCGCGGCGACATCGGAAAGCAAGGCACCGGCTGCCGCCGTGACATGCGTGCCGTCGACCGTAATGTCGGAGAGGCCCTTGCTCAGCGCCACGACAACGCCGCGGATACCCTTGTCGCCGACGAGCAGGTCGGAGCCGTTGCCCACGATGGTGAGCGGCAGGTCGCAGCGATAACAGGTGTCGAGCGTGGCGACGAGGCCCCGCTCGGTATCGGGCGTGACAAAGACGTCGGCCGGGCCGCCGATCTTAAACGTGGTGTGCTCGCGCATGGGCTCGCTCATCAGCACGTTGTCCTCGCCGGCAACGCCAGCAAGCGCGCACAGCAGGTCCTCGTTAAAAAAGTCGTTCTCGTGCATACGAATATCCGCCTTTTGGTGGTCGTTGTCATCAATCGATTGCAATATACCCCACCCGGACGGATTTGGTGCGCTGGCGGCGATAAAACAGCCGTCTACCGGATTGGTAAAGTGTTTATCACCGAGGTAGAGGGGTAGTCGCTATACTTTCAAGAGATTGCGCGTAAACCCGGAAGGAGCGAGATGGCCAACAAAGTCACCCTCAAGCAGATCGCCCAGGAGGTGGGGCTTTCCCCCTCGTCGGTCTCGCTTGTGCTCAATAATCGGCCCTGTCGCATCTCGGAAGAAAACCGCAAACTCATCAAGGAGGTCGCGGCGCGCAACCACTATGTTCCTAACCAGATTGCGCGTAGTTTGGTCATGCGCGAGTCGCGCACGCTGGGCCTTATCGTCCCTAACATCGAGAGCCGCTTTTTTGCCTCGCTCGCCGGTAGCCTGGAAAAGCGCTGCCGCGAGGATGGCTATGCGCTCTTCATTACCAGCTCGGGTGGAAGCGCCGATGACGATCTGGAGCTGCTGCGCCAGCTGGTGACGCGCGGCGTTGATGGCGTCTTCCTGGTCGTGGGCGACGAGTTCTCCGACGACCGTGCCCTGCGCGAAGAAGTCAGCCACCTGCCCATCCCGGCCGTAATGGTCGACCGTGCCATTGAAGGGCTCGAGTGCGATAAGGTGATGTTCGACCACGAGATGGGTGGCTACATGGCCACCCGCTATCTGATCGAGCAGGGCCACCGTCGCATTGCCTGCTTGGTTAACGCGCGCCGTTCCAATACGGGGCGTAAGCGACTTGCCGGCTATGAGCGCGCACTGCGCGAGGTTGGCTTGCCTATCGACGCGCGTTTGGAGTTTGAGAGCGAGTACTACATTCCGAGTGCCTACGAGGCCTCGGAGGCGGTACTCGCAACTGATGCCACTGCCGTGTTCGCAAGCTCGGATAACATTGCCCTTGGTTTGCTCAAGCGCCTGCACGAGATGGGGAAGAGCATTCCGGGCGATATTTCGGTCGTAAGCTATGACAACTCGGCGGCCGACGTTCTCTTTGAGCCGGCGCTGACCGCCATTGAGCAGGATCCTGGTGTCCTTGCGGAGCATGCTTTTGGCTGCATGTCCAAGCGTCTTGCCGGTAGGGGCGGTAGGCGTGCCGAAGAGGTCGTCCTGGAGCCGGCACTTATCGTTAAGGGCAGCGTGCTCGAACTTACCGAATGTAGCTAAGCGTACTTGTTTGTTTGCATAGATTGCATGCGGAGTGTCCGCTATTTGCCGGCAGGCACCCCGGCCCTCGTCCGTGAACTCTTCCGCTGGGCGAGCTATAGACGCCGCGCACCGATAGGGTAAGGCGGCGGCTTGAAATTGGTGCTATATTCAGCTTGAGTTGTTTAATGCTAGTACGGGAGGCTGATATGGGGCTGTTCAAGAAGAAAAACCCGCAGGATGCCTTTGATCCCGATGTGTTTACCATCACGGATACGATTTTGGACCCGCCGCGGTTTACATTTTTGCCGGCTATCTACCAGGATGCCACGCGCCGCAAGTGGGCTGTGCATCAACGCGGTGGCGAGCCGAAGATTTTTGACTATGCGGACGTGTTGCAGTGCGAAGTAGCCGAGGCGGGCGATCCGGAGGCCGAAGAAGCGGTCTCTAAACAGGAATTTGCCCGGCGTATCCTGGCAAATCCTGCCAAGGCGGCGAAAATAAACGCTGCCAAGCGTAATATGTGTCTTGGTATGGGCGTTGTTGTGGCGGTTCAGACGGGAAAAGACGAGGTTTCCAAATTAGAGATTCCCGTTATGACCGACGAAGTCAAACGCGATTCAAGTCTATATAAGTCGTATCGGAATGTCGCCGAGAAGATCAAGGCCGAATTTGATGCCATGGGAGGGCTGACCTAATTTTGGCGGCATACGTGTCTGAATGAGGAGTCTGTGCAATGGCAGGCGAATCTTATGCAATTCCCCCCAAAGATCGTGCTGTTGAGGGAATTCTTTGGTATATCCAGCACCATCAGCTTGCCGGCGGCGATCGCCTGCCGGCCGAGCGCGTGCTGTGCGAAGAGATTGGCGTTTCGCGTACGGCGTTGCGTGCCGGTATCACGCGGCTTATCTCGTGTGGAACGCTCGAGAGCCGTCGCGGATCGGGCACGTATGTGTGTCCTCCCAAGCCGCTGAATATCTTCCAGGAAACGTATAGCTTTTCCGATGCTGTGCGGACTGCCGGCCTGCACCCCTCTTCTCGTCTGGTTTCCACCGGGACCATCGAGGCGGATGAGGCGCTTGCCGACAAGCTTGGGGTGGCTGTAGGCGCTCCCTTGCTCCGCATGCAGCGCGTTCGACTTATTGAGGGCGAGCCGGCGTCAATCGAGACCGCTCACGTTAACCTGTCCCTGTGCCCATCGCTTCCCGAGCACGATTTTGAGTGTGAGAGCCTTTACGATGTCTTGCTCAAAGAAGGTGGCGTGCGTGTTGAGCATGGACGTGAGCATATCTCCATCTCGCGTTTGAACGTCGAAGAGGCCGAGCTGCTCCAGCAAGAAGAGGGAACGCCGGTGTTCTATGAGAGCACGATCGAATTTGATAAGGACATGCGTTTTGTGGAGCATTGCAAATCGGTGATTTTGCCCACAAAGTTCCGCTTTGCCGATAACGGTGAAAAGAACGGCATGAGGAGCGTGGCAGGTGAACAATGGCTGAAACAGTAGATGCCACCCCGGTTTATATGCGCATTCGACGCCGCATCGAGGAGCGTATCGAGCGCGGTATATATCCCACGGGTTCCATGATTCCGTCCGAAAAAGACCTCGCCGAGGAATTTGGTACGACACGCTTGACCATCCGAAGCGCTGTCGATGAGCTGGTTCGGCGCGGGCAGATTCGCCGTGTTCGGGGAAAAGGTGCCTTTGTGGCGCAGAAAGTACCTGCTTTTTTTGAACGCACGGTCGGTTTCCGTGAATCGGTCCGTGCTTCGGGCGGCGAGCCGTCCGTCCGTATTCTCGCGCGTTCCAAGCGTTATGCGGGGCCATATTACGCCGACCTGTTTGGCATCGCCGAGGACGACCTGCTCTATTCCGTTCGACGCCTGAACTGCATAAACGGTAGCCCCGTATCGATTGAGACGGCGCTGATTCCCTGCCTGCTGTTCCCAACCATCGAAGATATTGACGTGTCGGTCTTCAGTTTGTACGAGACCTATGAGATGCTGGGCCGAAAGCCAGTCATGGCACGGGAAAAGCTCGATATCGAAGCGCTGGGCGCACGAGATGCCGGCCTCCTTGGACTGGAACAGGGCGATCTTGTTTTGCTTTTGGAATGCGTGAGCTATGACGCGAGCGGTCAGGCTATCGAGTATGTAAAGTCCTTCAATCGTGGCGATACGGGCGGCTACACCTATACGTACTAGCTGGTATTCTGTGAATAACGGCTGGGAAACTAACCAGTTTTGATCGTTGGGTCAGCTGTATATACAACCTTACAGGGCTCAAAATCGACCGTTCGCCGATGGAGATAAATTAATCGACAAAGAGGTATCAAAAAGCCGTAACCTGTAACTGTGATTGGTATCAAATACTAATGATTTGTTACGAGGTGAGACGATGAAGATGCTCGATTACGTTCAGCTTGCCCATGTGCGTATGGGGGAGAACCTCGAGCGTTCGTCTGAGCTGGTAGCGCAGCTCGTTGATATTTTCCAGTCCGGTTCTTTTGACGCGCTGCGCATCGTTGCTTCGGGTTCGTCGCGCCATGCCGCCGATTGCGCCCGCGATTACCTGCAAGATGCCCTGCAAATGCAGGTGTCCGTTGTGACGCCCGAGGCCTTCGTCGATTTTGAACACACCTATCCGCAGCATGTGCTCAACATTGCCGTTTCGCAGAGTGGCTATTCGACCAATACGATTGCGGCGCTCGATTACATGCGCGCACACGATATGGCTGCAGTTGCGCTCACGGCAAACGTCGAGGCACCCATCAAGGAACACGCTGACATCGTTCTTGACTACGGTGTGGGCGTCGAGTCGGTGGACTTTGTGACTCTGGGCGTCGAGGTGCTCGTTGAGTACCTGGTGCTCTTTGGCATTTACGGCGGTCAGGCGCGCGGAACGATTGACGCCAAGGGCGTTGCCCAGCGTCTTGACGACCTGCGCGAGGCTATCCATGCCAATGCCGTGATGTGCAAGACCGCCGAGGCATATGTCCAAGACCACATGCTCGAGCTTTCTGAGCACACGCCCGCCATGGTCGTCGGCAACGGCCCCAACTATGGCGTTGCCGAAGAGGCGGCCCTCAAGCTGAGCGAGACCATCAAGATTCCTGCCATGCATCACGAAGGCGAGGAGTTCGTCCACGGTCCCGAGATGCAGATCGTTCCGGGCTATCTGGTGTTTATCGTCGACGATCCGCAGGGGTCGGAGCGTCTTGCGAATATCGCTGATGCGCTATCGAACGTTACGACAAAAACGGTGCTGCTCACGGCCCATCCCAAGGGTAGGGCTCACGAGGTTGCGGTGCCTCAGGTGGCTCCGCTGCTCAGCGCAATTCCCAATCTTGTGTTCTTCCAGACGATTGCGGCCATGATAGCCGAGCGTCTGAAGTCATGGGACGTGCACCCGTATCTTGATGCTGTCTCCAAGCAAATGGAGGTCAAGGCAGAGGGCTACGAAGAGTCAGTCAATGCGCTTAAGGCCAAAGCGGCCGAGTGTTACGGAATGTAAGCGGGTTTTGATGCCCGTTGGCATGGGGGATGTGGAAACAACCCCAGAAAGGAGAGACAAATGAAGGAAACCGAGAAGATCGAGATCATGCATTTCGACCAGGAGGGCTATCTCGAGGACGGCAAGGCGCTCTACGAGACCGGCAAGAAGATGACCGCGCTCGCCGACAAGGTCGCCGACGAGGGCTACGACGCCGTGTTCCTGATGGGCGTCGGCGGCACCTGGGACGAGCTCATGCAGCTTGAGTACCTCATGAACAAGTTCGGCGACCGCGACCTCGAGGTCTACCTGATCCACGCCGCCGAGTGGAACGTCTCCGGCCACAAGCGCATGACCGAGAAGTCCGTCGTGCTCACCGCCTCCGAGTCCGGCACCACCCCCGAGGTCCTCGAGGCCGTCAAGAAGATGAAGGGCATGGGCGTGCGCGTCTACGCCATGACCAAGCCCGAGGGCCCCATCGGCCAGGCTGTGGGCGCCGAGAACTGCGTCGCCATGGCTTCTGACCATGGTTCGGGCGGCTGCGAGAAGGGCTACTACCTCGCCGACTGCTTCGGCCTGCGCCTGCTCAACCGCCGTGGCTGCTTCCCCAAGTTCGATCTGTTTATCGAGCAGACCAAGGATATCTGGAAGGACATGCTCGACATCCGCAAGCGCTTCGAGCCGCGCGCCGAGGAGCTCGCCAAGAAGTACGCCCTGGCCCCCTACACCATGTTCATCGGCTCCGGCGCCCTGTGGGGCGAGACGATCCTGTTCTCGATGTGCATCCTTGAGGAGATGCAGTGGAAGCGCACCCGCTACATCACCTCGGCCGACTTCTTCCACGGCACCCTCGAGCTCGTGGAGCCCGGCGTCCCGGTCTTCCTGTTCATGGGCGAGGACGAGAACCGCAAGCTCGACGAGCGCGTCCGCGCCTTCCTGACCCGCGGCGTGACCGGCGACACCGACATCAACATCATCGACACCGCCGAGTTCGCGATCCCCGGCCTTGACGACGAGTTCCGCGTCATCGTCTCCCCGTGGATTCTGACGGTGCTCGTGACCGACCGCCTGGCTCGCTACTACGAGACGGTCACCAAGCACAACCTCAAGTATCGTCGCTACTATCACCAGTTCGACTACTAAAGAAAACGGGTGCGGGAACGTGCCGGGCTATTGAGAGGAACACAGAATGAGACAGTACATCATCGCCAGCCATGCGCACTTCGCCACCGGCATCAAGGAGAGCGTCGAGCTGCTCTCGGGCGCTCGCGACAACGTCCACGATCTTTCGATGTTCGTCGATGGCCGCATGGACGTGGCCGAGGAGGCCCAAAAACTGCTGGCAGGCATGTCTGCCGACGATGATGTCGTTGTCTGCACCGACCTCTTTGGCGGTAGCGTTAACAACGAGTTCACCAAGATCGTCCAGACGCGTCCCCGCACGTACCTCGTTACCAACATGAACCTTCCTCTGCTCATCCAGCTGCTGTTCTCTGACGAGTCGGCGCCGGTTGAGGAGACGATTCGCGCCATCGTCGCTGCGGACGATACGCGCGTGAAGTTTGTCAACGATCTTTTGGTCGATGACGAGGAGGAGGAAGAGTTCTAATCCGCAGCACCTACTGACACGCCGCATGACGGCACAAGACCTTTGGGGGGTCACATTATGATTCAGCTACTTCGCGTTGACCATCGCCTGCTTCATGGCCAGGTCGCAGTTTCCTGGGTTCAGGGCCTTGGCTCCAACTGCATCTTCTGCGTGGGCGATAAGGTCGCTAACGACCCGGTGTGGAAGACGACGCTCAAGATGGGCAAGCCTGCCGGCTGCAAGCTCGTCATCAAAGATATGGAGCATGCAATCGAAGCTATCAACTCGGGCGTGACCGACAAGTACAAGATGATCATCTGCGTCGCCACTATCGCTGAGGCAAAGCAGCTTGTTGAGGGCTGCCCGCAGATCAAGTCGGTCAACCTGGGCAACACCAAGCCCAAGGACGAGAAGCGTCCCGACGCTCGTCAGGTCTCTCGTCAGATCTTCCTGACCGCGGCCGAGGAAGCCGATGTGCGCGAGATGCTGGATCGTGGCGTTGAGGTCGAGATTCGACCCCTGGCCGATGACCCCAAGGTCGACTGCGCCAGCGTGCTCTAGGCGTTCAATTTCGAAGAGTCTGAGCTCTTCGTAGTGTCCTATATGGAAAGGGGGATGTATGCTTACCCAAGCAATCCTCATCGGACTTATCGCCGCATTTGGTAAGTTCGACTGCCAGCTCGGTACGCTCTACGCGTTCCGCCCCATCGTCCTGTGCCCGCTCGTGGGCCTGGTGCTGGGGGACCTGCAGTCCGGCCTCGCGATCGGTGCGAGTCTGGAGCTGCTGTTCATGGGCTCGATCTCCATCGGCGCCTACGTGCCGCCTGATGAGACGATCGGCGGCGTGCTCGCCTGCGCCTTCGCTATCCAGCTGGGCCAGAGCACCGAGGCAGCCATCGCGCTTGCCATGCCCATCGCCACGCTGTGCCTTGCCATCAAGAACATCCTTAACGCCGCCCTGCCGATCCTGGTCGACCGCGCTGATGTCTACTCCGGCCAGGGCAACCTTAAGGGTGTCTATGCGATGCACTTCCTGATCGGTTTGACCGGTATCATCATGGCGTTCCTGCTGTGCTCGCTGTCGTTCTATCTGGGTGCTGACGCCATCCAGGGCCTGCTCGACTTCATCCCGCCCTTTGTCCTTGCTGGCTTTGGCGTTGCCGCCAACATCCTGCCTGCCATGGGCTTCGCCATGCTCGGCCGCCTGG
>CAUAAZ010000045.1 GCA_958427145.1 uncultured Collinsella sp.
CGGTCCAACTTTCTGTCCGCACCCCCATCCAGGAACTATTTCACCGCAACTTAGGAGGGGATGGGGCTGAGGGGCGGGCGATGCCGTTGTCTGTCGGTTAGTGGCGACCGTGGTGGCGGAGTTTGTCGATGGCGGCGTCGGTACTGTGGCCGCGGGCGTCGGTGCTGCGGCTGCGGGCGTCGGCAGCGGTTTGGCGCTGGCGGCGGTAATCGATCATGCCTTGGATGATGGGCTTGCCAAAGCTCACGACATCATCGTTGTAGATGGCGGTTCGGGCGGCGAGGAGGCAGTCGGTAAAGTCCATGTGGGTCTTGCCAAAGAGTTTGACGGCAAGGGAGACAACGGTGGGCTCGTCGACCATGACGTCATCGAGCAACTTGGTCATGGCCGTCGCAATCTCCACACGCGGGACCTTGTAGACGTCACGCAGCGTAACGGCGACGCGCGTGATGATCTCGGGGTAGACGCGAGCGGTGCGCGTGGCGATGACCTTGGCGGCGCGCGGTGACAGGACCTCGTCGTCGTCAAGCAGGTAGCGTAGGATGACGGTCTCGTCGATGATGGTGCTACTCATGGATATCTACTTCCTCGGGACCCAAAATCGAATCGTCGCTTTCTGTAGCAAGGTACTCAATCCAGGCGTTACGCTCCTCGGAGCGGCGATTGGGGTCCCCATATGCTTTGAGCGATCCATAGGCGGCGGTGCCGTCCTTTGAGCGCACGGCGACCGGCTGAAAGGGAAGCTTGCGCATCAAAATGCTCTGCGCGACAAAAAGACGGACGGCCTCGGCGAGCGATGTGCCCACGGCGTCGTAGAGACGCTCGGCATGTTGCTTGTCTTCCTCGCGAATGCGCACCTGCAGGATGGCTCGTTTTTGAGTCGATGACATCACTGGCCTCCCTTAATGAGCGTGCAATATGAATAGTCATATACAGTATCGGCTAATAATAGCCAATCTTACAACCACTACTTTATTGCACTAGAGTAATTGAGTGTAAACGATATTACAAACGTACTACATCCTTCAGAAATGAGCGTGAAATCTTTCTTGGGCGTACGCGTGTAATACACTCGCCTTTATAGCTTCCAGAGAATAATCCCAACCAGCCCAAACCCCTGCAATACACTCGTATTGCAGGGCCTATGCTCAAGTTTGCCCCCTGCAACTGCGTATATTTAACCTGTATATCGTTGGAGAAACTCTACCGAGTGCATGTTTCGCCGTATGCATTCGATACGTCGATGCCAGGCCACGGGCGGCTTGGGTCAATGTCGACAGGGTCTCTCCGACAAGGGATTCAGGAGGGAGTGAACAACATGGGTAATAAGCGAGTCGTAGCCGATTCTTCGCGCTGCATTGGGTGTCAAACCTGCATGGCGGCGTGTATCGAGGCGCACGACATCCCCGGTAACATCGCCGCGCCGCGCCTGCGCGTGACGCGTACGTACGAGATCTCCGCACCGGTGGCTTGCCATCACTGCGAGGATGCCCCGTGCGCGAAGGCCTGTCCAACGGGCGCCTTGTTCTTTGATCCAAAGAACCATCGCATCGGCGTCAACGAGGACAACTGCATCGGCTGCAAGAGCTGCGTCATGGCATGCCCCTTTGGCGCCGTGAGCGTGGCGACCACGCAGGTTCCGGTCTTGATGGGCGACGTTCGCGTGGGTTCGCAGACCAAGAGCTTCGTGCTCAAGTGCGACCTGTGCGTGGACCGTCCCGGCGGTCCGGCGTGTGCCGAGGCATGCCCGACCAAGGGCCTCACCCTGGTAGACGATGAGCGCCTGGCGGAACTGACTGCCGAGCGTGCCCGCGCCACCATCGAAAACGAGGCGTAAGCGTTGGGGCGACAAGCCCAATGATTGTCAAATTAGTACCGAGTAATCGGTAGCAGAAAAAGGAAGGAGGGTGTCATGGAGAAGCATAAAGTGATCTGCCCGTACTGCGGCGCCGGTTGCCAGTTTAACCTCTTGGTCCAAAACGGCCAGGTCGTGGGTACCGAACCGCTCAACGGCATCACCAATCAGGGCGAGCTGTGCCTTAAGGGCATGAGCGGCTACGACTTCATCAACGACACCAAGATCTTGACTCCTCGCGTACTGCACCCGATGATCCGCCGCACTAAGGGCGCGGATCTTGAGCGCGTAAGCTGGGACGAGGCACTGGATTTCACCGCATCTAAGATGCAGGCCATAATTGACGAGTATGGTCCTAACGCCGTCATGACCACCGGCTCTTCGCGAGGCGGCGGCAATGAGGCGAACTACGTCATGCAGAAGTTTACGCGTGCGTGCATCGGCACCCACAGCGTAGACAACTGCGCCCGTACTTGACACGGCCCTACTGTCCTCGGTCTGATGGACACGGTTGGTTCAGGTTGCATGTCATGCTCCATCCCCGGTATGGAGGATGCGGGCTGCATTTTCCTCTTCGGCTATAACCCTGCCGATTCGCACCCCATCGTCGCAAGGCGTATCGTGCGAGCCAAAGAAAAGGGTTGCAAGATTATCGTCGCCGATCCGCGCCATATCGAAACCGCGCGTATCGCCGATCTCTACCTTCCGATCAAGAATGGTTGCAACGTCGCGTTCCTCAACGCCTTTGCCAACTGCTTGGTCAACGATGGCCTCTACGACAAGGAATTCGTTGCCGAGCACACGAACGGCTTTGACGAGTGGTGGGAGACCATCAAGAACTACACTCCCGAATCCGTACAGGACATCACGGGTGTCGAGCCCGCGTTGATCCACCAAGCTGCCGAGATGTACGCCACGGCGAAGCCCTCTGCCATCATTGGCTGGGGCATGGGCGTATGCCAGCAGAAGCAGAACCTGAAGACGGTGCACACCATCGCCTCCATCGCCTGCGTTGCCGGCCAGATCGGCAAACCCAATTCCGGTCTCGCGCCCGTGCGTGGCCAGAATAACGTCCAGGGCTCCTGTGATATGGGCATGCTGCCCAACCTGTACCCTGGCTACCAGAAGGTCACCGACCCGGCAGTGCGTGCCAAGTTTGCCAAGGCTTGGGGCGTGCCCGAGGAAAAGCTCCCGCTCGAGGAGGGCTACAAGCTCACCGACCTGGGCCACCTGGTCGACGAGGGCAAGGTGCACTGCTTCTACAACTACGGCGAGGACCCGGTGCAGACCGAGCCCGATTCGGCCGGAATGCGCAAGACGCTCTCCGAGCTGGATCTGTTCATTTGCCAGGACATCTTTATGACGCAGACGACCATGCTCGCCGACGTCATCCTACCTGCCACCTCTTGGGGCGAGCACGAGGGTGTCTTTACCGCATCCGACCGTAGCTTCCAGCACTTTGACGCGGCCGTTCCGCCCAAGGGCGAGTGCCGTCACGACTGGGAGATCTTCGCGGATCTGTCTACGCGCATGGGTTACCCCATGCACTACGACAACACCGAGCAGATCTGGAACGAGTGCATTAGCCTGTGCCCCAACTTTGTGGGCGCGACCTACGAGAAGATGGCTCCCGAGGGCGGCTACGCCCAGTGGCCCGTCAAGAGCACCGATGTGAACGACCACGGTACGCCCGACATGTTCGCTGGTGGCAAGTTCACCACCAAGGACGGCCGCGCCAACCTGATGGCGCACGACTGGGAGGCGCCCTCCGAGCTTCCCGACGATGAGTACCCGCTCATCCTGTGCACCGTCCGCGAGGTCGGCCACTACAGCTGCCGCTCGATGACCGGCAACTGCAAGACGCTGGCGCTGCTTGCCGACGAGCCCGGCTTTGTCCGCATGAATCCCGCGGACGCCCAGGCGCGCGGCATCAAGAACGGCGACATCGTCTCGATTCACAGCCGCCGCGGCCAGGTATACAGCCGCGCCGACGTGAGCGATCGCATCAACAAGGGCACGGTCTACATGACCTACCAGTGGTGGATCGGCAAGTGCAACGAGCTGACCATGCACAAGGTCGACCCGGTCTCGCATACGCCCGAGGACAAGTTCTCCGCCTGCCAGGTCGACGCTATCGCTGACCAGGTCTGGGCTGAGGGCGAGGTGGAGCGTCAGTACACCGAGCTCAAGCAGGCTCTGGTGGACGCCGCCGCTCCCCAGGACGTTGAGCCCGGCGCCGCCAAGTTCGACGACGAGACGCACGTGAACCAAATCGTGTAGTCCCGTTCTCGTTGGCTATTTGGGCCGGGCGTCCCGTACGTTCGGGAGCCCGGCCCGTTATTTTGAAAGGAAGTGGGGATGAACCGCTTCATCGACATCAACCCGGAGAGGTGCATCGGCTGCGGAACATGTCAGTCCGCCTGTGCCGACGCCCACCGGATGCAGGGTCTTCAGGATACGCCGCGCCTGGCGCTCGTGAAGACCGGCGGTATTTCGGCCGCCCTTGCCTGCCACCATTGCGAGGGTGCCCCCTGCGCCGAGGTTTGCCCGGTGAATGCCATCGAGCACGATGGCGATCGCATCCACGTCAAGGAGCAGGAGTGCATCGGGTGCAGGCTGTGCGCCATCGCGTGCCCCTTCGGAGCCATCCATCCCGATGGCACGTCTATCGCCGGTGTCGCAGGCATGTGCGACCCGACGCCTTCGTATCCTAAGTCCCTGAGCAGCCTGCTTACGTGGGCTCCTGGCCAGTACACCTGCGCTATCAAGTGCGACCTGTGCGCCTTCGATCCGGACGGCCCGCATTGTGTGGCGGCGTGCCCCACCAAGGCGCTGACCGTCATGGGCGGCGCGGCCGATCGCGAGCTCGACGAGTCCAAGCGCCTGCGTTCGATCGAAAACGGTCCGGTCGTCGACGTTACCGCTGTGGCCCAGGGCCTGTCCGAGAAAGCAGAAGGGAGCGTAAACAATGGATAGCATGACGCTGTTTATCGCATCGCTTGCCGTCTCGTGCATCGGTGCGCTCGCCTCGGTTCTGCTGATCAAGGCCGATAACGCCGCCAAAACCGCCGGCTGCCTTATCGGCGCCGTCGCCGCGGTGCTTTCGTTTGTGGCCGGTATCCAGGCCGTGCTGGGCGATGTCACGTCGGTCGACACCATCGTGTTCTTCCCGTTTGCCCATTTCCAGCTGCTGCTCAATCAGCTGTCCGGCCTGTTCGTGGCGCTCATCTCGGTGCTCGCGTTTGCCGGTTCGATCTACGGTCTCAACTACTTTGATGAGTACCCGGGCAAAAAGGGCCGCGCCGGCTTCTTCTTTAACACCTTCGTGGCGTCCATGATGCTCGTCATCACCGCCGACAACGTGTTTTGGTTCCTGGTCGCCTTTGAGCTCATGTCGCTGACCTCGTACTTCCTGGTCGTGATCGAGGAGAACGAGAATTCCATCCACGGCGGTTGGCTCTACTTTGTGATCGCACACGTGGGCTTTGTGCTCATCATGGCGAGCTTCCTCACCATGACCAACTTCGCCGGTGGCTCGTTTGCCTTTGCGGATTTCCGCGCTACGCAGTTTAGCCCCGCGGTCGCATCCGTGTGCTTCGTGCTCGCCTTCTTTGGCTTTGG
This sequence comes from uncultured Collinsella sp., assembly GCA_958427145.1. Classification (GTDB taxonomy): domain Bacteria; phylum Actinomycetota; class Coriobacteriia; order Coriobacteriales; family Coriobacteriaceae; genus Collinsella. The sequence goes on from CAUAAZ010000045.1 coordinate 5,477, forward strand.
TGCCAAGGCCGGTATCATCCCGCTGCACGGCTGGCTGCCCAAGGCGCATCCCGAGGCGCCGTCCAACGTGTCGGCCCTCATGTCCGGCGGCATGATCAAGATCGGTATCTTCGGCATTCTCAAGGTTGGTCTCGACCTGCTCTCCGCCTCGGGCGTTCAGGTCTGGTGGGGCCTTATGGTCATGGTCTTCGGTGCGATCTCGTCGGTTCTCGGCGTGGCTTTCGCCCTGCAGGAGCATGACATCAAGCGCCTGCTGGCCTATCACTCCGTCGAGAACATCGGCATCATTCTGCTCGGCGTCGGCGCCTCCATGGCCGCCATGGCGCTCAACTCGGTCGGCATCGCCGTCCTGGCTCTGATGGCCGCCCTCTACCACACGTTTAACCACGCGATGTTTAAGGGCGAGCTGTTCTTGGGCGCCGGTGCGCTGCTGTACTCCACGGGTACGCGCAATATGGAGAAGATGGGCGGCCTGTTCCGTCGTATGCCGGCAACGGCCATCTGCTTCCTTGTTGGCGCGCTTGCCATCTCGGCCATCCCGCCCTTCAACGGCTTTGTGTCCGAGTGGTTTACCTACCAGTCGCTGTTTAACGCCGCCATGCAGGGCGACAAGGCCGTCATGATCGTGGCCGTGTTCGCTGCCGTCGCGCTTGCCATTACCGGCGCGCTGGCTGTCACGTGCTTCGTCAAGGCCTATGGCGTCTCCTTTGCCTCCGCGCCCCGCTCCGAGGCCGCGGCCAATGCCAAGGAGGTTCCCGCCCCCATGGTGTTTGCGCAGGGCCTGCTCGCTGCCATCTGCGTCGTGTTGGGCATTGGCGCTCCCGTGATCGCTCCCGTGCTGGTCGATGTCGCCGCGTCCGTGCTGCATCCGTACGGTGGCGTGTTTGCCGCCGAGGGCATGGAGCTCATGAACCAGTACTCCGGCGCTGCCACCTCCACGCCCGCGATCGCCATTGCGCTCGTGGTGCTTGTCGGCCTTGCCTGCGGTTATCGCAAGCTCAAGACCGTCGGCAAGGTGCAGAAGTCCCAGCCGTGGGCATGCGGCTATGCTCCCAACGAGCATATGCCCGTCGTGGCCACGACCTTTGCCTCCGAGGTGTCCTGGTTTATGCAGCCGCTCTACACGCTGCGTGACCGCTGCACGGCCGTCTGCTGGTCCATCGCGCACTTCTTCCAGAAGCTCACCGGTGTGGCCGAGGCTGTGGAGCCCGTACCCGACAAGGTTCTCGTCGATGCCCCGCATAAGGGTGTCGAGAAGCTCGCCGACCTCGCGACTAAGCTCGAGGGCGGCAACTACAGCATCTATATCTGCTACATCGTCGCGGCACTCGTGGTGTTCCTCGTGTTCGCCGTGCAAATGGGTTAAGGAGGGGAGAGCATGAACAACATCGTACTTGCCGTTCTGCAGGGCGTGGTCGTCATGGCCGTCGCACCGTTCTTCTCCGGTCTCGGCCGCGTGATCCGCGCCAAGATGCACAACCGTCGCGGCCCCAGCATCATGCAGGACTACCGCGACCTGGCCAAGCTCTTTGCGCGCCCCGAGTCCCAGAGCGAGGATGCGAGCTTTGCGCTGCGCATCATGCCGCCGCTGTTCTTCGCCGTCGCCTTTATGCTCGCGATGGGTCTGCCGCTCTTTACGGCACAAAGCCCCATCCCGGTCTTTGGTGACGCCATCACCATCATGTACAGCCTGGCGCTCGCCCGCTTCTTCTTCGCCCTCTGCGGTGTGGATTCGTCCAACGCCTACGCCGGTATCGGCGGCGTCCGCGAGCTGCTCATGAGCGTGCTCATCGAGCCGTCCATGCTGCTAGCGCTGTTTGCCGCCGCCCTGGTGTGCGGTTCCACCGACATCGCCACCATGGGTCAGCACATCATGACGGGCGCCATCGACGCGCCGGTCGCTGTGATCCTCGCCGGCATCGCCTTTGCGATCGCCTGCTACATGGAACTCGGCAAGCTGCCGTTTGATCAGGCCGAGGCCGAGCAAGAGCTTCAGGAAGGTCCGCTCGCCGAGCTTTCGGGTCCGTCGCTCGCCATGGCCAAGCTTGCCATGTCCATGAAACAGGTCCTGGTTGTCGCTTGGTTCTGCGCGATCTTCGTCCCCTGGGGCGAGCCCGCGACCGTAGGCGCAGCCGCTGTTCTGGGCGCAGTCATCTTCCTGGTGAAGTGCCTGGTCGACTTTGTCGTATGCGGCGTTATCGAGAACTCCTGCTCGCGCTCGCGTTTTAAGGTGCTCGGTAATCAGACTTGGGCCGTCGTTGGCATCGCCGTGCTGGCGTTTGTCTTCGTGGTCGTCGGTGTGTAGGAGAAGGGAGAAACAATGTCATTTGCAGTCAGTCTGTCCCTTCTCGGCTTGGTCGCTATCGCGGCCCCGATGGTGGCCTCGGTGCTCGTCGCCCTGTTCCCCCGTCCGTACGCCAAGTGGTTCAGCGTTTTGGGTGCCGCCGTCTCGACGGTCTGCACCATCGCCCTCGCCGCGAATTTCGCTGGCGCCGGCATGCCCGACACGCAGGTCCCCCTGATCTCGTTTGGGCAGACCCTCGTCATGGGATTCACCTTCGATCGCATGAGCACGCTGCTCGCGCCCGCCTTTGTGGGTATCGGCTTGCTTGTCGTGATTTATTCGATTCCCTATATGAGCGAGAATAACCGTGAGCATCCCGACGCACCGCGTCGTCGCTTCTACGCGTATCTCGCGACCTTCATCGGCGCCATGGCCGGCCTTGTGTACAGCTCGACCCTTTTGGGCCAGCTCGTGTTCTTTGAGATCACGGGTGCGTGCTCTTGGGGCCTCATTAGCTACTACATGACGCCTACGGCCAAGAAGGCCGGCATGAAGGCCCTTATCATCACGCATATCGGTGCGCTCGGCCTGTATCTGGGCGCCGCCATCGTGTTTGCCCACACTGGCACCTTCGCCATCACCGCGATTGCCGGCCTCGACGCCAAGCTCAAGGCTATCGTCCTTTTGCTCGTGCTGTTTGCGGCCTGGGCCAAGTCCGCACAGGTTCCCATGTACATGTGGCTGCCTTCGGCCATGGAGGCGCCGACGCCTGTTTTGGCCTACCTGCATGGCGCCTCGATGGTTAAGGTCGGCGTGTGCGTGTTCGCGCGTGCACTTGTCTCTGCCGGTGAGGTCCCCGAGATCGTGGGCTGGGTCGCCATTATCGACGCCATGGTCACCATGCTCTTTGGTTTCCTTATGTACCTGCCGCAAAAGGACATGAAGCGCCTGCTGGCCTTCTCCACGATCGCCCAGCTCTCCTATGTGTTCTTTGGTCTGGGCCTTTCGGTCTTTGGCAGCCAGCTGGCCTTTGACGGTGCCGTGTGCCACATCTTTAACCACGCCTTCGCTAAGACCCTGTTCTTCCTGATCGCCGGTTCGTTCTCCTTTACGCTCGGCACGCGTATGCTGCCCAAGCTTCGCGGCATCGTAAAGAAGTACCCGATCTCGGGCGTGGGCTTTGGTGTCGCCGCGCTCGCCATTGCCGGCGTGCCGCCCATGAACACGTTCTTCTCGAAGTTCCAGATCATCGCCGGCGGCTTTTCTGTGGGTGCCGGCAACGTTGCGATCCTGGTGCTCGTGTGCATCATGGTTGCCGAGACCGTCGCCACCTTTGCCTGGTTCCTCAAGTGGATGGGCTATTGCCTGCCCGGCGAGCCGAGCGAAGAGGTCGCTGCGGGAGCCCCGCTTCCCCGCGCGATGGCGTTTGTGTTCATCGTGCTCATCATCATGGTCATCGTCAGCGGCCCGCTTTCGGCCAGCTGGATCGGTTAGGAGGTAGAACGACATGGGTTATTCGATCGTCAACATCCTTGGCGGCCTTCTGATCGTCACGTCCACCATGGTGGTCGTCTCCAAGAACATCAAACATGCCATCAACTGGTATGCGGTGCAGTCGCTGGTGCTCGTGGGGCTGCTCGCTACGCTCGGTGCCACCACCGGTGCGCAGGAGCTGCTTATGTGGGCCGGATCTGCCTTTATCACCAAGGTCGTCCTGGTCCCCTATATCCTCAACCGCGCATACAAGAAGATGGGCGAGCCGAGCGACGCATCGCTCAAGGCCGGCCTTAAGCCCGCGTGGGCCATTTGCATCATCGCCGTGGAGGTCGCGATCTGCTTTGCCGTCGTGACGCAGATCAGCCTGCCCACGGCCGAGGTCGCAACGCCTGCGCTCGCTATTAGCTTCGCTCACTTCTTTGTGGGCCTCACTTGCATCATTTCGCAGCGCAACATCATGAAGCAGATCTTTGGATATTGCCTTATGGAAAACGGCAGCCATGTGACGCTCGCGCTTTTGGCCCCCACCGCTCCCGAGATCATCGAGATCGGTATCGCCACCGACGCCATCTTTGCCGTCATCATCATGTCCATCGTCGTGCGTCGCATTTGGGACGACTCCCACTCGCTCGATGCGCGCGACCTGTCCGAGCTGAGGGGGTAGTCCATGGAAACGTTGATTCTCGCCCTGCTCGCGACTCCTTTGGTGTTCTCGCTGGTCATGGCGTTTTTGCCCAAGAACACGTCCTATAACGTGTTTGCCGGTCTCAACCTGGTCTCCGTCGCAGCCGTCCTGGTGCTGTCGATTATGACGGCCGGTGACGTCCTTATGAGCGGCGAAACCGCGAGCGCTCTTGGCCTGTGGTTCCACCTCGATTCGCTGGGGGCCATCTTTGTGCTGCTCATCGGCTTTATCGGTTTTCTTACCGGGCTGTTCTCGCTGCCCTATGTAAAGGCCGATATCGAGGAGGGCTCCATGCCCGCCGAGCGCGCCAAGCAGTATTTTGCACTGTTTAGTCTGTTCGTGTTTACCATGCTGCTCGCGTGCCTGTCCAACAACATGATCCTCACGTGGGCCGCCGTGGAAGCAACCACGCTTTCCACCGTGTTCCTGGTGGGTATCTACAAGAACAAGACGGCCCTCGAGGCTTCTTGGAAGTATGCGATGGTCTGCACCGCCGGCGTGGCCTTCGGCCTGTTCGGTACGCTGCTGATCTACGCCAACGCCGCCGACGTGATTCCCAACGCCCACGAGGCCGCATTCCTGTCGTGCGTGCTGCCGTATGCCGACCAGTTCGACCCGACGCTCATGCGCCTCGCCTTTGCGTTTATCGTGATCGGCTTTGGCACCAAGGCCGGCCTGTTCCCCATGCACACTTGGCTGCCCGATGCCCACTCCCAGGCCCCGAGCCCTGTCTCGGCCCTGCTCTCGGGCGTGCTGCTTAAGTGCGCCATGCTTGTGATCATGCGCTTCTACGGCTTTACTATCCAGGCCGTGGGCGCCGAGTATCCGCAGCTTTTGCTGTTGATCGTCGGCACGCTGTCCATTTTGGTGGCGGCACTTTCTATGTTCCGCCAGGACGACCTCAAGCGCCGCTTTGCGTATTCGTCTGTGGAGAACGTGGGCGTTATCGCCCTGTGCCTGGGTATCGGCGGCCCGCTGGGTATCGCCGCGGCCCTGCTGCACTGCGTGTTCCACGGCTTTACCAAGACGCTTGCCTTCTGCGTGTCCGGCAACATCCAGCACGCCTTTGGCACGCGTAGCCTGGCCAAGATCCAGGGCGTCGTCGAGGTTGCCCCCGTAACCGCCGCGCTCGCTATCCTGGCGCTGCTCGGTCTTGGTGCCTTCCCGCCCTTTGGCATGTTTATCTCCGAGTTCCTGACTTTTGTCGCCGGTGTTACCGCCGGTCCCATGTGGCTGGTCGTCGTGGTCGCCCTCGGTCTCACCGTGGCCATCTCCGCGCTCACCCGCATCGCACTCAAGTCGGTATTCGGTCATGCGCCCCAGGGCATGGGCAAGCATGAGGCCCCGGCGCTCATGCTTATCCCCGAAATCATCCTGGCTGTCATGATCTTGTGGTTTGGCATCGCCACCCCGCTGCCTCTCGTGCACGGTGTGGAGACCGCGACCGGCATCGTGCTCGAGCAGAGCACCGAGGAACTTCACGCGACGCCGATGTACCGCGCTGTGTTCGGTACCGAGACCGCTCAGAGCGAGGTGGAGTAACGAATGATTGAAACTGAGAACAAGGTGTATGCCCGTCGCTGCGAGAGCCATGTCGAGGCCCTGCGCCGCGCCGTTCCGGGCTGCATCGAGAAGGTCGAATGGCAGTGCGAGGACCAGCTGACGATCACCGTCAAGCTGGACCGTCTGCCCGAGGCCGTCCACTACCTGTATTACGAGCGCTACGGCTGGATTCCTGTGATTGTCGGCAACGACGAGCGCAGCCTGTGCGGCCGTTACGCCGTGTACTACGTCATCTCCATGGAGGGGGAGGACCCCGGCTGGGTTACCGTGCGTGCCGAGGTCGACCCCGCCAAGATGACGTTCCCGTCCGTGACGCCGTTCGTCCCCGCCTGCGTGTGGGGCGAGCGCGAGCTGCGCGATATGTTTGGCCTGATTCCCGAGGGTCTGCCCGACCGCCGTCGCCTGGTGCTTCCCGACGATTGGCCCAGCGGGCTGTACCCGTTGCGCAAGGATTCGATGGATTACCGTTTCCGCCCCGCTCCCGCGAGCGACATGGAAAACTACGAGTTCTTGGCCGATACCAAGGGCAAGGAGACCACGCTTGTCCCCATGGGCCCGTTGCACATTACCTCCGACGAGCCCGGCCACTTCCGCCTGTTCGTTGAGGGCGAGACGATCGTCGACGCCGACTACCGTCTGTTCTACGTGCACCGCGGTATGGAGAAGGTCGCCGAGACGCGCCTGAACTATGACGCCGTGACGTTCCTCGCCGACCGCATCTGTGGCATCTGCGGCTGCGCCCACTCGGTGGCCTACGCTGAGGCCGTCGAGCGCGCCCAGGGCATTCATGTCCCGCTGCGCGCCCAGTACATCCGCGCCATCATGCTCGAGGTCGAGCGTCTGCACTCGCACCTGCTCAATATTGGCCTCGCATCGCACTACACGGGCTTCGACTCCGGCTTCCAGCAGTTCTTCCGCGTCCGCGAGAAGTCCATGGACCTGGCCGAGAAGCTCTCCGGTCACCGCAAGACCTACGGTCTCAACGTGATCGGCGGCGTGCGTCGCGACATTTTGGCCGAGCAGAAGCTCTCCACGCTCACGACCATCCACCAGCTGCGCTCCGAGGTTCAGGAGCTCGTCGACGTCTTGCTCTCCACGCCCAACTTTATTGAGCGTACGAGCGGTATCGGCATTCTGGACCGCAAGATCGCACGCGACTTCTCGCCGGTCGGCCCGCTCATGCGTGGCTCGGGCTATGCCCGCGACGTGCGCTTCGACCATCCCTTCGACGGCTACGCCGATCCGGATGTTCAGAAGATGCATGCTGCCACGGCAGACACCTGCGATGCCTTCGGCCGCACCGCCGTCCGCATCCAGGAGGTCTACGATTCGATCGACATGATCGAGACCATGCTCGAGAACTGCCCATCGGGCCCCATCCTCACCACGGATTGGGAGTACACCCCGCACAAGTACGCCATCGGCGCCACCGAGGCGCCGCGCGGCGAGGACGTGCACTGGGCCATGCTCGGCAATAACCAGAAGTGCTACCGCTGGCGCGCCAAGGCCGCCACGTACAGCAACTGGCCGGTCCTGCGCTACATGTTCCGCGGCAACACCGTGGGCGACGCGGCGCTGATCGTCGGCTCGCTCGACCCGTGCTACTCCTGCACCGACCGCGTGACGGTGACCGATGTCGCCGCCAAGCGCGACCACGTGCTTGACAAGGAGCAGTTCGAGAACGTCTGGCGCGACAAGTCGCCGCTTGCGGGCGAGGGCACCATGGCCGCTCCGCTCGATGAGGAGGCGCTCTAATATGCTGAAGCTTTGGAAGGTTAACGCCAAGGCCGGCGACGCGACGGTCAAGTACCCGTTTGCGCCGTTCCCCACCAACAAGGACATGCGCGGCAAGCCCGAGCACAATGCCGAGCTCTGCATCGCCTGCGGTGCCTGCGGCGTGGCGTGCCCGGCCGATGCCATTCGCATGGACACCGACCTTGCGGCCGATACCATCACCTGGTCGATCGACTACGGTCGCTGCATCTTTTGCGGCCGTTGCGAGGAAGCCTGCCCCATGGAGGCCATCAAGCTCACCGAGGAGTTTGAGCTCGCCGTCATGAGCAAGGACGACCTCACCAGCAAGAGCGTCTACACGCTCGAGCACTGCTCGCGCTGCGGCAAGCCGTTCGCCCCGCACAAGGAGATCGACTACGCTAAGCGCCTGCTGCAAAAGGCCGGCGGCATGGAGGCCGAGCAGGCCGCCCGTACCGTCGGTATGTGCCAGGAGTGCAAGCGCGAGCTCGACGCCCTGCGCGCCGCCTCGGCCGTAAAGACCGGCAACGCGCACGGCATGGCCGCCAACGAGACGCTTGCGTCCGGTGAGCCCCAGGGCCCCGGCATGGAGTATCTGGGCGGCCACGGCGTGAACCCGGAGTATATCGACCGCGAGCTCAACCCCGATGCGCCCGAGATTCCCGCCGGTCCGGCGCCGGTCGAGGGCATCATCATGGATTTTGAAACGAAGGAGGAGTAACCATGGCCGAACCCACGCTTTTGCCCGAGCGGCTCCAGTACCGCCCGACCAAGATCGAGCTCGACGAGAGCATCGAGAAGGCCAAGGCGACCCTTCTTAAGAAGATCAAGCGCTCGGTGTACGTCTACCGCGTTGACTGCGGCGGCTGCAACGGCTGCGAGATCGAGATCTTCGGTTCCATCACGCCCGTCTTCGACGTCGAGCGCTTTGGCATCAAGGTCGTGCCTTCGCCCCGTCACGCCGATGTGCTGCTGTACACCGGTGCCGTGACGCGTGCCATGCGCATGCCGGCCCTGCGCGCCTTTGAGGCCGCACCCGATCCCAAGATCGTGGTGTCCTATGGCGCGTGCGGCTGCACCGGCGGCATCTTCTACGACAACTACTGCGTCTGGGGCGGCACGGATAAGATTCTGCCGGTCGATGTCTACATCCCCGGCTGCCCGCCCAGCCCCGCGCAGACCGTCTACGGCTTTGCCATGGCGCTCGGTCTGCTGGACCAAAAGCTCCATGCCGAGACCACGGTGGAGGCCGCCGGCGAGCAGGCTGATATCCTGTACCCCGGCGTGCCGTACAAGCTGCGCGTTGCCATCGAGCGCGAGGCTCGCGCCATGAGCGGTTACCGTTACGGCCGCGACCTGGCCAACGAGTTTATGGATACGCTCGAGGGCGCGCCCAAGGGTGATATCCGCGGTGCCATGGCGCTGCTCATCGACAAGCAGGACGATCCGCGCCGCGTCGAGGTGTACTCGGCGCTGCAGGATCTGGTGCTGGCCGGAGGTCGCTAGATGGAGCTCACGGACCGCTCTGGTTACTTTGCGGGTCCCGGTATGCTCGGCGGCTCCTTTGGCGATGCCTCGCGCGCAAGCGACGAGGCCGCCGAGGGCGTCGCCGACCCCTGCCTGGGTCATGCGCCCGACCAGGTGGTCTTCTAGGCTTATAGGACAAAATGTGTGTCCCGATAGAACATCCGTTTCCATCCATTAA
>CAUAAZ010000046.1 GCA_958427145.1 uncultured Collinsella sp.
ACCTCGGCCGTCAGCTCCGGATCGAGCGCCGAGGTCGGCTCATCAAAGAATAAGATTTCCGGGTCGGGCGCCAGGGCGCGGGCAATACTCACGCGCTGCTGCTGACCGCCCGAAAGCTCGCAGGGCACCTTGTTCTCGTTACCCGTAAGCCCCATCTGTGCAATCAGCTCGTGCGCGCGGGCCTCCGCCTGCTCGCGCGGGCGCTTAAGCACGCGGATCGGTGCATCGGTGATGTTTTTCATCACGGTATAGTGCGGGAACAGATTGTAGTTCTGAAACACCAAACCAAACCGCGAGCGCGCCTGTTTAGGTACATCGCCCTTTGCGTACACCGCGCCCGAACCCGCATCCGTCGCGACGGCAAGGTCGCCAAACGAGAGCGAGCCACCGTCGAGCGTCTCGAGCAGCGTGGCACAGCGCAGCAGCGTGGACTTACCGCCGCCCGAAGGCCCGATAATCGCCACGACCTCGCCACGCTTAACCTCGAGTGAGATATCCTTGAGTACCTCATTGCCGCCAAACGCCTTACGCGCGTTCGATATATTCATTACCGAATTAATCATGGTAGTAATCCAATTTTTTCTCGGCAGCACCCAACAGCATCTCGACCACAAAGTTAAAGACCCAGTAGATCAGTGCCGCGATTGCAAACGGCACCATGCTCACCTGCGAGGCGACCAGCGCCTTGGCCGTCGAGAACATCTCGCCCACGCCGATGGCGAACGCTAGCGACGTGTCCTTGACCAGCGTGATGATCTCGTTGCCCATCGCCGGCAAAATGCGCTTGGCGACCTGCGGCATCACGATATACAGAAACGTCTGCATGCGCGAGTAGCCCAGCACCTCGGCTGCCTCGTATTGACCGCGCGGAATGGACTGCAGGCCCGAGCGATAGATCTCGGCAAAGTAACCGGCGTAGTTGATGATGAACGCCACGACGCACGCCGTCCACTTGGAATCGGGCGTGAGCGAAATGCCAAACACGTAGTACGGGGCAAAGTAGATGGCGAACATCTGTAGCATGAGCGGCGTGCCACGCATCACCGAAATATAGATACGCGCGATCCAGCGAAGCGGCGCAATTTTGCTCATGCGCATGAACGCCACGGGGATTCCCAGCGGAATCGACCCGAGCAGCGTCAGCACAAACAGCTGCAAGCTGACCAAGAATCCCTGGCCAAGCATCTGCATCATGACTTGAATAGACAACCCAAGCTCTCTTTCACAACAACAGAACAGCGAACCCAATGTTAAAGCGGGTTTTCCAAGTGCCCGAGTTTGTCGTGAAAGAGGAGCGCCGCGTACTAAATGTACGCTAGCGACGGTTTGAACGGCAAAATCGGGTGCCTGGGAAAGCCGCTATTTCAAAACCCAGTTGTCGAAGGATAGACCGTAGCTTGCGTACTTGTCGCACAGGTCCTTGACCGTGCCGTCCTCGTAGAGCGCCTTGAGCGACTCGGTCACGGCATCGGCGGACTTGGTGTCGCCCTTCTTAAAGCCAACGGCGTAGTGCTCGCTAGACAGCGGCTTATCAAGCTGCGTATATGCATCGGGCTTGGCGGCAAGCTGATATTGAGCGATCGAGAGGTCACAGGCAACGGCATCGACCGCGCCACTCTCGAGCTGCATAAAGGCCGTGTTGTACTCGCCGATGGTGTCGAGCGTGGCAAACGTTGCCGCCAAATCCTTCTGGTCGCCCTCGAGCACATCCTGCGCCGCGGAATCGGTCTGGGTAATCACGGTCTTGCCGGCAAGATCGTCCCAGCTCTTGATACCCGCGTCCTTCTTGACCACGAGCACCTGCTCGTTGAGCATGTACGGCTCGGAGAACGTGTAGTCGTCCTCGCGGCCCTCCATGGTAAAGCCGTTCCAGATGCAGTTGATGGCACCCGAGTTGAGCAGCGTGTCCTTGGCATCCCAGTCGATAGCCTCATACTCAACGTCCCAACCCTGCTTGTCGGCAACGGCCTTGGCAAGGTCGAGGTCAAAGCCGGTGTACTCGCCATCGTCGCCCACAAAGCCATACGGAGGATAGGACTTGTCAAAGCCCACCACGAGCTTCTTGGACTCGGCGGCGCCCTTCACGTCCTTGGCTGCGGCAGAGCCAGCAGCGGAGCCCTTGCCGGCACCACCGCCGCAGCCTACCAGGCCGAGGCCAAGCACCGTGGCAAGCGAACCGGCTAGACCAACAAACTGACGACGAGACATATCGGTATTCATGGTATCCCCCTTGATAGCACTTTAGTTAGGTAAAGTGAGTCATGTAACGTTCAGAATCATACACTCTACCTAGATAAAGTACAAGGGAGGGGTTGCCCGCCGGGTGCCGGGGCAGGGGTTAAGTTTGCTGCTCTACAGTCCTGCTCACGACGGAGAGCACATTAAGTGCTCTCCTGTTCGTGCGGAACTCGCGACAAACTTAACCCCTGCCCCGGCACCCGGCGGGCAAACATCGTTGGACTTATCACTGACAGGAAATGGGCGCTTGCATATCGTCCGCTAGCTTGGCACGGTACAATGCTTGCAGCTTTCAATTTATAAATTAGTGGGGTTAATTCATGGCAGAATCTCGTGCGGAGCGTAAGGCTCGTCGTGCTTTAATCGAGGCGGCTGAGGGGTCGGAGGAGAAAAAGTCTTCTAAGAAATCCAAGTCGCCTCAGGATGCGAAGGGCAAGGCTAAGGCCAAGCGTCCCGGCTCTCGTCGGAGCGGGGATAAGGCGTCCCAGGCTCACTCCAAGCGCCCGCATAAGGATCCAGTTTCGCCTGCGCGGAAGGCTGTGGACCCCAAGTCTCCCTGTTCGATCATGAAATCTTGCGGTGGGTGCACGGCGCTCAATCGTCCTTATAAAAAGCAGCTGGTGGCCAAGCAGGCTGCTGTGGAGGAGCTGTTTGCTGAGCTCTGTGAGCGCGAGGGTATTGCCGTTGATTCTATTCGCGGTATGGGCGTCACCCTGGGTGACCCGGGTAAATATCCTGCGCCGCGTGGCTTTCGCCATAAGGCTGCCACTCCCTTTGCCCCCGGCAAGGAGGGCGCTGTCCGTTGCGGTTTCTTTGAGCGCGGCACGCACAAGATCGTTGCCGTACCCGAGTGTCCTGTCGAGGCGCCGGGTGCCCGTCAGATTCTCAACGGCATCGCTCGCGAAGCTGAGCGGCTGCATATTCCCGCCTTTAATGAGGACAAGCATCTTGGCTTGCTTCGCTATGCCGTCGTCCGCTGCGGTTGGCGTACCGACCAGGTCATGGTTACGCTCGTGACCGCCCAGCGCGACTTACCGCATGCGCAGGAGTTCTTTGAGGCCGTCGCGGCGCTCGATCCGCATATCGTCACCGTTGCCCAAAATATCAATGGCCGTCCCGGTAACGCCATCTTGGGTGAGGAAACTCGTATCGCCTATGGTGCCGAGTGCATGCGCGATCAGCTGCTCGGCTGCGACTTCGATATCTCCCCCACCGCGTTTTATCAGACCAACCCGCAGCAAACCGAACTGCTCTATCAGCTCGCCATTGACGGTATGGATCTGCAGCAGGGTGACATTCTTATGGACGCGTACTGCGGCAGCGGCACCATCGGTCTGTGCGCCGCGAAGGATGCCCAGGACAGAGGTGTCGGCATTATGCTGCTCGGCGTGGAGCGCAACCCGGCGGGCATTGCCGACGCACGTCGCAATGCCGAGCTCAACGGCCTCACCCGCAGCGCTTGGTTTATGGCCGACGATGCCACCGACTACATCCTAGATGCCGCCGATAACAACGAGCGCGTCGACGTCCTTTCCATCGACCCGCCGCGCGCCGGCTCCACCCCCGAGTTCCTCGAGGCCGCCTGCGCGCTTAAGCCGCGCCGCATCACCTATATCAGCTGCAACCCCGTGACCCAAGAGCGCGACCTGCACCAGCTCCTCGACGGTGGCTATCGCCTGCTCAAGATCACGCCGGTCGACATGTTCCCTCATACCGACCACACCGAGACCGTCGCGGTCCTCGAGCGCCGCTAATCCACCCCGGTAGATTTTTGGGACAGGAAAGGGGGCGGCCCGTCTGGACCGCCCCCTTTCGTTGGACATATGAGTCTCGTTACATCCCCTTGCGCAGGTCGCATACGCCGGCTGCCGCCATCTCGCGCAGCAGCGTCTCGCGGTCGCGCGTCACGATCAGGTCCAGCGGGAAGTGAATCTCGTCGAGCAACTTGCGGGCGTGCTCGAGCTTGCCAATGGCCATACCAATGTGGGCATCGGTCGACACACCAATACCCACGCCCAGCTCGGCGCAGCGCTCGGCAATCTTGCGGCATACGACCCAATGCTCAGTGTCGGCACCGTGCTCAAGACTATGGTTGTTGATCTCAATGATCTTGTGCTTGGCTTTGGCCGCCAGCAGCACCTCATCGATATCGAACGGCACGCCCGAACGACCCGTATGCCCAAGCATGAACACCTTGGGGTGCTCCAGGGCATTGATGTACATCTGGGTCGTTTGGGCGAGCGTCGCGCCTTCGGCAAACTGCGGGTTATGCACGCTTGCCACCAAATAATCCAAATTACGCGTCACCAAATCGAACAGCGAATGTTGGTGACTGTACGAATCGCCGGCAATATCGAGCGAAACGGGAATGTCCTCGCCAAACAAGCTTCCGTCCAGCGAAACGATATCGACCTCGGCGCCGCGAAGCACCAGCACGCCGCTCCAAATGCGCGGCCAGATATCCTGGTTAATAAAGAACTGGAAACTGCGCAGGTCGTTGGGGCAAGCCGTAACCATAGAGCTCAGATGGTCGGCAGATCCGAGCACCTGCAGGCCACGTTCCGCCGCCCAGTACACATTCTCCTCAATGGTTGAGTACGCATGCGCGGAGAACAGCGTATGAGTATGAATATCACAAGAAAGAAGGTAGGGCATCGGGTCTCCTTATCCGGTATGGCCGTCGCGTATATTCATTGTACGCATAGCTTTCGGCAGTCGTAAAACTGCTTCATCCCAATCACACAACGGCATAGACAACGGGGTCTGGCTTAAAACCAAACCCCGTTTCACGTAAAACATTGTAAGCAGAGCGCTTTACTTTTGACGATACTCGTCGGCCAGCTGCTTCCAGGCGGGCAGTGAGTTAACGATAGTCTCGTAGCTCACACAGTAGCCCAAGCGGAACCAGCCCGGCATGCCAAAACTATCCGAGGGCACCGCGAGCAGCTCATACTTCTTCGCGCGCTCGCAGAAAGCGTTCGCATCGGGCTCCAGCGCCTTCGCCCACAGGTAGAATGCACCATCCGGCTCAACATACGTGTAGCCGTACTCCGCTAGTGCATCGGTAAGCGCGGTGCGGTTGCGCGCATAGGCCTCAACGTCACTCGGCTCATCGATGCAGTCGACAATTACGCGCTGGAAGAGCGCCGGCGCGCACACGAAGCCCAGCGTACGGGCAGCACCCGCAACAGCCGGCATCAGACGGGCAGCCTGCGGATTGGTGTTGGGAACCAAGATCCACCCCACGCGCTCGCCCGGCAGCGACAGCGACTTGGAATACGAGTAGCACACGATGGTGTGCTCGTAGATCGAGGGCACCCAAGGCACCTCGGCACCGTACACAATCTCGCGGTACGGCTCATCCGAGATGAGCATAATCGGATTCTCGGGATCGCGCTGAGCGTTGGCCTCGCGCAGAACATTGGCCAGTCGCGTCAGCGTGTCGCATGTATATACGGCACCGGTCGGATTGTTGGGAGAGTCAATGATGACGGCCGCCGTCTTATCGCTGATCGCCTTGAGCACGTTGTCCACGCTCAGCTGGAACGTATCTTCATCGGCGAGCGCCTCAACACACGTACAGCCGGCCTTCTCAATCCAAACGCGATACTCCGGAAAGTACGGGGCGATAACAATAACCTCGTCGCCCGGGTTCGTAACGGCGTTGAGCGTGCAGGTGAGCGAAGCCGCGGCACCCACCGTCATAAATACGTCTTTGCCCTCATAGCTCGTGCCAAAGCGGCGGTTGAGCGATTCGGCCACAGCGGCACGACATTGCGGCAGGCCCGGTGCGGGCGTGTAGCCGTGCAGCTGGTCGCTCGGCAGCTCCAGGGCCTTCTTAATCGACTCAGCCACAGCAGCGGGCGCCGAAACGCTCGGATTGCCCAGCGAAAAATCGAATACGTTTTCCGCACCGATCTGCGCCTTGCGCTCAAGGCCATAGCTAAAAATCTCACGGATGATGGAGCTTTCCGCGCCGCGAGCATACATAGTTTCGTTGATCATCTGTTCCCCTTTCGCATAGGCGCTATTGTACGCTTTAGCCGAGCAAAGTGCCGCAGCAATGTTAATTGGGGACAGACTTAAATGCGTGAAAACGCTCATTTAAGTCTGTCCCCAATCAACAGACGGCCCCATATCGCTCAAAAGAAAAAGCCTCCGCAGGTTTCCCCGCGGAGGCTTTCGCCACAAAGACTATTTGTCGGTGTCGGCATCGGCATCGACGACGGCATGGTCATCGTCAGCATCATCGGATGCGGCTTCGGCATCCTCCTGCATGGCCGCCTGCGCAAAGGCCGCGGCATCAGCCGCCAGCTCCTCCTCGCTCATACGAGGCGCGCGCTTCTTGGTCGGCATGCCGGCCGCCTTGGCATTGCGCTCCTCCTTGGCCGCCAGGATATCGCCCTCGCGCTCAAGGTAGGCATTCCACTCGTTGTCGAGCAGGGCGTTCACGGCGTCGCCTTCGACGGTCTCGCGCTCAAGCAGCACCTTCGCCATCAGATCGAGCTGATCGCGACGGGCATCCAAAATCTCGACCGCACGACGATGGGCTTCGCGCATGATGCGCTGAACCTCGATATCGATGCGGCGTGCCGTCTCCTCGGAGTAATCCTGGTGATCGGCGTAATCGCGACCAAGGAACACCTGATGCTGCGCCTCGCCAAACACTTGCGTGCCCAGCTCCTCGCTCATGCCCAGACGCGTAACCATTTCGCGCGCCATCTTGGTCGCACGCTCCAGGTCGTTGCTCGCGCCCGACGTGATGTCATCGCACATGAGCTCCTCGGCAACGCGACCGCCCAAGAACACGGCAAGCTCGTCGAGCATCTCGTTCTTGGTCTTGAGGAAGTGGTCCTCCTGCGGAAGCTGCAGCGTGTAGCCCAGCGCCTGGCCACGGCTGACGATCGAGATCTTGTGAACCGGATCGGAGTGCTCCAGGATGTGGCCCACCAGGGCGTGACCGCTCTCGTGGTAGGCAATCGTGGTGCGCTCGGCCTCGGTCATCACGCGACCCTTGCGCTGTGGTCCGGCAATCACGCGCTCCATCGATTCCTCGACCTCGTCCATCGAGATCACGGAACGATGGCGGCGGGCAGCCAGCAGCGTAGACTCGTTGAGCAGGTTCGCCAAATCGGCGCCAGTAAAGCCAACGGTCATCTGGGCGAGTTTCTCAAACTTAACGTCCTCGTCCATCGGCTTGTTCTCGGCATGCACGCGCAAGATCTGCTCGCGGCCCTTCACATCCGGACGGTCGACCGTAACCTGACGGTCAAAACGGCCGGGACGCAGCAATGCCGGATCCAGGATGTCAGGACGGTTGGTCGCAGCGATCAGGATGACCGACTCGCTTTCCTCAAAGCCGTCCATCTCGACCAGCAGCTGGTTGAGCGTCTGCTCGCGCTCGTCGTGACCGCCGCCCAAGCCAGCTCCGCGCTGACGTCCCACGGCATCGATCTCATCGATGAAGATGATCGACGGGGCCTGGGACTTGGCCTCCTTAAAGAGGTCACGCACACGGCTGGCGCCGACACCTACGAACATCTCGACAAAGTCGGAACCCGAGATGCTAAAGAACGGCACGCCCGCCTCGCCGGCAACGGCCTTGGCCAGCAGCGTTTTACCGGTGCCCGGAGGGCCAACCAGCAACACGCCACGCGGAATCTTGGCGCCCAGCTTGCGATAGCGATCCGGATCGCTCAAAAAGTCACGGATCTCCTCGAGCTCCTCGACTGCCTCGTCCACTCCGGCAACGTCTTCAAACTTGACCTTGGGGCGTGTGGCCTCGTTGGTCTTGGCGTTGGTCTTGCCAAACTGCATGTTCCTGTTGTTGGCGCCCATCATCTGGCGCATAAAGTAGAACATGATGGCGATAAGGGCGATCGTCGGAAGCACACTCATCGCCAAGTCGCCCCAAAAATCGGGATCGTTGGTGTTGACGATGTACTTGGTGTCGGGGTGCTCCGCCATGAGCTCGGCAAGCGAATCGGAGCCGACATAGGTCGAAGAGAAGCTCTTGAGCTCGCTCGTATCGCCCTTGTCCTTTTTTGTCTTCCAGTAATGACCCGTCACGCTTCCGTCTTGAACCGTATAGGTCAGATCTTCGACGCGATCCTGCTTGATGGCGCTGACCATCTCGCTCGTCGCGAGCTTAACGGTATTGCTGGAGCTGGCAAAGCCGGAACCCATATTAAAGAAGGCATAGCCCAGAAGCGCGCAAGCCAAAAGAAAATACAGCCAGCCCGTACGCGTGGGCTTCTTGCCTCCGGGCATCCCCGGGATCTTTGGGTCCCGGGGAGTCTGGGAATTGTTGTCGTTACGGTCGTCGGGCATCTTACGAATAAACCTCCGGTTTCAAAATGCCCAGATACGGAAGGTTGCGATAGCGCTCGGCATAGTCGAGGCCGTAGCCCACCACAAAGGCATCGGGGCAATGGGTTCCAACATACTTGGGCGTGATGGCCGAGACGCGGTCCTCAACGTCCTTCCACAGGAAGGCGGCGACCTCCAGAGAAGCGGGCTTGCGGCTCTCGAGGTTCTTCATCAGATACTTGAGCGTCAGGCCCGAGTCCAGAATGTCCTCGACGATCAGCACGTCGCGACCGCGGATGTCGATATCCAGGTCCTTAATGATACGCACGATACCCGAGGACTTCACACCGTCGCCGTAGCTCGAAACAGCCATGAAATCGATGTTGGTCGGCAGCTCGATCTTACGCATCAGGTCGCCCATAAAGACCACGGCGCCGCGCAGGACCGCAATCAGCACCAGATCCTTACCCGCGTAGTCGCGCGTAATCTCCTCGCCCAGGCGAGAGACGATACCGTCGATATCCTCCTGCGTGAACAGAACCTTCTCGATATCCGGATGTTGAGAAGCCATGACAACCCTTTCTTGTGCTTATCGCCCACACACCGCCGTATGGACGCGAACTACACATTCTAGCAGCGCACGGGGTAAATTTACCAGCCCGCGCACCATCAGCGCGGGAATACCGTCAACGCCGCACAGAATAGCAGGCGTGGGACGCTATTCCGCATCGACCACGCGGAGCAGATATGCCACGCGCGTTGCGGCCGTGCACTTAAAACGCTCGTCCGCGCGAACTCCGGCGACCCACACCACGGCACCCCCCGGCGCCGTCCTCACCATGGGCACGCCGGCGCGCTCGGAAACGGGAATGCGAGCCTCACCTAGCAAATCGGATACTTTCTTGCTTCGGCCACTCATCCCTAACGGGCACATCACGTCTCCCGGCGCGGGACCGTCCACCCACAGGCGCGCCAATCGCGCCTCGGCAGGGATCTCGCCACGCGAGCCCGTCAGGATCCGCTCACTATCGCTGTCAGCAAAACCCAGGGCAGCCGCGTCTACCAAAGCTGTCACTTCCCCGGCAGCCGCAAGCTCACGGGCGCGGCGCACGATATCGCATCCCGGCTCAACAGCCATCGGTTCTGTGACCAGCATACGTCCCCCGCCCAACGGCAAACGACCGGGTACGGTAACCCAGTCCGCGACCAGGCCCTCGCGAGCCGCCGGCGCCTTAAACGCCAGCATGCCAAACTCAATGCGTGCGTCAATCCCCGCCGGAAGCGTGACCGAGCCGGTGCCCTCGGCAACGCAGGAAAGGACTCGCTCCACATGTCGCATCTCGGGACGAGCGTCCGGATCGATGCGCTTAATCGCCAGTCGCACGATGCGCCGCGCGATTACCACCTCGGCCGCAGCAAGGCGCCTGGCATCGAGCACCAGTGCGCCCGCTGCCTCTTTGCGCAAACAGCTTCGAAACGCCTGTGCCGACAGCTGGGATAGAAACGCATCTTCATCACCCAAGATCTCACAGGCGGCGCCAATCGTCTTGCACACGCTCGCATTACGCTGTGCCACCACTGGCATTACCCGATGGCGCACGTAGTTTCGCAGATACGAGATATCCTCATTGCTCTCGTCTTCACGCCACGGCTGACCATGTACCTGTAGATAGCCCACGAGCTCGCCATGAGTTAGGTCGAGCAAGGGACGCACCACGATATTCCTCCGGCGAGGAATGCTCGATAGACCAGCGGGCCCCGAACCCTTAATCGCGTTCATCAAAAACGTTTCCGCGCGATCCGAAGACGTGTGCGCGGTGCAGATACGAGCCGCCGTTCGCGGTGCCCCCGTCTGGGCGCAGAGTTCGCGAACATACCTCCGCGCCGCGGCATAGCGCACCTCGCGGGCCGCGGCCTCAATATTGCCCGACTCCCCATCAAAATAAGCGTGCTCCACACACAGCGGTAAACCATATTTCGCGCAGAGCTCACGCACAAAGGCCTCGTCGCCATCGGACGCCTTGCCGCGCAGATGATGGTTTACATGCAGCACATGCAGGCGCTCGCGAGCAATGGGGGCAACACCGCGTCCGTCTTGGATATCCAGCTTTGATGTGCACGCCATAAGAAGCAGTGCCGTCGAGTCCGCGCCGCCTGATACCATGAGCACGACAGGAGCAGCCTGCTGCCTCGTCCGGGTCTCATCGACTGTCCCAGGCACGGCATGGTGTCCATAATGCTGAGATACCGTAGGCATTTGCTTCCTCCTCTATTCGTCCGCACCCATTGTATCCTTTGGAATCTTATGTCTCGTCTGCACCTTCATATCCTCGGCAGTGGCTCTAAAGGCAACTGCGCACTCATCGAGGGCCCGCAGGGGCTCATTATGGTCGATGACGGACTGTCTCGCCGCGAGACATTAAAGCGCATGGCAGAACTGGGGCTCTCGACAGACAACGTCTCGGCTCTTCTCATTACTCATGAGCATAGCGATCACATCAAGGGCCTCAATGTCTGGTGCAAGCACTGGCACGGCCCCCTCTTTGCCAGCAGGGGCACTCTTTCGAACAAAGAAAATCTTTCGCATCTGTCTGTCGAGGAATTCGATCCCGGTGACGCCCTATCCATTGCCGGCATCCACGTGCAAACCTACTCAACATCACACGATGCCATCAATCCAGTCGGTTATCGATTCAATGCTCTCGATGATTCCATCGGCTTTGCCACCGACACCGGAGAGCTATCGAGCCAAGCCATGAACACCCTCAAAGATTGTCGAGTCCTCGCGCTCGAAAGCAACCACGATGTGACCATGCTGCGCGAGGGAGAATATCCCCGCTTTCTTCAGGAGCGCATCCTGTCTGCAAGGGGACACCTCTCCAATGGCCAAGCCGCCGAAGCCGCGCGCGAACTTGTTACCGATCGCACCGAACAGCTCATTGCCATGCATATCAGCCAAGATAACAATCGTCCGAGCCTTACCGTCAAAAGCTATGCCAAAGCTCTAGCCGCAACCCTGGATGACGAGCTCGGCAGCTCCGCCACCCTTCTCCAAGGATCGCGAAAACTCTCGATACGCCCCGCAAGCCAGTATCGGCCAGCAACCATTCAATAGACTGTCCTAAACAGCAAAAGGGGCCGGGAATCGCTTCCCAGCCCCTTTTGTTGTCTTTTAATAGCGAAGAACACCAACGAAGTTATTCGATGGAGATCTTCGTAACGTTCTTCTTCTCGACGATCTTGGGAACCGTAACGGTCAGGATGCCGTCAGCGTACTTAGCCGAGAGGCCCTCGCTCGAAGCGTCCTTAAGATACACGCCACGCGTCGCGCTGTACGAGCTGAACTCCTTCTGCAGGAAGTTCTTGCCCTCGTTCTCCTCGTCTTCCTCGACATTCACGCTAATGGACAGACGGCCCTCGTTAAGCTCGACATCGATATCGTCCTTGGCGACGCCGGTCAGATAAGCCTTGACCTCATAGCCATCGCCCTTATCCTCAACGTCAACGGGGAACGCCTTGGAAGCAATCGAGTTGTTTGCAAGGTCGGTCATATCATCAAACAGATCGAACAACGAGCTAGCAGAAGGACGAACGCCAAAAACCGAACGATAAGGAACCATGCTTGCCATGTTTACCACTCCTTTTAGGACTGCCGAGCCATCTTCTAGGTGACTGGGACTTCTTTTGACGCTCTTATATATGCCCACACACTGCTTATATATACATCGACTATAAAGTTTTTTGAGTCCAGTACTATAAGCATATCTAAGTGTGTGTGACTCAGGTTTAAATAAGGTTAAGGTTCTTTGAACCAGAGCTTAAATAACGAGTATGTTCGCGGCTACAAATAACAGGGGGCTTACAATGAGCGCGTACACGTTGTCGGTAACGAGCTAAAGGGCATCATGGACGACCAAAACCAGAACAAAATGTTTATGCAGACGCAGGGGAAAGATACTTCCACGCAGCCGCCACGGTTCCATCGCCCCCACATCTCGCAAGAGCCCATTAATGATGCAGAGCCCGAGTATGTGACGAGAAATCGATATCAAACGCTCGAGGATGCCCAAACGGGACGTAAACATATGGGCGTCGCCTCGGGAGACCCTGTATATCTGAAAGACGCACCATTATCTAAAAACAGCGCAGCTAGTGATGAGCCGATGAAAGCATCCGCCGCTCATCAACAAAGAGGTCCTCGACCAAAGCAAACCTTGACGCATTCGGCTCGCTATCTCGAAACGCCAAAACAGGGAAAATCAATCTTCGTTTCATCAAGTAAACGACGCAAGCAGCATCGACTGACAATCCTGCTTTTGATCATTGTGGCCATAGCAGTCGCCCTTGTTATTCGATTTATTTTCTTTAAATAAAAGCTCAATACCAAAAACAATAAGATCGTCTAGTGTAATTGAGTCAGTTACGCCCCGTAAACGCAAAAAAGGGGGAGGCCGCGAGGCCTCCCCCTTCTCAGTTCAAGCGTACGGCTCGGTGCCGTC
>CAUAAZ010000047.1 GCA_958427145.1 uncultured Collinsella sp.
GTCGTAGGTCCAGCCGGCGAAGGTGTAGCCCTCGCGGGTCGGGGCCAGGGGCTGGCGGGCGACGCCGTCGCCGTCGGTCACGCCCTGGAGCGTCTCGTTGCCATCTGCGAACACACCGCCGTTGGCGACGTAGAGAACATTCTTCTCATTGTTAGCAAGCTCTGCCCACTGAGCGAAGAACGTAACGTGCTGACCGCCACCCGGGATGGGCTTGGTGAAGTCGACAGGCTCGGTGCCAGCAGCATCGTAAGTCCAACCAGTAAAGGTGTAGCCCTCGCGGGTCGGGGCCAGGGGCTGGCGGGCGACGCCGTCGCTGTCAGTGACACCCTCCATGGTCTCATTGCCATCGGCAAAAGCGCCACCATTGGCAACATAGAGAACCGTCTTCTCGTTGTTCTGCTTCCACTGAGCATAAACAGTCGCGTGACCGCTGCCCGCAACGATAGCCTTCGTGAAGTCGACGGGGTCATTTCCGTCGCGATCGTACGACCAACCAAGGAAGTCATAGCCCTCGCGGGTAGGCTGAAGCGGCAGGCGTGCGATACCGTCGGTATCGGTTACGCCCTGCATAGTATCGTTACCGTCGAAGAACGTACCGCCGTTGGCGACGTAGAGGATTTCGACAGTCTTGTCCTGCTTCGCGGGCGTCCAAGCGGCGAAAAGGGTCACATTCTTGCCGCCACCGACAATCGGCTGGTTGAAGTCAACCGGGTCGGTTCCATCGCTGTGATAATACCAACCGGCAAACACATAGCCGTCACGCGTGGGGGCAAGCGGCTGGCGAGCAATACCATTGCTGTCAGTCTGGCCCAGCATGACGTTGTTGCCGTCGGCGAACTGACCGCCATTGGCAGCGTAGGTCACATTAAGCGCCTTCGAGGGTGCCTCAGTCCACTTAGCGAACAGGACATAGTTGCTGGCGCCGCCCAGAAGAGGCTGAGATAAATCTACGGCCTGAGTGCAAGCGCTGTCATAATACCAGCCACCAAACACATAGCCATCGCGCACGGGAGACTCCGGCACAGGGCATATGCCCTCGTCGTTAGTCTCAATGGGTTCAGTAGTGATGTTTCCGTCCGCGAAAGCGCCGCCGCCGCCATTTGCCGCTACAAAAATAACGGTCTTAACACCAGTAGAGGCTGCAGCAGTAGCCCCCTCGCTCGTGTTCTGAGCAGTCTCCGCCGCGATAGCAGCAACCGGCGTGGAGCCAAGAACCATACTAAGGCTCAAGCCAGCTGTGATAGCAGCGTTAAGCTTCCTATTCATGTGGTCGTCCTTTCCCGACTCTCTTCTCCGCGACCACTTCGCGAAAGAAGACATTTGAATTGCTTCATCAATTTAAGCCGAGAAAAAACTCAAAAGGTTGCGCAACCAAGCTATATCTAAGGTTTGGGACTTTTTTGCAAAAAAGTTTGCAAAAAAGCTATTGCACCACCCGTACGCTGGGGCAAAGGTCTGCCAGCGGGCACTCGTCGCACTTGGGCTTGCGGGCGTCGCAGATCTCGCGGCCAAAGGTGATCCATTGGTGATTGACCGACTCCCAATACTCGTGCGGCAAAATCTTGAGCAGATCCTGCTCGGTCTTGAGCGGCTCTTTGGCGTGCGTCTTGGGACTCAGCATCAGGCGGTGCGCGATGCGGTTGACGTGCGTATCCACCGCGATGCCTTCCACGATGCCGTACCCTACGTTGAGCACGATGTTCGCTGTCTTGCGCCCCACGCCCGGCAGCTTGACGAGCTCCTTCATGTCGGCCGGTACCTCGCCGCCGTAGTCGGCAACGATCATCTGCGCGGCCTCCACGGCATGCTTGGCCTTACTCTTATAAAAGCCGAGTGACTTAATGGTGTCCGCCACGTCGGTCACACTTGCCCCGGCCATGGCCTCGGGCGTGGGCCACTGGGCAAACAGTTGGGGCGTCACCTTGTTGACCTGCGCGTCGGTCGTCTGAGCCGAGAGCAGTACCGCGATGAGCAGCCTAAAGGGATTCTCGTGGTCCAAGAAGCACTCGACCGGGCCATAGCGACGGTTAAGGCGCTCGCACACCTCGATGGCGCGTTCGCGTTTGGCGGCATTGGTTTCGCGTGGCATAACGACTCCTCGGCTCGGCAGAAACATAACTTCACGGAAACGATTGTCCCACGTACGGGGACCTTACGCCTCCAAAAATGCGCCGGTCTGGCGGCCCCACAGGCTTGCGTACTCGCCGCCCACCTCGACAAGCTGCGCATGCGTACCGTCCTCGACAATCTCGCCGTCCGCCAGCACCACGATGCGGTCGAGCGCCGCCACGGTGGACAGGCGATGCGCCACCACAATGGAGGTGCGGCCGCGCATCAAGTTCTCGAGCGCCTCCTGCACCAACGCCTCAGACTCGCTGTCCAAGGCAGACGTCGCCTCGTCGAGCACCAGAATCGGCGCGTCGGTCAGGATAGCGCGGGCGATGGCCACGCGCTGGCGCTGGCCGCCCGAGAGCTTAACGCCCCGCTCGCCCACCATGGTGTCAAAGCCATAGGGCAAGCGGTCGATAAACTCCAGGGCATTGGCCAGGCGCGCTGCCTCGCGAATCTGCTCGTCGGTGGCGTCGGGGCGGCCGTAGGCGATATTCTCGCGAATGGAGCGGTGGAACAGCAGCGCCTCCTGCGGCACGTAGGCAACCTGGCGGCGCAGGCTCTGCTGCGTGCAGCGCGAGACGTCTTGGCCGTCCACGAGCACGCGGCCGCCCTGCACGTCGTCCAGGCGCAGCAACAGCTTGGTGAGCGTCGTCTTGCCCGAGCCCGATTTGCCCACCAGGCCCACGCGCTGGCCCGCCGCCACATGGAGCGTCAGGTCGTTGAACACGCTCTCGCCCGCCGCGGCATCACGGTATGCAAAGCTCAGGTGCTCAAAATCAATCGCGCCCTCGCTCACCTTGAGCTCGGGGGCATTCGCGTCGTCTGCCACCAGACGCGGCTCGTCCAGCACACGCGTCATCTCGGCCGCATCGCCGAGCGCGCGGTTGATGCGCTGCATCATGGAGCTCACATAGTTCAGACGCATGGTGAGGTTGTACGTATAGGTAAAGATCATGACGAGCGCACCGGCAGAGATGCCAAACCACGCGTTGCCGCCCGCCACGAACACGCTCACCACGGCCATGGTGATGACGATAAGGCCCGAGGTCGTAAAGTTGCGCTGCATCATGGCGTGCATCGAAACCGTTTCGGCATCGCGCGCGGCGCGGTCGGCGGTATCGAACAGGTCGCGCTCAAAGTCTTCGCGCCCACAGGTCTTAACGGCCAGGATGTTCGTGACCGCGTCGGACAGCACACCCGACAGCTTGTTCTGCGCGGCGGACGTCGCGGTCGAAAGCGGCATGATGCGCTTGTACATAAGCCAGACAAACGCGATGTAGACGACCATGATGCCCACCAGGATCACGGTAAATGCGGGCACCACCGGGGCGAGCGCCACCACCGTGCAGATGATCGAGGTGATGGTGGGGATGAGCGAATACACCGTCACGTCCACCAGCCCCGTGTAGCCGCTCATAAAACGGCTCGTCTGGCTCACAAGCGATCCGCCAAAGCGGCTGGTGTGGAACGTCATGGATTGATTGGAGAGCGTGTCGAAGCACAAGCGCGCCAGGTGATAGTTGCCCGCAATCTCGAGCTTGTAGACGGTGTAGTCCTGCAGCTTGGAGAGGATCTGGCCTACCAGGTTAACGAGCACGAGCGCCAGAATGTAAGGACCGAAGACCTCAAACACCTGGTCGCCTGCCACGGGGCCGGCCTGGACGCGGTCGACGATAAGGGCCATCACGTAGGTGTTGGCAAACGTAAGCAAAAAGATATAGCCCGCCGACGAGAATACCGAGAGAAAGACGATCAGCGGCTGTGTGCGCGTAACGTCCCAAAAACGCTGCAGCGTGCGGCGCACGGTGGAGCGTTTGAGCGGACTGGTGCTTCTCTGAGACATGGGCTTCCTTTCGCGTCTGATAGGGCGAAACGCCATTGTTGCACACTAAAGTGCACTTCAGGCAAGCACGATGCGAAAAACGCCCGCGCCCCGCGCTTGCGCCGACGCCCAGTCGTCCGTTGCGGCTAGCCCTCGTCTTCCTGGCCCGTGAGTAAGCCTGCGGACTCCAAGCCCAGAATCGCGTCGGCCTCCTCGGCATCCTCCAGCGCATCGATGTCCTTGAGTTTGCGCTCCATAACGTTGGTGCG
The DNA here is from genome assembly GCA_958427145.1 of uncultured Collinsella sp. GTDB lineage: Bacteria > Actinomycetota > Coriobacteriia > Coriobacteriales > Coriobacteriaceae > Collinsella. The sequence goes on from CAUAAZ010000047.1 coordinate 4,204, forward strand.
CGTGGTGATAATGCCCTCGACCGTCTTGCCCGCGGTCTCGATCTGCTGTTGGGCGCGGCGTAGCGCCGCCTGATAGCGCGGCAGCTCAGCCTTGACGGCGGAAAGCACGCGCAGCACGTCATCGGTGCGTTTTTGCAGCCTAAACGTCTGGTAGCTCATCTGCAGGCTGTTGAGGATGGCGGCCATGGTGCTGGGGCCGGCAACGTTGACGTGATAGTCGCGGCCCAGGGTCTCGATAAGCCCGGGGCGGCTGACGACCTCGGCATACAGGCCCTCAAACGGCACGAACAGAATGCCGAAGTTGGTGGTCGCGGGCACGCTCAGGTACTTTTCGCAGATGTCCTTGGCCTCGCGCTTCACCATCGCATCGAGCGTCTTGCGCGCAGCGGCGACGGCCTCCGCGTCGCCCGACTCCTGGGCGTCGAGCAGATGCTCGTACGCGTCGCCCGGGAATTTGGAGTCAATCGGCAGCAGCACGGGATCGCCCTCGTCTACCGGCAGCTTGACGGCAAACTCAACACGCTCTGAGGCGCCAGGCTTGGTGGCCACGTTTTCCAGATACTGGTCGGGCGTAAGGATGTCCGCCAAGATCGCGCCCAGCTGCACCTCGCCCAAAATGCCACGCGCCTTCACATTGCCCAGCACGCGCTTAAGGTCGCCCACGCCGGTGGCGATAGATTGCATATCGCCCAGGCCCTTGTACACGGCCTCGAGCTGGTCGCTCACCTGCTTAAACGATGCAGACAGGCGATCGTTGAGCGTACGGGAGAGTTTCTCGTCCACCGTCGCGCGCATCTGATCGAGCTGCACGTTGTTGTCCTTGCGAATGGCACCCAGCTGGGCATCGACCGTCTCGCGCACCTTGTCCAGGCGGTGCTCAATGCCCTCGCGGTTGGCGCCGAGCTGTTGAGCCGTCTCGCGGCGCAGGTCATCCATACGGTCGCCAGCCTGCGAGAACTCACGCGCGATGGTCAGGTAGCGCTGCTGCTCCACAGCGGCGTCGGTCGTCTGCTGCTGCGCGATGGCGTTTGCCGTGCGGCGGGTTTCTGCCAGCGCGACGTTGAGGGCATCGAGCGTGCTGTTAGCCTGCTCGAGCGCCGCGAGCGTCTCCGCGTCGTTACCGCCACGCTCTCGCAACTCGGCACGAAGGCCTTTGAGCTGCAGGGCGCAAACCACAGCAACTCCCACCGCCACCAAGGCAATCACAACAAGCGCAATATCAATAGCAGACATAGACTCCGCCCAACAAACCCAATCGATTATCAATCAAAACCGCGATCAATCTTACCCCGCCACACGCACCGGGCGCTCCACGGCAGTCGGACAAATGGATTTTGGGCCACAGGCGTCAAAACGCTAACTCTCCCAGCCGGCGCGGACGGTTGTTACGACATCGCCTAGGCGCTGGCCCAGGGCTGACAGATGTTGGAGCACTTCGCTGGGCGAGGCACCGTTGAGGATGCAGGTGAACGCATACGAGACCAAGAAAATCACCGCAAGTCCTAACGGAATGAGCACGATCGTCGCTAATGTGCGCAGGCGCTGGCCCACGCGGCGGCGACGCGTGCGGCGCTTGTCGAACGCAAGCTCCTGCGCATATGAATCTTGTTGTACGGAATAGTTCTCTGGCGCCGATCCGCCCGCAGGCGAAACCGCGGGCGTGGCATTTTGCGCAGAGGGCTGGGCGGCTACCCCTTGCATTTGCATCTCCATGAGTCGTTGCTGCTGACGCAACATGCGCTCAGCTTGTTGCTGCGGAGTCTCAAGAAACAGGTCCATGCTGGCCTCCAAAATCGGAGCATTCGACGCTTACGACCAGCATCCCGCACCACCATGACCGCGACAACGCAATCACCGACAATAGCCACAAAGTTTCTTTTGCTCAAAAGCTGTCGAAAAGCTCAACAACTCCCCTACCAGCACTTTCTTTGAGCTTTTTTCGCCAGCAATCTTTTGCCCTTCCGCCCTTGGGCCAACCGACCAAAACCTAACCAAAAACTTGACGGAAATTGTGTAGACAGGGACCCCAAACAAAACGTGCCGCCCCATAAGGGGCGGCACACAAACCAATCTATGAGCCAAAACTCGCTGGCAAGCCCGCGCCGTCAGACCCGCGGCGTATGCCTTTGCCTCGCGCGACTCTGCGAAGCCGTGAGCGAGAGGGAAAGGGATGCGCCGCGGGTCTGACGCCCGGAGCGGTAAGGCCGGCAGTTGCCCTGCGCTCCGTGGTCGGTGAGGACAGACTACATGCCCGCGAGACCTCGGGCGGCGGTGGCACACAAAAACGCCAAGGCTAGAACCACGAGCGAGCCCGCGATGTCGACCAGCACGCCCATTGCGCGGCGCTCAAACAGCCAGCTCTCAAAGTGCGGGGCGACATTGCGCCAAACACGCCACAGCAAGATGCCCATGCCGATAACGCCCGGGATATTGAGCAACAAAATCTCGGAGCACAAGAGGCCGATCAGGTTGCCGGCGGCAAAGCCCGCATCGCCCTCGCAGTATTTGCGATAAATCATGTACAGCATGTACGCCACAAACGGCTGCAGGCATGCAGAGATAAACGTAACCACCATCGAGGGGTCTTGAGAAAAGACATCGGTGAGCCTATCCACACTCGTGGCATCCTTAGAGGCCAGGAACAGACCAATGACTACAACAGGCACCACGCCCAAGATGACCTCGACCATCGTAAACAGTTTGGCAGTCAGGTCTTCGCTCGCCGTATTCAAATGAGGCGCCCACTCAGGATGAGCATGCGCACCGACCTTCTTGTCTTTCTCAGCACGATCGGCCTTTTTGCCCTCAGGAGCCCGACGACCAGGATCCTTACGAGTCCCCGCCGCAGCAACCCGAGCCCGAGACTTCTTACCCATAGAAAACACCTCATCAGGTAGTAGATAAACTAAAAGCCGCTCCCAGTGTACCCCACCCATGAACGGTGCCGTCCCAACCAGTCCCCACACAAAAACGTGCCGCCCCATAAGGGGCGGCACACAAACTTCTTATCAGCTTTTCAGGAACGAGCACGCAACGACCCGAAGCCGGAGCGCAGGGCGGGGAAATACCTTTGCCTCGCGCGACCCTGCGGAGCCGTGAGCGAGAGGGAAAGGTATTTCCCCGCCCTGCGCTCCGCAGCAGCCAGCGCCACGCGCTAGTAGTTCACCACCTGCTCCTCAAAATACGCCTTCGGATGGTTGCACACCGGGCACACCTCGGGCGCCTCGGCACCAACATGCAGATGCCCGCAGTTCAGGCACTTCCATACCTTCACGCCCTCGCGCTCAAACACCTCACCCGACTCAATGCGCTCGACAAGCTTGTTGTAGCGCTCTTCGTGAGCCTGCTCGACAGCACCGACGCCACGGAACTTTGCGGCGATCTCGGTAAAGCCCTCCTCCTCGGCGGTCTTGGCAAACTCGTCGTACATCGTGGTCCACTCGTAGTTCTCGCCCGCAGCGGCATCACGCAAGTTGTCCAGAGTGTCGGGAACGGCGCCGTCATGCAGATACTTAAACCACAGCTTGGCGTGCTCGGACTCGTTGCCTGCGGTCTCGGCAAAGATATTCGAGATCTGAACGTATCCATCCTTCTTGGCCTTAGATGCGTAGTAGCGATACTTGGTATGCGCCTGGGACTCACCGGCAAAAGCGGTCTCGAGGTTCTTCTTGGTCTGAGAGTTCTCAAAATCCATAGGTGTACTTCCCTTCAACACATGCCGCCCGTAGGCTTCGAGCGGTCTTGTCTTTAGGATGCCCTCAAGCCGAGAATTTAAACCTTACAATCCTGTTCTTCAGATTCGTGTGGGCTACACGCTTAGCCAGCGGTCACCCTCCACGCGGCAAAAGCCTTCACGCTCCAAGTCGGCCAAAATGTCTGCAACCAGCTCGTGCTCGACCGGCTCACGGCCTGCTGCCGCCTCCATTTCGTTGACACCCGCCACGGCCTCGGCGAGTGTGATGCCCGCCGGCTGTCCATCGCGCGCAGCCAGCAGCATGCGCACAATATGGGCGCGCTTTTGGCGACGCGAGCCCTCAAACTTGGACTGACGGCTATAGCTCGCCGAGCGCCTGGACGGATTGGGCAGCGTCTTCTTAAGATACGCGCCATAATCCAGCAGCGCGTAATACCATGCGCGCGGCGTGTCGGCATCGTCGAGCGGCACGGCAAAGGGAGCGATCTCATCCGCCGTCGCACCGGGAGCCGCCGGACAGGCGGCCTGAATCAGCGGCACCAGCTCGCGATCGGGAACGGCCGGCACATCGGGAAAGAAATGATGCAGAAAGACCGTGCGCACGTTGGTCTCCAGATACACACCCGGTAGATCGAACGCAAACGACCGGATGCCCTGCGCCGTCGCCGGGCCAATACCGGGCAGGGCGACCAAGTCGCGCGTCTCACGTGGAAACTCCCCGTCCCAGTCCTCTACAACGCGTTGGGCGGCCCTATGGAGCGCCAGAGCGCGTCGGTTGTAGCCCATCCCCTGCCAGGCATCCAAAACGTCGGAAGGAGCGGCCTGAGCGAGCGCCTGTACGGTCGGAAAGCGGTCGAGCCACGCGGGCATACGCGTCTCCACGCGCGGCACCTGCGTTTGCTGCAGCATAACCTCGGAAAGCCAAATAATGTACGGGTCGCGCGTACGACGCCACGGAAGGTCGCGATAACGCAGGACCCCTTCCGATCGAATCATCGAACGAAAGGGGTCCTGAATCATGGCTATGCTCCTTATGCGGCGCTATTCCTCCCGGCAAGCGCACGCACAGGTGGCGTACTCGGGAAACGCATCGCGGTCGGCGAACTTGGAATCTACGGCCGGGAACTGGCGGTGAGCGACGATATCGCCCAGCGAAACGGAATCGAGGTAGTCGCGCATCAGCGCTTGAGCTCCGGCCCACAGGGGATGATAACAGCACGTGCCCATGCGTGCACAGTCGCCATCGGGCGCGGTGCAATCGTTCATGACCATGGGGCCCTGAACGGCCTCAACGACCTGGCGGATGGTGACATCGTCGGGGCTGACCTTAAGACGCATGCCGCCATGGACGCCACGCAGGCTCTCCACAATACCGGCCTGAACCAAACCATGCTGAATCGAACGGGCAAACGAATACGGGACATTGACCTCTTCGGCGGCGGTGCGAACAGAAAGCAGACGCTCCGGGTCCTCGGCAAGCATCGCGAGCATGCGAAGGGCGTAATCAGTCTTCCTCGATATGTCCATTTTTCCCCTTTCAAGGAATAGGAACAGCTCGAACGAGCTCCGGAGCCGAGCTTACGTCGAGACGCCAATGACCGTATGGACGCCCATATAGCAAAACGGGTGCCCACTGAATGCCGTGTTTGAAGCCTCTTGCATCAAAAACGGCCCATAGTGCAATTTAGTATAACCTAACCCCCTGCTTCGTTGAACAGGTGTTGTGCAACAAACGCCTTGTTTGAGTACATGCCTCAAACGGAGCTTGTCCGGGAATTGGAAGGATTTGCTTTTGGGCGAAAGGAGCCGATGGGATCAAGGTCCTATCAAACGCAAAAAGCCACGTCCGAAGACGTGGCTTTAATTGCGTTGGCGGGAAGTACGGGGCTCGAACCCGCGACCTCCGACGTGACAGGCCGGCGCTCTAACCAAACTGAGCTAACTCCCCAGGCAGTCGTTCGCGTTTGTTTCCGCTCGCGTGCGCTGCAGGGATTAGTATACACAGAAGTCTGTCCGCCGCGCAACAACTTTTTTTGAAAAAATTTTTTGGCTGTCTGGGAGGGTCTCCGGGGCCGGCTGGCGCGGGTTGAGTTTGCTGCTCTACAGTCCTGCGCAAGACGGAAAGCACATTAAGTGCTTTCCTT
>CAUAAZ010000048.1 GCA_958427145.1 uncultured Collinsella sp.
GGAATCGGCTAAAGTGCGATGGCGAAATTGGTTGTTTTTACAGTAGCGCTAACAGTTCCTCGATGTCGGCGTCGAGGGAGGCTATCTCCCGGGCGAGTATCCGGACCGCGACGTCCTCGCCGGCCGGGAGCCGCCTTCCCGAGCGCGACGAGGCCAGCAGCGCCTCCCAGAGCCTCCTGGCCCCCGCCGCGGGGGCGCCCGCGCGCCTGGCGGCGTTCGAGAACCTGCGCCAGCCGGCGGCCGAGCACCCGGCGGCCCCGCCGAACTCGGCCAGCATCGACACCTGCCAGCGGCTCGACGGGTCGACCGCGCCCTCGAGCGCGGGGTCGGCCTCGAGCAGGGTCGCGCGCAGCCTGTTCTTCGCGCGGGTCCTGGCGGACGACGCAAACTCGCGCTGCGACGACAGGATCCGCAGCGAGGCGGTCCCCTCGGGCTCCTCGGGCGCCGGCCTGAGGGCGCGGGGCACGCCGAGCGCGGTGCGCGCGATCACCTCGGCGTCGATGGCGTCGGTCTTCGCGATGCCGGGGAACATCCCGCGGGCCTGCTTCTCGGCATATCCGGGCAGGTAGGCGCAGGGGTTCCCGTGCGCATGGGCGCGCGCGAGGACCAGTGCGCCGATGTTTCGCTTCTGGTCGACGACGACCAGCGCGCCGGAGCCGGCCCGCTCGAGCAGCCGGTCGATGTCGTCGGGCCTGTTTGCCAGCTCGGCCCTGAAGGCGACGCCCCCTCCCGCATCGAGCGCGCACGCGCTGTGCGAGCTCTTCCCGACGTCGATCCCCAGGTAGGCCACGGGCGTCTCTGCTGCAGGCATGGTGTATCCTCTCCCTTGAGCCGGCCGTTAGCCGCGGAAGCGACACCCACATTACCCCGCCGTGGCCCGGTCCGGGCCCGGCACATCTCTATCAGTCGTTCCCCGCGGCCCCTCCCGCCCCGGCGGCAACACGTCCCGGGCCCTCTACGGGGCAGGGGCTGACGGCCGTCCGGGGCGGTCGGCCAGCGACCACCGGTACGGCTCAATCGTATAACCGTGCAACGGAAAAGAGCCGCCCTTTCGGACGGCTCAAACTGTAATGGGGTAGTCAAAAAAGCCCCGTCCCAAATCGACTGTCCAGGGAGTCGCATTCGAGCTTGGTTGTCCTCTCAGCCACTCGGCATCCTTCGAGCAGTAATAGTGAAAAAACTTGCTTAAGTGTTAATCAAGTCAGACATAATCTTGCTCTCTAATTAATCAAGAATCGCTATAATTTTGATTAGATAGAGAGCAAGATTGGAGAATCATGGCATTCAACGACTTGATCGCCCAGAAAATAAAGGACTTTGAACAGCAGGGGGTTCCGCAGGTCTTTGAGCGAGACCTTGATCTAGGAAACCCACAGGAGCCAAAGCGCGACAACATCGTAATTGTGATTGTGGGGGCCCGCCGTTGTGGAAAGACGTATCGCCTGTATCAGGAGATGCGGCGGCTTCAGAGCCGGGGCGTCGAGCTTGACCGGATGCTTTACTTCAATTTTGAGGATGAGCGCTTGCGCCCGTATGAGCCATCGCTGCTGGCGGACGTGCTCGACACGTTCTATGCGCTGTATCCTGTTGCTCGAACCGAGGGCGCTTACATTTTCTTTGACGAGATCCAGGAAATTCCCGAATGGGGTGCGTTTCTGCGGCGTGTAGTCGATACGGAGAAAGCGACCGTCTATGTGACGGGATCTTCTTCCAAGATGCTGTCCTCAGAACTTAAGAGCGAGTTCAGGGGTCGTTCTCTTGTGCGAGAGCTTTTTCCGTTGAGTTTTTCGGAATACGTTCGATATAAGACGGGGAGCGTTCCCGAGCCAGATGCGACCTTTTCCCCGAGCGATGCAGCGCTGCTTCGACATCATCTGATCGGGTATCTTGAACAAGGGGGATTCATCGCGACACTTGAGCAGACGCCTGCAGACGCGATTCAGCTGCTACAGGAATATGCTTCGCGAACGGTCGCCATGGACGTCGTTGAACGTTACGACGTCAAGAACCCTCGCCTGGCATCGCTGTTCTTGACGCGGTGTATGGCATCTTCGGGACGAGAGCTGTCAGTGAACAAAGTGTACAACGAGTTCAAGAGCAGACAGATACCCGTCAGTCGTAATTCGCTCAGCGATTTACTTGAGTATTATGAGGACGCCTACCTGTTATTTTCTGTGCCGGAGTTCACGCGTTCACTGGCAAATAACATGCGGTCTGCGTCTAAGGTCTACGCTGTCGACCCTGCGATGTTTGGAGCATTCTCTCCCGCATCGGCATTGGACCAGGGCCAGAGGCTCGAGACCGCAGTGTTCAATGCGCTAAGAAGAAGGACTCCCGCGGTGAGGACCGGCTCGGTCTGCCGCCTGCTAATCAAAGAGAAGAGCAAAAGCCATGAGGTAGACTTTGTGGCTGGGGACGCGCTTCTCATGCGGGCTTATAGCCTGATTCAGGTGAGTGCGGATATGGCAAGTGAGAAAACGCGCGAGCGCGAAATTGCCGCGCTTGATGCCTCGATGGCCCAGTTTGATCTTGGCGAGTCGGCAATCGTTACCATGGATGAACAGACCGATATTCCATGCGAGCACGGTGTGGTACACGTTATGCCCGCATGGAAGTGGCTCCTTGCCTAATCATCTATGGGCCTGTGGGGTCAGGACCTCCTGGCTCCTTCATCACAGTTGGGGAGCACCTTGCTGCGCCAGGCTAGTCCTGGGCTTTGATACTCGGCAGCAGGATCTGCGCGAGGTAGTCGGTTTCGAGCTTAGTGGCACCATCGGCCTTGCCGTCTTTACCCACCAGGTCGTTCTTGATCTGGCTATACGTATAGCGGTTGCCGGTCGTCAGCTCGACAAGCTCAATGGCCGTGTCCATGGGGTAGGTCGACACTGGATCCTGGGTGCGCCCGTTGATAGTCTGGGGCACCACGTACGGATAGACGGGGCCGCTGGCATAGACGGTATAACCGTTGCCCAGGCTGACCGTGCCCAAAACCGTATCGCCGTCATCGGGCGTAAAGGTCTCGCCATCGCGCACGGCGACGAGCGTCACGAGCGGCGTATTGGCGTCGTCGCCCAGATAGATGCATAGCGTGCTGCCGTTTTGCCAAGTTGCGACCTTGCCGTACCACTCGACGGGAATATCGAGCTGGTAGAGGTCGGTTGCCTTGTGGCGAGCGTCAGCATCACGGGACGCCTGTGCCTTTTGCGCGCTCACGGCATTGACGGCGGCGTCGCGCCGCGCGGTTGCTGCCTGCTGGAGCACTTTGGCAGCCGCGGCGGAGCTCGCACCGCCCTCTTCGGCATACTTGGCGGCGGCATCGATCTGGTCGTCAGTCACCGTGTCGGCCGAAGGCACTTTGAGCTTAAAGGTGGCCTGGGCACTTAAATCCTGTCCATCGCTCTTAACGGTGACCTGCGTCTTGGTGGTCGGGACGGTATAGATGGTGCCGTCGGCCGCGATGGGGGAGGCAGCGATGGAGAGCGTGTAATCGCCGGGCAGCAGCTTAATGCCGCGACCATGCTCGTCAACGTAGAGCGTTTCGCTCACGGAAGAACCGTCGGAATCCTGTCCGCTCACCTGCACGGGAATCTTGGAGCCAGTTGAGCAGTCGAGGCCCGCGGCATGCACGCCGATCTGCACCGACATCATGGTATGGGCGTTTGCGGCAAGCACGGCAGCCTGCTCTTGCTGATATCCGTTCCAGGCAGCATAGCCTGCGCCGCCGGCGACGAGCGCGACAGCCACAACGCCGGCAACCATCAGGTTGCGGCGCTTGGGCGACATCTTGCGATGACGAACCTCGGCTTCGCGTGCCGAAGGAACGGACGGTAGGGGAATATCGCCCATGGCGATGGTCTCGTCTACGGCAGGCGCAGAGCCTAAGCCAGGGAGCTCGCGGGTCAGCGAATCTTCGGCCGGCAAGTTGTCGAGCAAGATGGTTTCCTCGCTCGTGTCGGATCCGGGCTGGTCGTCGGCCTCGCATTCGGATTCCTCGTGCCCCGCCTCGTCTTCGGTGGGCGCGGCGCCATCGTCTTTTACATCCTGATCATCGGGCTGCACTTCGATTTCCGGCTCATCCCGCACATCAACGCTCGAATCGTCAAACGCAATCTCGGCCAGCGCGATCTGGTCTAGGCTCTCCAGGGCCTCGGCACACGCTTCTGCATCTTGGGCCGCATCCTCTTGGCCCATCGTCTCATCTTTCATATATCCCCCAAGCTCAATATCGGGACAACACTGTACCCAAAAACAGAGTTATATAGAGCTGTCAGGCGATCGGAAATCTGATTTTATCTGTGTGAGGGGTTTTGAATATGTGCTTGGATGCGCACAACAACAATAAGCCCCCGGAAAGCGGACAAATCGCTTTCCGGGGGCATGCAATACGTTGCATTGCGCGGGGTCGGCCAGGCGGCTTCACATTCAAGCGGAGTTTGCGTCGGGCGCGTTACTCGGCGTGCGCGTAATCAACCTTGGCGCGGCGAGCGGTAGCCTTCTCCCAATCGCTGGTGCCCTCAAAGACATCCTGCTTGTAGGGATTGCGGCCGAGCTTCTTGGCGCGGTAGGCGATGTAGATGATCGCGGCGACGTTGGCGACCAGTGCGGCGATCGAGACCGCGGTAGCGGCGCCGGGGTCGAGCGTGGAGTGGGTCACAAAGATGGACTCCTCCTGGAAGTACGGGAACACCTGGGCAAACATGCACCAAATGGCCAGCGTAAAGGCGCGGTTCTGGATCCAGCCGCCCTTGTTCCAGATAAAGGCGGCGACGGTGGGCGCCAGCAGCAGCGCAAAGCCGCAGAACCAGGAGTGGGTGGGCAGGCAGTTGTAGGTGTAGCAGAAGTTCCAGATATCGTAGGCGATGATGTAGACCCAGGTCATGTCGGGCCACAGCATATCGGTCTGATCCTCGGAGGCGTAGACGCTCCACCAACCGGTCATGCAGAAGATGTTGATGATACCGGCGATGCCGTTGAACACGTTGTTCCAGCCGGCCAGCTGCGTAGCACCTTCGGAGGTAACCCAGGTGGACTCGCCCAGGACAAAGAAGTGATAGGCGCTCTCGAAGTCGGATACGACGGCGATCATGATGTTGATGGCGACGATCACAAACGGCCATGCGCGGAACCAATGCGCCTTGCCGATCTTTCCCCACTGGTACTTAATGGCAATGAAGCCCCAGCAACCGGCGAGCGCCGCGTATACCTTGGCGTAGTGGAACCAGCTGTTCTGGTACACATGGGTGGGGTTGGTGAGCGCCCACTCGGCGCCCTGCGAAACGCCCACGGCGATGGCGACGCAGTAGATGGTCATGGCCAGCGGAGCCACGCCAAAGATGATTGCCGCGCCCAGCTTGGTGCGGCGGCCGACTTCGTTGAGCACGATCAGGCCAATAAAGACCATGGCCCAGCCAGCCCAGTGGATAAGGGTATCGCTACCCCAAACGTCGAACAGCATGCTGCTCTCCTTTCACACGCCCGCGGCCCCTCTTCTGATCGCGGGCAGTTTGGCCAAATGTCGTCAGTTCTGGGGCTTGCGCTCCGGATACTTGGCGGTATAGCCCTCGATGTGGAGTGTCGAGGCGATGATTTCCTTGACCGTTTCGTCGGGCACATCGGGGTGCGTGCGGATATACATCAAAAGGCCCATGATGAGGGTGTAGAACGTCTCGTAGACATGGTCGATGCGTAGCTCATGATGGGCGACAAAATCCACTACGGTGGTGTCGCAGATATACTGCGCCACGCGCTGGACCACGTTGTGCAAAAAGCCGCCGTAGAGCGCGCCGCTGCTCGAGGTAAGCGTGCTCGGCAGCTCGTGGCCGCTGGCGACCAGGCGCTTAAAGAGCGGGGCGACGGTGTCGAGCGCGCCCTCGATATCACCGACGGTGCGGTCGGCGTTCCACCGCTCGAGTTCGGAGATAAAGCCGTCGATCGCCTCGTCCATAACGGCGGTGACGGCGGCGTCCATGTCGGCGAAGTAGTGGTAGAACAATGAACGCGTGCAGCCGGCTCGCTTGGTCACGGCCGATACCGATAGGTGGGACACGCCCAGCTCGGAGCTTACGGTGCGCACGGCATCGAGGATCTCGCGACGGCGTTCGTCGCCCGTCAGGCGCTTTGCCGCGCTATCGGATGCGGGGACGGCATCGACCACAGAGGTACCTGCTGTGTTGTTGCCCATGTTTTGCCGCCTTTCATCCTCTTTTGCCTGACCGTTCGCCTAACAGTCTTGAATATTGTTGACGGTTCGTCAATACTATTTTTGACACAATGTCAACAATGGCGGGTGAACGGCATGGGGCATGCCCGGCCTGCAAAAAAAGAGGGGCGCTGCGTGCCTGCCAGGCTGCGGCAAGAGAAGGGACGACTATGATTCTCAACGGACCGGGGATTAGCTACACCGAGCCCGACATCGGTTCGGAGTTCGTGCCGCCGCTGCTGGAGCATCCGCGCGAGGCCATCGTCAAGCTGTGCGAGCACTGCACCAACCGTCTGCTGCATCGCGACGAGCTGTTGGGCTACGAGTACTGGTCGTTTGCCGAGGCCGCGACCGACGAGCAGGCCGAAGTGCTCTGCAAGATGAAGATGCGCCGTCCCTATACGCTGCCCGAGATGGCCAAGCTCACCGGCATGCCCGAGACCCAGATCGAGAAGATGCTCGACGACATGAGCTACACGGGTCTGCTCGAGTACAACTGGGAAAACCCCGAGCGCGCCAAGCAATGGGTGTTGCCCATGCTGGTGCCGGGTTCTGCCGAGTTCCTCAACATGCGCGTGAGCCAGCTCGAGGAGCACCCGGTCTATGCCAAGTTCTTTGAGCAGGCGTCCAAGGGACCGCTGTCCAAGGCCACGCCGATGGTGCCGCCCGGAGGCGCCGGCATCGGCATGCACGTCATTCCGGTCGAGAAGGCCATCGACGCCGCGAGCACCTCGGTGCCGATCGAGCATATCGAGCATTGGCTCGACAAATACGATGGCAAATATGCCGCCAGCACCTGCAGCTGCCGCGCGAGCCGTCGCGTGATGGGTGAGGGCTGCGCCGACGACCCGGCCGATTGGTGCATCGCCGTGGGCGATATGGCCGACTACGTGGTTGAGACCGATCGTGGCCATTACGTGACCCGCGACGAGGTTTACGACATCTTGCGCCAGGCCGAGGACAACGGCTTTGTGCACCAGATCACTAATATCGACGGCGAGAACAAGATCTTCGCCATCTGCAACTGTAACGTCAACGTGTGCTACGCCCTGCGCACCTCGCAGCTGTTCAACACGCCCAACCTGTCGCGCTCGGCCTATGTCGCCAAGGTCGAGAAGGACAAGTGCGTGGCCTGCGGTCGCTGCGTTGAGGTGTGTCCGGCCGGCGCCGCCAAGCTGGGCCAGAAGCTCTGCAGCAAAAAGGCGGGCGGACAGGTGCCCGAGTATCCGCGCCAGGAGCTGCCCGATGCCACCAAGTGGGACCACACCAAGTGGTCGCCCAACTACCGCAACGATAACCGCATCGAGACGCACGAGTCCGGCACCGCTCCCTGCAAGACGGCCTGCCCCGCGCACGTTGCCGTTCAGGGCTATTTGAAGCTCGCGGCTCAGGGTCGCTATGACGAGGCGCTGGCACTCATTAAGCGCGAGAACCCGCTGCCCGCTATCTGCGGCCGTGTGTGCAACCGCCGCTGCGAGGACGCCTGCACCCGCGGCCGTGTGGATGCCGCCGTGGCTATCGACGAGGTCAAGAAGTTCATCGCCCAGCGCGATCTGGATGCCGCGACCCGCTACGTCCCGCCCGTGGTGACCCCAACGCGTGCCGGCGGCTTCGACCAGAAGATCGCCATCGTCGGTGCCGGTCCGGCCGGCCTGTCCTGCGCTTTCTATCTGGCCGAGAAGGGCTACAAGCCCGTCGTGTTCGAGAAGAACGAGCGCCCGGGCGGCATGCTCACCTACGGCATTCCCAGCTTTAAGCTGCAGAAGGATGTTATCGAGGCCGAGGTTGAGGTCATTCGCCTGATGGGTGCCGAGTTCCGCTATGGCGTGGAGGTCGGTCGTGATGTGACGCTCGACGAGCTGCGCGAGCAGGGCTTTAAGGCCTTCTACGTTGCCATTGGCTGCCAGGGCGGCCGCCTTGCCGGTATTCCGGGCGAGGATGCCGTGGACGTGACCGTGGCCGTCGACTTCCTTCGCGAGGTTAACAGCGGCAAGATCGATACCCTGTCCGGCCGCACCATTGTGGTGGGCGGCGGCAACGTGGCCATCGACGTTGCCCGCATCGCCTGCCGTCTGGGTTCCGAGCACGTTGAGATGTTCTGCCTGGAGAGCGAGGTCCAGATGCCCGCCAGCGAGGAGGAACGTCGCGAGGCCGTTGAGGACGGCGCTCACATCAGCTGCGGCTGGGGCCCCAAGGAGATTCACCTGGACGAGGCCGGTCGTGTGTGCGGTATCACCTTCAAGCGCTGCACGCGTGTCTTTGACGACGAGGGCCGTTTTGCGCCCGAGTACGACGAGAACGATCTGCGCCGTGTCGATGCCGACCGCGTGGTCATGTCCATCGGCCAGTCCATCGTGTGGGGCGACCTGCTGGCTGGCTCCAAGGTGGAGCTTGGCCGTGGTCAGGGCGCCCTTGCCGATCCCCAGACCTACCAGACCGCCGAACCCGACATCTTTGTGGGCGGCGACGTCTATACCGGCCCCAGCTTTGCCATCGATGCCATCGCCGCCGGTCACGAGGCCGCCGTGTCCATCCATCGCTTTGTGCAGCCGGGCTCCACGCTCACCATCGGCCGCAACCAGCGCCGCTATACCGCGCTCGACCGCGACGACGTTGTTCTCGAGGGCTACGACAACGCGAGCCGCGAGGTTGCGCATGTGGACCGCGAGCGCGAGAAGGCTGCGCCGTTTAGCGAGTACGTCGAGACCTTTACCGAGGAACAGGTGCGCGCCGAGACCGCCCGCTGCCTGGGCTGCGGCGCCTCGATCGTCGACCCCAACAAGTGCATCGGCTGCGGCCTGTGCACCACCAAGTGCGCGTTCGACGCCATCCATCTAGATCGCGACCGCCCCGAGTGCTCCACGATGGTCAAATACGAGCAAAAGCTTCCAAGCCTGGGCAAGTACGCGCTCAAGCGCGCCATCAAGATCAAATTCGGGAAGAAGTAAGAAACGCAACAAGCAGGAGAACGGCGCAGAGAGCGGTTGGACAGCGAGCGAGTCCCAGGCGTGGCGAGGTGCCTTGAAAGAGGAGGGCATAGGGCTTTTGCCCATGCCCGACGATTGAAAGGCAGATCGCCCGTCTGGGGCTCGCGCAGCGTCAAGCCGACCGCCGTTCGGTAGAACGGCGGAAGGAATTAAAAGTGCACGAGCTCGGAATCGTCTACCACATCATTCGCGATGTCGAGAATGTGGCGCGCGCCAATGGCGTGCGTCGCGTTTCGAGCGTGACGTTGCTGCTGGGCGAAGTCTCGGGCGTCGTTCCCGACTTGCTGCTCGACGCTTGGCGCTGGGCAGCAGATAAAAAGCCTATCACCGGGGGCGCGGAGCTTATCGTGGAGCCTGTCGAAGCCGTGACGCATTGCGGGGCGTGCGGCCTTGACTATGCGACAGTCGAGCACGGCAAGATCTGCCCCCATTGCGGTAGCGGCGAGACATACCTGCTGCAGGGCCAGGAGGTCATGATCAAGCAGATCGAGACCCCCGACGAGGACCCGGCAGACGCTGCTCCTGACGGCCTCTCCGACGCCCCCGATGCCGTCGACGCCGCCAACCCACTCCACATCGCCTAGGATTCCCTATAAGTTGCGGTGAAATAGTTCCTAAATTCAGCCTTCTGGCTCTTAAACAAGAACTATTCCACCGCAACTATTTTGAGTGGTTTCGT
>CAUAAZ010000049.1 GCA_958427145.1 uncultured Collinsella sp.
ATTAATGGATGGAAACGGATGTTCTATCGGGACACACATTTTGTCCTATAAGCCCCCTTTTTTGCGTTATATACACGTTGTACTTTGGGACCTAGCTCCCCCGTATGCGCTCTTACTGTTTGGCTGTATTTTGAGTC
The DNA here is from genome assembly GCA_958427145.1 of uncultured Collinsella sp. Taxonomy (GTDB): domain Bacteria; phylum Actinomycetota; class Coriobacteriia; order Coriobacteriales; family Coriobacteriaceae; genus Collinsella. The sequence continues at coordinate 138 of CAUAAZ010000049.1, forward strand.
CTTCTAGTGTATTTGAGCGATAATTACTCGCATTGGCGTTAGGGAGGGCTTGATGTTTACCGTATTTGTCTTGGGCAATATCGCTTCGGGTAAGTCGACTGCCTGCCGCTATTTCGAATCTCGTGGCGCTATGCTTATCGATCTGGATGAGCTTGCAAAATCGCTGTATGTGCCGGGCTCTGATATCGTCAATGCTCTCGCGGATGAATTCGGTTGGGACATTTTGGATGAGGAAGGCGGCATTCGCCGCAGCATCCTCGCCTCTCGAGCTTTCGCTTCTCCCGATTCGGTCGCACGGCTCAATGGCATTGTGCATCCCGTTCTGATTGAACAGCTTTCGCTTAGGATTCTCGATCCGGTTTGTTGTACGGTTTCATCACCCCGTTACCCCTTTGCGGTGGTTGAGGTTTCTGCTCCGACTGGTTTTGAGGATGCATTTGGCTTGGCTGATGAAATTCTGGTCATCAGCGCCCCTTTGTCAGTTCGTCGCGAGCGCGCTATTCAACGTGGCATGGAGCCATCTGATTTCGATGCCCGTTCTGCTTGTCAGCCCGATGAGTCTGCGCTGTGCAATCTCGCTACAACGGTGATTGATAATGCCTCAGGCGATAATTCGCTCTTTGAGCAGCTTGACTCATGGCTTTCATGCCATGGGTTTATAGACACTGCGGATAAGGAGGATGCCGATGCCTAAGACACGTTTCTTTACGTGGTATCGCCTTATACCGCTGGCTGCCGTTTTTGCCTTCGGCCTTATCTCATTCGTTTACTCGTATGCTCCTGCCGCTTTCTTTAAGCCGCTGTATCCGATTGACTACGAGGCGTATGTAAAGCAATCCAGTATTTCGCATAATCTGGATCCGTATCTGGTGTGCGCTGTCATTAAGTCTGAATCGAATTGGGATCCCGAGGCCGAGTCGAATCAGGGTGCTCAGGGATTGATGCAGCTGATGCCCGAGACTGCCCAGGATATGATCGCCAAGGGCCTTGTCGACGGTGGCGAGTATTCGGCCGATAACCTTAACGATCCGGCTACGAATATCGAGTTTGGCTGTGCGTATCTCTCGTATCTTCTAGCGTATTTTAACGGGTCGACTGACAGTGCTATTGCCGCCTATAACGCCGGCATGGGCAATGTCGACGGATGGGCGCAGCAGAGTACGTCGCTTCATAATGCAATCACCTTTCCCGAGACGCAGGCGTATCTGATTCGTGTCAATAATGCCTGGGTTCGCTACAAGACCCTCTATCCCGATCGGTTCGTATAGGACTATGCCTGCCGCCTGCGTATACTGCAGATATATGAGTTAGGAGTATCCATGGCGGAATTTGAAGTAGAACGCGTTGGTGGTGAACTTAAGCGCTTTGGCGTTGAAGGCTCTGACGTGCCGTTTAAGGTCGTGTCTCCCTATGAGCCTGCCGGTTCCCAGCCTAAGGCCATTGAGTCGCTTGTGCAGGGCGTGAGGGACGGAGACCGCTATCAGGTTTTGCTGGGCGTGACTGGTTCGGGCAAGACCTTCACGATGGCAAAGACTATTGAGGCCCTGGGAAAGCCGACGCTGGTCATGGCTCCGAATAAAACGCTCGCCGCTCAGCTTGCGAGCGAGCTCAAAGAGTTCTTTCCCAACAACGCTGTGGTCTACTTCGTCTCGTACTACGACTACTATCAGCCCGAGGCGTATGTGCCGCAAAGCGATACATATATCGAGAAAGACTCCTCGATTAACGAAGAGGTTGAGATGCTGCGACATCAGGCGACCGCATCGCTGCTCTCTCGACGCGATGTGATCGTTGTCGCATCGGTCTCGTGTATCTATGGCATCGGCTCTCCTGAGGACTATGCGGGTCTGGCTCCAAACGTCGACAAGAAGGTGCCGCTCGAGCGCGATGACTTTATCCATGCACTTATCGACATTCAATATGATCGCAATGACTATGACCTGGCACGCGGCACGTTCCGCGTGCGCGGCGATGTTGTCGACGTGTATCCGCCTTATGCCGAGCATCCGTTGCGGTTTGAGTTCTTTGGCGACGAGGTCGAGCTGATTGCCGAGATCGATGAGGTCACCGGTGAGATGCTTCGTGAGTACGAGGCCATCCCTGTATGGCCGGCATCGCACTACGTGACCGAGAAGCCGAAGGTCAAGGCGGCTCTGAAATCGATCAGCGAAGAGTGCGAGAAGCGCGTGGCGGAGCTCAAGGCGACCGACAAGTTGCTCGAGGCGCAGCGTCTGCAGCAGCGCACCGATTATGATCTTGAGATGCTCGAGACGATGGGCTTTTGCAACGGCATCGAGAACTACTCGCGTCATCTGGACGGTCGCAAGCCGGGTGAGCCGCCGTTTACCCTAATCGATTACTTTCCCAAGGATATGCTCTGCATCATCGATGAGAGCCATGTGACGGTGCCGCAGATTCGCGGCATGCACGAAGGTGACCGCTCGCGTAAGGTGACGCTGGTGGAACACGGTTTTCGCCTGCCCTCGGCGCTCGATAACCGCCCGCTTCGTTTCGATGAGTTTGAGGCAAGGATACCCCAGTTTATCTATGTTTCGGCCACGCCGGGCGACTACGAGCTGCGGGTGAGCCAAAACGATGTGGAGCAGATTATTCGTCCGACTGGCCTGCTCGACCCCAAGATTGACGTGCGTCCAGTTCGCGGCCAGATTGACGATCTTGAGGACGAGATTCGCGAGCGCGTTGCCCGCAAGGAGCGCGTGCTGGTGACCACGTTGACCAAGCGCATGGCCGAGGACCTGACCGACCATCTGCTCGACGCAGGCATTAAGGTCAATTACATGCACTCTGATACGGCGACAATGGACCGTGTCGAGATCCTGCGAACGCTGCGCGAGGGCAAGATCGATGTTCTCGTTGGCATCAACCTGCTTCGCGAGGGCTTGGATCTCCCCGAGGTCTCACTGGTGGCAATTCTCGATGCCGATAAGGAAGGCTTCTTGCGCAACCGCCGTTCGCTGATTCAGACGATTGGCCGTGCGGCCCGTAACGCCGATGGTGAAGTCATCATGTATGCAGACGTTGTGACCGATTCGATGAAAGAGGCCATCGAGGAGACGCAGCGCCGTCGCGAGATTCAGATGGCATATAACGAAGAACATGGCATTGTGCCCAAGACAGTGCGCAAGGCCATCAACGACATCTCAAGTTTTATTGCCGAGGCCGAAAAAACTGTGGGCTCCAAGGGACGCTCGAAGGGCGACTCTCTTGGCCATGGCGCATTCTATACGCCCGATGAGTCGGGCGAGGGCGGTGTGCCGGAAACGGTGGCGCCCGAGCAGACACTTGCGGAGCAGTTGGAAGAACTGCCGCATGACGAGCTTGTGCGGATCGTCGAAACCATGGAAGAGGATATGCGTAACGCTTCTGCCGCTATGGACTTTGAGGAGGCGGCGCGCCTGCGCGATGCCGTCGTTCAGATTCGGGCGATGCTCGAGGGTGCGTCTGAGGACGAGACGATCGAGCGCTTACGCTCGCAGGCCCGCAAGGGTTCCACGTTCGCATCGGGCAGAAAACGCCAGGGTGCACGGTTTAAGAAATAGCGAACAGGCCCCGAGTTCCCTGTGGAGCTCGGGGCCTGTGTCTTTTGCGCGCTGGAATTCGTGCGTTAGAGGTCCGCGATCAGGGCTTCGGCACAACGGATGCCGTCGGTGGCCGCGCTCATGATGCCGCCGGCATATCCAGCTCCCTCACCACAAGGGTAGAGGCCCGGGGTCGACACGGCATGGCACGTTCGGTCTCGGGTGACAGTGACCGGTGAGCTCGAACGAGTCTCCACGCCGGTAAGAACGGCATCGGGACGGTCGTAGCCTCGTAGCTTTTTTCCGAGTAGGGGAAGTCCCAGGCGGAGCGACTCGACGATATGCTGCGGCAGGGCTTCGTCAATTGTCGTCCAGGTCACACCGAGCGGATAGGTGGGCTTTACCTTTCCGGGCGCCTTGCTGGCGCGTCCTGCGAGGAAATCTCCGACGAGTTGTGCCGGTGCGTTCCAGTTGGAACCGCCCAGGCGATAGGCGGCCGCCTCGCAGGCGCGCTGGAGCTCGATGCCGGCGAGCGGGTCATCGTTGGGAAGGTCCTCAGGCGTGACGTTAACGAGCAGGGCGGCGTTTGCGTTGCGTCCGTCGCGGGCATTGAGGCTGGCGCCGTTGACGCACAGGTGGCCCTGCTCGGAAGAGGCGGCGACAACCTGCCCGCCGGGGCACATGCAAAACGAGAACACGCTGCGGCCGTTGGGAAGATGGGCGACGAGCTTGTAGGGGGCTGCTCCGAGGGCAGGATGTCCCGCCAAGGCTCCATATTGGGCTCGGTCGATGTCGCGCTGCGGATGCTCGATGCGAACGCCCATGGCAAAGGTCTTTTGTGCGAGGGCCACGTTGTGGTCCTTAAGGAGCTCAAAAATATCGCGAGCAGAATGCCCGCAGGCGAGGATGAGGTGCTTTGTCTCGATTGGCTCGTAAGCGGCGTCTTGGGACGATTGGACATCAATACCGGTGATGGCGCCAGACGCGTCGATGCGAATGTCGACGAGCTTTGTTCGATAACGGACGATACCTCCGAGCTGCTCGATGCGCTGGGATATAGCGGTGACAACCGTGGGAAGGATGTCGGAGCCAATGTGCGGCTTGGCATCCCACAGAATATCGCGGGGCGCACCCGCCTCGACGAAGGTTTCGAGGATAAGGCGATGGGCGGGATTTTTTGTTCCCGTATTGAGCTTGCCGTCCGAGAAGGTCCCCGCGCCGCCCAGACCAAACTGGATATTACTCTCGGGGTCGAGGATGCGCTCCTTTAGAAAGAGGTCGATCGCATGCGAGCGGCGAAATGCCGGGTCGCCGCGCTCGATGAGCAAGGGCTTAAGACCTGCTTTGGTGAGCGTTAGCGCGGCGAAAAGGCCAGCGCATCCGGCGCCGACAACGACAGGGCGTTCTTGAGGTGCGTCGGAGACGGGGGTGGGGAATGAAGACCCATCGTCTTTTATCGCGCGTACGCGCGAGCGGTCACGCTCGGAAACGCTGTCGACCGCTTCTCGCTCGAGGTGGGGACTGGTCAGCTCAACACGAAAGCTCAGGATAAAATGGACGTCTCGTTTTTTGCGAGCGTCGATTGACTTGCGGTGGAGCTCGATGGACTTGATCTCGGAGTCTTTGCAACGTAGGACGCGCTTGGCGACTCGCTTGCCAACAATGAGGCAGGCATTTTCATCGCCGGCTTCATCGAGCGACGCGTTGACTTGGGTGATTTCGATCATCGAGGTCTCCTTAGAGGCAAGAAAGAGGCCGTCCGGTATCCCAGACGGCCCGAATGCGTTTTGATTATAGACTGCGCGGCTACAGGCTGCTTGCAGCGCGAATGCCCGAGAGCCATGCCCACGCAAGGTTAAAGCCTCCGCAATCGGCGTCGATGTCGAGCGCTTCGCCGCAGACGTAAAGCGGGGTGTCGACAACGCTGCGCGCGCGTAGACTGGGTGTTGAGATGCTCTCGACAGATACGCCACCACGCGTGACCTGCGCCGAGCGCTCCTCGGCGGTTCCTTCGACGAGCAACTTAAAATGCTTGAGGATCGAGACCAGGTGGATGATATCGTTGGAGCCTGGATGGCACTGCTCGAACGCTGTACAGACGACGCGGGAGAGTTGCGGGGCGAGCATGCCGTCGAGCCAACGGGGATCGCGGGGCGAAAAGCCGCCGAGCAGCTTAACGCGCCGGTTGAGCATATCGAGTAGCTCGTCTTTAGAGAGGTCGGGGAAAACGTCGAGCAGGATCGTATCGCCGCGCTGGATACGACGGGAGAGGTTGAAGACAGCGACGCCCGAGATGCCGAAGGTTCGAAACAGTACTTCACCGTCTTCGTGCCAGAGCTCACTACGGTTACGGGTGAGCGTCAAGCGGGCGCGGACGCGCAGACCATCCAACGTCTTGAGTGCTGCCCGATCGCCAACGACCGTTGCCGATACGGGGCAGAGGATGGGGCGCAGCGAAGTGAGGGGGAGGCTAAACGTATCGGCGATACCGGTGGGGTTGCCGCCCGTGGCGATAATTACGGCATGTGCCTGCAGGGCCTCGTTCTTGCGAGGGACATCGGCGAGCGCTTTCCGAAGCGAGCGGAGCTCCGATTTTCGGTCGTCGTGCTTTTTTGCCTTGAGCGCCCGCGCTGGACGGTCTATTTGGAGTGCCCAGCCTTCGGAAACTTTGTGCGCCGAGGCAACGTTGGCTCCGCAGATTAAGGTGATACCTAGGCGGTTGCAAACGTTGAGAAGCGCGTCGCGCACCGATTCGGCGCGAAGGGAGCGCGGGTACAGCCGGCCTTCCTCGGAGGTTGTCATGATGCCCAGCGAGGAGAAGAAACCCATAAGCTCTTGTTCGGGCCGGGGGCCCATAACGGATTCAACGAATGCGGGGTGGTTGTACCGCTGTGGATCAATCGATTCGTTGGAGAGGTTGCAGCGGCCGTTGCCGGTCGCAAGGAGCTTAAGGCCGCAGGCGACATCGCGCTCAACGATGCAGACGCTTTTGCCAGCGCGTGCGGCCGTAATGGCGGCGGCGAGGCCTGAAGCCCCGCCGCCGATTACCAGGACGTCATAGAAGGCGCTCGTGTTCACTTAGGCCTCGTCGGTCTCGTGCGGGGTAATGGCCTCGACGGCAGAGACTGCCTTGGGCAACATGCCATCGGGCAGTGCGGTCTCGACCTCGCCCTTATCGCAGGCCTCGGCGAGTGCCGGATTAATGGGAAGCTGGCCCAAGATGTCGAGGTTATAGCACTCTGCGACCTCGGGGAGCTTGCTCTTGCCAAAGACCTCGATCTTCTTGCCGCAGTCGGGACACTCAATATAGCTCATGTTCTCGACAATGCCCAGAATGGGGACGTTCATCTTCTCGGCCATGTTGACCGCCTTGGCGACGATCATCGAGACCAGATCCTGCGGGCTCGTGACGATAACGATGCCGTCGACGGGCAGCGACTGGAAGACGGTGAGCGCGACGTCGCCTGTTCCCGGAGGCATGTCGACCAGCAGGTAGTCGATGGGGCCCCACGAGGTCTCGCTCCAGAACTGCCTAATGGCGCCCGCGATGACCGGACCGCGCCAAAGGACGGGGTCGGTCTCGTTTTGGAGCAGAAGGTTGGAGCTCATGACCTTGACGCCGTGCTCGGAGATTTCGGGCAGCATAAGGTTGCCAAGGGCATGGACGTGGCGTCCGCTCATACCGAACATCTTGGGGATAGAGGGACCGGTGATGTCGGCATCGAGGACGCCGACCTTGTGGCCGTGACGGGCAAGCTCGGTGGCGATGGCACCGGTGACAAACGACTTGCCGACACCGCCCTTGCCGGAAAGCACGGCGATGACGCGTTTGACCTCGGACAGCGTATTCTCCTCAAATTGCGACGGCGACGTTTGTCCGCCGGCGGCCTGTGCGTGCTCGCAACCCATGTATGACTCCTTTGTATATGTTGGGGCCGGGGCCCCGTGATGTGACACGAGCGTCATTGTACCCTCGTTTGCGAGCGGGAGTCATTTACGATGCATTTGGGCCGAGCGTGCTTGCAATACCCTTGATTATCGACTTTATCCGAACACCTCCCACATTCATCCGCACATGTGCGGA
>CAUAAZ010000050.1 GCA_958427145.1 uncultured Collinsella sp.
GCAGGAAGCTTGGATACGCCTAGGCGCGGTCCAAGAAATCGTCCGCACCCCCAAGCCTCCAAATAGGAACTATTTCACCGCAACTGAGGAGGCGGGAGCGAGTGACCGGCCTAGCGCAGAGAGCGCAGGCCGCCGGCATCCTTGTCGAGGACTGTGAAGCGTACGGCATCCAGGTGTTCCAAGATGCTGATGGCACGCTTGCGCGACACACCCAGCGCCTCGCGCAGCACGCTCGTGGTGACAGCGCCACCGGCATCGGCGATGGCGGCGGCAACAAGCTCGCGCGCATGGGCCTCGGCGGCGGCAGACAGGGCAACGTCGCGCTCGACCTTCACGATGGAGCGGTTGAGCGAAAGCTCGCGCAGGGCACGCGTCATGGTGTCGCGATCGAGCTGCAGCTGCTCGCCCACCTCGGGCAAAGTCGGCGCATCGAGGCCGGCTTCGTCCAGCAAGGCAACGATACGTTCGCAGGCCTCGCGCACCACACGCGCCGCGGCGGCAGCGGAGTGCGGGTCGAATACCTCGGCACCCTCGGCGGCACACACGCCACGCGAGCAGCCCTCGGCAATCAGAGCCGCGGCAACGCCATCATCAGCAGTGGGCCACGCAGCATGGGCAACGGCGCCGGGCGTAAAGCCCGTCTCCTTGGGAGACGCCGCGTGCATGGCTGACAGGGTCGCCGCCAGTGCATCCATCGCAGCGTCGAGCACCACGGCGTCCGCCAAGTAGTCCGCATCACCCACGGCAAGCTTGCGAACGGAGCCCTGCGCCACCAACCCGCGCAGTGCGGCATCGGCCTCGCCGACACCAAGATCCAAAGCCTCGGCGACATCAACCGCCGTAACCGGCAGCATCTGCAGCGCCAACCAAGCGCCCACACCGCCCGCGGCATCGCCGGCCTCAAGTGCCGCAAGCAGCGCGCGCTCGCCGGCAGAAAGCTCGCGCGAGCGACGGCAGCGCGATAGCAGCACGCGCCCGCCGCCAATGAGCATAATGGGCGAATACGACAGCACCACGGCATGGTCTCCGGCACGCAGCGGCAGCGGCTCCTCCAAGCGCACCTGCACGGTACGGGTCTCGCCCACCGCCATGGGGGCCTCGCCCTCCAAAAGCATGATGCGGCCAACGACCTCGGCCGTGCCGGCCATCACATGCACGCGCGCGCCCGACTCGAGCACACGCGGCTTGGCGCCCTCGCGGCCCAGGTAGGTGAACGTCATCATAAAGCGCAACGTCTGACCAAAGCGGTCCGCCACGCCCAGCATCTCACCGCGATCGAGCGCGGCGACACCATCGCCCACTAAATTGAGCGCCACGCGCTGACCGGGCAGCGCCTGCTGCGTGTCGCCATGCACTTGGATCCCGCGGACGCGACAGACCGTGCGCGACGGCAGGGCAACGAGCTCGTCGCCCACCGCAACCGGCGCATCGTGCAACGTTCCCGTCACGACGGTGCCGACGCCCTTGATCGTAAAGCAGCGGTCGATAGGCAGACGCGGCGCGGCATCGGTGAGCTCGGCACGGGCACGGCAAGCATCCCAGCAAGCGGCAACCTGCTCGTCAAGCGCAGCCAGTAGGTCATCGATCCCCTCGCCGGTCTTGGACGACACGGGCACGATCGGCGCGCCTGCAAACACGGTACCCGACAAAAAGTCATCGACATCAAGCTCGGCAAGCTCGGTCATCTCGGCATCAGCCAGGTCGCACATCGTCAGCGCGACCACCATGTGTGTGACGCCCAGCAGTTCCAGCACATGCACGTGCTCGCGGGTCTGCGGCATCACGCCCTCGACGGCCGAAACCACCAGCACGACCACGTCGATGCCCGTGGCACCCTGCACCATAGCGCGCAGGTAATGCGCGTGGCCCGGCACGTCGACCAGGCCCACGATCTTGCCGCTCGGCAGCGCCAGCTCGCCAAAGCCAAGCTCCACGGTCATACCGCGACGGCGCTCAACCTCCAGACGGTCGGGATTCTTGCCGGTCAGCGCCTCGATCAGTGCCGACTTACCGTGGTCAACGTGGCCCGCCGTGCCAACGATAACGGGACACTCCACCAGCGTTTGAACCTCACTCATCGAGCAATCGCCTTCTTAACGCATGCGGCAAGCGTCGACGCCGCCGTCTCGATATCGCGGTCGCCCACGAGCGTACGGACGTCAAACAAAATGCGATCGTGCGAGGCTCGCGTGACGACCGGCGTGTCGAAATCTTGGACGAGTGAGCGCTTGAGCGCGTCAACGGAAAGACGCCCGTCGACCGGGCGGACGGCCACGCACATGGTGGGTAGCTCGACGGTAGGCAGCGAGCCGCCACCGGGAGTCGACGATTCCTTGACGATCTCCACCTGCACGGCACACGGGCAACCGGCCTTGTCGAGCCCGGCGACCATACGATCGCGCAGCTTGCGGGCACGTCGCTCCAAATGGTCCTGCGGAAGCGTAAGCATGCTGAGCACCGGAATATCGCGATGGGCAACATCGGCGCCATCCATGTAGATGCGCAGTGTAGCCTCGAGCGCCGCCAGTGCGAGCTTTCCCGGACGCAGGGCGCGCATGAGTGGATGTGCGCCGCAGGCCTGGACCAGATCGCGACGGCCTATGATAATGCCCGCCTGCGCGGCACCCAGCAGCTTATCACCCGAGCACGACACGATATCGAGCCCTGCCGAAACCGAAGCCGGCGTGGTTTCTTCGCCGCCGCGCACCAAGATGTCGTCGGGCAACAGCGCGCCCGAGCCCTGGTCCTCGTAGAACAGCAGGCCATGCTTGTGGGCCAGGGCGGCAAGCTCCCGAGAGCTCACTTCCTCGTGAAAACCCTCGATGCGATAGTTGGAAGGATGAACCTTCAGGATCATCGCCGTATCGGGCGTGATGGCGCGCTCGTAGTCGCCCAAATGTGTGCGGTTGGTGGCGCCGACCTCGACGAGCTTGGCGCCCGAGGCCGCCATGACGTCGGGGATGCGGAAGCTGCCGCCGATCTCGACAAGCTCACCGCGGCTGACGATGACCTCCTTGCCTGCGGCATGGGTCGCCAACACCAGCAGCACCGCGGCGGCGTTGTTGTTGACCACGAGCGCGTCCTCGGCACCGGTAAGCGAGCGGATGAGCTGCGCGGCATGTTCCTTGCGCGACCCGCGCGAGCAGGTGTCCACGCTGTACTCGAGCGTGCTGTAGCCGCGCGCGACCTCGGCCACGGCCTTGGCGACCGACTCCGCAAGCGGGGCGCGGCCCAAGTTGGTATGGATGACCACGCCCGTAGCGTTGACGGCGGGACGCAGGCTCGGCAGCGCGGAGCGATGCGCACGCCACTCGATGGCCGAGGCCAGGTCGCGCTTAGAGCGCGGGGCAGCACCGGCACGAATGGCGGCGCGCTCCTCGTCGAGCTCGGCCGTGACGGCAGCATGCACCACCGCGTCGCAGGTCTCCCCCGCCGCCTTCACTACCGGCCACTCGGCAAGCAGCTCGTTGACGGAGGGAATGGCGCGCAGGCGGGCGCGCACCTCATCGGACATGTTCTGGCTATCGCTCATGTGCGGCCTTTCAAAACCAAAGGTGAATCAATCGTTCGAACGTCAAACCATCAGCCAATTCGATCGGCTGAGTCAATCAATCGTTATTATCCTCGCGCGCCGCGATCTTTTCCACGCGAACGGCGTTTTCCTGGGTGAGCGCGGCGCCCGTCAACGGGTCCCAACGCAACGGTGTATGGTCGAGCGGGCCCACGCCCAAGGCTTGAGCGCCACCGGCATCGGCGCCAAACGAACGCCCGCCGGGGGCGGCCGACGTAAAGATGCACGCCGGATGCAGATACGGCGTCGTCTCCACGCGCACGCAGTCGCGGCCCATATCGCTCACGAGTTCGACGATCTCGCCGTCGGCAATACCCATGCGAGCGGCGGCATCGGCATTCATCTGCACGGCATCCAGGTCCGATCCAGCCTCGGCGGCACCTTGGGCCGCAAGCCTTCGCGAGGTGTGCGACTCAAAGGGACGGTTGCCGCTAATGAGGCGAAACATCCCCGGACCGGGCTCCACCATGGGCGCGATCCAACCGGGAACGCGACCCAGACCGGCTCGCTCCCATACGTCGCTTGCCAGTGCAATCTTGCCGCCATCCAGGGGAATCGCCGGCTCGCCCGTACGCGACGGCAACGCAACACCCGTGTCGGCCCAGCCGCGCTCCTTAAGCTCGTCCAGATCAATCCCAAACGGCGCCACCTGGGCAGCCGCCAGATCGTCAGACGTAAACTGGAAGTACTCACCCACGCCACACGCCTGCGCCAGACCGGCAAAAATCTCCCGACCGGGACGTGTGTCGTCATGCTGCACGGGCAGCACGGCATTGCGGTAGAACACGCGAGCATCGTTGGCACCCGTCACCGTTCCCACGCCGCGGTCAGCCTCCAGATACGTCACGTCGGGCAGCACGAAGTCAGAAGCGCGCGCCGTCTCGGACCAGCGAATATCAATCGTCACGAGCAAATCGAGCTGCTGCAAAATACTCAACCAAGCCTGCGCATTGCCATAGCCCGCACCGGGGTTACTGGCATAGACGATGAGTCCACGCAAATCGCCGGCAAGAATCGACTGACCGATGGTCGTGCACAGACCGCGCGCCGGATCGACCAGTGGATAGCGCTCGGACCCCAACTTGGGCTCACGCGGCACCAGCGGCGTCGCGAAACGCACAGGGTCCAAGTCGCCCAGCGCAAGCGGTGTGGGTGGATTGAGCGCGCCGCCCGCGTGTCCAATACAGCCCAGCAGCACATCGACCATGCAGATAGCGCGCGCCGTCTGCGTACTGTTGGCATACGCGATACCGATGCCACCATGAAAGCCCGCATCCACCACAGCGGCAGGCGCGGCGGCAGCTAGATCGCGCGCCGTGGCGGCAATCTCTGCGGCCGGCACGTCGCACATCGACTCGGCCCACTCGGGCGCCCAAGCACTGGCCTCCTGCGCCAGCTCGTCAAAACCCGTGGTATAGCAGTCCACGAACTCGTGGTCGTACAGGTCCTCGGCAATCAACACGTGGACAATACCCAACAGCAGCGCCAAGTCGCAGCCCGGGCGCACGCGGAGCCAGCGATCGGCAATAGCAGCCGAGCCGCTGCGCCGGGGGTCGACCACGATGATCTTCGCCCCGCGCCGGCGTGCATCGTTGAGCGCATCAACGGCCCCCATCGAAGACGAGTCCACCAGCGAACGCCCCAGGTACATGATGCAATCGGTATGCGCCAGGTCGGAAGCGGGACTATAGCCCAGACTGTGCTCCCATCCGGTGAGACGACTTACCTCGCAGGCGCCATCGGCACCGTACACGTTGGGCGAGCCCAGCACATGCATAAAGCGATAGGCCCAGTAGCGGTCGAACGAGGGAACACCGAGCGTCATGCCCAGCGCACGAGGCCCGCACTCGTCAACAATGCCCAAAAGGCGCTCGGCAATCTGCGCGAACGCCTCGTCCCACGAAATCACATCGAACCCCGAGCCATCCTGGCGGCGACGCATGGGGTGCACGATGCGGTCGCGCTCGTCAAACGGCATCGCCAGGCGATGGCGTCCGCGGGCACACAGGGCTCGCGCCGCGCACGGATGCCCCGGCACCGGCAACTCGGCCACCACGCGACCGTCCTCAACGCGTGCCGCAAAGGCGCAATCGGCATAGCATCCCCCGCATGTGGTCACCACGGCGCGACCGTCACGCTTCACAGCAGATGCCATCTCGATTACCCCTTTCATCAGCCAAACACAACAAGCCAAAAGCCCGCCAACGAGCCCCGGACCCAAAAAGCCTCCCGCACGGCAACGCCCCGCGGGAGGCCCAACGTCAAACAGACGGTACCTTACGCCTCGGACTTCTTGGCGTAGATAAACCAGTAGCCGAGCGCGACCAGAACCGCGCCGCCCACGATGTTGCCCAGCGTGGCGGCGGACAGGTTAAACGCAATGCCCGCAGCGTTGAGCGCATCGGCGCCGGCGACGTCGGCACCATAGCCGCACGCGTGCATCACGGCACCCATGGGCAAAAAGTACATATTGGCAACGCAGTGCTCAAAACCGCAGGCCACAAAGGCGGCGATGGGCAGCAGAATGCCCACAACCTTATCGACCACGGTCTTGCCGGCGGTACCGATCCACACGGCCAGGCACACAAAGATGTTGCACAGGATGCCGCGGAAGAAGATCGTCACCCAGTCGACCGTCACCTTGCCGGCGGCGACGCTCACCATGGAATTGGCGACCGCCTCGCCGTTGAGCTTGTAAATGCCGGCCATGTACACCAAAAAGACGATGAACAGGGCACCGACAAAGTTACCGACCCATACGACGACCCAAGCCTTGAGCATCTGGACCAGGGTGATCTTTTTGCTCTTGAGTGCGCAGACCATAAGCGAATTGCCGGTAAACAGCTCGGCGCCGCACACCAGCACCAGCACCAGGCCCAGGCAAAAGCACAGGCCGCCCACGACGCGCTGGGCGCCCCAGCCCAGCGTGCTATCGCTCAAGAACACGGTAAAGAACAGGCCGCCGAAGGCGATGAACGCACCGGCGAACATTGCCAGCAGAAAGGCCTTTGCGACCGGCAGGTTGGCCTTGGTCACGCCGGCGGTCTCGGTCTTGGCCTCGATCGCGGCAGGCGCCAGGCAATCGGGAGCGGGATATTCTGCCTTGGAATCTGCCATGTCAATCACTTCTTTCCTAATCAGCGGGGACAAGCGCTCCTATTGCTCTTGCCCCAAGCGGTCAAAGTGGGAAAAGTCGTTGGCGGCCACGGCGTCGTACACGGCGTCGACGGCGTCAAAGACTTCCGGGGACATGGGGTTGTAGAACTCCGTGTCGCCCGGCTGAATCCCTATGAAGACGATATCTTCGCACGATTGCTCGATTTCCTCGATCAGAATCGACAAAGGGAGCGAATGCGTGGTGAACATCGACTTGCGGGCCACGTCACGTTTGTCGAGCAAGCGGATGGCGCCGACGGGCAGCGCCATGTCGGCGGCATCGACCAAGACCAAACGCGGCGGACGCTCGCGCTTGACCTCGATGATGTCGTCCTCGGGCGTTTGCCCGCCGTCGATGGTGTACCAACCGGCGATGGGCGCGTCCTCCATCTTTTTGGAGAGCACGGGGCCGGCGGCATCGTCGGCACGCAGCACGCTTCCCGCCGTGAGCACGATACCCGCAAACGGGGCGCCGTTCACACGACCATCCACAACGCGACCCATTACTGCAACCTTCCCGTCAGATACACGCCCGACACATCGCGCACGCGCTCAACCAGATCGCGGAACTTCATCAGAAACGCGACCTGCTGGGCATGCAGCCCAAAGTCGTCGTCGAACACCGAGATGCCGGCCTTGGCCGACCCGCGAAAACCGCGCTCGTCGAGCAGCGCATCGCAGGCCTCGAGCAGCGACGGCACCGCCGCCTTGTCAAGCTGGCACTCGCCAAAGGAGCGGATGGCCTCGAACTTGATCTTGGCCTCCCCCTCCGGCAACGCGTCAACGAGCGAATAGAACACATCCACCGGCACCGACAGGCGCGGCTCAAAGCAATCGAGCACGCCGGTGTGGTGGCCCACGGCGAGCGTGTAGTACAGCACGTCGCAGGCCTCCTGGGGAACGTCTTCCTCGGTCTCCACAAACTTACGCGTGAGCTCGTAGAAGACGGCTTATAGGACAAAATGTGTGTCCACGTTGGGGGCATCGGCGCAGGTCGATGC
>CAUAAZ010000051.1 GCA_958427145.1 uncultured Collinsella sp.
CCAGATGTCCGGCGTCATGGTTCAGCCCATGGCATCCCCCGACTGGCACCCCGCCCTGACCAAGATGCCCGTGCCGATCGTCCACCTGGACATCCATTGCTCCGAGCCCGGCTACTACGTGGCCGCCGACAACGAGGCACAAGGCCGCATCATCGCCGAGCTCGCCATCGCCCGCGGCGCGCACCATATTGTCGTCGTCGGCCGAGCAGCATTTATGCAACTCACCCTGCGCGTCCTTGGCATTCATAAGGCGCTCGCCCTACGTCCCGATATCAAGATCGAAGTCATCGACGCCGGCGAATGGAATACCGCCGCCGACGGCTACGGCATCGGCACCCAAATCGCCGCGCGCCCCGCCGACGAACGCCCCGATTTTGTCGTCGGCCTGACCGACGTGCTGGCCTCGGGCGTCATCTCGGCGCTGGTCGACAAAGGCATCGCCGTCCCCGGGCAAGTACGCGTAGCAGGTTGCGATGGCAACCCGCTCGCTTGGAGCGGATCGGTCCCGCTCACTACGGTAGCGCCCCCGGGCTACGAGATTGGCCGCAAGGGCGTTCAATTGCTCATGGAGCAAATCGAGAACAAGGCCCCGGCAAAGACCAAGCATATCCGCGTCGGCTCTACAGCGCGCACCGTCACCGCAGTCACCGCCGCCGAGGACATCAACCGCCAAGAACTGGTACGTCCGTTCCTGCTGGAACGCGCCAGCACCCAGGCAAGCAGCCAGACCGACGCCACGGCCATCAACCTCGGTGCGTATCTATAGCACGCCCGCAAGTATGCTAAGTCGCCGCTCAAGCAAAAGAGGCCCGACCATTGCCGGACCCCTTTTGTTTAAGCGCAAACATAAGCAATTGCTCGTTTCAACGCCGCAATTGTCTAGCGCACGGCCTTGACCGCCGCCGCCAGGTCGAACAACGTATCGAGCACGGCCTCGCAGCCATCCACCACGCCTTGCGGCAGCGGCACGATATCGGGAACGGCAAAGACATGGCAGCCGGCCGTAATGCCCGAGACGCAGCCGTTGCGCGAATCCTCGACCACGGCACATTCCTCGGGGGCAAAACCCGCGCGCTCGCAGGCAAGCAGATACATCTCGGGGTCAGGCTTGCCGTGCGCGACGTCTTCGCCGCAGGTCACCGTTTCAAACTTGTCAAAAAGACCGAATGCTTTAAGGTTGCGCTCGGCCGTAACATGGCGCGATGACGTTGCAAGGCCTACGTGATAGCCCGCAGCCAACAGCTCGTCTATGCACTCGGCAGCGCCGGCCTTAAGCTCCAGATCGGTCTTGACCATCTCGTCGCGAATCTCCTTGTGGCGGACATAGATCGCCTCGGCGGTCTCGTGGCTGCCGTAATGCTTATCGAGGATGTCCATGACATCGGGTAGCGTGCGACCGATAAACTGATGGATCAGCGCATCATCAATCGCGAGCCCCAGCTCAGCGGCGCCTGCCTTCCAGGCCCTAATCCCCAAACGCTCGGTATCGACCAGCGTTCCATCCATGTCAAAAATAACAGCCTTGATCATATCGGTCCCCCTCGCCGGATTGCATTACTGCCACTCTACCGCACTTTACAAGCTTGTATATAACGTATATAGCATATTGCACTTTCGTTACATAGCTGGAAGTCTTATGACAAGCAGCTCGGTGGGATTATAGTTTCATCCGAGCTTTAATAACTGTAAGGAACTTTCATGCTTTCAGACACCGCCGCACCCGCAGAGGAGCTTCAGGACAAACTCGCAGCACTCGAGCAGCTGCTTTTGGCATACGGACGCGTCGCCATCGGCTTTTCCGGTGGTGTCGACAGCAGCTTTTTGGCCGCGGTCTGCGCCCGCATCATGCCTACCAATACCCTCCTCGTCCATCTCACCACGCCGCTCATCGGCACGCCCGAACAGACTTCGTTTGAGCAGTCCGTTGATGGACAGGCCAATGAGGGGCCGCATTTTAAGCTCCCCGTGCTCAATCTTTCGGTCGATCAGTTGCAGCTCCCCCAAGTAGCCTGCAACGATGCTAATCGCTGCTACCACTGCAAGCACGCCGGCTTTACCGCCATCGTCAACCACGCCAAGTCGCTCGGCTTTCCCACCGTCATCGATGGCAGCAATGCAAGTGATCGCGGCGACTACCGCCCTGGTATGCGCGCGGCAAAAGAGCTCGGCGTACGCTCCCCTCTCATGGAGGTCGGCTTTACCAAGGACGAAGAGCGCGAGCTGCTGCGCGCATGGGGCTATCCCGTTTGGAACCTGCCGGCGGGAGCATGTCTTGCCACGCGCGTTCCCACGGGCGAGGAGCTTACGCGCGAGAAGGTCGATTTAATCCGCGCCTGCGAGGATTACCTGCACGATCTTGATCTGGCACAGGTACGCGCGCGCTTGATCGGCGGCTGCATGCATATCGAGGCCGCACCCGCAGATGTCGCCAAGATTGCTACCCTCGGTGGCAACGCCGTTGACGCCGAGGGCAAAACCCCGCTGCCCGCCGCCATCGAGTCCGCGCTGCGCGAGCTGGGCTGCGACCATATCTCCCCCGAGGTCACCCCCTACATTCACGGCAACATGAACTTTTAAGTTACGCCGTTTTACAAACGGCGTAACCGCTCGGCGCTGCGCGGGCCCCGGGCACGGCAATCTGACGTTCAACTGCACGGGCGCGACCAAAAGGTCAGCGCCCGCTTGTTTCACGTCACCTTACCGCACCCGGAGCCCGCTCGCTCGCATATGCTCAACCTGCACTGCGTTAACTGACCTGCCAATAAGGGACAGGTTTATTTTGGCAGGTTTTATCTGGGGAAACGCAAATAGGGCCGTGACACCCATACGGCGTCGCGGCCCTTTTCCTTGGAGAAGGATCAATTGATTGAACGGGATGACCGTTCTAGTCTTCGAGTCCGCTATTGATGAGCTCCGCAATCTCAACGGGATCGGTGCTCGCGCGCACCTTGTCACGGAAGCCGGCGTCCATCAGCATCACGGCAGCCTTGGAGAGCAGGCGCAGATGCGTGGTTCCAGCCTCGCCGGCAGGCACGTACAGCGCGAGCGCAACATCGACGGGCACCCCATCGAAGCTCGGCCATTCAACGGGCTCGGTCAGTTTAAGCACGGCAACGCCCGGCGTGTGGATCGCGTCGCTTTTGGCATGCGGAACGGCAAAACCGGCGACAAGGCCGGTCTCGGCCTCGTTCTCGCGAGCAATGAAGGCGGCCTCTACGGCAGATGCGTCATCGGCAAAGCCGAGCTCGATGGCCTGCTCGGACAAATAATGTAGGGCGTCCTCGCGCGAGGCGGCGGTATACCCGATTGTCACTTGGTTGGCAGATACAAATCCCATGGAAACCTTCCTTACAACACGGACCTGACCGCAGCTTCGATGCCGTCGGCGTCCAAACCGTACTTGTGCAGCAAATCGACCGCAGGGCCGGACTCGCCATACACATCGCGCACGCCGACGCGACGCATCGGCACCGGATGCTGCTCCGCGAGCACCGAGGCCACGGCCTCGCCAAGACCACCGATAATCGAATGCTCCTCGGCAGTGACCACACGACCGGTCTTCTTGGCGCTGGCAACCACCAGGCGCTCATCAAGCGGCTTGATCGTGTGCATATTGATGACCTCGGCATCGATACCATCGGCAGCGAGCGCCTCGGCAGCCTCAAGCGCCTCGGCGACCATAAGGCCACAAGCGATGATGGTCACATCGGACCCCTCGCGCACGACCACGCCGCGACCAATCTTGAACTCATAGTCCTCGTGATCGTTAATGACCGGCGTTGCCAGGCGTCCGAAGCGCATGTAGACCGGTCCCTCAAACTCATAGGCGGCGCGCACGCAAGCGCGAGCCTCGATGTCATCGGCGGGAACGATTACCGTCATACCCGGGATCGTGCGCATGAGCGCGATGTCCTCGCAGCACTGATGCGTGGCGCCGTCTTCACCGACCGAGATACCCGCATGCGTGGCACCGATTTTGACGTTGAGGTGCGGATAGCCAATGGAATTACGCACTTGTTCGTACGCGCGGCCGGCGGCGAACATGGCAAAGGTGCTCGCAAAGGCGACGTGGCCCGTGGTCGCAATGCCGGCGGCGAGCCCCATCAAGTTGCTCTCGGCAATGCCGGCATCGTAGAAGCGCTCAGGGTGCGCAGCCTTAAACTTACCCGTCTGCGTAGCGGCAGCCAGGTCGGCATCGAGCACTACAAAGTCATCGTGCTCATTGCCCAGCTCGACGAGCGCCTCGCCGTAGCTTACGCGCGTGGCGACTTTTTTGACCTCTGCCATTAGAGCTCCTCTCCTGCTGCCGCAAGCTCGGCCATGGCCTGCTCAAACTGTTCATCGTTGGGCGCCTTGCCATGCCAGCCAACCTGGTTCTCCATAAAGGAGACGCCTTTGCCCTTCACCGTCTCGGCGATGATAGCGACGGGCACGCCGGTCACCTCACGAGCCTCGGCGAAAGCCGCCTCAATCTGTGTCATGTCGTTGCCATCGGCTAGCTCGATCACATGCCACTTAAAGGCGCGGAACTTGTCAGCGAGCGGCATGGCCGAGTTGACCTCATCGATCGTGCCGTCAATCTGCAAGCCGTTGTGGTCGACGACGGCAACAAGATTGTCGAGCGCATGGTTGCCGGCAAACATGGCCGCCTCCCACACCTGGCCCTCCTCGCACTCGCCGTCGCCCAGCAACGTGTAGACGCGGTAGCTGTCACCCCAGTGCTTTGCGGCGAGTGCCATTCCAACCGCGGCGGAGATACCCTGACCGAGCGATCCGGTGGACATATCGATGCCCGGGGTGTCGTTCATGTTGGGATGGCCCTGCAGTCGGCTGCCAATATGGCGGAGCGTCTCGAGCTCTTCGACGGGAAAATAGCCGCGATTTGCCAACACCGAATACAGGCCCGGCGCCGCGTGACCCTTGGAGAGCACAAAGCGATCGCGATCGGCCTTGTGAGGGTCAGCAGGATCGATATTCATTTCCTCAAAGTACAGATACGTCATGATGTCGGCAGCACCGAGCGATCCACCCGGATGTCCCGACTTGGCCGCGTGAACCGCAGTCACGACACCCTTCCTGACCTCATTGGCGACCTTCGCCAGCTCCTGGTTGGTCATACGAATTCCTCTCTTGAGAACAACCCCGGCACCGGATGACGCGATGCCGGGGCAATCCACTCGTTAAGCCTGAGCGACGACCTTCTGCCAATCAGCCTCAAAAGAGGCAAGGCCCTGGTCGGTCAGCGGGTGATGCAAGCATTTCTTAAGAGCGGCCATGGGGACGGTCGCAATGTCGGCACCAAGCAGCGCCGCCTGGGTCACATGGTTGGGCGTGCGGACCGAAGCGGTGATGATCTCAACGGTGTCGTCGACGTTCTTGCCGGTCCAGTCATAGTTCTTGATGCAAGTCACAACATTGTCGAGCTGCGAGATACCGTCCTCGGCGATGTCATCGAAGCGCCCCACAAACGGGCTGATGTAGCGAGCGCCGGCGTTGGCGGCCATCAAGGCCTGAGTCGGCGAGAAAACAAGCGTCATGTTGACGCGCACACCTGCGTCGGCCAGGGCGCGGCAGGCGGCAAGGCCGGCCTCGCACACGGGAAGCTTAACCACGATGTTGGGAGCGAGGGCGGCAAGACGCTTGCCCTCCTCGATCATGCCCTCGGCAGTAGTCGCGGTGGACTCGGCGGACACGGGCAGACCCTCGCAGAGCTCGGCAATCTTGAGCATATGGGGCTCAAAGTCGGCAAGCTTGCCGCCGGTCTTGGCGTACAGGGACGGGTTGGTGGTAACACCGGCCAGGCAGCCCCAGCTCTTGGCCTCGGCAATCTCGTCCAGATTGGCGGTATCGATAAAGAACTTCATGGTGAACCCCTTCAAAGGAAGCTAAAACTCAAAAGAATGGGACAAAGGGACTGCCCCTTTGTCCCATGTGCCGGGCCTGCAGCTGGGACATGCCCCAGGCCCGGCGTCGCGTAGGAAAAGCTACTTACTCGGCAAGAGCGGCCTCGATGCGGGTCGTGACGCCCTTGAGGTTAAGACCGGCGACGTACTGCTTGATCGGGCGCTTGATGTGCTCGATCACAAAGCGCTTGCCGTCGATGTCCTGGGCAGCGAGGTTGCGATAGAGCTTCTCGACCTGCTCCTTGACCTCGGGATCGTTGAACGCATAGTGGCCGGAGACATCCAGGATCTTCAGGCTGAGCTCATCGTCGGCAAGGATGTCATCGACCTGCAGGTTGACGTCGTCGCCAGTCATCCACTTGCGCCAGCGCTCGGTCTTGATAGCCTTGACCAGCAGCGTGTGATACAGGTCGGAGGGGTCATCGCACAGACCGTTGTCGACCAGGATCTGCTCGGTGGCGCAGAGCTTGAGGTAGGCGCGGGTCTCCTCGGTGCCATACTGCGGAGCGACGTTGGAGGCGGTCACGTGTGCCGGGATGTGCTCGAGCAGCGTCGCGTCGTCCAGATAGTCGGCGTTGTGCTCCTTCAGGCCCACGCCATAGCGCTTGGCCATATCGGCAAGCTCGCGGGCGTTCTTGAAGTTGTAGTGACCGACCTGCTCCGTCCAGCGGGTAAGGGTGCCGGTCTGGCCGACGATAAAGGTGGGCATGGGGCAGCCGCGCTTCTCGAGCTCGG
>CAUAAZ010000052.1 GCA_958427145.1 uncultured Collinsella sp.
GAATCGGCTAAAGTGCGATGGCGAAATTGGTTGTTTTTACAGTAGCGCTAACACCGTGGACCCCGCGCGCGAGCAGCGCCTCCCGCCTCTCGACCAGCCTCCGCACGCCCTTGGCGGCATGCCTCCGGGCGCCCCGGTCCGGGGCCTGGCCCCTGGCGAGGTCCTTCGGCCGCCCCGAGCACGTCAGGTAGTGCCACGCGGCCTCGACCAGCGTCTTCCTCAGGTGCTTGTTGCCAGCCTTGGTGATCGCGCCCCTGCGGTCGCTCTCCCCGCTGGAGTGCTCGGAGGGCGTCAGGCCGACCCACGCCGCGAACGAGCGGGCGTTCCTGAACCTCGAGAACTCGCCGGCCTCGAACACGAGGTCGGCGGCCGTCGCGGTGTCTACGCCCTTGAGGCAGCGGAGGGAGTCGACCCTCTTCCTCCACCTGGGCTTGCGGGCCTCGGCCTCGACGAGCCCCTCGAGCCTCGCCTTCTCCTCCGCCGCCCGCCTGACCGCGTCGACGTAGTAGGCGAGCACGTCGTTGTCGGCCCTCTCCGCGAACCTTATCGACTCGATCCAGGACCAGTGCGCCCGGGTCCAGTTGCCCTTCCTGCGGCCGGTGGGCGTCCTCTCGTCGAAGACGAGCCCGTGCCTGAGCAGGAACTTGGAGAGCCGCTGCTTCGAGCGCGAGAGGTCGTCCCTCGCGTCCTCGAGCGCCCTGGTCAGGTCGCGGGCGGCCTCGCACTCGTCGTCGGGGACCCACACCTCGACCACGTTGCCGACCGACAGCATGCGGGCGAGGAACTCGGCGTCGTTGCGGTCGTTCTTCCTGCGCCTGTCCGCGCTGGGCTTGATCATCTTCGAGACGGCGCCGACCACGCAGTCGACCCCCAGGCCGGAGAGCCTCTTCTGCAGGTCGAAGCCCGTGACCCCGGACTCGTACACGCACCTGGCCCTGGGGTCCACGGAACGGACCCACTCCGCGACGGCGCCGGCGTCGTAGCCGAAGGTCGCGGCACGTACCTCCCCGGTCATGACGTCGAGGGAGACTGCCTTTATCGAGCGGGCGTGGACGTCGAGGCCGACGAAGGTGGTAGTATCGAGCATGGGAGCCCCTTCCATGAATGCGGCGTGGCCGCCACGGTTGGATTAGACACTCACCATTGTCGGCCTAATCCGCGGTCTTTCATGCAGCAGGGGCTCTCAATGTTTTTATGTCCTGCTCATATCGTCTGTACCGGCAGTTTGGGACACTCCTTGCTTCAAGAGGCTGGCGTGTGTCAACCTATTCTCGTTGCAGTAAAAAAATCGCCCCGTTCTTGGTTGAGGACGGGGCGATTCGTCTTTTGGACTTGTGCAGCCAGGCTTATGCAAAGCGGGCGACGAGCTCCTGGAGCACGTCGGTCATCTTGACGAGCGAACTGACCGGGACGAACTCGTTGACGCCGTGGTAGCAATAGCCGCCGGTGGAAAGGTTGGGGCAGGGCAGACCGCGGAACGACAGCTGAGCGCCGTCGGTGCCGCCGCGAATCGGCAGCACTTGGGGCTCAACGCCGCAGGCAAGGTAGGCTTCCTTGGCAACATCAATAAGCTCGGGATAGTCACGAACGATCTCGGCCATATTTCGATACTGCTGCTTAATCTCGACCGTCACGCGCTCCTCACCCAGACGCTGGTTGAGCATCGAGGCGGCGGCATCAACAAGGTCGAGTTTCTGCTGGAACTTGGCGGCGTCATGGTCGCGGACGATATAGCGCGCTGTGGCGTGATCGACGGTCGCAGATACACCCTCAAGGTGATAAAAGCCCTCGTAGCCTTCCGTATACTCCGGGCGCTGCACGTAGGGGAGCAACGCGTTGAAGTCACAGAACAGATTGCCTGCGTTGACCATACGGCCCTTAGCGTCGCCCGGGTGGATGGACTGGCCCTCAAAGCGGACGGTCGCCTCGGCGGCGTTAAAGCACTCCCACTCCAGCTCGCCGATGGGGCCGCCGTCGACCGTGTAGGCGTACTTGCAGCCAAAGGTATCGATATCCAACAGCTCGGCTCCGTGGCCGATCTCCTCGTCAGGGCAGAAGCAAATGCCGAGTGCGGGATGGGGCAGAGAAGGGTCCTGAGCGATACGCGCGACAAGCGACATGATCTCGGCGACGCCTGCCTTGTCGTCCGCGCCCAGCAGCGTGGTGCCATCGCTGCAGACCAGGTCCTCACCCGCGAGGTCATTCAGGGCGGGAAGCTTGGCGGTACTCATGGCAACGGGCTTACCGTCAACCGTGCCGCAGACCAGGTCGCCGCCTTCGTAGTGTACGATGTGCGGCTTCACGCCGGCGCCCGGTGCAACTTCGGTGGTGTCGAGATGGGCGATCAGGCCCAGGGCGGGCTTGTCCTCAGCGCCCGCACTTGCGGGGATATGCGCGCAGACATAGGCGTGCTCGGTCACGTGGGCATCTTCCGCACCAAGCTCGCGCAGCTCTTCAGCCAGCACGTTGGCAAGGTCAAACTGAACGGCGCTCGAGGGTACCTGGTCGCAGTTTGCATCCTCGGACTGCGTGTTGATCTGGACGTAGCGCAAAAAGCGTTCAAGGACATCGGGGCTCGTGGTGGTGTTTTCCATAAAGACCGCTCCAATCTTGGTCGTCGTGTGCAACAAGAACTCTAGCACGGTATGCCACGGCATACCACGACGCTTGGATGGGGTAGAATCAGCCATTGAATGCAGAAGGGACGGAAGATCATGGATACGACAAATAGCTCGCGCGAACTACATCTGACGGTGGCGAACGAAGACTACTTGGAGTGCATGGTTCGCATTGAAAGCGAAGAGGGGGAAACCAACGGCGTGCGATCGGTCGACATCGCGCAGCGCCTTGGCGTCTCCAAGGCATCGGTCAATAAAGCGGTTTCGGCGCTCAAGGCATCCGAGCTTGTCGAGCAATCGCACTACGGCAAGGTAATCCTGACCGATCGCGGTCGCGAGGTCGGCACGGCTATCTGGTACCGTCATCGCCTCATCCGCACGTTTTTGGTTCAGGAGCTCGGTGTCGAATTTGAGCGAGCCGATTCCGAGGCCTGCATGATGGAGCATGCGCTATCCGAGGACACGATGAGCCGCTGGCTCGCCTATCTCGAAAAGCAGGGAATCAGCGTCGAGGAATAGCGGGATATATATGGATACGAGTTATTACAACCGCTTTGGTGCCGAGGAACTTACGCGCCGCTTGTCGAGCGAGACCTTGTTGGCGCAGGGCCCCATGGGCAGTGTTCTGTTGAGTGAGTACGATGCCGCCGACATTCCACCGGCGTTTTGGAATCTGGCAGAGCCGCAGACCGTTTCTCGTATCCATCGCTTGTATGTCGCCGCCGGCGCGCAGGTGCTCATTACCAACACCTTTCAGGCATCGAGCTATGCCCTCAAGCACGACCAGATTGCGCCGTCCGTGGCGGAGGTCAATCGCGGGGCCGTCGACGATGCCCGCCAGGCGCACCCTCAGCTGCTGCTAGGCTCGATGGGCCCGATCGGTATTGAGTGGTTTGCCGAGGACTCTGCCGAGTATCGTGAAATCCGAGGCATTGCGCGCGAACAGGCGCACGCCTTGCTCAACGCCGGCGTTGACGGTCTGCTGATCGAGACGGTGACGTCTATCCGTAATTTGCAGCCCATGCTTGCCGGCGCCCGAGATGCCGCCGATGGCATGCCTGTTCTGGTGAGTTTTGTCGTTGACGATAAAGGCGACCTGTTGGGCGATGGCCTCAACATCGAGGCAGCCGTTTTGTACGCCGAAAAACACGGCGCAAACTCGGTTGGTGTTAATTGCTGTTCGCTTGCGGCTGCGAACACGGCGGTGCCCAGGATGGTTGCATCGGCGACTACTCCCGTCACGGTGCGTCCCAACGTAGGCGATCCGGTCCAGACTCAGGATGGCCCCGTATGGCACGAGAACCCCGAAGCTTTCGCGCGCGCATGCATCGAATGGAGACATGCCGGTGCCGCAATGGTGGGCAGTTGCTGTGGAACCACGGCAATCACTACGGCCGCGATGGCCGAGGCGCTCGATATATAAAGGGCAAAACCGCTCCATACGAGGCGTTTTTTTATTGCTTGCATGTCCTCGGCAGCATTTGCCCAAATGGTGAATGCTGGTGCCGGCAGGTTGCCGAGTGCATGTTGCGGGTATACCCCATGCGTACCATGATCCAAACACTGTGAGGTGTCTGCGCGTGTGCGCGATAATTCATTTTGGAACTGACGGTTGGCGCGCTCGCGTCGATGAGGACTTCACTGCCGATAACGTTGCCCGTATCGCCGATGCCGTCGGCGAGTTGTGGCAAAAGACCAATCCGGGCAAAACGGTATATATAGGGTTCGACACCCGGCCCCTGGCGCGCGAGTTCGCTGAGCTTGCGGCGGGCGTGCTAGCAGCGCACGGGCTAGACGCCGTGCTCGCTTCGCGACCTGTCCCGACCCCTGCCCTTACGTGGGCGGCGGCTTATGACGGTGAGGCGTGCGGCGCGCTCATGGTGACGGGGTCCCATCATCCGCAGGGCTATCTGTGCCTCAAGATTCGCATGGGTGACGGCTCGACCGCCAACCAGGATGTCATCGAAGAGCTCGAAGAGACTATGGCTCCCGAGCCAATGGGGATCGAGGGGCAATATCGCACCGCGGATATCATTCCTGACTATATGCAGGCGGTGGCATCGTTTGTCGATGCCGAAGCCATCCGCGCCGCGCACTTGCGCGTGGTTGTCGATCCCATGGGCGGCGCAGCCCAGGGCTATCTAGCCGACTTGCTGCGCGAGCTTGGCGTTGAGGTGCACGAGATTCACGCCGGGCAGGCGTCTGACCAAGAAGATATCTGCCCCGACCCCGTTGAACCGTGGGTGGACGCTTGCGAGCGCACGGTTATCGAGGACGGAGCTTGCGCTGGCCTGGTGACCGACGGCGACGCCGACCGTATCGGCGCGGTTGACGAGCGCGGCAGATATATACATCCGCATCAGATCATGGCGCTCGTTTTGGGCGACTTGGTTCAATTTCGTAATTTGGAGGGGCGCGTCGTCGTCAATCTTTCATGCTCGACGCTCGTGCGTCGCATTGCCGAGGCGCTTGGCTGCCGCGTGACCGTCAAACCAGTCGGTTTCAAATATATAGCGGCGGAGATGAAGAAGGGCGGCGTCCTCATGGGCGGCGAAGAAGCCGGTGGTATCGGCATCGCCGCGCATATGCCCGAGCGCGATGGAATCCTCGCCTGTCTGATTCTGTGTGAGCTTATGGCAAAGACGGACGCGCCTTTGGGCGTTCTGGTCGACCAACTCGAGGACAGTTTTGGTAAGACGAGTTACGGTCGACGCGACTTGCGCCTTGAGGCCGAAGATGCCGAAACGTTACGAACCCTGCTGCCGGGCGTAAACCCCAAGTCGATTTGTGGCAAGGTGCCGCAAAACGTTAGTCATATGGACGGCTTGCGTCTGTCATTCGAGGATGACACGTGGCTGCTGGTCCGTCCTAGCGGGACCGAACCAGTGGTGCGCGTCTACGCCGAGGGGTTCTCGGTGGAAGAACGTGATGAGTTGCTCGATGCTGGCTGTGCTTTAGCTAGGGGGACGTATCCGCTTTAACCATGAGACTGCCTTATATAAAGAGATGCTCGGCGAGCGGTAGTTAACGGCTGGCAAACGCTAGTCGGATCACAAGATGTGTAGGAAATGTGTACGCCCAGATTCCCGCCCCCGGCGCCCCTCCGGTCTGGCAATATATCTCCTTGCCGCGCGGCCCGGTCGAACCG
>CAUAAZ010000053.1 GCA_958427145.1 uncultured Collinsella sp.
TCCGCACATGTGCGGATGAATGTGGGAGGTGTTCGGATAAAGTCGATAATCAAGGAAAGTCTGTTTGGGCGATATTCGTGAACAAACGAACGTTTATGCTCGGGTGCGCCGTGGTAAAATCACAGGCGTTATCGGAGCAACCTTACAGGAGGTTTCTTTTATGCTCGTCAACGCAGCAGACATGCTCAAGAAGGCCGAGGCCGGCAAGTACGGTCTCGGTGCCTTCAACACCAACAACCTCGAGTGGACCCTGGCTATTCTCCAGGCCGCCGAGGAGGCCAAGTCTCCGCTGATCCTTCAGTGCACCGCTGGTGCCGCTAAGTGGATGGGCGGTTTCAAGGTCTGCGCCGACATGGTCAAGGCTGCCGTCGAGGCCACGGGCGTTACCGTTCCCGTCGCCCTTCACCTCGATCACGGTTCTTACGAGGACTGCTTCAAGTGCATCGAGGCCGGCTTCACGTCCATCATGTATGACGGCTCTCACGAGGAGACCTTCCAGCTTAACCTCGACCGCACCAAGGAGCTCGTTGAGCTTGCCCACTCCAAGGGCATGTCCATCGAGGCCGAGGTCGGCGGCATCGGCGGCACCGAGGACGGCGTGACCTCCAGCGGCGAGCTCGCTGATCCTGCCGAGTGCAAGCAGATCGCTGACCTGGGCGTCGACTTCCTCGCCTGCGGTATCGGCAACATCCACGGCGTGTACCCTGCCGACTGGGCTGGCCTTTCCTTCGAGCGCCTGGGTGAGATTAAGGCCCAGACTGGCGACCTGCCCCTCGTCCTGCACGGTGGCACCGGCATCCCCGAGGACCAGATCAAGAAGGCCATTTCCCTGGGCATCTCCAAGATCAACGTCAACACCGACCTGCAGCTCGTCTTCGCCAAGGGCGTCCGCGAGTACATCGAGGCTGGCAAGGAT
Organism: uncultured Collinsella sp.; assembly: GCA_958427145.1. Taxonomy (GTDB): domain Bacteria; phylum Actinomycetota; class Coriobacteriia; order Coriobacteriales; family Coriobacteriaceae; genus Collinsella. Next base: position 917 of record CAUAAZ010000053.1, read on the forward strand.
CAGCAGGGCAAGGGCTTCGACCCCCGCAAGCTCCTCAAGCCTGGTCGCGACAACATCGTTGCTCGCACCAAGGAGCTCATGGAGGAGTTTGGCTCCGTCAACAAGGCGTAAGCGTCGCTAAACTTCCCGCCGGAAGCCCCGTCTCCCTACACTGTTTCCTTTGCGCTCACCTGGCTTCGCCAGAAGTCGCGCCAAGGAAACAGTTCCGGGGGACGGGGCTTCCTTCGTTTAACGCCGCAGGGTTACTGGGCTGATTTCATTTTTGCTACCGTTCAGCGGCGTTGATGGCTCCTTTGTTGGGGCTTTCTTTTTATCTCGCTACAATGGGCTTCGAGAGTTCTAATGACTTGGAGTTTGGTATGGCTGTTATTAATGTGCTGCCTTCGGATGGGAAGGTTATTGACGAGGGTCCTGTTGGTTGCTCTGTTGATGTTTGCTGTAATGACTTTCGTCATCTCGATATTGGACTGCCGCCCGAGATTCTTCGACTCAAGGATGCCGGATATTTGACGCAGGCTGTTGCGGCTTGTGATCGCCTTTTGGGGCAGAATCCTGAGCCTTCGCTGGCGGCTTGCGTTCGTGCCGAGCGGTATCGCATGCTTGAGACGCCGCTTCATTTTTCGGTGTCGCGCGATCGAGCTATTGCGATGATTCGCGAGGAGTGGCCTGAGTTTACCGAGGAGCAGTTTGACGATCTGATTGACCGTAAGCGTATTGACTGGCGCTTTATCGACGGCGAGCTGTTCGTTCTCGATAACTTCCTCGATTCGCTTCGCGTATATCCCAAAGAGGTCCCCGGCATGCGTCCCGATTCTACGGACGGAATAGCACTGCGCAACGAGATGCTCAAGGAGATGGAGTCGCAAAACGGATTGACTCGCGTTATTACGCTTAAGGCGTCCTTGTCTGTCCCCGGCGCTCTGGAGGGGGAGAGCGTTTGCGCTTGGCTTCCCGTCGCGGCTGCCTGCCGTCAGCAGTCTCGGGTCGAGATTCTCGACATGACGCCGGAGGGTGCTGTTGCTCCCGCGAACGCTTCGGCGCGTACTGCCTCGTGGTCTTCTTCGAGTGAGCGCTCATTCTCGGTGACCTATCGTTATCACATCGATGCTGCTTATTGTGATGTCTACGGTGGCACACTTCCGGTTCATCCGCGTATGGACGCGCCTCTGCCCGAGGATATTTCCGAGGATCGTCCGCACATTGCATTCACGCCGTATCTGCAGCAGCTGACGGCCGGTGTTGTTGAGGGACTCGTGGATCCGCTCGATCGCGCCCGTGCTATCTATGATTACCTGACGCAGTATATCGACTATCGCTATCAGCCGCCGTACTTGCTTTTGGGATCTATTGCCGATGACTGTGCGCATTCGCTTCGCGGTGATTGCGGTGTTATGGCGCTTACGTTTATCACCATGTGCCGTATTGCCGGTGTGCCCGCCCGTTGGCAGAGCGGCCTCTACGTTGCGCCCGATTCGGTGGGGTCGCACGACTGGGCAGAGTTCTATACGCCACAGACCGGTTGGCTTAACGCCGACGTATCGTTTGGTTCCTCGGCACGCAGGATGGGGGAGGAGTGGCGCCGCCGTCACTACTTTGGCAATCTCGACCCATGGCGTATGGTGGCCAACAATCGATTCCAGGCAGAGTTTGAGCCCTCTTTCGACGGCATGCACGAGGACCCTTACGATAACCAGATGGGTGAGGCTTCGGTCGACGGTCGCGGATGCCGTCAGCGCGAGATGCTACGCACGGTCGAACTCATCGAAATGCTCGAAGTTCCATTTTCGGACTAATCGGTAGAAAGCTGTGATAAACTAACTCACGCATTACGTGCCCGAGTGGCGGAATTGGCAGACGCAGTGGACTCAAAATCCACCGTTGGCAACAACGTGCGAGTTCGAGTCTCGCCTCGGGCACCATACATGCAAGCGAGCGTTCAAGGGGGTTGCGGCCCCCTTTTTCGTGCCGAACTCGCGTGAGCGCGCGAAGCGTTAAGCAAACAGGCCTGCGGCCTGTTTGTAGCGGAGCGTGGCGAGGGCGCCGCGCGTCCGAAGCCCGGGGCTTCGCGAAGCGAAGGCCCTTCGAGTCTCGCCTCGGGCACCATACATGCAAGCGAACGTTCAAGGGGGTCAAGGCCCCTTTTTCGTGTACGTAATGTGATAACGCGCTGTACGTGTTATTATTCGCAAGGCGTTGTTCCCGCAATGCCCTAAAGAGGAACCCGAGGGTTCCCACCTTTTAGCGCCAATGAGCAGCTGACTGGTCATACAACTTAGATTCCCTTCCTCAAATCGAGGAAGCCTATGTGTACGACCTGGTTGCTGAGAAGCGCTGGGTTATTTTTTTATGAATGGAGGTAGGGAAAATAGCTAAGTCTGATGACACCCGCATCAACGACGAGATCACTGCATCTTCGTGCCGTTTGATTGGCGTCGATGGCTCTCAGCTCGGCCTGTTCGCCATCCGCGATGCCCAGCGCGTCGCCGACGATCAGGGTCTCGACCTGGTCGAGATCGCTCCCAACGCGGAGCCGCCGGTCTGCAAGGTCATGGACTACGGTAAGTTCAAGTACCAGCAGGCCATGAAGGCCAAGGCTGCTCGTAAGAACCAGTCCAAGGTCGAGGTCAAGGAAATGAAGTTCCGACCCAAGATCGACGTTGGCGACTACGAGACCAAGAAGGGCCACGTTCTGCGTTTCCTCAAGAAGGGCGCACGCGTTAAGATCACCATCATGTTCCGCGGCCGTGAGATGGCTCACCCGGAGCAGGGCCTTAACGTTCTCGAGCGCCTCGCCGAGGATCTCAAGCCTTACGCTACGGTCGAGTCCAAGCCTAAGATGGAAGGCCGTAACATGCTTATGCTGCTCGCCCCGATTAAGGGCGCCTTCGATGAGGATAAAGCGGCAAGCGATACCAAGTAACTAGTGTTCTGTAACCGATTAAGGAGTATTTCATGCCTAAGATGAAGTCCCACAGCGGCACCAAGAAGCGTTTCCGCAAGACTGGTACCGGCAAGCTTATGCGCGCCAAGGCTTTCAAGAGCCACATCCTGAGCAAGAAGTCCACCAAGCGTAAGCGTGGCTTCCGTCAGGAGACCGAGATCGCCGCTGCCGACCGCAAGGTCATCAAGTCGCGTCTCGCCTAAGTTCGCGTTCCCGTTTTTCGTTTTACCGTCTAGGAGTTGATAGAACATGGCACGTATTAAGCGCGCTGTTGCCGCCAAGAAGAAGCGCCGTACCGTTATGCACCGTGCGAAGGGTTACTACGGTGCCGCTTCGCGTACTTACAAGCATGCTAAAGAGCAGGTCCAGCACTCCCTGCAGTATCAGTATCGTGATCGCCGCAACAAGAAGCGCGAGATCCGTTCTCTTTGGATCACTCGTATCAACGCTGCTGCTCGCCTGAACGACATCTCTTACTCTCAGTTCATGCACGGCCTGAAGGTTGCCGGCATCGAGCTCGACCGCAAGGTCCTGGCTCAGATGGCTTACGAGGACATCGAGTCCTTCAACGAGCTGGCTGCCATTGCCAAGAAGGCTCTCGAGGCTTAATTGCTTCTTGCATCTTAAAGGGGCGCTTCCAATCCGGAAGCGCCCCTTTTTGATTGATTAGGGATGTGATCGATTTGGGACGTAGCCAAACCGATCAATTCGATAGCGTCCGAGTTGCAAGAAAGAGCAGGTAGCGTATGTGTCAAAGATTTTTGACACTCTAATCTGCGCGCAGCCATCCGTATGGGTTTGATTTTGGGATTACGCTTTGCTTGCCGGCTTCTGTTGTGTAGCCGCCCAATAAGAGTTGAGATGCATTCGAAGGGAACGCCATGCAGCTGCCAAAACACCTTAAACAGTATCGACTCGATGCTGGTTTGTCCCAGGAGGATCTTGCAAGGCGCATTTTTGTAACACGTCAGACCATCAGTAATTGGGAGCGCGGTAAAACGTACCCCGACATCCAGAGTCTCCTACTGCTGTCTGAACAACTGGATGTAACGATTGACGAGCTTGTTAAAGGCGACATTTCAATAATTAGAGAAAGGGTTGAACGCGATAGGGGCACGCTCTATCGCTTGGGTGCGGGGATGTTGGCTGGGCTTCTTGCGTTTACCGTCTCTATGGCCTGGCTCATGTGGCAACAAAACCACGGGTGGGGGATGGTCCAGTGCGTTCCGACGATGGTGTTGACAGGCGTCTTTGGTGCTGGCGCAATGTGCTGCGCGCTTGCAGCGGAACATATCAAGAAGAAGAATGATTTGGTGACGTATCAAGAGATATCCGACTTCTTGGACGGAAAGAAGGCGGACAGCGAAGAGACGAGGACGGGCTGGGCTTATGAGCATCCACAGCTTGCGAATGCCATCAAGTTTGCCGCAGCGGCTCTTATTGGACTAATCGTTTTTGAACTCGTTAACGCTGCTATGTCCCATTTCTAATGGGTATACAGCCATTAATGCGGCCGAAGCTTAACCGTTGGAAAACCGAAGGGCCGCTCTAATAGGGGGCCGCGGCCCTGTTCTTTCTAGGCTCTCACAGAGAGGGTCCCATCCTCATTTGTGTAGGAACCGTGGAGTGCGCGATTCCCGCCCACGGCGCCCCTCCGGTCTGGCAATATATCTCCTT
>CAUAAZ010000054.1 GCA_958427145.1 uncultured Collinsella sp.
GGTGGTTCCGCCCTCGGAGGCCGAGGGGGTGTCCCAGCCCTGCCAGCCGATGCCACTTACATTGGCGTTAATTTGCACAGAGCCATCTTCAACGGGATTCAAGATGCTGACTTTAAGATCCTCCACTGATTTAGATTGCCCCGTTGTGCCAGCCGTAGATCCGTCGCGCTTACTGCTCATCCAGCCAATATTCGAGACATGCGCCTCATACTGAATATGCATCTTGCTGTCATCTACGTTCAGAAGAGAACCGTTGAAGCAGTAGTTCATGTCACAACGTCCGTTAACGCCCGGGACATTGCCGCTGTTTGAATACTGCCAGAAACTGTAGCTGCCAGCATAATCGCAACGCCAATTATATTGAGCGACCCAATGGTCATAACCGCTCAGAGACGGACTATCCAAGTAGTTGTTGAGCCAGTTAAGGTTCGCATAGATACCCGACTTAAAGCCAACGGCCTCCATTCGGTTGCAAAAAGCCTGCGCAATCTGAGCGAGCTTATCTTTGCTGAAATTCGGATCCTGCAAGATATAGTTATCCTCAAGATCGTAATAAACGGGAAGCGACGGATGATGGCCACCGAGCCAAGCAAGCGTTCGATCGGCTTCTTTATTTGCATCCGCAACAGATCGAGCATAGGAGTAGTAGTAGACGCCATAAGGAATACTGAGGCGCTCACATTCAGCAGCGTTCCTTTCAAAGGAATCGTCAGGCTTTCCATAAACAGGCCCAACCCTGAGGATGGCAAAATCAATCCCTGCGGCCTTAACCATATCCCAATCAACGGTCCCCTGGTAATTACTGACGTCAATACCGCGCGCAATAGCACCATTGGGCAAAGGATCGTCAGTTAAAGACTGCGCATCGATGTCGCCATTGTCAGAATCGATAAGCACGCCGTTTTCGAAACGCCAAGAGTTCGGTTCCAAAGAGTCCGTTTCGCAGGAATTCATCTCAGTGGAATCATCGGCTGGGACCTCACCGTTTGACTCGTCAACACCAGACTCTTCGACGCCAATGCTAAGTTGCTCGCCCGAATCAGAATCTGTTTCCCCATCAGGACGAGCAGCATTTGCGTCGTCACCATACCATTCGGTTACACCCTGAGAATCCGAAGCATCGTCCTGCGTTCCCTGAGAACTTGTACCTTGAGATTCGCACTCGTTCGATGTTTGCGAGACCGACTGCGAAGCAGCGGCGGCCTGGACCGACAGCGCATACGCACTGTAAGGCTGGATGATTTGAGACCAGCCCATTAATAGCGTACAAGCCAAAGCAGCAGACGCTTTGAGACGTTTCATGTATATCCCCCGAGACATTGGTCACATGTAAAGACACGAATGGTTGCTATATTATCGCACTTCCATACAGACATTTAAAGCTTAGAAAAGCACCAGTCAGCATGCAGTCAAAAAGAGGCGCTCCTGCAACGGAGCGCCTCAACAGACTCTATGCGAAAGGCCTAGCGGCACCGATTACCCGACCTGGAGCATTGACCGAACGCTCGGTCACACCGATCCCCGGCCACGAATCGATAATTCGACCGTTTCCGATATAGATTCCAATATGGCCCTGGTAGTAGACCACATCTCCCCTCTGCAAAGCAGAGGTGCTAACCGGCATAAACGTGTTGTTGCGATACCAGTTCATGGAGTTGTAGGTTTGCTCGGGCAGCCAACGATGGTTATAGGGGTTATACCAACCCATATCCATGCCTGTCGCATACAGACATTGCAGTACCAAGCCCGAGCAATCAACCGCATCCCCCGGCCAAGAAGACCAAGGCTCAATATAACGCGTCCCAATATATTCCCGAGCACGCTGGACGAACGCATTGATGCAATCCTGTCTAGAAGCGTTATAAGGAATTCGAGAAGGCGAGACATACGTGAAATAACCGGTGCAATACGAAGGAAGCTGTACGCTATTGCAACTAACCTTTGGATAAGATCCCGGAGTCTGATACCCCATATAACGATAGGTCTCAAAATACGAATCAGACGTAGAGCCTGGTGCAGAAGCGCCCTTGGGGACAATCTTTACCTGTAAAGCCTGAACAGGAATGCCAAGCTTCGTGGTGCCCGCCGGTGATCCATTTTTAGTCCAGCCAAGCCATCCGTAATTTGACACATGGACGCGATACCAGACATCAAAGTAATTCGAAACGTCGCCAGTCAAGTTAATCTTCACGGCTTGGATTTGTTGTCCCTGTCCAACGGTTCCCGCTGTGGCCCCATCTGAGACAGCAGATTGCCAGCCGATATTGGATACGTGGGCGGAATACGAAATGCCACCGTTCATGGAGATTTCGGAAAGCGAAAGCTGCATGGCCTCCATCGCACGGTTCTGTCCAACTGTTCCGGCAACACCGCCATTGCCGACAGGCGCTTGCCAGCCAAGACCGGAGCAATTCGCCTTTGCAGATAGCTCGGGAAGCTGGATCAACGCAGCATGGTCTTGAATGGGAGCGTCGGACGAACCCTTGGCAATCAACTTAATTTGAATTGCCTCGGCTTGCTTAGACAGCCCGACGGTGCCGGCTACAGCGTCATTTTTAGCCCAGCCAAGCCAGCCATAATCCGCCGCATGGATACGGTAGTAAATATCGTATTTTGAAGCGTCGTTGCCGGTCAGCCTTAATTTGACCGCCTGAATTGCGAGGCCCTTGCCAACAGTGCCAGCATAGGAAGCACCCGAGACGTATGGCTGCCAACCGATATTCGCAACATGTGCCGACACTTCAACTGAGGCATCGATGCCTTGCGTCGCAACATACAACGCCTGCAGGGAACGAGACATACCCGTCTGGCCCACGGTTTCACCGTTACCAACGGGAGCCAGCCAGCCCGCAGAAGCAACGTGTGCCTGAGATACAAGACCGATTCCAGACGTTTCGATAAATGCATTGGCAGAGGAGCCAGGCGAAGACTGGCCCTTATTTACAAGTGCAACATCGATGCAGCACAAACCGGAAGAACCACCAGAAACGCCACATGCCTGACCATTTGACGTCCAGCCTGTCCAGCCCTTACCGGAATCGTATGCTCGATACCAGATGTCATAATTGGCAGCGAACCGGCCACTCAGCGAAATTATTATCGCTTTTATGGGTGCGCCGGATACCGCCTTGGCAGCGCCGCCATCCGATACAGAAGCACCCCAGCCTGAATATGCATCCATAACGGCATAGGAAATTGACCCGCCATCAGTTTGGCCAGCAACGCTTAAGGCAATAGAGCTCAGCAGTTTAGCGCCCTTGCCTCCGATCGTGGCCTTTTGACCGGAAAATGAGCCAAGACTCTCCCCAGAAACGGCGGAACCGGAAACCGTAACGGCGTCAAGATCGCCGATAAAAACCTTGCTCGAAGAGCCGGGAGCTGCTCCACCTTTCTCCACAAGGATTACCTTAACTGCTTCGATAGCCCTGCCTTTACCGGCAGAACCAGCGGCAGCTCCATTGCAAGCCCAATCAAGCCAGCCTATACCTGACACATGAGCACAATACCAGACGTCATATTTTTCAGCTGCCTCACCGGTTAGACGAATCTGGACGGCTTCGAGACGCTGAGACTTACCAGTCGTTCCACAGCGCCCCTCAGACCACTGCTGCCAGCCGACATTAGAAACATGGCCACGAAGCTCAATGGAGCCCGAGTGACCATACCAGTCAAGCTGGGCTTCAAGAGCTTCCATGGAAAGGCCCCTACCAGTTGTCCCCGCAACAGATCCGCCGCCTACGGGAGACATCCAGCCAATATTCGATGTATGCGAGCGAACGGAAATCGAAGCGGGATCATCGCTACGGTTCTTAAAAGGACAGGTAGTGTCGCCCGGGGCGGGGTCGCCCTTGGGCAGGACCGCGACCTGGACGGCCTGGACGGCGCGGCCGTAGCCCGCCGAGCCGGCGTCGGCGCCGTCGCACGCCCAGCCCAGCCAGCCGAACTCCGCGGAGTGGACGCGGTACCAGACGGTGTAGCGGGCCGACAGGTCCGCGGACAGCCTGACCCTCAGGGCCTCGACGGCGCGGGACTGGCCGGTGGTGCCGGCGGTGCCGCCGTTGCCGACGGCGGCCTGCCAGCCGACGTTCGAGACGTGGGCCTCGACGGATATTGCGTTTGCAAGCTGCTCTTGAGAGGCTGTTCCATCCACTTCGAGTGAGATTTTGAGTGCCTCGAGATTAAGGCCCCTACCCGTCGTTCCGGCAACCTTACCCGAACTAACTGAATCCATCCAGCCGATATTCTGCACATGGGCAGAAACACTTACGTTTTTGACGGTCAGCTGATTGCTTACGGCAGAATCGTCAGCAACGACCTCACTTCTACCTTCGGATGAACCCTGTTGCGTGTCTTGAGACTCGTTAACAACAGGGGACGCATTCAACTCATGCCCCTCAGAGTCTGAACCATCATCAATAGCGTTCGAGTCCTCAGAATTCAAGTTAGTTGAGTCAGTAGATCCGTTAACTGAATAATCAGCATATGCAGCAGTCACGGTCCACGATTGGCTCATGAGCAACACGGCAGCCATGAGAATGGAAACGGACATATCAAAGAGACGTCTCACGATTCCACCTTCCTTCATCTATAGACGAACCTACTTAAGGACAACCGCTTGGGCTCCTCGTTGCGAGTATAACGAAGCGATGCGTTGGGCGGAGTTAGAGACATAGCCAGCGAGTGAATCAGCAATGTAAACGGTACCCAGGGAACGATTAAAGCCCCTAAGAACGACGGTATGGGAATTGGTATAGGTTCGATAGACCCTTCCGCCATAGGCCTGGGTCGCATAGCAACTTCCCAAGTTTTGCATACCAATCGTTGACCAGATAATAACGGGATGCCCGGCTTCCAAATAGGAATAAAGATCATAGAAACCAGTGCCCGTGACGTCATACGCCCGCAAACTGCTTCCACGACTAATCAAAAAAGAATTAGCCGTGTTGGTCAAGCCGGGAGCGGATATGCAGTTTCCGTTCGAAGCACTATGCGGATTACCCCAAAACGCCGTCACAAAGTCCCAGTTGCTCTTAGGCATATACGCATCTGCAATAACGGTTTTGCCCAGCCCAAATCCGTAATAGTTAAGCGCATTAGTCAATGCAACGGACTCGCAACCAGTCGGAAGCTCAGGATTCTGAATTGTACAAGGAACGTTGAGGACAACCGAATTCGGACGCAAGGGTCGATCCCTGTACGCGCCCTCCGTGGGGCCCGGTGCCGCCGAGCCCTTCGCGAGGATGCGGA
>CAUAAZ010000055.1 GCA_958427145.1 uncultured Collinsella sp.
AGCTCATGTACGTCGACAAGATGCTCTCGCTGGGCGTCGATGGCTTTATCATCCAACCCACGGCAAATTTCAAAGCCGTCCACGACCGCATTAGGCGCGCCGGCAAGCCGGTCGTCTTCTTCGACGCTGCCATCTATAGCCCGGGCACCAGCTGGATCAAAACCAACCTCTACGACGGCGTGTACAACGCCACGCAGGCGCTTCTCGATGCCGGCTACGAAGATTTCTTTTCCATCGCCGCCAACATGACCGAAATGCGCACCCGCATGGAGCGTTTCCAGGGATATGCCGAGGCGCTGGCCGCGAATGGACAGCTCTACAAAGCCATCCCCATCGATCACAACAAGCCGTCAATCAACGAGCTCACCGAATACTTTAAATACAAGTTCAACCCCGCCAAGCGCACGCTCATCTTCGTGCAAAACCAATGGGCGCTTCCGCGCGTCTATAAGGCGCTTCAGCCCATGGTCCATCTGCTCCCACAGCAAATCGGCCTTTTGGGACTCAACTGCGAAGACTGGACCAATCTCACCACACCAACCGTCTCCACCATCATCGAGCCCGTCGACCAGGAAGGTCGCGAAGCAGCCGAAATGCTGCTCGCCCTACTTGACGGTAGCAGCGAACCCGGCGAGCAGCGCATTCTCGAGTGCAAGCTCAACTGGCTCGACTCCACCTCGATCTAGACCGCGGGACAAATGAATCAGTAGCGTTTGTCTCAAATCTTAAGTATTTGTTCGACAGAACGGCCCTTGCCGGCTCCTGCTAGACTGGTAGATTCCCAACCGTCCATCCAGGAGCCTCAATGTCGCGCAAGTCCACCTACAAGCAAGTACTTTCCATCGGCACCGCCGTGGTGCTGGGGTTTGCGCTGTTCACGGGGTCGCTCGACGGAGCGCCCAAGCTGTTGTCGCCACAAAGCGATGAGCAGGCGGCAGCTCTGGCCGAAAAACAAAACGAGAGTCCCAGCCGCACCGACGACGAGGCAGACCTGGTTGCCCGACTCGAATCGGGAACAGCGAGCTCCGAGGACTCTCAAAATAGCCAAGACTCTGGCGATGGCTCTGAATCCGCCGCAACCGACCCCGGTGACGCTGCCCCCGCGGATAGTGCCGCCACCCCCATCGACGAAGTCGAAAACCCCGACCTCAACCGCGCCCGCGGCGTATATCTCAGCAGCATTCCCGACTACGCCGGCAACCCCTACGTTGCCCTTCGCGCCGACAGCACGCACCCGCTCGGCACGCCATCATTCACACTCGATGAATACGATCGCGCCACCGAAGAGGGCTGCTTTAAGAAATTCTCCAAGCTCGACAGCCTGGGCCGCACTCGCAAGGCGCTCGCCTGCGTGGGCCCCGAGTCACTCGGTCAAGGCAAGCGCGGCGATATCTCGCGTATCCATCCTGCCGGTTGGCACCAGCAGCGCTACGACTTTATTCCGGGCCAGAGCCTCTACAACCGCTGCCACCTTATCGCCTGGTCACTCTGCGGCGAGAACGCCAATCGCAAGAATCTCCTCACCGGCACGCGTTATCTCAACGAGACGGGTATGCTGCCGTTTGAAGAGCAGATTCTCAACTATATTCGCGATACGGGCAACCATGTGCTCTACCGCGTCACGCCCATGTATAACGAAGAGGAACTTGTCTGCCGTGGCGTGCGCCTTGAGGCACAATCGGTCGAGGACCACGGCAAGACCCTCTGCTTCCACGTGTACTGTTACAACCTGCAGCCGCACGTGCAGATCGACTACGCCACCGGCCGTAACCAGGCATCCGGAGACTAGTGCCGACCGCGCCACCCGTAACCCAAAAAATGGTCCGTTTTCCTCCGTCGCATACGGATCAAATAAGGCCGCCCCGGTTACCCAGAGCGGCCTTTTCGTCAGCACCTACATTGCAGGCAAAACCACACGCTACTTGGCGCGACCCTCCTCATAGCGCTCGACCAGCTTGGCCTGAACGTCATAAGGCACCTGCTCGTAGCCTGCAGGCTTCATGGTAAAGTCACCCGTGCCGCGCGTGATAGAGCGCAGGCGCGTCGAGTAATCCGTCAGCTCAGCCAGCGGGGCTTGAGCGATGACCACGGTGTCGCCGCGCTCATCGGTCTCCATGCCCGTCACGCGACCGCGCGATGCCGAGATGTCGCCCATCACGGCGCCGGCGTAGCTCTCGGGGATAGTCACCGTGATTTCCTCGATGGGCTCCAGCACCACCGGGTCGGCATCGGCGCATGCCTTGCGCAGGCCGATGCGAGCCGCCGCGCGGAACGCCATCTCGTTGGAGTCGACGCTGTGATACGAGCCGTCGTACACAGCCACGCGAATGCCCGTGAGCGGATAGCCGGCAATGATGCCGTCCTTCATGGTCTCCTGGACGCCCTTGTCCACGGCGGGGATCAGCGAACGCGGAATGCGGCCGCCCACGACCTCGTCCACAAACTCATAGCCGTCGCTCGTGCCGTCGGGCCCAATGAGCGGCTCCACGCGCAGCCAGCAGTCGCCGTACTGACCGGCGCCGCCGGTCTGCTTCTTGTGGCGACCCTGGGCGCTTGCCGTGCGGCGGATGGTCTCGCGATACGGAATGCGAATCGGAACGCTTTTGGCCACGACCTTGGTGCGATCCTCCAAACGGTTGAGCAGGACCGAAACCTGCGCCTCACCCACGGCGGAGATGATAGTCTGGCCCGTCTCCTCGTCGCGGTCGATGCTCATGGTCGGATCGGCCTTGCAGGCTTTCTCGATAAACGTATAGAGCTTTTCCTCGTCGCCGCGATTCTCGGCCTCGATGGCGATGCGGTACTGCGAGTTGGGGAACTTAAACGCCGCAGCCTCGACCTTGCCGGTAATCGAGAGCGTATCGCCCGTCTCGGCAGCCAGCTTAGGTGCCACGATGATGTCGCCGGCATAGGCATGGCCAACCTCGGTCATGTCGCGGCCGCACATCACATACAGGTGAGCCAGACGGTCGCTCTTGCGCGTGCGGGCGTTAATCAGCTCAAGACCCGGCTCAAGCGTGCCCGTCAGAACCTTGATAAAGCTGATGCGACCCTGCTGCGGGTCGGCCAGCGTCTTAAACACAAACGCCACCGGACGGTCATCGTCACTCGAGATCTTAAGCGAATCGCCGTCGATGAGCGGCATCTCGCCGTAGTCCGTCGGCGCCGGGAAGTATGTGGCAATGTCGTCCATCAGCGAGTTGACGCCCTGCTCCTTAATGCAATCGCCCGCAAAGACCGGCACAAAGATGCGCTCGGCAATCGCCTTCGACAGCAGGCCTTCAAGCTCCTCCTGCGTCAGCGTCTCCTCGCCTTCCAAGTACTTCATCATCAGTTCGTCGTCAGCCTCGGCCACCAGCTCGCACAGATGGTCATGGGCTTCCTCGGCCTGGGCACGATACTCCTCGGGAATCTCCGACTCAACGGCTTCGGTGCCGTTGCAATGGCGCGCCTTCATGCGCACCAGGTCGATGATGCCATCAAAGTCCTCGCCCTCGCCCCAGGGAAGGGTCACGGCGCCCAGTCGCGTGCCAAAGCGCTCCTGCAGCAGGTCCATCGTGGTCGCAAAGCTGGCCTCGGAGCGCGACAGGCGGTTTACGAACACCGCACGCGCCAAGCGCAGGTCCTCGGCGGCATACCAGAGCTTAACCGTCGTAGGCTGCGGGCCGGCCTCGGCGTCGACCACAAACAGAGCCGTCTCGCAGACGCTCATCGCGGCAAAGGCGTCGCCGATAAAATCGGGGTAGCACGGGGCATCGAGCACGTTGATGCGGGCGCCCTTCCAATCGATCGGCGCGATGGTCGTCGAGATGGAGAATGAACGCTTGACCTCTTCAGGGTCATAGTCGAGCGTGGGCTTGGTGCCGTCGTGGCCGCCCAGGCGGGCGGTCTTGCCGGAAAGGTGGAGCATGGCCTCGGCGAGCGAAGTCTTGCCCACCCCGCCTTGGCCTACGAGCACCACGTTCCTTACGTTACCGGTCTTGGGAGCACCCATGATGACCTCCTTGCAGGGCCGCGCGCAATGCGCGACGCCAACGGGGAGAGTTCGCGGTCGGTGCCATCCCGGGAGCAGCATGGTCGGCAGCCGAGCCGACTCACCCTCCAAATGTCCTATGCCACCACCCTACCCTCACAGGCGACTGTCCATGCACACCTTTCGGCGCGCGTATGAATACAGGCGGCGAGAGGAAGGGGAACGCATGCGAGGCGATTATTGAACCCCGCGGATGCAAAAACCGCCGCAGATCATAAGACCTGCGGCGGTTTCGCCTCAATAAACAGTTGAGTAAATAGCTGAGCCTATCCCTCGATACGGCTCAAGAACTCGCGGGTACGCTGCTCGCGCGGATGGTCGATGACCTGCTCGGCGGGACCCTCCTCTACAATGCGGCCGCCATCCATAAAGACCACGCGGTCGGCAACGTCGCGGGCAAACTGCATCGCGTGCGTCACGATCACCATCGTCATATTCTGCGCGGCCAGATCCTTGATGACGTGCAGAACCTCGGCCGTCAGCTCCGGATCGAGCGCCGAGGTCGGCTCATCAAAGAATAAGA
>CAUAAZ010000056.1 GCA_958427145.1 uncultured Collinsella sp.
GTAGCGGGTGGTTTAAAGCTGGCCGCTGCGCGGCCAGCAGACTAAAGTCTTGAATGCAAAAAGGGACCCGTCCATTGCGGACGGATCCCTTAAAACAAGTGATCGTCAAACCGATTTACTCGGCGTCGGTCTCCTCGTCCTTCTTCTCGGAAGGCAGCGGGGTAACCTCGATCTCGACGCCCAGAGTCTCAGCAGCAGACTTCATGGACAGGGAGATACGACGACGGTCGAGGTCGATCTCCATGACCTTGACCTGAACCTTGTCGCCCACGTGGGTGACCTGAGAAGGCTGATCGACGTGCTTGTTGGCCATCTCGGAGATGTGGACCAGGCCCTCGATGCCCTCGCCCAGGTCGACGAAAGCGCCGAACGGGACAAGCTTGGTCACAGTGCCCTCGACGATAGCGCCGACGGGGTACTTCTTGACCAGTGCGCGCCACGGATCCTCGGTGGTCTGCTTGAGACCCAGGGAGATGCGCTCGCGGTTGAGGTCGACGTCGAGAACCTCGACCTCGACCTCCTGGCCGACCTTGACAACCTCGGAAGGATGGTTGACGTGGTTCCAGGAGAGCTCGGAGATGTGGATGAGGCCGTCGATACCGCCGAGGTCGACGAAGGCGCCGAAGTCGACGATGGAGGAAACGGTGCCCTGGAGACGCATGCCAGACTTGAGCTTGGACAGGATCTCGGAGCGCTCGGCCTTACGGGACTCCTCGAGCACGACGCGACGGGAGAGGACGACGTTGTTGCGGTTGCGGTCCATCTCGATGACGCGGGCCTCGATGCGGGTGCCCATGTAGGAGGTGAGGTCCTTGACACGACGGAGGTCGACGAGGGAGGCGGGCAGGAAGCCACGCAGGCCGATGTCGAGGATCAGGCCGCCCTTGACAACCTCGATAACCTCGCCCTCGACGTTCTCGCCGGAGTTGAACTTCTCCTCGATGCGGTTCCAAGCACGCTCGTACTCGGCACGCTTCTTGGACAGGACCAGACGACCGTCCTTGTCCTCCTTCTGGAGAACCAGAGCCTCGATGGGATCACCGAGTGCAACGATGTCTGCAGGGTTAGCGTCCTTGCGGATGGACAGCTCGCGGACCGGGATAACGCCCTCGGACTTGAATCCGATGTCAACGAGCACCTCGTCATGCTCGATCTTAACGACAGTGCCGTTAACGAGATCGCCCTCATCAAAGTCGGTAATCGTACCGTCGATGAGGTTGTTCATCTCCTCCTCATTGACATCGTCAAGAGAGAAAATGGACGAGTTCTGAATCTCACTCAAAGGTGGACCCCTTTCGAACTACGGGGCCCCGATTGCTAGGACCTACAGAAGGGTGCGACAAGCACACAACGTTTAGGAACACTCGGGAGCCGACAGATACTAATGTGACGCTTATGCAATCACGTTCGTATAGGTTACGGGGAAATGGGTTCGATTTCAAGCGTGAACTGCGTTTTTTTACTCGTGTGGAGACTTTTTCGTAATCTTATGGACAGCCGTCTCCACAACTTGACGATAAGCAGTTTGCCCATACGCCTTTGAGGTAAAGTATCCGGAGCCAACGATTCTGGAACGATTTATCGAGAAAGGTGCCCGCGTGCTCAAAGCAGTCGTTTTCGATATGGACGAAACGCTTCTTAGCATCAACCTCAACGCATTCATCCTTCGCTATTTTAAGGATGTCTCGTCGATGCTCGCGGATATCGGTCGCCGCAGCCACGGTGGCACGATGGCACGCCTCGGCACCATCTTGGTCGACCTCAACGCCAATCGCCGAAGCGGCACGGACAATCGCACCAATCTTGAGTTTTACCGCACCGAGGTCGAGCGCCGATGCGGTATCTGCCTCTCCGATCCACTCATCTACGAGGCGTTTACCTACTACGACCGCGAAGTTCTTCCGTACAAGAACGACGATGTCATCAACGCCCACGCCATGCCCGGCGCACACGCCGCGCTTCAGGCCGTACAGGATGCAGGACTGCGTTGCGCGCTCTTTACCAACCCCAGCTTTCCGCAGGGGGCCATCGAGTGCCGCATGGGCTGGGGCGACCTGGCCGACGCCCCCTTTGAGCTCGTCACGCACATGGGAAACACCACCCGCTGCAAGCCCGATGCCACCTACTATCTAGAGCAGCTTCAGGTGATGGGGCTCGAGCCGCACGAGGTCCTTATGGTAGGCAACGACCCCAAACGCGACTTCCCCAGCCCCGCCTGCGGCATTCAGACTGCCTATGTGGGCCAAGGCAAGCCCAGCCGAGCCACCTGGCGCGGAACCATGGAAGACTTCGCCCGCGACTTCAACGCCGTAATCGAAGCCTTCTACGAGCACCAAGTAGCCGACGAACTGTCTTAACAGACTTGAGTTTTGCCAATCATGATGTTTAGGATCTCGATGTCGGTGTCCTTCATGCCCACACGACCCACATAGCCCATGCTGGCGATCGTCTGCTCGACGGTATCCTGAATGAGGCCCTCGCCGGCACGGAAGCCGCGGCCCTGCATGGCCATATCGTGGCCCAGAATCGCTGCATCAACGGCAGCGGAAATCTTGGCGGCACAGCTTGCCTTGGCGCCATCGCACACGATGCCGCCCACGTTGCCGAGCGTGTTGGAGACCGTCGCGCCAATCTGCTCGCGCGTGCCACCGCACAGCCAGGTAATCGCAGCACCGGCGCCGCACGCGGCGCAAATAGCACCGCAAAACGCCGAGAGTGCACCAATATAGCTCTTGATATGCACGGCAATAAGATCGGACAGCATCACGGCGCGCACCAGGCGCTCGTGGTCGCAGCGCAGGAACTCGGCATACTCCATAACGGGCAGTGCGCAGGTAATACCCTGATTGCCCGAGCCGCACACAATAGCGACCGGCAACGCACAGCCGTTCATGCGGGCATCGGACCCGGCGGCCGCACGGGCGCGGGCACGGCAGGCGACGTCATCGGCACGAGCGCCCAGCAGCGTACGGCCCACCTCGGCACCCCAAGCGTGCGCGAGGCCCTCGGCACTGATCGCGCCGTTCAGCTCGATCTGGCGCTCAACGGCAGCGCGGGCGTCCTCAATGTCGCCGCCCTCGATAAAGTCGATGATGGTCTCAATCGACATGGGCGTGTCGGCGCTATCTGCCGCACGCTCGGCCACAACGCGCTCGGCGCAGGCGGCACACTCCCCCGCCGACTTGCCGCATACCGGAATACCGTCGAGCGTATGGCACGTGACATTGGTGTGGTGGTCGGTAATCTCGACGACCGCGGTATGGCCCCCGGCCGTGGCAGTCACCTTGATGTAGAGGTTGGGCACGCCCTCGACAAGCGACACATCGCAGTAACTGGCATCGGCGAGGAGCTCGGCCACGCGAGCGCGGTCTTTATCGTCAACGCTCTCGAGCACCTCGAGCGCGCTCTTGGCGTCGCCGCCCACGGCACCCAGCACGGCCGCCGCCTCAATACCATGCATGCCGCCC
Organism: uncultured Collinsella sp.; assembly: GCA_958427145.1. GTDB lineage: Bacteria > Actinomycetota > Coriobacteriia > Coriobacteriales > Coriobacteriaceae > Collinsella. The sequence goes on from CAUAAZ010000056.1 coordinate 3,468, forward strand.
GAGTTGGGCACGGTCACGCTCTTGACGTTCTTGATGATATTGCCCGAACAGGCAACGTCCATATGCTCGGGCTCGCAGCCAAGCGTCTGGCTCGCCAGCGCCGCTGCATAGGCAACGGCAATGGGCTCGGTGCAGCCGAGCGCGCAGACAAGCTCGCGGTTCAAGACATCGCAAAAAGCGGCATCGCGAATGGAATCGGTAGGCATAGGTATCTCCTGCTTACATAACGGACTGGGCTCTCAATAATAGTTAACTCTATTTATTTGATAACAATGCATCAAAAACCGCAACCCAAGTTCCGGCGGACGGCGTTCAAGCGCAAACTGACGGCATTAATTCATGAGAAGTAAGTCTTGTTGCATGCTAAAGCGTTTGACCAAAAAACGCCCGAGCGTTTACACAAAAGTCGCGCTATCATGCAGTCGAACGCGGTAAAACCTTTAGCAATTCCGCCGCACGGACCAGAGAGGAACCACTCATGAAGATTGGTATCGGCAACGACCATGCCGCCGTCGAGCTCAAGAACATTATCTCCGAGCACCTGAAGGAGCGCGGCTGTGAGGTCGTGAACTTTGGAACCGACACCTCCGAGAGCTTCGATTACCCCATCGCCGGCTACAAGGTGGGTAAGGCCGTGGCCAACGGTGACGTCGACCTGGGTATCCTGATCTGCGGTACCGGCGTCGGCATCAGCCTGGCCGCCAACAAGGTGGAGGGCGTTCGCGCCGTCGTGTGCTCTGAGCCCTTCAGCGCCAAGCTCTCGCGCATGCACAACAACACCAACGTGCTCGCCTTTGGTGCCCGTGTCGTGGGCTCCGAGCTCGCCAAGATGATCGTCGACGAGTGGCTCGACGCCGAGTTTGAGGGCGGCCGCCACGAGCGTCGCGTCAATCTTCTCAACGAGATCGACCAGACCCGTGGACTCAAGGTCGTCGACGAGGCTTAAACCACTCAGTACCACAAGCTAACAGCAGGGGCCCGCTCGGAACTCATGTCCGAGCGGGCCCCTTCATACATTTTGGAATCAAAACCACCCCTAAAAGGGGTGGTTTGCTCTTAGGGTATAACCCTTGGATT
>CAUAAZ010000057.1 GCA_958427145.1 uncultured Collinsella sp.
AGCTCATGTACGTCGACAAGATGCTCTCGCTGGGCGTCGATGGCTTTATCATCCAGCCCACGGCAAACTTCAAAGCCGTGCATGACCGCATTAGACGCGCCGGCAAGCCGGTCGTCTTTTTCGATGCGGCCATCTATAGCCCAGGTACCAGCTGGATCAAAACCAACCTTTACGACGGCGTGTACAACGCCACACAGGCACTCCTCGACGCCGGCTACGAAGATTTCTTTTCCATTGCCGCCAACATGACCGAAATGCGCACCCGCATGGAGCGTTTTCAGGGGTATGCCGAGGCGCTGGCAGCGAACGGGCAGCTCTACAAAGCGATTCCCATCGATCACAACAAGCCGTCAATCAACGAGCTCACCGAATACTTTAAATTCAAGTTCAATCCCGCCAAGCGAACCCTTATCTTCGTGCAAAATCAGTGGGCACTTCCCCGTGTCTACAAGGCCCTCCAGCCAATGGCCCATCTGCTTCCGCAGCAAATCGGCCTTTTGGGACTCAACTGCGAAGACTGGACTAATCTCACCACACCGACCGTCTCCACCATCATCGAGCCCGTCGACCAAGAAGGTCGCGAAGCAGCCGAGATGCTGCTCGCCCTACTTGACGGAAGCAGCGAACCCGGCGAGCAGCGCATTCTCGAGTGCAAGCTCAACTGGCTCGACTCCACCTCGATCTAGACCGCGGGACAAATGAATCAGTAGCGTTTGTCTCAAATCTTAAGTATTTGTTCGACAGAACGGCCCTTGCCGGCTCCTGCTAGACTGGTAGATTCCCAACCGTCCATCCAGGAGCCTCAATGTCGCGCAAGTCCACCTACAAGCAAGTACTTTCCATCGGCACCGCCGTGGTGCTGGGGTTTGCGCTGTTTACGGGATCGCTCGACGGGGCGCCCAAGCTGCTGTCGCCGCAAAGCAATGAACAGGCGGCGGCTCTGGCCGAAAAGCAAAACGAGAGTCCCAGCCGCACCGAGGACGAGGCAGGCCTGGTCGCTCGGCTCGAATCGGGAACGGCGAGCTCCGAGGACTCCGGCGATGGCTCCGAATCCGCCGCACCCGACACCGGTGATGCCGCTTCCGAGGACAGCTCCACCACCCCCATCGGCGAGGTCGAAAACCCCGACCTTAACCGCGCCCGCGGCGTATACCTCAGCAGCATTCCCGACTACGCCGGCAACCCCTACGTTGCCCTTCGCGCCGACAGCACGCACCCGCTCGGCACGCCATCATTCACACTCGATGAATACGATCGCGCCACCGAAGAGGGCTGCTTTAAGAAATTCTCCAAGCTCGACAGCCTGGGCCGCACTCGCAAGGCGCTCGCCTGCGTGGGCCCCGAGTCACTCGGTCAAGGCAAGCGCGGCGATATCTCGCGTATCCATCCTGCCGGTTGGCACCAGCAGCGCTACGACTTTATTCCGGGCCAGAGCCTCTACAACCGCTGCCACCTTATCGCCTGGTCACTCTGCGGCGAGAACGCCAATCGCAAGAATCTCCTCACCGGCACGCGTTATCTCAACGAGACGGGTATGCTGCCGTTTGAAGAGCAGATTCTCAACTATATTCGCGATACGGGCAACCATGTGCTCTACCGCGTCACGCCCATGTATAACGAAGAGGAACTTGTCTGCCGTGGCATGCGCCTTGAGGCGCAATCGGTCGAGGACCACGGCAAGACCCTCTGCTTCCACGTGTACTGCTACAACCTGCAGCCGCATGTGCAGATCGACTACGCCACCGGCCGCAACCAGACCTCGGGAGACTAGGGCCGACCAAGCTGCCCGTAACCCAAAAAATGATCCGTTTTCCTCCGTCCCCAAGGGATCAAAAAGGGCCGCCCCGGTTACCCAGGGCGGCCCTTGCATCGGCATGCATGTTGCAGGCAAAACCACGCGTTACTTGGCGCGGCCCTCCTCATAGCGCTCCACGAGCTTGGCCTGAACGTCATAGGGAACCTGCTCGTAGCCGACGGGCTTCATGGTAAAGTCACCCGTGCCGCGCGTGATAGAGCGCAGGCGCGTCGAGTAATCCGTCAGCTCAGCCAGCGGGGCTTGAGCGATGACCACGGTGTCGCCGCGCTCATCGGTCTCCATGCCCGTCACGCGACCGCGCGATGCCGAGATGTCGCCCATCACGGCGCCGGCGTAGCTCTCGGGGATAGTCACCGTGATTTCCTCGATGGGCTCCAGCACCACCGGGTCGGCATCGGCGCATGCCTTGCGCAGGCCGATGCGAGCCGCCGCGCGGAACGCCATCTCGTTGGAGTCGACGCTGTGATACGAGCCGTCGTACACAGCCACGCGAATGCCCGTGAGCGGATAGCCGGCAATGATGCCGTCCTTCATGGTCTCCTGGACGCCCTTGTCCACGGCGGGGATCAGCGAACGCGGAATGCGGCCGCCCACGACCTCGTCCACAAACTCATAGCCGTCGCTCGTGCCGTCGGGCCCAATGAGCGGCTCCACGCGCAGCCAGCAGTCGCCGTACTGACCGGCGCCGCCGGTCTGCTTCTTATGGCGGCCCTGGGCACTTGCCGTACGGCGAATGGTCTCGCGATACGGAATGCGGATCGGCACGCTCTTGGCCACGACTTTGGTGCGATCCTCCAAACGGTTGAGCAGCACCGAAACCTGCGCCTCACCCACCGTCGAAATGATGGTCTGGCCGGTCTCCTCGTCACGATCGATGCTCATGGTCGGATCAGCCTTGCACGCCTTCTCGATAAACGTATAGAGCTTCTCTTCGTCGCCACGGTTCTCGGCCTCGATGGCAATGCGGTACTGCGAGTTGGGGAACTTAAACGCCGCCGCCTCGACCTTACCGGTAATGGAGAGTGTGTCACCCGTCTCGGCAGCCAGCTTGGGTGCCACGATGATGTCACCGGCATAAGCGTGGCCAACCTCGGTCATATCGCGGCCGCACATCACATACAGGTGGGCCAGACGATCGCTCTTGCGGGTACGCGCGTTGATCAGCTCAAGACCCGGCTCAAGCGTACCCGTCAGCACCTTGATAAAGCTGATGCGACCCTGCTGCGGATCGGCCAACGTCTTAAACACAAACGCCACCGGACGATCATCGTCGCTCGAAATCTTGAGCGAATCGCCGTCGATGAGCGGCATCTCGCCGTAGTCCGTCGGCGCCGGGAAGTATGTGGCAATGTCGTCCATCAGCGAGTTGACGCCCTGCTCCTTAATGCAATCGCCCGCAAAGACCGGCACAAAGATGCGCTCGGCAATCGCCTTCGACAGCAGGCCTTCAAGCTCCTCCTGCGTCAGCGTCTCCTCGCCTTCCAAGTACTTCATCATCAGTTCGTCGTCAGCCTCGGCCACCAGCTCGCACAGATGGTCATGGGCTTCCTCGGCCTGGGCACGATACTCCTCGGGAATCTCCGACTCAACGGCTTCGGTGCCGTTGCAATGGCGCGCCTTCATGCGCACCAGGTCGATGATGCCATCAAAGTCCTCGCCCTCGCCCCAGGGAAGGGTCACGGCGCCCAGTCGCGTGCCAAAGCGCTCCTGCAGCAGGTCCATCGTGGTCGCAAAGCTGGCCTCGGAGCGCGACAGGCGGTTTACGAACACCGCACGCGCCAAGCGCAGGTCCTCGGCGGCATACCAGAGCTTAACCGTCGTAGGCTGCGGGCCGGCCTCGGCGTCGACCACAAACAGAGCCGTCTCGCAGACGCTCATCGCGGCAAAGGCGTCGCCGATAAAATCGGGGTAGCACGGGGCATCGAGCACGTTGATGCGGGCGCCCTTCCAATCGATCGGCGCGATGGTCGTCGAGATGGAGAATGAACGCTTGACCTCTTCAGGGTCATAGTCGAGCGTGGGCTTGGTGCCGTCGTGGCCGCCCAGGCGGGCGGTCTTGCCGGAAAGGTGGAGCATGGCCTCGGCGAGCGAAGTCTTGCCCACCCCGCCTTGGCCTACGAGCACCACGTTCCTTACGTTACCGGTCTTGGGAGCACCCATGATGACCTCCTTGCAGGGCCGCGCGCAATGCGCGACGCCAACGGGGAGAGTTCGCGGTCGGTGCCATCCCGGGAGCAGCATGGTCGGCAGCCGAGCCGACTCACCCTCCAAATGTCCTATGCCACCACCCTACCCTCACGGGCGGCTGTCCATGCATACCTTTCGGCACACGTATGAATACAGGCGGCGAGAGGAAGAGACAAGCTTGTGAGGCGATTATTGAACCCCGTCGATGCAAACAAAAAGCCGCCACAGTCCGTAAGACCTGCGGCGGCTTCGCCTCAATTAATAGTTGAGTAAATACCTGAGCCTACCCCTCGATACGGCTCAAGAACTCACGGGTACGTTGCTCACGCGGGTGATTGATAACCTGCTCGGCCGGACCCTCCTCGACAATGCGGCCTCCGTCCATAAAGACCACGCGATCGGCAACATCGCGCGCAAACTGCATTGCGTGGGTCACGATTACCATCGTCATATTCTGCGCGGCAAGGTCTTTAATGACATGCAGCACCTCGGCCGTCAGCTCCGGATCGAGCGCCGAGGTCGGCTCATCAAAGAATAAGA
>CAUAAZ010000058.1 GCA_958427145.1 uncultured Collinsella sp.
CCAGATGTCCGGCGTCATGGTTCAGCCCATGGCATCCCCCGACTGGCACCCCGCCATGACCAAGATGCCCGTGCCGATCGTCCATCTGGACATCCATTGCTCCGAGCCCGGCTACTACGTAGCGGCCGACAACGAAGCCCAGGGTCGCATCATTGCCGAACTTGCCATCGCCCGCGGCGCACACCATATTGTCGTCGTCGGCCGAGCAGCATTTATGCAGCTCACCCTGCGCGTACTTGGCATTCACAAGGCCCTCGCCCTGCATCCCGATATCAAAATTGAGGTCATTGACGCCGGAGAGTGGAATACCGCAGCCGACGGCTACAGCATTGGCGCTCAGATTGCCGGGCGCCCCGCCAACGAACGCCCCGATTTTGTCGTCGGTCTGACCGACGTGTTGGCCTCGGGCGTTATCTCGGCATTGGTCGACAAAGGCATCTCCGTCCCCGAGCAGGTTCGCGTGGCCGGATGCGACGGCAACCCACTCGCTTGGAGCGGATCGGTCCCGCTCACTACGGTAGCGCCCCCGGGCTACGAGATTGGCCGCAAGGGTGTCCAACTGCTGATGGAGCAAATCGAGAACAAGGTCCCGACAAAGACCAAGCATATCCGCGTCGGCTCTGCAGCGCGCACCGTCGCCGCAGTCACCACCGCAGAGGATATCAACCGCCAAGAACTCGTGCGGCCGTTCCTCCTCGAGCGCGCCAGCACCCAGGCGAGCAGCCACGCCGAAGCCACCGCCATCAACCTAGGCGCGTATCTATAGCACGTCGGCCAGTATGCCAAAACGCCGCTTAAGCATAAGAGGCCCGACCATTGCCGGACCTCTTATGCTTAAGTGCAAAGACGGCTGATTGCTCGCTTCAACGCCGCAACTGCCTAGTGCACGGCCTTGACCGCCGCCGCCAGATCGAACAACGTGTCGAGCACGACCTCGCAGCCATCCACCACATCCTGCGGCAGCGGCACGATATCGGGCACGGCAAAGACATGGCAGCCGGCCGTGATGCCCGAGACACAGCCGTTGCGCGAATCCTCGACCACGGCGCACTCCTCGGGGGCAAAGCCCGCGCGCTCGCAGGCAAGCAGATACATCTCGGGGTCGGGCTTGCCGTGCACGACGTCATCGCCACAGGTCACCGTTTCAAACTTGTCAAAGAGGCCGACCATCTTAAGGTTGCGTTCGGCCGTAGCGAGGCGCGACGACGTCGCAAGGCCCACGTGATAGCCCGCAGCCAGCAGCTCGTCTATGCACTCGGCGGCGCCGGCCTTAAGCTCCAGTTCGGTCTTGACCATCTCGTCGCGAATCTCCTTGTGGCGGGCATAGACCGCCTCGGTGGTTTCGTGGCTGCCGTAATGCTTATCAAGGATGTCCATGACATCGGGTAGGGTGCGACCGATAAACTGATGGATCAGCGCTTCATCAATCGCGACCCCCAGCTCGGCAGCGCCCGCCTTCCATGCCTTAATGCCCAAACGCTCGGTATCGACCAGCGTTCCGTCCATGTCAAAAATTACAGCCTTGATCATATCGGTCCCCCATCGGCTCTCGCTATCGCATTGCCGCAACTCTACCGCATTTAGCAACTGGTATATAACGTATATACCATATTGCACTTTCGTTACATAGGTAGAAGTATTATGACAAGCAGCCCGGTAGGATTATAGTTGTTGACCGCGTACATATTGGTAAGGATCAATTCATGTTTTCAGACACCACCGCACCTGCAAAGGAGCTTCAGGACAAACTCGCAGAGCTCGAGCAGCTGCTTTTGGCATACGGACGCGTCGCTATCGGCTTTTCTGGCGGCGTCGACAGCAGCTTTTTGGCCGCGGTCTGCGCCCGCATCATGCCTGCCAGCATGCTTCTCGTTCACCTCACCACGCCGCTCATCGGCACGCCTGAACAGGCTTCGTTTGAGCGGTCCGTTGACGGGCAAACCAATGAGGAGCCGCATTTTAAGCTCCCTGTGCTCAATCTTTCGGTCGATCAGTTGCAGCTCCCCCAAGTAGCCTGCAACGATGCTAATCGCTGCTACCACTGCAAGCACGCCGGCTTTACCGCCATCGTCAACCACGCCAAGTCGCTCGGCTTTCCCACCGTCATCGATGGCAGCAATGCAAGTGATCGCGGCGACTACCGCCCTGGTATGCGCGCGGCAAAAGAGCTCGGCGTACGCTCCCCTCTCATGGAGGTCGGCTTTACCAAGGACGAAGAGCGCGAGCTGCTGCGCGCATGGGGCTATCCCGTTTGGAACCTGCCGGCGGGAGCATGTCTTGCCACGCGCGTTCCCACGGGCGAGGAGCTTACGCGCGAGAAGGTCGATTTAATCCGCGCCTGCGAGGATTACCTGCACGAACTTGGTCTGGCGCAGGTTCGCGCGCGCTTGGTCGGCGGCTGCATGCACATCGAGGCCGCCCCCGCAGATGTCGCCAAGATTGCCGCCCTCGGCGGTGCTACCGTCGACGGCGGGGGCAAGACCCCGTTGCCCGCCGCCATCGAGTCCGCGCTGCGCGAGCTGGGATGCGGCCACATCTCCCCCGAGGTCACCCCCTACATCCACGGCAACATGAACCTTTAGGTTACGCCGTTTTACAAACGGCGTAACTGCTCGGCGCTGCGCGGGCTCCGGGCACGGCAATCTGACGTTCAACTTCACGGGCGCGACCAAAAGGTCAGCGCCCGCTTGTTTCACGTCACCTTACCGCACCCGGAGCCCGCTCGCTCGCATATGCTCAACCTGCACTGCGTTAACTGACCTGCCAATAAGGGACAGGTTTATTTTGGCAGGTTTTATCTGGGGAAACGCAAATAGGGCCGTGACACCCATACGGCGTCGCGGCCCTTTTCCTTGGAGAAGGATCAATTGATTGAACGGGATGACCGTTCTAGTCTTCGAGTCCGCTATTGATGAGCTCCGCAATCTCAACGGGATCGGTGCTCGCGCGCACCTTGTCACGGAAGCCGGCGTCCATCAGCATCACGGCAGCCTTGGAGAGCAGACGCAGGTGCGTGGTTCCAGCCTCGCCGGCGGGCACGTACAGCGCGAGCGCAACATCGACGGGTACGCCATCAAAGCTCGGCCATTCAACGGGCTCGGCCAGTTTGAGCACGGCCACACCCGGCGTATGAATCGCATCGCTCTTGGCATGCGGAACGGCAAACCCGGCGACGAGGCCAGTCTCGGCCTCGTTTTCGCGAGCAATGAACGCGGCTTCAACAGCGGACGCGTCATCGGCAAAGCCAAGCTCAATAGCCTGCTCGGACAAATAATGCAGCGCGTCCTCGCGTGAGGCCGATGCATGTCCAATCGTCACCTGGTTGGCAGATACAAATCCCATGTAGAACCCTCCTTACAACACGGACCTGACCGCGGCTTCGATGCCGTCGGCGTCCAAACCGTACTTATGCAGCAAATCAACCGCAGGGCCGGACTCACCGTACACATCGCGCACGCCGACGCGACGCATCGGCACTGGATGCTGCTCCGCGAGCACTGAGGCAACGGCCTCGCCAAGCCCGCCGATAATCGAATGCTCCTCGGCGGTGACCACGCGACCGGTCTTCTTTGCGCTGGCGACCACCAGGCGCTCGTCGAGCGGTTTAATGGTATGCATATTGATGACCTCGGCGTCGATGCCATCGGCAGCAAGCGCCTCGGCAGCCTCAAGCGCCTCGGCGACCATAAGACCACAAGCGATGATGGTCACATCGGACCCCTCGCGCACGACCACACCGCGACCAATCTTGAACTCATAGTCCTCGTGATCGTTGATGACCGGTGTTGCCAGGCGGCCGAAGCGCATGTAAACCGGGCCCTCAAACTCATAAGCGGCGCGCACACAGGCACGAGCCTCGACATCGTCGGCGGGAACGACCACCGTCATACCCGGAATCGTGCGCATGAGTGCGATATCCTCGCAGCACTGGTGCGTGGCGCCGTCCTCACCCACCGAAATGCCGGCATGGGTAGCGCCAATCTTGACGTTGAGATGCGGGTAGCCAATGGAATTGCGGACTTGTTCGTACGCGCGGCCGGCGGCGAACATGGCAAAGGTGCTCGCAAAGGCGACGTGGCCCGTGGTCGCGATGCCGGCGGCAAGACCCATCAGGTTGCTCTCGGCGATGCCGGCGTCGTAGAAGCGCTCAGGGTGCGCGGCCTTAAACTTACCGGTCTGCGTGGCAGCGGCCAGGTCGGCATCGAGAACCACAAAGTCATCGCGCTCATTGCCCAGCTCGACGAGTGCCTCGCCATAGCTAACGCGCGTGGCGACTTTTTTGACGTCTGCCATTAGAGCTCCTCCCCTGCTGCTGCGAGCTCGGCCATGGCCTGCTCAAACTGTTCATCGTTGGGCGCCTTGCCATGCCAGC
>CAUAAZ010000059.1 GCA_958427145.1 uncultured Collinsella sp.
TTCTGTTCGTTCTGTTCGTTCTGTTCGTTCTGTTCGTTCTGTTCGTTCTGTTCGTCTATATTTGTTTATTGGTCAAGAGATGATTTTTAGAATGAGCTCTATTTACCTCCTATTTGATGGTTTTTTCCGTGAGCGTTATGTTTTGACCGGTGAAAGGTAATGTGCCTTCGTGAACGGTTTGCGTTTATTTATGTTGTTCGTTTACATTGAAATAAGAACAAACGCTCGATGAGGGAGTCGGCACTCATGAAATCCGAACGCCAGCAGGCCATTCTCGACTTGCTCGATCAACATCATTCGGTATCGGTAAACGAGATATCTAATACCCTATCTGTTTCGGATATGACCATCAGGCGTGACCTGGCCGAGCTTGCCGACAAGGGCCTTCTTGTGCGCGTACACGGAGGGGCTCAGCTTCCACACTCCGCCCACGGAACAGCCCTTTCACGTTTGACCCCGCATGAGGAGAAACGTCGTTTTCAAGTTGATCAGAAACGTGCCGCTGCTATAGCCGCCGCCCAAACCGTCTCAGCCGGCGATACGATCTTTCTCGGTGGAGGCTCCACTCTCGAGCTCATGTGTTCGTATTTGCCCCAGGAGGACATACGCGTCGTCACCAACAGTCTTCCCGTGCTGAACCTGCTAGCCGACAATCCACATATAGATCTATTCTTTGTTGGTGGCATGATGCGTCACGACACGCGAGTTTTCACCATGCCATACAACGGCCGCGGCCCCTACGGTCTATCCGCTCCCAAGGCCTACGTCTCGGCAACCGGTATTTTTGGAAACGAGGTCTTTGGCTCTCGTCCCGATGCAGCCATGGTCCTCTCAGACGCTCTTTCTCGAGCTCAGGAGCGTTATCTTGTTGTAGATGCTGAAAAAGTCGGAAGGCGCGACTTCTGCCTTTTCACCACACTGGAGGATATGACCGCGGCATTCATTAACGAGGACGCAGACCCCCGGACCATCGAGGCCCTCCGCGCCTATACCTCCGTCATTACCGCATAATCCAATTGGCAAGCCATGCTTAAACCCGAACGTCACGAACAATTACTTGAGCTGTGCGCTCAGCGCGGAATGGTCACTGTTGCCCAAGCCGCAACAATCTTTGGTATATCTGAAATGACCGCTCGAAGAGACTTCGATGAGCTCTCGCGACGCGCTGGCGTCATCCGCGAGTACGGTGGCATCCGACTTTCAAGCGGCTCCCCCATTGCCGAAGAGGTCCCGTTTTTTGAAAAGCTCTCAATCCGCTCCCCTGAAAAAGAGCATATCGCACGCACCGCTGTCAACCTCATCAGAGAGCGCGACACCATCTTCCTCGGACCCGGTTCGACTTGCGCTCTCATCGCCCGTGCGCTGCCGCGCATGCGGCTGCGCGTCATCACAAACAGCATCATCGTGCTGAACATGCTCCAGACGCGTAACGATGTGGAGATCTGGGCCCTGGGAGGACAGTATCGCAAACGATCGGGTTCTTTCGTCGGGCCCATCGCCGAAGATGCTCTCGCCCCGCTCGGTATCGACACTTGCTTTATCGGCACCAACGGCGTACTCGCCCAATCCATCTCCTGTTCTAACCTTGAGGAAGGACGCTTACAGGCGCTCGCTTGCGATCGCGCCGCCAAGCGTTACCTTGTCTGCGATTCAAGCAAGATCGGACAGATGGACTTCTTCGGCTTCTTCAATCTCGATCAAATGGACGCACTCATCACCGATGCAAATGTCAACGACAAACAGCGTTCCATGGTTCTCGAATCAACTCGCATCATCGTCGCAGAATAGGCCTGTTTTGATTTAGCTGGACACCACAGCAAAGACCCCGATTCGATAAAGCCGAATCGGGGTCTCATTATTCGCATCAAATCGCAAATAGGTCAGCAGCTACTTCTCAGTGTAGACGCTCTCGCCACCGAGATAGGTCTCGACGAGGGATAGGTCGGGGTTGAGGACGACAACCTCACCCACGTAATCGGAGGTGCCGGCACCGGTGAGCACCACATTGAGGCGACCGTCGCCCATGGCGCGGGCGTCGGCCAGGAACGCCTCGACGGCCTCAAGGTTATCCTTGTAGATGTTCAGCGTGTCAAGCCAAAGCTCGGGAGACGACACGTTGATGCCTGCTTAACTCTGCTCGCTCAGGCTAAAGACTTTGTTGAGGATCGATGATCTGCTGCAAGGTGAACTTACATTGGGACGTGTCGCATTCTTCTTGCGAATCCTCAAAATCAAAGATCATGATGGCGCAGTTGGGGAGCTTTGCTGGGAGTTCGAAGCCCTCTGGGGCGGCGGCTTTGATGAATTGGCGGCTGGCGCTGCCGTGGCTTACTGCCAGGACGGTTTCAACATCATCGGCGCTCATGAGATTAGCGAGCGTGCTTACCATACGCTCTTGCAGCGCCTGACTTCCCTCCCCTCCGAAGGGGATTAAGTCCTCGCCCGGATCCCAGACGTCGGTAGGCAGTGCGTCGTGCGGGCCCCCTTCAAAGGAGCCATAGCAGCGTTCGATGATGCCTTCGCAGGGCTCGACGGCGGCGTCCGGGCCGAGGAGCTCGCCTGCGACGAGCCGAGCCGTGGCCATGGCTCGGCTTAAAGGAGACGAGACTACCTTGTCGGGGGTGACGTCGCGGGCTTTAAGCCATGCGGCGGCCTTTGCGGCCTGCTGACGGCCCAAGTCCGTTAGCGGTGAATCGCAGCGGCCCTGGACGAGCTTTTTGACATTGAACTCCGTCTGACCGTGACGGAGCAGATACAGTTTCTTCATGGTCTCCCCTTTTGCGCGAATGGCCCTAGCGATACAGCCCTACTCGCGTGCCGCGCCGACGAAGTCTTCATCGACCGTAATCTTGGCTATCGACTTGGGATATTCGGACTCCACCTGCTGCGCCAGCGTGCGCCTAAGGTCATCGGCGCCCATCGTTAAATCCGAAGGACGCACGCAGTCAAAAATCACGTTAGTGTGCGTAGGGCCCGGCACGCAGCGCAGGTCGTGGATCGAAATACGGCCGTCGATCTGTTTGGCCATCGCGTTGATGCGGAGGCGCATATCTGCCACCTTTGGATCGTCGGTCACGATGGGGTCGTAATGAAGCGTGACGATCATGCCGTCTTCGTCCCTAAACGACTGCTCGATGTTATCGAGCGTGTCGTGGCTTTCCAGCGGGCTGGCCTCGGCCGCCATCTCGGCGTGCGCACTTGCAAACTTCCTGCCCGGGCCGTAGTCGTGAACCATCAAATCGTGAACGCCCAAAACGCCGGGATAGCTCATGATCTTGTCTCGAATGTGCTTGACCAGCTTAGGATCGGGTGACTGGCCCAAAAGCGGGCTCACCGTATCTTGAATAAGTTCAAGGCCGCTCCAGCCAATATAGGCGCCAACGGCAAGGCCAACCCATGCGTCAAGATTGATGTGCGTCACCTGCGAAACAATCGCACATGCCAGCACGGCGCCTGTGGCAAGGACATCGTTCTTGGAATCCTGCGCGGTCGCATGCAGCGTCTCGGACTCAATGCGATCGCCGAGCTTTTGGTTGAGGGCCGCCATCCAGAGCTTTACGACCATCGAAAGCACTAGAACTGCCACCAGGGCAAGCGAGAACTCGACAGGTTCGGGGTGGATGATGCGCTCAACCGAGGACTTCACCAGCTCAACGCCGATCAGCAGCACGAGCGCCGCCACGACCAGACCCGAGAGATACTCGTAGCGGCCATGTCCGTAAGGATGCTCGGGGTCCGCCGGCTTGCTCGCCAGCTTAAAGCCCAGCACGCTCACGATATTCGAGCTGGCATCGGACAGGTTGTTCATGGCATCCGCCACAATCGAAACCGATCCCGACAGCACACCAATTGCGCCCTTCGCAGCACAAAGCGCAACATTAGCGAGAATACACACCATGCCCGTCAACGTGCCCACGCGCGCACGGTCGCCCTGCGCACGACGAACGATCCACTCGACCATCTTCATCAGCCCCCACGGTACTGCCTATATATATCTATTGCTCAAACGGATTGTAGTGTAGCCACTTTGTCCTTCAGATACAAAAAGGCTCTGTTAGACCAGAATTGACATATAGGTGATGCCACCGTGGTATA
>CAUAAZ010000060.1 GCA_958427145.1 uncultured Collinsella sp.
CCGGTCTGGCCGACGATAAAGGTGGGCATGGGGCAGCCGCGCTTCTCGAGCTCGGGCTGCAGCTGAGAAATGAACTCCTCGTACTTATCGGTAGAGGTCAAGCCGCCATTGGTCTCCTCGGTACCGACCTCATAGGCGACCTCGGGCAGGTTATGCTCGCGACGGTACTGCTCAAGGTAGTCGATAAGATCGATCGTGCGGCGAAGCACCACGTCGAGCGGAATAACCTTGCCGATCTGATAGGGATCCTTGGTGGGGTCGACCATCAGCAGGTCAAAGCCTGCCTCCATGTCGGCGACGAAGGACTTGCGGGCGAGCTCCATGGCCTCGTCCTCGGGCAGGTGGGCGTTACGCTCCTCGTCGCGCTGCCACGGACCGCCGTGATCTCGGCACAGATAGTACGGACCGGTGTAACCCACCTCGTCGGCGACCTTCTTGATGTCGGCGGCAAAGCGCGTCTGGTCCCAACCGTTGACGTAGCCGGCGCCCATCTCGTCCATATCGACCTGGTTGCGGCTGGCGATAAACATGGGCGGGAAATCCTCGTCCTTGGCAAGCTCGAACACGGCCTGAATCAGGTTGGGGCTCATGGGGCCAATGCCGACCATGGTTGCGTGATCGCCGCTATCCTGCAGTTTGAGCATGCCCTGAACGGCCTGGCGGATGGTGAGGTTGGACATTTTGTTCTCCTTCTCCAGAGGATTTTTGACAAAAGTTCCCTGGGACCCAGATGTGGGCCCTATCAGTACGGATGGATTTTGTTGTGTAGGGGCGGTTGTGCGGAGTCAAATCCATCCCTCCGCACAACCGGAGTCCTTAAAGGTTTACTTGGCCTGCTTATCGAGCGTGGGCTTCATGGCAATCAGGATTGCAGCGGCGACCACGGCGCCAATCACGATGTCCAGGCAGAACAGCGCGACGTTGTTGGTGGCAAGGGCGACGATAAAGCCACCGTGCGGGACGTAGCAGTCGATGCCCTGGAAGGCGGCAAGTGCCGCACCCACGGCAGAGCCGATGCAAATGCCGGGCAGGGTGTGACCGAGGTCCTTGACCGCGAAGGGGATAGCGCCCTCGGTAATACCGATGCAGCCCATGAACAGTGCGGAGATACCCATCTGGCGATCGGCGTCATCGAACTTATTCTTGGCGATGAGCGCAGCAAGGCCGCAGGCAATCGGGGGAATGGCGACGGCGACGCGGAACATACCGTTGGGGCCGTAGATGCCGGAGGCCATGATGGCCATAGTAAAGGTCGAAGCGGTCTTGTTGATGGGGCCACCCATATCGAAGGCGGTCATAACGCCAATGACCAGACCCAGGACAACTGCGGAACCGCCCTGCAGGCTGCCGAGCACGCCGGTGAGCCAGTCCATCACAAAGCCAAGCGGCGTGGCCAGGATGTAGATATAGGCCATGCCCAGGATAAGCGAGGTCAGAATCGGGATGATCAGGATGGGCATGATGGTCTGGATGGTGTTGTTGACCTTCCAGGTCTTCATCCAGCGGACAAAGTAGCCGCAGATGACCGCCATGATCATGGCGCCCAAGAAGCCGGTCGAAACGCTGTTGCCGTTAGGGGTAACGACTGCGTTGTTGACCAGGTAGCCCAGGACAAAACCGGGGGCGAGCGCGGGCTTGCCGGCCATCGAGTAGGAGATGTATGCCGCAAGCACCGGGATCATCATGGAGATGCCGGCCATGCCGATGGTGTTAAGGCTCACCATCAGCGGGTTCGTAACCTCCATGCCGTTGGCGCCGGCGGTACCGGATGCCAGCGAGAAGGCAAGAAACACGCCGCCGATAACGACGATGGGGATAAAATAGGAAACGCCGGTATTGAATGCATTGAGCAGCGTCTTACCCGGATCGGCAAAGATAGACTGCTTGGACGCCGGTGTCGGGGCCTGCGGGGCAGCGGAGACGGCCTTCTTCTCTGCCTTGGCCTCGGCCTTGGGCGCGTCAACGGCGCCACCCGTCGCCTTGATGATCTCAATGGCCTGGTCGATGATCTTTACCGGATCGGCGATTACATCCGAGGTGCCGACCTTCAGGAACTTGCCCTCGGCCATCTTCTGCTCAAAACGGTCCTCGTTCTCGACACCCACGTCGACGGACTCCAGGACCAGGTCGGCGGAGTCCACGTCTTCCTGCGTGAGCTCATTCTCGATACCCAGGCCACCCTGAGCCTCGACCTTGCACTCGATGCCACGGGCGGCGCATTCATCCTGAATCGCCTTCTGGGCCATATACGTGTGGGCGATACCCACAGTACAGGCGGCAACGCCTACGATCTTCATTGCTTCCCTCTTTTCATAGAGTTGCGTGCGCAAGACACCGTTTGCGGAGGCCTCCGGAGCATCCCCTGCCGTTTGGACTTGCTGTCTTTTCGACAAGAACAATATAGGTGCTCGTTTTTCTTAATGCCAGCTTATTTCGGTAAACGCGCAGGTCAGAGCGTTGGTTATGCGATTTAGTTATGCGTTTAACCAAAAATGAATCCTGCGATTTTGCCCTCGATTTCAAAAGTCAAGAAGTATTTGATTTTCTCGGTAGACGGCAGATGCGCATGCCGGTCACAAATTTCGACCCCACCCGTATGCCGCATTTGTTGCATACTCATATGAAAGGAAAAAGCCGCTCACCGAAGCGTATCCTTCACCAAGACTCAAAGTCATCATGTTGGAAAATGCTCATCTGTCGGAAGGAGTCGCTGTGGCAAAACAGCGCGTTACGATCGCAGACGTCGCTCGAGAGGCGGGAACCTCGACGGCAAGCGTCTCGTATTACCTCAACGACAAACGAGAAAAGCTTAGCGAGAAGACGCAGAACAAAATCGCGCGCGTCATTAAGGAACTCGGATACGTTCCCAACGCCCAAGCGCAGACGCTCACCGGCAAGCAAACCCACGTCATTGCCATCATCATTTTGGATAACACCAACAAATGGGCGGGGCTCGTTCTCAATGGCATGGAGCAGGTCATGCTCCCCGCGGGCTACCAGACGGTCGTTTGCACGAGCAACTTTAACCCCGAGACCGAGCTCATGTACGTCGACAAGATGCTCTCGCTGGGCGTCGATGGCTTTATCATCCA
>CAUAAZ010000061.1 GCA_958427145.1 uncultured Collinsella sp.
GATTAATGGATGGAAACGGATGTTCTATCGGGACACACATTTTGTCCTATAAGCCATCCGCGAAGCGGATGCGCGGAATCCTATACGCCGCACCAATTGAACTTGAAGCCTCCGGCAACGGGGGCTTTTTTTGTTATCGACTCGTGTAAGATTTCGAGTAAGCGCCTCGGTGAATCCGCGGCGTGCTCTTTCTCCAAACGACCGATCAGGGTGATATTTCGTGGCAGAGCGTCCGACATACAAGCTCAGGTTTCTCGATCCCAAAAAGCGCTTTCCGGCAATGCCCGAGCAGCCTGCGGGACGCTCGTATGGCGTTGTCTGGAAAGTCTTTGGTGAGGACCCTAAAGAGTCATGCTATGTCGTCGAATTCGTCGGCAAAAGCCACATATCGCTCTTGGGCTACGTGAGCGTTTCGGGTGAGGTGTACAAGGTTGACCGTCCCGTTAGCGAGGCGTCATTGCCCGATGAACCCGACATGCAACTGGTCCTTGACGAGTCCAACCCCAGCATTGGCGAGATTACGGTGAGGGACAGCGACGGTACCATGCGTCCCCAAGCACGAGTCAACGGCTCTCCCGAAGGTACCATGCGCGAACAATCCGATCACGAGACGTGGAATACGACTCGCAGCCTTCGCTACGGCGAGTTTATGGCATCGATGTTTTTACGCTACGTGATATTTGCCGATTCCGAAAATGTTGCCGCAAATACGGTAGACGCTGGCAGGCTCGACGAAGGAATGAAAAATGCCGTCGACAAAATAAAGCTTATAAAACTCTCGGAGCCGGTTGAGGTGCTTCTGGGCTTTGATTCCACGCCGCTCCCCGATGCCATCGAGACGTTGCTTTATCGCATCGATCACACAGATAATCCGAGCGGTATCGAGCGCTATGCCGCGGCCTTGATGGGCGAGGTCAACCTGCCGCGCCTGCGCACCATCGCGGCAAAGACCGAATTGAGCCTAGCGCGCATCGATCGCTCAAAGCTGTTCTATCTCAATTTTGATCGTAGTCTGCTGGACCAGGACGAGATTGACACGCTGCTTGCCATCGAGTGCCGTCTCAACCGCCTCTCCGGCATCCTCGAGCGCATCGGGGCCGGTTTAGGCCCTGCGGCCTCGTCTCCGAGTCTGGAGGGCTGCGCGCTCTTTGACGCATGGCATATCGCCAAGACGACCAACGATATTCCTCGACTGCTCGATACGACCTCGAGCGACAACCCGTGGGCAAAGCCGGGAACGGTGGCTTGCCAGCCGGGCGGTGAGTGGGATGTGCGTACCCGCTTCGCGCGTATTGTTGAGGCGCTTAACGTGGTCACACGGCTCGACTATACCTATCGGGCAAACGTTGCCGAGGGGATTATGCTCGTTCGGTTTGGGCGCTCTATCGTGGATGCCATGCCGCAACGTGAATACGACGCCCAGGATGACGTCTGGCGCGAGTTGGACGAGGACGTGCGCGCGATTTGGGCTGCGGAGCACGATGCGCGCGTGGCGCTTACGCTGGCGGCGGCTTGCTTTGCCGCAGGCGCCAGCATTACGCGCTGCTACGTTCAGATTGCGGTTCCCGACGGCGAGCAGGGCGAGCGCATTATTGCAACACATTCCTTTGGGCGCGCGGCCTATCTGGCCAATTGTGTACCTGTCGCCAAGGATCTTGAGAGCATGGATATGGACGATATGCCGTGCAAGCGCATGCTTGAGGCATATGAGTCAGACGCGCCGGATGCGATTGAGCCCGCTGAGGTTCACGCTCGCCCGCGTGACGACCACCGTTCGCTGCCGCCGGCGTTGCGTGACTTGCTGCTTGCCGATACGGCTGATGAGCTTGAGGTCATGGAGGAGGACGATGACCCGTATGTGGCGCGCGTCGTTGAGTTGCGCGAGCAGGCCAAAGTTGACCGTGCAAATGCGTTTGAGGGTTTCTCCCGTCTTGTTGAGGAGCTGGAGGCTAAGTGCGCCGTTGCCGAGCTTTTGGCAACGGGTCCGGTCCAGACGCAGTTTTGCGACAACCAGCTGGTACGCATGGTGCTGCCGGTAATGGAGGAAGATTGCTCGGTGCGCATCCTGCGCGCTCCCGACGCGCTCTACTTTGCTCAGCACGAGATCTGCAGTTATTATGCCGATCAGGAGGATTTTGAACGGGCGCTACCCGAGGTGCGTCGTCTTTACGATTTGGCACGCTCTTCTATGCAGTCACATTTTGCGCTCATCAATGTGTTGGCGCGCCTGGAACGCTTTGACGAGATTATCGAGGTGGCGCGCCACGGCCTGCGCATCGCCAGCGACCGTTCCGCAATCGGTTATCTGTTCTATCGCCTGGCGTTTGCCTATTGGAACTGCGACCAGCTCGAGCTCGCGCTGGCGTGCTACCGTCTGGTACCGCGCGGCGAGGAGTCGGGTAGCAACGCGCTAGAGGAAATGCAGGGCCTTATGAACGAGATGGGTGTCAATGAGCCTCCGACGTTTGAGGATGCGGTTGAGACCATCCGTAAGGCCGGGCTCGAGTTGCCTCCCGTGTCCGCCGTGACCAACCAGCTGGCGGATGCTGCCGTGCAGTTGGTCGATAACGGCTTCTTTTTCCTGGCGCGCGTCTGCATCTTCCAAATGTGGCGCACCATGGGCAACGATGAGCTCGGCTCCCTCAATCGCTCGTTGGGGTAGGGGCGAAAACTGCAAGGAGCGGGCAATTAGAAAATTCCCTCTTGCTCAACTTCGGCTGTTTGGTTACTATAGAACGGCTGTTACGGAGAGCTGACCGAGAGGCCGAAGGTGCTCGCCTGCTAAGCGAGTATGCCCCAAAAGGGCATCTGGGGTTCGAATCCCCAGCTCTCCGCCAGTAAGACTTTAAAGAAGGGTTCCGAAAGGGACCCTTTTTTAGTTGAACGGGGGTGCGGACGATTTCTTGGACCGCGCCTAGGCGTATCCAAGCTTCCTGCG
>CAUAAZ010000062.1 GCA_958427145.1 uncultured Collinsella sp.
TGCGTAATGCGCGCTGACTGACACGCTGTTCCACGCGCCATTGGTACAGCACTCCACGATTGGCTGGTACAGCATTCCACCTGGAGTGATCGCGGGAGGGGCATCGCCCCTCCCGCCGTTTTCCCTACAACGTGCTCAGCCTCTTGCGCATCGAGACCTCGCCCTCGATGTGGATCACATGCGAGTTGTAGACCAGACGGTCGATGACCGCGTCAGCGACCGCGCCCTTGCCCAGCTTCGCGTGCCAGGCGCCCGCGCCGAACTGCGAGCAGAGCATCGTGGATCCCGTTCGAGACCTGCCTTCGATCACCTCCAGGATCTCGCGGGCCTCGTTGGCCTTGGTGCTCTCCAGCAGCCAGTCGTCGATGATCAGCAGGTCGCACTTGATGTAGCGCTTCTTGCGCTTGAGCCACTCCTCGTTCTTCTCGGTGCACAGGTCGTCCAGCATCTCGGGGAGCCTGACGTATCGCACGGAGTAGAAGTTGTTGCACGCGGCGACGCCCAGCGCGCATCCCATCCAGGTCTTGCCCGCGCCGCTGGCGCCGGTGATGACCAGGTTGCGGCGGTCGCGCACCCACCTGCAGTCGGCAAGCTCCCTGACCTGCGCCTTATCCAGCTTGCGGTCGGCGTCGTAGCGCACGTCCATGACGTTGGCGTCGGGCTCGGCGAGGCCGGCGGCGCGCAGGAGCCTGACGCGCTTGTTCGACCTGCGCGAGTCCCACTCGGCGTCCACCAGCATCGCGAACCTCTCGTCGAAGGTCATCTCCTCCACGCCGGGCGCCTCCTCCTGCTCGCGGTACGCCCTGGCCATCACCGACATCCTCATCTGGTGCAGCCTGTCCATCGTGGTCTCCTTAGTCATTTCCAAAGCCCTCCTCGGTCTTGAGATAGTCGTCGTAGAACCCGTCGCCGCGCAGGTACGCGCCGTCGTCGGGGTCGTCATCCCGGATGATGGTCGGTATCACCGACTTCACGGTCTTGTAGCTGGGGCTCTTCGTGTACGACAGCGCCTTGGCGCATGCCTGCTCCAGCGTCTCCCGGCCGTGCGTCCTGGCTAGCGATATCAGCCCCTTGCAGCTGCGGTACGCCTGCTGCTCGACGCGGTGGGACGCCAGTATCGACGCCATCACCTCCGAGCAGGACGGGCCCACCTTGGCGGCCTCCGACCGGAGCCTCTCGCCGTTCCACGCGAGGAACTCCCTGTGGTTCTCCGGCATGTGGGACGGCTTCGTCGACCAGGGGCTCTGCCCCTCGCGCACCCTTTGGTGCATGGCGATGCGCTGGCCGTCGGCGACGACGGCGACCGCGTCCTTGGTGGCCACCACCTCCACGACCCTGCTCGCGTACGTGAACGGAACCGAGTACCAGGCCCCGTCGAAGTCCACGTGGTAGTTAGAATTGACGGTGGCGGTCTTGCGCGTGGTCATCGCGTAGGGCTGCGCCGGCAAAGGGATGAGCAGCGCCCTCTCCTGCCCGAGAAAGACGCTCTCCCTGCTGCCGTCGCGCTTCTGGAAGGGGGCCGAGTTGATAGCCCGCACCCTTCCAAGAAGCGCCCTGTTCAGGTCCCCGAGCGACATGAACCGCCTGTCGCGCAGCGCTGCTATGGCGCGCCTCTCGACGACTCCGACGCTCATCTCCACCGCGCCCTTGTCCCTGGGCTTCCTGGGCCTTGCCGGAACTACGGCAGTGCCATAGTGCTCCGCCATCAGGCGATACTGGTCGTTCACCACCAGCTCGGCCACCGTGTTCTTGACGATTCCGGTCTTGAGGTTGTCCGGCACCAGGATCGGCGTGCTGCCGCCGAAGAAGCCAAAGGCGTTGACGTGAGCCGATATCCAGGACTCCGCCCTCATGTCGTAGAAGCCCTCGGCGTACACGTAGCCGGAGTAGGGCAGGCACGCCACGAAGACGTAGACCTTGAGCAGCTCGCCGGTGTCGGGGTCGACGACCTCCATGGTGTCGCCGACCCAGTCGACCTGGATCTGCTCCGCGGGCTTGCGGTCTATGTGCATGGACACCTTGTTGGCCGCGGCCCAACGGCGGTGCCGGTGGCAGAAGGCCGAGTACATGTAAGGCTCCTTGCCGGCGGAAGTGGCGGAGTCGCAGTACTCGTTCCAGAGAAGCGTCATCGTCATGCCGCGGCGGCCCATCTCCCTCTCCACATGCCCGTGGTCGATGGGGTGCTTGTCGGCGTCTTGCTTGGCCTTGGGCGGGAAGAGAGCCGCCTTCAATGCCGCGTCGTTCATCTCCTCCGGCAGCGGCCAGGAGATGCCTGCCGCCTTGGCGCGGTTCGAAACGCTTTGAACCGTGTTCGGAGAGCATCCGACCGAGAAGCCGATGTTCCTGCGACTCACGCCCAGCGCTTCGAGCCGCAGGATCTCACGATACTTGACCATATCTATTCCTTTCCCTCGATGGTCACGGCGCCTTTTGCGCCAACGCAATCGTAGAAAAAGAAAGGCACCCGTCGTCGACGGGTGCCGAGGTGTGTCAGTTGGAGATGGAACGCTGTACCAACAACGCATGGAAAGGTGTGTCACCTAGGCCACATTACGCA
>CAUAAZ010000063.1 GCA_958427145.1 uncultured Collinsella sp.
GCGGCCTTGGCAGCGCCCAGTCCCTCAAAGGGCGAGTCAAGGTGCAGATCCGCCGCATGCAGTATTTTCAGATCGCTCATGTGAATCTTACCCCCTCTGCGCTCAGGCATTTGCCGGTTTCGGGGTCGATGGTGAACACGCAGCCCTCGAGCTTTGCCGGGCCTTTGGCCGAATCGTATCTGCGCGGAGGATCGCCGAAGAATTTGCCGATCGACTGCTCAGGCTCGATGCCGATAACGGAATTTACAGCGCCCGTCATGCCGAGGTCTGTTATATATCCTGTGCCGTTGGGCAGAACGCAGGCGTCGGAGGTCTGAACATGCGTGTGCGTTCCCCAAACGGCGCTCGCCTTTCCGTCGAGCAGGAAGCCCATTGCACGCTTTTCGCTCGTGCCCTCGGCGTGGAAATCGACGAGGATGATCTTCTCGCGTATCTCCTCCATGTATCCGTCGGCAATAACGAAGGGGTTATCCGTGTTCGTATCGAGCGTAAAATGTCCCATAAGGTTCATAACGCACACGTCGCCGAAGCTCGTTTTATAAACGTCTATGCCGCGTCCTGGGCACTGCGGCGCACAGTTTGCCGGGCGCAGGATCTTGCGCCGCTCGTCAAGATACGGACGCAGCTCGGTGCGCGTCCATGTGTGGTTGCCGAGCGTGATGACGTCCGCCCCGGCGTGCAGTATGGCGTCCGCCTGGCGCGGAGTTATGCCGACAACGTTTGCGTTTTCGCCGTTTACGACAACAAAATCAATCTCAAGCTCCTTGCGCAGACGGCGCAAATTTTTAGTAAGATAATCCAGCCCCGGCTCTCCGCACACGTCGCCGACGGCAAGAATTTTTACACTCATAAAAAAATTCTCCTCTCCTGGAGTAATGAGTGTAGTATAGCACAAATTACAGTGCAGTAGCAAAACAAAAATGGCCATAATATATTTCGGAGGTGTAAACAATGACTAAGACAAATTTTCTCGTTGGCATGGGCATAGGCGTGGCAGTCGGCTCGCTTGCCGGAATGACCGTTTCCGGCGCCAAGAAACCGCCGAAAAACATCGTCGGCAAGACGCTTAAAACGATGGGCGAGGTAGTTGACGCGGTGTCAAGCTCCATCGGCCTGTAA
Source organism: uncultured Collinsella sp. (assembly GCA_958427145.1). Classification (GTDB taxonomy): domain Bacteria; phylum Actinomycetota; class Coriobacteriia; order Coriobacteriales; family Coriobacteriaceae; genus Collinsella. Next base: position 1,120 of record CAUAAZ010000063.1, read on the forward strand.
TTATTTTGGCTTATATGGCCGAAAATAATTAAAAAAGGCTTGCAATTCCTCTCCGGCTGTGCTAATATACTAAGGCGCTAAGCAATAAGCGCCGTTAGCTCAGCTGGATAGAGCGTCTGGCTACGGACCAGAAGGCCGGGGGTTCGAATCCCTCACGGCGTGCCAAAAAGACCCGAAACCGTAAGGCTTCGGGTCTTTTTGTTTGCATAAGTTGCTAATTTCGGATGCTGCTTTTTTCTGACCCAAACGCTGACCCCAACGGGAGCGGATAGCGGAAAGGTCTATACCGCACGGGAGAGGATGCTCCCCATGGTTTGCGCCGCCTTGAGCTGCGCGTCGGTGGTAACGTGGGCGTAGGTGTCCAGCGTGAAGCCCGCGGAGTAATGACCGAGCATCGAGGACACGGTTTTTACATCCACGCCGTTTTGCAGCGCCATCGTTGCGAAGGTGTGGCGCAGGTCGTGAAAGCGTATCCGTGGCAGTCCTGCTCGCTTTAGAACGCGGTGCAGCATATGCAACACGCTGTCCGGGGACATGGGGCCTCCGGTGGGCGATGGAAATACCCATTCGCTGCTTCCCACCTTGTTTTTCTGTGCCTTTAGAACGTCTATCGCGTCTGCCGACAACGGCAGTGTGCGGTAGGCATTTTTTGTTTTCAGCGGAGCTTCCACTACCTTACCGTTCTGCCGCGAGATGGCCCGTTGAATTTTCAGTACGCCACGGTCGAGGTCGATGTCCGCCCACTTCAGTCCCAGTAGTTCCCCACGCCGCAATCCCGTGGCGAGGTCGAGGTAATAGAGCTCGTACACGCCGCTGTCCCTAGCCTCCCGGAAGAAGGCGCTGAGTTGGTCGGCGGTCAGCGTTTTCATCTCCTTGTGTTCGACTTTTGGCAGGGCGCAGCCCTGTGTTGGATTCCTGCTCACCAGTTTCTGCTCGATGGCAAGGTTGTACGCAGACCCGATCATCTGGTGGATGTTGCGCACGGTTTTCGGTGCTAACCCTTTCGGTTTCTTTTTCGCTTCAATGCGGTCTACTCGGCCACCGTCCAGCAGATGCTTGTAGAACCGCTGCAAGTCCAGAGATGTCAGGTCTGCCAGCGGAATGCTGCCGATCTGCGGCTTGATGTGGTTTTTCAGAAAGCCTTGCGAGGTTTTGAACGTGGACGGTCTGAGTTTTACTTTCGCGTAGTTCTCCATCCAGACCTCCAGCCAACTCCCCACCGTGTAGGTCTTGGCCCGCCCATAGTCGATGCCCACATTTTCCTCGATGGCTTTCTTCAGCTTTTCCTTGACTTCTGCCTGTGTTTTGCCGAGGACATTTTTGATGATGGCCTTGCCTGTCTCTGGATCGTGACCGACAGTGTATCTGCCCTCCCAGCGGCCATCCTTGCGCTTTCGGATATTGCCTTCCCCGTTCGCTCGTCGTTTTGGCATAA